>NZ_LMPN02000020.1:0-309472 GCF_001423865.2 Brevibacillus sp. Leaf182 | reverse complement strand
TTAAGTAAAATAAAAATGGCTGTCGACTTTCTCGACAGCCTGAGGAAGAGGACAAGCGCCCTCTTCCTTTTTCCTATTAAGCCTTTCTTGCTTCGCCCTCCGGCTTCTGTCCCATCTTCCCACTACGCAGTGGAATTTCCTTCAGGAACAGCGCGATGATGACAGCGATTCCCGCTACAATCGCCCCAGTCAAAAACGTAGTCGTAATCCCATAGCTCATCGCTTCCCGGATCATATCCAGCATGTGAGTAAACAGCGGCTGCAAATCCGGTGGCAAACTAGCCAGCGTGGCTTCAATTTTCGGCTGATCCAACAAATTTTGCGGATTCGTAAAGAGCGCCAGCTTCTCTGCCAGAGCAGGGTCGGCTGCTGCGGGATTGTTCGCTTGACCCATGGCTCCCGACAGTTGCGTCATTTTTGCAGACATGCTGCCACTCATGACGGTTCCCATGACAGCAATTCCAATGGTCCCACCGAGGTTGCGGAAAAGCTGCGACGTTGCTGTAGCGACACCCAATTGCTGTGGTGCAACTGCATTTTGCACGGTCAAGGAGAAGACCGGCATCGCAATCCCGATCCCCAAACCGAGAATGATCATGTAGATCACGAGCAAGTAAATCGGTGTGACTGGCGACATGAAATACATCAGCACCATGCCCAAGGTCATGACGAGAAGTCCACCCAGCGCCATCTTTTTATATTTTCCCGTCTTGGTCATGATTTGTCCGGCGAGTGCGGAGGTCGCGAGCATGGCAATCGACATCGGCATCGCCACATAACCGGCCATCGTCGGGGAGATGCCTTTGACCCCTTGGACAAAGAACGGCACATAAATGATAGCGCCCATCATCCCCGCGTTGAGGAAGAATCCAACCAGATTGGAGACAGTAAAAATACTGTTTTTAAACAGACCAAGCGGAAGCACGGGAGTCTTTACTTTCATCTCAATCATAATAAACACGATTAACGCAACGATGGTGACGGCAAACAAACCAATAATTTGCCACGAGCCCCAAGTGTATTTGCCCGGGCCATTACCTGCCCACGAGAAGGCGAGCAGCATCGGTACGATGGTGAGCGTCAGGAACAGCGAGCCGAAGTAGTCGACAGACTCTCCTTCTTGCTTCGGTACTTTTGGGAAGTGAATCATGATCAACAGAAAGGCAATCACGCCAATCGGCAAGAAGATCCAGAACACCCAGTGCCAGTCGAGATGGTCAACGATATAGCCGCCCATCAGAGGACCGAGCACACTGGATACGCCGAAGACAGCACTCATGATTCCGCCCCATTTTGCGCGCTCGCGAGGTTCGTACAGATCACCCATGGCGGTAAAAGCAGTGGACATGATGATCCCGGCACCCGCCCCTTGAATGCCACGATACGTAATTAGTTGAAAAATATCGGTAGAAAACCCGGACAACAAGGCTCCGATACTAAACAACGCGATACCCGTTAAAATAAACGGTTTTCTTCCATATATATCGGAGAGCTTCCCAACCAGCACAGAAGCAACGGTTGAGGTCAGTAAATAAATCGTAATCGCCCACGAATAGTAATCCATGCCACCCAGCTTTGAGATAATACGCGGCATGGCAACACCGATAATGGTCTGGTTGATCGCGGCGAAAAACATAGCCGTAATAATCGCGATCATAATTGTTACTTTCTTTTTCTCTGTCAATTGTTGCAATCTTGATGCTCCTCTCTTTGTTGCTCGATATTCTTCAAAACCTGGTGATAGATGCGGACTAAGTGTTGCTTGTCTTCATCAGATACGCCTGCAAAAAACTGTTCAATGGTATTTCTCACGATGATTTTGTATTGCCGCAGGATTTCTCTTCCTTCATCGGTTATGTCCAGTTGCACGACGCGGCGATCCGTACTGTCACGATTTCTCGTGGCGTAGCCGCAAGCAATCAATTTATCAGCAAGACTCGTAACAGCTCCGGGGGTAATGTTCATACGTTCTGCAATAGAAGATGCCTTCTGCGGACCGTTCATATCTAGAATTCGCAAAAGCATGGCTTGTGATCCTGATACGAGTGGGTCCAGACGCTTGTGTGACTCAGTTGAAACTTTTCGTTGGAGCTGTATATACAGTTCTTCAAAATTGACTTGGCTTTGCATGGTACCCTCTCCTGTTTTCATTGCTTAATTATATATGGAGTTAAATGTTTACCCACTAAAACATTTATGAGTATACAACGCCTCATCTATCGTAGTCAAATTAACCTTTTACCAATTTGACCAATTCAGGTGGTCATTATGTGATGAATTTCGTTATAAATCGGGAAAAAATACTAATTTTCGACCGGATTTCATGGAATTTTCAGAGTTGCGATGCTACAATCAGTTTTGGCATTCTTTTCATCTTAGATAAATAGATAGGTGGGATTTTAACGTGTTTGGGAAAAAGTTAACCAGCGCATTGCTCGCCACAGCGCTGATGAGCCCGATGTCGGCTTTTGCTGCGGAAGGGGCGAAACAGCCAGCAGATGTCGTGCTAACCAACGGCGCGGTCTACACAGTGGACATGAAGAACAACTGGGCAGAGGCAGTGGCCATTCGCGGTGATGAAATCGTCTTTGTCGGCGCAGATGAATATGCAAAAGCACATATCGGCAAGGATACGAAAGTTATCGATCTGAAAGGCCAAATGGTGTTGCCAGGTTTTATCGATAGCCATACGCATGCGAGCAAAACGACGGGACTCATTTACTCCATTGATTTGTTTGACGGAGGCTCTGTCGAGGAATACGTTGCAACCATTGAGAAATTCGTAAAAGAACATCCAAACGAACCAACATTGCAAGGACGCGGCTGGAGCAACCCGGTTGTGCCTGGTATCGGTCCGCGCAAGGAAGTATTGGATAAAATCGTTCCAACGACTCCAATCGCGTTGACCTCGGATGATGGACATTCATTGTGGGTGAACTCGGCAGCATTGAAGCTGGCCGGAATCAAGAAGGACACGCCAAACCCTGAAGGCGGCATTATCGAGCGCGATCCGAAAACAGGAGAGCCATCTGGAACGTTGCGTGAAAGCGCAATGGATCTGGTACTGTCAAAAATCGGCGGATACACCGTACAACAATACAAGTCCGGAATTGAAGCATACCAAGAAAAAGCGGTTGAACGCGGCGTAACGACCGTGCGCGACCCGGATATGCTACGCTATCCAAACGTATTGGAAGCATACGAGGAGCTCGCGAAAGAGGACAAGCTGACCATCCGCTTCCGCAATGCATTGACAGCGAATCCGGAAAAAGGACCTGAGCAGGTCGCAGAATTCGTAAAAATCCGTGAGCGCAATCAAAACCCGCTATTCCAAGTCAACGCCGTCAAAATCTTCTTGGATGGTGTCGTAGAAGGCGCTACAGCTTACTTGGAAAAGCCGTATATCCATAAGGAAACAAACGGAGAATTAATCTGGAAGCAAGAGGTTTACAATCAAACAGCTACCGCAGTGGACAAGGCAGGCTTCCAATTGCACGTCCATTCCATTGGGGATGCTTCTACCCGTATTGCACTGGACGGTATGGAGCTCGCTGAAAAACAAAATGGCAAGCACGATGCTCGCCACTCGCTCGTTCACTTGCAACTGGTCAATGAAACAGACATCGAGCGCTTTAAAAAGCTGGGTGCAGTCGGAATCGTGCAGCCGTTCTGGTTTATGCAGGAAGAGGGCTACTACGAAGAGATCGAAGTACCGTATTTGGGGAAAGAACGTGCAGAAAAAGAATACCCGATGAAGAGCTTTTTGAATAAAGGGGTGCATGTAGCTTCTTCGTCTGACTACATCGTAACGCCAGAATTCAATCCATTGCACGGCATTCAACAAGGCATTACGCGAATCGAGGATGGTGTAACTGATCCGAGCAAAATTGCCAACCCAGACGAGCGTGCGACGCTTGCGGAAATGATCGCCAGCTTCACGATTGATGGTGCTTACGCCAACCACGTGGATGATATCACAGGCTCGATCGAAGTCGGCAAGAAGGCAGATCTTATCGTGCTCGATAAAAATTTGTTTAAAATTCCAGCCACGCAAATCAAGGATGCGAAAGTCGTGCTGACCTTGGTTGAAGGGAAGGAAGTCTATCGTCAAAAGGAAGCAAAGTAAGTGGGGAAAAATGGTCGTCCATTGCGATGACCATTTTTTTGTGCAAGCGCATCTGCTGACAAATTAGGTCGGGAAAGGATTCTTGTCTATCTTTGAGGAATAATTCATACGATTCAGATTCGAGCAAATGCTGGAGGTGTCCGATTTGACCCAAACAGAAGGAATCAAAACGATCAAACTGGAGATGAACGCAGGAGGCAATCCATTCGTGGTTCACACCGCGGTTCTATGGGATGAGAATGAAGCCATTCTTGTAGATACAGGCATCCCTGGACAATTGGAGTTGATTCAGAACGTACTGGCGCAAGAAGGGATTCCTTTTGAAAAATTGACAAAAATCATCATTACCCATCAAGACCGGGATCATATCGGCAGCTTGCCTGAAATGGTAGCAGCAGCGGAAGGACGCATACAGGTGGTTGCTCACGAAGTAGCGATTCCGTATCTGGCTGGAGAAACACCTTTGATCAAAAGCGGGCTACTTACTCCTCCGGTAAAAGTGGATCATGCCGTACAGGATGGCGTCGTTCTCCCGTACTGTGGAGGTATTCAGGTGATTTATACGCCCGGTCATTCGCCAGATCACATCTCTTTGTATCATATTCCGAGCAAGACGTTGATTTCAGGAGACGCCCTCACAGCATTAGAGGGGGTACTGATGCCTTTCAATCCCGAATTCACGCCTGATCAAACGACTGCCCTACAATCGATCCGCAAGCTGCTTGCGTTCGACATTGAGACAGTGATTGCCTATCATGGTGGTGTTTGTACAGGGGATATCAAACAGCGCCTTACGGAGATCGCAGCAAAGGAAGGGAACGATTAATATGAATATCCGCAGAGCAAAAGGACAAGAAGCAAGCGAACTGAGCGAGCTAGCCTATCGCTCCAAAGCGTATTGGGGATACAGTGATGAATTCATGGAGGCCTGTCGCGACGACCTTACGCTATCACCTGCCCATATCGAGGAACACGAAGTATATGTGTTAGAGGATGAGGGCAGTATCAAGGGCTTCATGAGTCTGGAAAAGGATGCAGAGCAAGAGCAGTGGCTATTAGGCTTTTTGTTCATGGAACCGGAAGCAGTCGGAAAAGGTTACGGAAAGGCTCTGTGGCAGCATATGGTGAAGGTGGCACAAAAGCTGGAAATCCCAGTCATCACCATCCACAGTGACCCGTACGCAGAACCGTTTTACTTGTCGAGGGGAGCAAAGCGAGTAGGAGAAATCGTGTCTACCGTGTTCCCAGGAAGAGTATTGCCGTTGTTGGAAGTGGAGATCGGATAGTCCTTCCTTATTTCACGATTTTATACCGGATCGCCTTGGCAACGGCCTGTGTACGATCTTCTACGCCCATTTTCTGCAAAATCCGATGGATATGCGTCTTGACGGTTCCCTCGGAGATGAGCAAGTGCTGTGCAATTTGCTCGTTCCGTTTACCGTAGGATAGCTGCTCAAGTACGTCCTGCTCTCGATCGGTCAACTGATCTAACATGACAAGAGGGGGAAGCACAGAGTCAGTATCAGAGTCAGAATGAGAGGCAGATTGGTGATTCTTTTGTTGAAACTGTAGAGCCTCTGCTAGAGCCTTGGCAGCAGTAGCCGTGTAGAACAGCGCCTCTCCCTGATGGGCCCTGCGAATGAGGTCCAGCATGTCCTGTGAATCGGAATCCTTTAGCATATAGCCGATAGCACCTGCGCGAATACCGTCTACGATGTAATCGTACGTGTCAAAGGTTGTGAGGATTAATACTTTTATCAAAGGATGGAGTCGAGTGATTTCTCGGGTTGCATCGATTCCGGACATGTTCGGCATCTGTACATCCATTAAGACTACATCAGGAATGACTTCGCCTACGAGCTTTACCGCTTCTTCTCCATTGGAAGCCTCCCCGCTTACTTCCATATCCTTCTGCATTTTTATGACATACCCCAATCCTTGACGGATCATCGTTTGGTCATCGACCAGGACCACGCGAATGGTCTCTTTTTTGTTTTGATTTACCATGCAGGCATTCCTCCGTTTACATCGTTATTTGCTCATCAAAGCGGAAAACTGATATCAATTTGAAAGCCGTGGGGCGCTCGAATGGAATAGGAAAGGTCTCCGTTTAATTGCTTCGTTTGTTCTGCGATACCTGTTAAACCAAAACCCGGTTTGATTTGATGATGACTCGTAATATTCCCATTGTCCCAAATGGAGAGGAAAACAAAGTTTTGCTTTTTTTCAATCGTGATAAAAATCTCTGTTGCATCAGAATGCCGGATGGAATTGGTAATCGCTTCTTGGAGAATCCGGTAAAGCGTAATAGTCATCTGCTGTGAGAGGGGAATATCTGGATTGGGACTGATCAATTGCATTTTGATGTCGGTATGCTGTTGGGCTCGTGATAAGAGTATACGCAGCGGTGTGATTCCCAGAGAGGATTTGTCTGCGGCTAATGTATGAACAGACGAGCGTATATCATCGAGGCTTTGCTTGGATACCGTAAGCATGTCACGGACAACCTCCTGTGCGTCACTTGGTCCACCTTGCAGCATGTATTTCAAAGCATTCAATTGAACGATCAGGGATGTGAGACTGTGTCCCAAAGCGTCGTGAACATCGCGGGCGATTCTGGTCCTCTCCTCGAGGACAGCGGCACGGAGTGTATTCACAGATGCCTCTTGAAGTTCAGAATGAGCTTCCTGGAGTTCAACATGCGCCTTTTGCAATTGTTTAAGATGCTGCTGACTCGATTCCTTTGCTTGATTTTGAAGAGATAATCCTCGTGCGCCAATATACCATCCGATATAGGCCACGACATAGCCTATTACCTCCTCAAACATATAGTCTTTATAAAAAAACATATAAGAAAAGGAGCATGTGCCAAAAAAAATCGCATAGTACAATGCTCGACGTTCCAAAATGTGAAAACCAATAAAAGCTACCAATGGCAAGGATAAACCGATCTCTTCCCCTACATATAGAACCTTGATAAATGACACGGTACCAATCACGATAATGGCGATGTCTTTTTGATAAGGCTTCCAGTTCCTTTTTGGTCTGAGAAACATCAGCAGGAAGCAGAAGATGATGATCAGAGAGATGATAAAGGGAATGGTGGATTCATGCATGTAAGCAGTTGGAATGAGAAAAAATGAGATCAATACAAAAAAACAAATGAGCAGGAAACGAGAGCGTAAAGATGCAGTTGAATCGTTCAAGAAAACAACCTCCTTTCTTGGAATACGTACCCATTATAGTTTCATTTTAGCATGCGCTGTCGTCTATCTCCGGGTGTACGGTCTTCTATCTCTGGATAGATAAAATCGGATTCCATAATTTGACTACCCGATAGACTTCGGGGGCCAATCGCATAAGTAAAATGTGATTTGTGGAGGGGAACACCCCGAACGAGAGAGGGTCCCCAAAAAATGGGTAGGGAGGCTTTTATGAACGAACTGTTTCAGTTAGCGAAGATTCTACAGGAAACGAGTAGCGTGTTTTCCGCGCTTTCCATGCAAGCATTGGATTCAAGTGATATCACCTGGCAACAAGTTCTCATTCTAGAACAAATCGCGATCAGCCCAAAAACAATGGGTGAGATCAGCAAAGCTATTAATCTTTCCTATAGTACAACCTCGGGATTAATTAGTCGGCTGGAGCAGATGAACTTGGTGCGCAGATTTCGTGATAAATCGGATCGGCGAATTGTGTGGGCAGCATTGACGGAGCGCGTACTTGCGAATAGGAACCTGCAAGAGGGGATCAGTTGCACGCCAGCAACTCTCCATTCTTTACGCGAGCTTATTTTAGAAAAGGAAATACTGAGTTGATACGTTGGAACTTTCTATCCATGAAGGGGTGAGAAAATTTTGAATATATCTGAACTTTCCATTAAACGTCCGGTCACCATGATTATGATATCCGTGGCCATCTTCATTTTTGGTTTGGTTACCTTTCCGCGCTTGGCCATTGAACTGATGCCGTCATTGAGTTCGCCGGTTGCGGTAGTTGTGACATCTGTTGAGGGGGCGGCTCCGGCTGAGGTAGAAAAGCTGGTTACCAAACCGATGGAAAATGTATTAGGCACGGTTCCGAATTTAGACAAGATCACATCCACTTCTGTTAACGGCTCCTCCTCGGTCATCCTCCATTTCAAGTGGGGAACAAACATGGATCAAGCGACGCTGAATATGCGAGATAAAGTAGATTTGGTCCGAGGGAGCTTGCCTGAATCGGCTGGTTCACCAAGGGTGTTGAAATATGATCCGTCAAGCCAGCCGATTATTGACCTGGCTGTAACTGGCGATCAAGATGTCAACAAACTGAAAAAAATCGCGGATGATTTGATTAAATCCCGCTTGGAACGAATTAACGGTGTTGCTTCTGTAAGTGTCACTGGTGGGCAAGAGCGTATCGTGGACATCATCGTGGACCCAGCCAAACTAGCAGCTTATGGATTGACATTGGATCAAATCAAGTCAGCACTAGAAAACAACAATATATCCGGATCAGCCGGTGCGATACGGGAAGGTGACGGAAAGACCAGTATTCGTGTGCAAGGTGAGTTCACGAGTGTGGATACCGTAGCTCTCACTCCGATCTCTGTCGGAGGAAGCTTCATCCGAATGAGTGATATCGCCAACGTAACAGATACGATCAAAGAAGTGACCAATCTGAGCTACATTGATGGAAAGCCGAGCTTGGGAATTGCCGTGATGAAAGGCACCGGCGGCAATACGATTAAAATCGCGAAAGACGTAAAGGCTGAGCTGGAGAAAATTAATAGCACGCTTCCACCCAATGTAGAAACACGTATCGTTTTCGATACCTCCACATACATTCAGAGCTCCGTTGACAACACGGTAGTACATGCTCTGGCAGGTGGTGCCATTGGCGTACTCATGCTGTTCTTCTTCTTGGGCAGTCTGTCATCTATGCTCATTGCTGTCATTGTCCTGCCTGTATCGATCATATCGACCTTCCTCTTGATGTACATGACAGGTCAAACTATCAACCTGATTTCCCTAGCAGGTCTCACGCTCGGATTAGGATCATTAGTAGACTTTGCTGTGGTTATGCTGGAAAACATTTTCCGTCAACGGGAGCAGGGCAAGAGTATGATGGAAGCGGCATTGATCGGTTCCAAAGAAGTAGGAACGGCAGTAATGGCTTCCGCATTGGCGCAAATCTGCGTATTTTTGCCGATTGCGCTGACAGAAGGTCTTGTTGCTGAGCTGTTTGCCCCGTTGGCATTGACAGTCGTATACTCGCACATCGCAGCACTCGTTTTCACCTTCTTGTTGGTTCCGATGATGAGTGCGCGCATGTTAAAAACAATACCGGAGCATACGAATCACGAAAACTATCGCGGCATCAATCCACTAATCTGGTTTAATATCGGATTCCACAAAGTGGAAAAAGGCTATCAAAGGGTGCTCAAATGGGCATTGGGTCATCGGAAAACGGTGATTGGATCTGCTTTTGCCATGCTGATTGGCTCATTGATGCTAGTTCCATCTCTCGGAGCCGGGTTTTTCCCAGATATGGACCAAGGATTAATTCAGGTAGAGATCAAGCTGCCAAAGGGTACTATCTTGACGGAAACAGAAAAAGTAATGAAGCAAGTAGAAGAAGTGGTCAATCAAGTGCCAGAAAAGAAATTGGTCAAGTCCTCGGTCGGAGGTGGCGACGGTATTTCAGAGAGCGGTGCATCTACTTCTCATAACGCAACGATCGAACTGCACGTAGGAGAGATTTCTACGAGACAGCGATCGACAGAGGAAATTGCTGTAGGCCTGCAAGAGCAAGTCAAGCATATTGCTGGAGCCGATATCAAGGTGAAATCCCTTTCCGGTGGTATGGGGGGCGGAGCAGCTATCTCAATTGAAATTCGCGGAGATGATCTGGACGTCTTAACGGAACTGAGCGAGATTGTGAAAGGGGAAATAGCCAAGGTACCGGGAACGATGAACGTCTCTACCAGTGTTCAGGAAATGAGTCAGGAGTTCGATGTGAAGGTCAATACAGAGAAGGCGAGCTTGTACGGATTGACAACAAATGAAATCCTTTCTGCTGTGCGAACTTCTTTCCAAGGTCAAACGGTTACCCAGTATCGTACGGGCGAAGATGAAATTGATATCAATCTCAAGCTGCCAGAAGACTATAAGGAAGATATCAATTACTTGAAGAACCTGCGTATTTCCACGCCGACGGGCGCTCAAATCAGCCTCACGTCTGTAGCGACCATCAGCAAAGTCGATGTACCGCCATCGATTGAGCGCAAAAACATGACGCGTGAAGTGACGGTCACAAGCGATTTGATCGGGGATAACCTGCAAGCGGCCGCGTCGGAAATTACGAATATCATCAAAAAGCTGAATGTTCCGGATGGATACACCATCGAAATGGGCGGGCAGAGCGAGGATATGGGAAATTCTTTTGTGAATCTGGGTCTTGCGATTGTCTTGTCCGTCGTGCTTGTGTACATGGTTATGGCTGCTCAGTTTGAATCACTCTTCAGTCCATTTATCATCATGTTCTCGGTTCCTCCGAGCCTTACTGGGGTCATATTAGGGCTTTTGTTTACAGGCACACCTATTACCGTATCTGTTTTGATCGGGTACATTTTGCTGATTGGTCTGGTCGTGAACAATGCAATTGTGTTAATCGATTTGATCAATCAGTTGCGTGCAAAAGGTTGGGAGTTACATGAAGCGATTTTACATGCGGGGCCTGCTCGTCTACGCCCGATTTTGATGACAACCCTCACGACGATTATGGCTATTGCTCCGCTCTCCGTTGCTGCCGGGTCTGGTTTAGAACTGCAAGCGCCAATGGCTACTACCGTCATGTATGGTCTGATCTTCTCCACCATGATCACACTGATACTCGTACCTGTGGTTACCGTATGGTTTGACGAGATGGGGCAGAAGAGGCGCAACAAACGCAAGCAAAAGCAGGAAAAGAAAAGCCTTACCACGTTGGAATCGACAAACGCATGAGAAAAGAGGAGGAACCATTCATGATCATAAATAAAAGAATCGCGATTGTGGCGTTACTCACCTTCACCTTGATCACAGGCTGCGCAAGCCAGGAGGATGCAGCGACGACTGCTGCCCAACCAGCAGAAACGGTTACCCCTGTACAGGTTGCAACGGTAGCACCAGGTGTGGTCACATCTGAGTCTGGACTGACTGCGAAATTGGCACCAAGTGAGGAAGTTCAATTGTCACCAAAGACCGGTGGGAAAATAACGTCTCTACCCGTAAAGCTGGGTCAGCCCGTAACAAAAGGACAATTATTGTTTACACTCGATAAGAATGAGCTGTCTAACACCGTAAGAGAACAAGAAGCAGCTCTCCGAGTGGCAAAAGCGAATTTAACCCAAGCAGGCAGCACTTCTAACCAAGGCTTGGTGGAAGCACAAAATGATTTGACGGAAGCAGAACGAGCGCTTGCAGACGCAAAACTGAATCAACAGCGTAATCAGCAGCTATTTTCGCAGGGAGCGATTGCTGCTGAGAAAATGGATGAGGCAAATACAACGCTCACAAAAGCCCAGATTTCCTATGACAATGCAAAGCAGAAGCTGCAAAGCGCGAAACAAAAAACTGGTGTGCAAGTATCGGCAGCGAGCGTAACGGAGTCTGAGGTCAGACTGCAAAATGCTCGTGAGCAATTGGCGAATGCAACGGTGGTCTCCCCAATCGACGGATTTGTCGCAAGTGTGACCGGAGCAGTAGGGCAGATGGCAGGCCAGCAACCGATTGTGACCGTCGTCAAAACGAATCCACTTGTGGTCAAAGCGAATTTGTCCGAAGCAGATGTGACGAAAGTAAAGGTAGGAACAGTCGTCAAAGTAAACGTGCAATCTACAGGAAAAACGATTGATGCAAAAGTAACGGCGATTAGTCCGGTCATGGATTCTCAGCTCAAAGCCTATCCAGTAGAAATCACGATCCCGAATGCTTCCCATGAATTGAAGTCCGATATGGTCGTGAATGTTACCTTCCCGCAAGATTCAGCAGGAGGGAAGTCACTGGTCATTCCTCGCAAGGCGGTATTTGATCGTGAAGGCAGACAATACGTGTTCAAGCTGGAAGGGGAAACAGCCAAGCAAGTGGAAGTGTCGACGGGTAACTCGACAAGCGAGTTGATTGAAATAGTATCCGGCCTAGCGAATGGAGATAAAGTCGTAGTAAAAGGCCAGACGCTGCTTGCAGATGGCGGCAAGGTGAGTATTCAGGAGTAAGCAGAAATGTAACCAAAAGAGGCGGAGAAGATCCGCCTCTTTTGGTTATCAAATGGAAAAATTAAAAATCAATGCCCCGAACCTTTGCGTAAACCATCGTGTCACGTAACGTACCATCGATGCTGCGCTCGTCTTTTCGAAGGATTCCTTCTAAGATAAATCCCGACCGTTCAGCGACGCGGGAGCTTGCTATATTTCGAGAATCACATCGGATGACGATACGGTTTGCTTGCAGCTCACGGATCGCAAAGCTCGTAATACCAGCTACTGCCTCGGTAATGTAACCTTGTCCCCTACATGATGTGCGAACCCAATAGCCGATCTCAAATTTTCTTGCATCCCAATCAATCTGGTGTAGACCGCTACAGCCAATTAGCTGACCAGAGTGCTTATCAAACAAATGGAGGCGGAGATCAGAACGCTCCAAAAATTTCAGTCTTGCTTGACGAACGTTGACCTCAGACTTTTCTTCTGTGGGAAGACTTTGTGCCCAGGGCATCCACGGACACAAATCTTCTATACTTTCCGTCAGTGCCAGGTGAACCATTTGACCATCTCCGGCCAAGGGAGCTCGGATGTGTAGACGACTCGTTTCAAAACTCTCGGGAAAAGAAAGTAAGAGTGGTTCGATGGACAATTTGATCACTCCTGACAAGAAATTTATTCCAAATAGTAACACAAAGCATACATGCATGGTAAGTAAACAGCACCAAAACCACTCGGGTTGATTGACAGTAAAAATTCTCTTTGTTATAGTTTCAATGATAATGATAATCAGTATCGACTAAGGTATTACTTACATCTATCTTACAAACGTACATAAGGGAGGCTCATCATGCTTACGAACCAAACAGGAAAAGCTGTCCTTGCTGTCATTTTTGTGTTCTCGCTTTTTTTGACGGCATGCGGTGGAGCCAATACGGCAACGCCAGCACCCGCGACAGATTCTGCTTCCAAGCCAACTGACAAGTCCAAAATGCGCAGCATCGAAACACCAAAAGGAACAATTCAAATTCCTGACAAGCCACAACGTATTGTGACTGACTATTACGCAGGCGAGTTGATTGCAGTAGGCGGAAATGTAGTCGGTGCAGAGACGGAAGCTTTCAAAAGCCCGTTTACTGTGGAACAGTTAAAAAATGCGCAGGACGTGGGTAGCCCGCGGATCAATGTGGAGAAAACATTAGAGCTCGCTCCTGACCTCATCGTCGTCATGTATGATGACAATTATGAAGCCCTGTCCAAAATCGCTCCAACCGTTTATCTCCCATTCGGTACGGCGACAAATATTTACGATACGGTCAAATTGTTTGGAGAAGTGGTTGGCGATAAAGAAAAGGCTGACAGGTTCATTGCAGACTTTGACAAGAAGGCTGCCGAGGGTCGCGAAAAGCTGAAAGGCATCGTGGATGAGAATGCGACTGTCGGTCTCTACGAGCTGACCAACAAAGGAGATTTGTGGATCTTCGGTGACAACGCAGGGCGCGGTGGTCAAACGGTGTACAATGCATTGAAGCTGAAAATGCCGCACGCAGACAAATCCAAAGAGCAAACCGTACAACTGTCCATGGAAACTTTGCCAGAATATGCGGCAGATTACATGTTCGTGACTTTCTACAATCCGGACAAAAATAGCGAAGCCTTGAAAACCTTGCAGGCGTCCGCTGTCTGGAATGCGACCTCTGCTGCCAAAAACAATCAAATTTTCTACAACGACTACGATACATTCTATCGCTATGACCCAATCGCGATCACAGCACAAATTGATATAATCGTAGATATGCTGATCAAAAGACAAGAAGAGAACAAAAGTAAAAAATAGCTTACAACGGAAGCCATCCCTCGTCGGGTGGCTTTTCTTCGTCTCACGTAATAAACCTTACAAAATGGAAAGGTAACTGTAAGGAACATCAATAGCTCCTATTCTGGAATTTGGTTACAGTTAATAGCGACGGAAACAACGAACGCTAGCCAATAGAAAGAATGGAGGAACGTAGCATGAGTACTGCTGTACTAGAAGTAAAAGACGTTCAGAAAATATATGGGACAAAAGGCGAGAGCCAGTCGCATGCCTTAAAAGGCGTATCGCTGACCATAGATAAAGGAGAGTTCGTGGGAATCATGGGGCCATCCGGTTCGGGTAAAACGACTCTGCTTAACGTGATTTCCACACTGGATCGTCCTACGGAAGGCTTTATTGAAATTGCGGGAACGAACATTACACAGATGAAGCGTAACCAGCTCGCAGATTTTCGCTCGCAAAAGCTCGGCTTTATCTTTCAAGATTTCAATCTGCTAGAGAATTTAAGCGTATATGAAAACATTGCATTGCCGCTGTCCCTGCAAGGTGTCCCTTCCAAAGAGATCAGCAACAAAGTAAGTAAAGTGGCACAAACACTCGGGATCGAAGAGATTTTGCAAAAATATCCGGTTCAAATTTCTGGAGGGCAAAAGCAACGCGCAGCAGCAGCACGCGCACTTGTGCATGATCCGGCGATTTTGCTGGCGGACGAACCGACAGGCTCCCTCGACTCGAAGAATGCGAAAAGCTTGCTGGAAACGATGACAGATTTGAACGAGAACCACCAAGTATCAATCATGATGGTTACGCATGATGCTTTTTCTGCGAGTTATTGCAAACGTATCCTGTTCATTCAGGACGGCAAGCTGTACACCGAGATTCAACGTACGGGGGATCGTCAGCAATTTTTCAAACAAATTCTGGATGTACTGGCCGAGCTGGGTGCATCACATGATGTACGCTAGGAGGTAACGTTTCATGCTTTTCAAGCTATCCTTGTCCAGTATGCGGAAGATGATGAAGGACTATCTGGTTCTGCTCGTGGGTCTGGTCATCTCCATTTCGATTTTTTACATGTTCCAGACGCTTGCCCTCAATTCTGATTACACGAAAAACAACTCGATGATCTCTTCGATTCAGATCGTTTTCAATGTAGGGGCATTCCTGCTGGCGTTTATCACGATTTTTTATATCTTCTATGCCAACTCATTCCTACTCTCACTGCGGCGCAAAGAGCTCGGAATGTACATGGTCCTAGGGGCGAAGAAGGGCAAAATCAGCCAGATTTTGTTCCTGGAAACATTGACGATGGGGATTATTTCCCTGGTGATCGGTAGTCTGGTTGGTATTGCGCTTGCAAGCGGTATCGGCGTTTTGCTCATGAACCTGCTGGAGATTTCCACGGATGGGTACTATCCTTTTTATCTGCCAGCGATTTGGATGACATGGGGATTCTTCCTCATCCTGTTTATCATCACATCCACGATCAATGCGGCTCGTTTGGCTCGTGCAACTGAGCTCGCTCTCATCCGTGCCGAGCAACAGAATGACAAAATCAAGTCAAAAGGAATCGGAGCGGTTTTGGTCGCTATCCTTGGTGTTATCCTGTTGGCTCTGGGCTATACATGCCTGCACTTGATTATGTACCTGCAAGCACTCGGCTTTATCGTAGGCGCTATTTCATGCACAATCGGGACGTACTTGATATTCATCTCGTTGCTGCCCGTTCTTGTACAGGCTTTGAAGAAAAATAAAAAGCTGAATGATAGCAAGTTGAACGCATTCACCTTTGCTCAACTGCGCTTTCGGGTGAACAACCTGACCAAAATCCTTGGCACAGTAGCCATGCTGATCGGGCTTGGTGTCGGGGCGATGGCAGGAGGCTTGGCCTTCCAGCAAAACGTCAATTTGTTTACCACGGTGTTCCATATGTATGACGTGAATCTGCATGATCCGGTAGAAGCGGATTATCAGGCATTGAAAAAAATGAACGTCATGGAGCAAAATACGTATCGATACAAGGTCGACGACAAGGCGTATTACTACTTGAAGGAAGACTTGCTGGCAAATCCGCTGTTGCTTTCCACGAACAGCATTCAAAATTACTCTGCTGACAACCAGCCAAAACTTGTGACAGATCCGCTTCCGAAAGAAACGTATATCGTTAGTGCGTCAAAAGAAGACAAAGGTAAATACGATGCTATTCCTGAGGATTGGGACAAAGCGATATTCACCAATTTTATCAACTACCAGATGATTGAGGGCAAATCTGTTCTGGTTGTGGATCAGGCGACGTATGAGCAAACCGCTGGAAGTGAACACAAGGTTCTCCTTGCCCAGGTAGACGACTATTTGAAATACACGCAGGAATTAAAAGCAATGGATGAGCGTCAAAAGCAACTGATAGGGTCTATCACAAATGTAGAAGCGAAAGACGTATACACATCTTCCAAATACAGCACGTATGCGGGCATGTATATTTTCACAAGCGGGACGATGTTCATGGGCTTCTTCCTCGGCATTGCCTTCCTGGCGATGATGGCGAGCTGCCTAATGTTCAAAATCTTGTCCGGTGCTTCCCGTGACAAAGACCGTTACAGCATGCTGCGAAAAATCGGCGTACGTCAATCGTTGCTCGTTGGCTCGATCTATAAAGAGCTGTTCATGGTATTCATTTTCCCGGCGATAGTCGGTCTGATGCACGTATTGATCGGTATGGAGATGTTCTCGTTCATCCTCTTGGATCCGTATCTGAACATCTGGATTCCAACGCTGATTTTCGTTGTGATCTATGCGATTTACTATTACATCACGGTTCAGCTTTATCGTGGAATTGTGTTGCCAAAAGAAGTGTAATGTTAATCGAAGAAATCCTCCTCATTTGAGGGGGATTTTTTTGCTTTTTATTCGGAGCTGTTGTGGGGAAGAAGCCCATTTCCAGTCTACGCTTCGGCCTACGCCCCGCTGTGGGTTGGACTGTCCGCTCCGGGCTGAATGGCGGGAGCCGCTTCAAAAGTAGCAGTTTCGATGAGGTATTCGCAGAGTTGAAGCTAAAAGCACTCCCTCCATTCAGCCCTCCGCTTTGTCGGGCTGCAGAGGCGCTTGGACTGGAAATACGCTTCTTCTACGGAGCTATTGTAAAAAACGGAGAGCCGCTTCAAGAAGCGTTCTTCAAATCAAAACAGTTGGAAAGCCAAAAATAATGAACACATCCCGTTGTTGACAAGGATAATGATAATCATTATCATAATCAATGATCGATTGGAAATCATGACCATCATGCAACATCTTTTCTCATTCGAAGTAACAACTAGAAAAGTAAGGGGGAATTTTTTCATGCGTCTTATGAAATTACCAGTAATGCTTGTATTTTTGTCTGCGATGCTGCTACTCGCTGCTTGCGGCAATGCAGGGTCAACTGCACAATCTGGTTCCAACCAAGCTGCTACAGCTCAGCCTGATGCGGCGAAGCCTGCTGAAGAGCAAGTGCGCACAGTGAAGCACATGATGGGAGAGTCGACTATCAAAGGCACTCCTAAGCGTATCGTTGCATTGGAATGGAGCTCAGCAGAGCATTTGTTGGCTCTTGGTATTCAGCCTGTAGGGATTGCAGATATTCCAAATATGAAAAAATGGGTCAAACTCCCTGTGGAGATTGCTCCAGAAGTAGTGGATGTAGGGAGTCGTACTTCACCGAACCTGGAATCGATTATGATGTTGAAGCCAGATTTGATTATCGGTATTAAACGAAATGTAGAAGCGAATTACGACGAAATGAGCAAAATTGCCCCAACGATTGCTTTTGATACGAATCCTGCTGAAGGGCAGGGATCACAGTATGATCGAATGATCGAGATCTTCAAGCAAATTGCGGATATCACGGGTAAAAATGCAGAAGCCGAAGCCGCTTTGAAAGACCTCGACAAGACTTATGCGGAAGCAAAAGAAAAGCTGACCAAAGCTGGCGCAGATAAAGTTCCATTCGTCCTCGCGATGGGCTACAGCAGTCAAAATGCGGTAGAATTCCGTTTGTCTACGGATAACTCTACAGCAGCAAGCATCTTGATTAACATTGGTCTGACAAACAAGTATAAGCCTAAGAAATTTGAGCAAACAGGAATGACACTGGCAGATGTGGAGGCACTTCCAGCGTTGCAGGATGCGAATTTCCTCCATATCATTCAAAATGATGACAACGTGATTGAGAATCAATTGAAGAACAACCCTGTTTGGAACGGTCTCACTTTTGTGAAAGAAAATCGCGTCTATGCTCTGGGCGGAGATCTGTGGCCGTATGGTGGTACCATGTCTGCAAAGATTCTCGCGAATAAAGCTGTAGATCTGTTGGCAAAATAATGAGTTTAGCCAAACTTAAAATGTTTACACGAACTGACATCACTCCAGCCACTTCCTCACAAAGAGGGGGCTGGAGATTGTTCTTGATGTTAGGGGGTGGACTTGTCGCTCTGTTAGTGCTTACATTTGTCAGTTTGACACAGGGGATGGCAGACATTTCTCTGCGTTCTGTCGTACAGGCCATTATTGCTCCGCAAGACATTTCTGATCACCATATGATACAAGGTGTCAGGCTTCCAAGAACGGTCATGGGGCTTTTGTCTGGTGCAGCATTGGCTATTGCCGGGGCATTGATGCAGACGGTGACACGAAACCCGCTCGCTTCGGAAACGACATTGGGGGTAAATGCGGGTGCTTACTTCTTCGTGGTGTTCGGGATGGTTTTTTGGCCATCATTCTTGCATGAACACCCGCTTCCGTTTGCGATGGCGGGAGGAATACTTGCAGCCGTTACCGTATACTTCATGTCTGGCGGGCGCAAAGGTACGCCAGTGCGTGTGGCATTGTCCGGGATGATTGTCACCTTGGTGTACTCCTCCTTGACGAGTGCCATCATCTTGTTTAATGAAGAAACGACAAATGGCATTTTTCTCTGGGGCTCAGGCTCCTTGAAGCAAAATGACTGGTCGGGTGTAGAATTCAGTTGGCCTTTGATTGTAGCTGGGATTTTGGTCAGCTTTTTCATGGCCAGACAGCTCGATGTACTTAGCCTTAATGAAGAAACGGCGAAATCATTGGGGCAAAAGGTGGCAAAAACACGGCTTTTCACCATGTTTATTGCGATCTTGGTTACGTGCGTTAGTGTCAGTGTGGTCGGGCCTATCGGTTTCATCGGACTCGTGGCTCCGCATCTGGTGCGATTGTCCGGTATCACGCAGCATAGATGGCTGCTGCCACTATGTGCCATCTGGGGGGCAGCGCTGCTTGTCGCTTCCGATACGATTGCACGTATGTTTATCAATCATTATGGTGAACTCCCGGCAGGAGCCATCACGGCAGCTATTGGCGGACCATGGCTGATCTGGCTGGCTTTGCGTGTCTCGCGCAGTATGAGTGCTGGAACGGGGGGCTCGATGAGCGTCGGCGGAGCACAACGCAAAGTTTCGTATCCGCTGATTGTGTGCACGCTTGCTGTGCTGCTCGTGGTCGCTTGGATGCTCAGCCTGTCTAGCGGAAACATGTACTTGCCGTGGACCGAGATCATCGCCATTTTCATGGGACAAGGAAATGAGATGTACAGTCAATTGGTGTTTGAGCTTCGGATGCCGCGACTGTTGACAGCGATGTTGGCCGGTGTGGCACTCGCGATCAGCGGAAGTCTCATGCAGAGTGCAGTACGTAATCCGCTGGCAGATCCGCAGATTGTCGGTGTCACAAGCGGTGCGGGTGTAGGGGCGATTATCGTGCTCCTCGTGTTTCCCCAACTCTCGGCTTGGATGCCGCTTGGGGCTGTTGCAGGCGGAATCATCTCTGCTGCGATTGTATACGCGGTCTCTTGGAGAAGGGGACTCAACCCAATCATCTTGACGCTAGTAGGTATTGCGGTTTCTGCCGCAGGTGCCGCCTTTATCAATATCTTGATCGTGCATTCAATGATCCTGGCAGCCCCTGCACTCACTTGGCTGGCAGGAAGTACATACGGGCGGGGATGGATGGAAGTAGGCCGACTTTTGCCAACGATCCTCGTCCTAGCACCGATCGCGTGGTGGTTAGGACGTCGGGTGGACCTCTTGTCATTTAACGACGAGAGCTCGACGGGATTGGGGTTAAAGGTGCGGATGACGAGGTTGTCTGTGGCAGTCATTGCCGTGCTGCTCGCTTCAGCAGCAGTTGCCAGTGTGGGAGCCGTAGGTTTTATCGGTCTTCTCGCTCCGCATGCGGCACGTATGCTGGTTGGACCTCATCATCGCCGTGCGGTCGTCGTCTCAGCCATGCTTGGAGCTGTATTGCTGGCTGCTTCTGATTTGCTGGGGAGGATCGTCATGATCCCGAAAGATATTCCGGCGGGGGTCGTGGTGGCGTTGCTAGGCGCGCCATATCTGTTCTTGCTGATGTTCCGTTCGACTCGTTCCTCACAATAGACAGGCAGGTACTTGCCAAATAGAAAGATCTCCAACATGATGAAAGTAGAACAGGCTGATTCTGGCAATCAGCTTGTCTACTTTTTTCTTGTTATTTCCGGTGATAGAAGGATGTGAATCTGTTGACGATTAATCAAGATTATCCTGGCTTTTTGATGACCGCCTTTCGCAAACAGCGATTGAAAAATTTTCACCTGCGTCAGGTGGAGGTAAACACCCATGTTCTTTGCTATGTGGTAGAAGGAAGTGCAGAGATTACGGTTGATGGTCAAAAGCAGGTGCTCGACGCTGGAAAGCTCTTGTTGTTGCGCCCGACGACGAAGATAGAAGAATTGCGGTTCCAATCAGGGCCGTTGCACATATACAGGCTGCATTACGTGGAAGCGAGACGCGATCAGTACGAGAGCGCTCCCGAGAGGAAAGAAGTCAAGGTGTTGGCCGTCTCTACTCCCGCCTCATTTCTGATGGTATTGGATGAGCTCTCGCAATTGACACGGAAGCGGGACTACTCTTCTTTTTTGCGGAGCCAAGCATTGTTCTACGAGCTGCTTGGTGTTGTTCATGATGAACAGAAAAAGAAAGAAGAAAAGGGTATTGGAGCGATTGAGGAGACGATCGCCTACATGCAAAAGCACTACCGCGAGCCACTGGAATTGGGGAGCTTGCCCAAACTGGCGGGGTTGACTCCCAGCTCATATTGCCGTGCTTTCAAACGTGTGACGGGAATGACACCTGGGGAGTATTTGACTGGGTTGCGGATGGAGCAGGCCAAGGAGCTGCTTGCCCATTCTGGAGGAAGTGTGAAGGATGTGGCTCGTAACGTAGGTTATACCGATGAGCTGTATTTTAGTAGACTCTTCAAAAAACGAGAAGGATTGTCGCCGCAAATTTATATGAAGCAAAGTGATCAACGAGTAGTCGTGGTCAGCAAACTATTTTTGCAGGATCATTTTCTTGCGATGGGAATTCAGCCGATTGCTGCCCCCTCCTTCCCGAATTACTTTGAAACAAGGACGGGCTTTCCTTCTTATTTGCAGCAAAAGCTGCGCGGGACAAAAGCACTGAATGCAGAGCAATTGATCGATCCGAAAGAGATTTTGTCTTTGTCGCCTGATGTGATCGTCAGGATGAATTTTTTCCACAATCGGGAGGCAGGAGACTGGGAGAAAATAAAAGGAACGGTCTCCTTTGACGGCTATCCGAACTGGATTGACTACCAAACCAAATTGGCGACGCTCTTTAAGAAAGAGAGTCAGGCAGAGAAAATCATCAAGCACATCGACAAAGTAGAAAAACAAGCAAGAGATGCACTGTTGCCGGTTACACGCGCGGGTGAATGGACGATGATTCGCGTCCTTGCGGATGAGGTGCGCCTGTATGGTGTAAAGGGACACGCCCTCGCTGACTTGTTTTATCACAAGCTTGGATTTGCGCCTGACCCGAATGTGACTCACGCGGCCTATCAACCAAATGCCCTCAACGATCTGATCAAATTGAACCCGGAGCGAATCCTCGTGTTCTGGAGTGAGCGGGAGCATGTGGCAGCACTGTGGAACAACCCGCTGTGGAGAGACTTGCGTGCAGTGCGGGAAAACAAAGTGTACCATCCCGCCAATCACGAATGGGACCCATGGGGACCGATTGGCAGAGAGTATACGATTCAAAGGAGCACAGCGTATTTTCTCCAGGTCGCACAGGGGTAATCTGGTCCATGGCAATTAGACAATCACGTCCATAGAAAAGTAAGAGGAGTCTCTATATACTATCAATTGATAATTGTTATCACTAAGTTGATAAGCAGAAGTGGGGGCATTCTCGATATGAAAAGTAAGACCAGTTTACGTACCATGCGCCACATCATGACCAGCTTCTTCGCGCTGTGCTTGCTGGTTGTCCTTGCCGGTTGCGGAGGCAATGCCAACCAAGCTCAACAAGCGCCAGCCGCATCGGGAACGACGACTGAGGCTACTCCAGCACCAGCACAAGCCGATTCCAATGAAGTGCGTGAAGTGAAACACGCGATGGGTACCACCCCGATTAAGGGAACACCAGAACGCGTGGTTATTTTAACAAATGAAGGTACGGAAGCTTTGCTAGCACTTGGCGTCAAGCCAATCGCTGCTGTACAGTCCTGGGATGAAGATCCATGGTATCCTCACATCAAGGATGAGATGACAGGCGTAGAAGTGTTGGGCTTCGAAGACCAGCCGAATCTCGAAGCGATTGTAAGCCTGAGCCCTGATTTGATTATCGGAAACAAAGTACGTCATGAAAAGATTTACGATCAACTGTCCAAAATCGCTCCAACCGTATTCTCTGAAGAGCTGTCCGGAAGATGGAAAAGCAACTTCACGCTCTATGCAGAAGCACTGAACAAGAAGGCGGAAGGCGAGCAAGTCCTGAAAGAATTCGACGACCGTGTAGCTGCTGCGAAAGCAAAGCTGGGTCCTAAAGCTTCTACGAAAGTATCCGTAGCGAAATTCTCCAAAAAAGGCGTACAAATCTATCAAAAAGATACCTTTAGCGGTGTGCTGCTCGATCAGCTTGGACTCGCACGTCCAGCTTCCCAGGACGTAAACAACTTTGCAGAAATGATCAGTGAAGAAGGCATGTCCGCTATGGACGGCGACATCCTGTTCTACTGGGTAACGGAGCCAACGAAAGAATCCGCAGACATTGCGAACAACGCGAAAAAATGGATGGAAAGCCCAGTCTTTAAATCTCTGAATGTGGCGAAGACCAATCAAGTTTACCAAGTAGACGAAACGGTTTGGAACAAAGCAGGCGGAATCAAGGCAGCGAATTTGCTGCTCGAAGATATCATGAAGCGCCTCGATGTGAAGTAAGAAGAATAAAGAATCAAAGCCAAAGACCTCATCCGAAGTATGGATGGGGTCTTTTTACTAAACCTAAATTTTCCATTCGTTTGTTCAACCATGACATTTGTCATGTCCTCGACTTGACGTTTATGACTACAGCGGACAGATTCTATTTTCTACAATAAGGGTAGAATAAGGCGTACGGCGCATTCCATGTCTCTATGCGCTCTGAACGAGGAGGAAACAATTGATGCATCAAGCCAATATTGCCGAGTTGAAAAAGAATGTTGCCCCCTTTGAAAAAGCAGACATGAAAAAAAGTATCCGACAGCTAATCAATACACTAGTTCCGCTGATTCTACTCTGGTACGGTGCTTATCTCAGTCTGTCTGTGTCCTATTGGCTCACGCTGCCTATCGTCATTGTTGCAGGAGGCTTCGTCATCCGTACCTTCATCATTTGCCACGATTGCTGCCACCAATCCTTTTTCAAAAATCGTCTGGCGAATGACATCGTGGGGACGATTACCGGTGTGATTACCCTCATCCCGTATGAACAGTGGAAAAATAGTCACAATATTCACCATGCAACGAGCAGCAACCTCGACAAACGAGGCGTAGGCGATCTGTGGATGTTGACTGTTAATGAATATCTCGAAGCTCCAACCTGGCGTAAAATTGCTTATCGGTTGTATCGTAATCCGATCGTTATGTTTGGTTTGGGTCCTATTTTTGTCTTTTTGCTTCAATATCGTTTTAATGTAAAGCGAGCTCGCCGCAAAGAGCGGATGAATACGTATTTGACGAATGTGCTGCTGGTCGGTCTTTATGCGCTCTTAATCTGGGCGGTTGGCTGGCAAGCATTCCTGCTGATTCAAGGTCCGATCTTTTTTGTCTCAGGATTGTTTGGGATTTGGCTGTTTTATGTGCAGCATACGTATGAGGATTCGTACTTTGAGAACGAAGAAGACTGGAGCTACGTGAAAGCAGCAGTAGAAGGAAGCTCTTACTACAAGCTGCCGAAGGTGCTGCAATGGATCACAGGCAATATTGGTTTTCACCACGTCCATCACTTAAGCCCACGTGTACCGAATTACAACCTGGAAAAAGCACATAACGAGACACCGCCGCTTCAGAAGGCGACAACGATCACACTGGCGGCCAGTGTGCAGTGCCTGCGTTTTCATTTATGGGATGAGAGCAACAAGCGTTTTGTGAGCTTCAAAGGCATCAAGCGAATGGCTGCTGCTCGATCCGAAGCGATCATGGATGCACTCCAAGGCTCCCAAACGAGTTTGGAAGGAAAATAAGCCTGCCATAAACCTTTGAATTCCGATACACTTGAGAGAGTGGCGAAGAAAAGGTGGGCAAGCATGCAGAAGCAGAAGTGGTATCACATTCTACAAAAAAATACGGGCTTGAGCCCTTATGTGTGGGTTGTCTTCTACATCCTGCCATTCTATTTCATCTTCCGGTCATCCTCGACGTACGAAGCGGTGATCGGAATCATCATGATCATTCTGTTTTTCATTTGCTATGTATTCTCCTTCTTGTCAAAGGGCTGGCTGATTTACTTTTGGACGAGTGTGCAGATTATCATATCCATCGCCATGACCTTGATGTTCGGCTATGTGTATTTCTCGCTCTTCCTGGCGTTTTTTATCGGGAATATCGAGAACAAGATCGGCTTTGTTACGCTGTACACGGTTCATTTGATTAGCACCACCATATCGGTCAACATCGGCTTTTTTACCAAAAACGCGCAATTGATTGGCCAGCTTCCGTTTGTTTTGGTTAGCATGATTGCGGTCATTCTCTTGCCCGTGACCACGTACAACTGGAATAAGCGAGAGAAGTTGCAGGGAGAGCTGGAGCATGCGAACAAGCGAATATCGGAGCTGGTCAAGCTCGAGGAACGCCAACGCATTGCCCGTGACTTGCATGATACGTTGGGGCAGAAGCTCTCCTTGATTGGGTTGAAAAGCGATTTGGCGAACAAGCTGATCAACAAAAATCCTGCTCTTGCGAGAACAGAGCTGGAAGAAATCAGGCAAACGGCGCGAATCGCTTTGAAAGAAGTACGGGAAATGGTCACGCAAATGCGTGGGACGCGGCTAGAAGATGAGATGTTTCGGATCAAGCAAATTTTCAAGGCGGCGGAAATTGAATTCGTGCTGGAAGGCGACACGAACCTGACCAACACTTCGCTGATGACAGAAAACGTGTTGTGCATGTGCCTGAAAGAAGCGGTCAACAATATTGTGAAGCATAGCAATGCCACCGCCTGCTCCATCGTCATCGAACCCACCCGTACTGATCTTGTCGTAAGCGTAACGGACAATGGGATTGGAATGGCAGAGGAATTGGTCTACCGAGGCAACGGTTTGCGCGGGATGAAGGAACGGCTGGAATTTGTCAACGGAAGCATGGAAATCCAGTCCTCAATGTCTGGAACACAGCTAGTGATTCGAGTACCCAACGTCTTCAAACAACCAGAACAGGAGGCGGGAGGATGATTCGCATTGTTATTGCAGAGGATCAGCGGATGCTCTTGGGAGCCCTTGCTTCCCTGCTCGATTTGGAAGAGGATATGAAGGTCGTCGGAAGAGCAAGTAATGGTGAGGATGCGGTCAAGCTCGTGCATCAGCATCAACCCGACATTTGCATCATGGATATCGAAATGCCGGTCAAAAGCGGATTAGATGCTGCCGAGGAATTGAAAGGCAGCGGCTGCAAGGTGATGATTCTCACGACCTTTGCCCGCCCAGGTTACTTCGAACGAGCACTGAAGGCAGGTGCAAACGGCTACTTGCTCAAGGACAGTCCGAGCGAGGAGCTGGCCAGCTCGATTCGCAGCATTATGGCAGGGCGGCGGATCTATGCGCCTGAGCTGGTCGATGAGGCATACGGGCAGGAGAATCCGCTGACGGAGCGGGAAAAGGAAGTCCTGCTTTTGATCGCTGACGGGAAGAACACCAAGGAGATTGCCAGCCAACTGTACATTACGACAGGGACTGTGCGGAATTACATCTCCGTCATTCTCGACAAGCTCGGTGTGAGCAATCGGATCGAGGCGATTATGCATTCCAAGGAAAAAGGCTGGTTTAAGTAGCAGATCTGTTGGAGGAGGCCCTTTCTGTTTTGGCAGGAAGGGTTTCTTTTTTATGGGGTTATGATTGATGATCTGGTATATTTAGTATGATTTCATCCACCATCGTATATGAAATGCTAATCGCATCTTTTTTATCGTTTCCATCGTTATGGCAAAGGGGGGCTTAAAGTGAATCTAGAAACCGATGATCCCAAACAAGTTGTTTTACAGGTTGGAGGGGTATTAAAAAAAATTCGTAAAGAGAAGCATTTGAGCCTTGAAGATTTATCAGAACTATCCGGTGTGAGCAAGCTGACACTTGGAAATATTGAACGTGGAGAAACCAACCCAACAATTGGGGTGTTGTGGAAAATTTCGAAATGCTTATCTATACCACTCTTGGCTTTATTCTCAACGGAAAACAGTGTGAATTTGTCCAGAGCCGGGAAGGGACTCAGAATTGCTGGAGATAATAAAGAGTGGGTCATTGAGCCAATCTTTCAAAACGTAAGTAGTGAAATGGAAACGTATAGAGCTTATTTACAACCGAATAGCTCATACTATCCGGAGAAGCATCACCACAATACAACGGAAATTGCGACAGTCATGTCAGGAACCCTTTCCATTCATGTAAATAATGAGTCATACGTCTTAAATCAGTATGATTCAATTAGTTTTTGTGCAGATGGCACACATTCTTATATAAATCAGTCCGACGAGCTTGTTGTGCTCCATATTATATTGAAATACGGGGTTTAAATATCAATCCCCTGTATGTTCATAGACTGCCACGACTATGACCCTTTATCGACCGAATGGTTGCTAGAGGGTTTTTGTTGTATTATAATATGCGTTATTGATATGAAAGTATATTTTAATATACTTTTCTCTTCGGTTTCGAATGAACTCCTGTATTCAATCTAATAGACAAAGAGGGAAAATGATGAGCACGAGATCAGCCGTTTGGGTGGTTATTGTAGGGATTATATTTATTGCAGCTAATTTACGGGCTCCTTTAACCTCGGTGGGGCCTCTAGTTGGTCTGATTAGGGACGATGTTCATATTTCGAATACGCTGGCAGGTATGATTACCACGTTGCCCCTATTAGCCTTTGCTCTTTTTTCTCCTATTGTTCCTAAATTAGGACGAAAGTTTGGAGTAGAAGTCATTATTCTAATTTCCATCATCCTGCTTACTTTTGGGGTTATTTTGCGTTCTCTCTCAGGAATCGCTACTTTATATATCGGTACTGCTGTTCTTGGGTTGGCAATTTCCGTTTCTAATGTAATGTTGCCTAGTCTTATTAAACGAGAGTTTCCTGAACGAATTGGTTTAATGACTGGTGTATATTCCGTTTCTATGAATTTATTGGGAGCAATTGCATCTGGTATTAGTGTTCCCATTGCAGTTGGATTAGGAGTTGGATGGCAAGGGGCATTGGGTATATGGGGCATTCTTAGTTTGGCATCCGTAATATTTTGGTTACCTCAAATGAAACGCCGCAATAGGGAAACAGCCACGGTTCAAAATCAATCGGCTGATAGCAGTGTTAATTTATGGCGCTCGCCATTAGCGTGGCAAGTAACCTTGTTTATGGGACTCCAATCTACGTTTTTCTATGTACTGATCACATGGCTACCTGAAATCTTAAAACAGCAAGGAACAAGTTCAGATCAATCTGGCTGGTTACTTTCCATTATGCAGTTAGCCTTGCTTCCCTTTACATTTGTCGTTCCGATTATCGCAGGACGTATGTCCAGTCAACGTTCATTAGTTACGATTACGACCATTTTGCTTTTAATGGGAACGCTCGGATTGCTTTACGGAAGCTCGAATTTTATTGTTTGGTGGATCATCATGCTAGGAATTGGTGGAGGTTTTGCATTTAGTTTATCGATGATGTTTTTTGGCTTACGTACAGAGAATGCTCAACAGGCTGCAGAGCTATCCGGTATGGCTCAATCAGTTGGATACCTGCTTGCTGCAATAGGCCCGACCCTGTTCGGATATCTGCATGATGTAACGGATAGCTGGACTGTTCCACTTCTACTTTTGGTTTGTGCGTCAATCTTGCTCTTTGTATTTGGTCTCGGTGCAGCTAGAAATCGTTCTATTGGTTCAAAGGCAACGATTCCACCGAGTACAATACCGCCAAAAGCGATGTAAGCAAACCATCCGTTATCTCTCCAACGAATAAAAACAGTCATTCACCATCCTGCCAGCCATTTCAGTGCTTTCGGGCACGATTTTATCCAGCTTCATTCCAGCTTTCTCTAAAACGCGTCGTGAAGCGTCATGCTCTTCGGAACAAACAGCCGTAAACTTTTTAAATCCAAACGTATCCACAGCGAAATCAAATACGCGTCTGATTGCTTCCGTTGCATAGTCCTTGCCTTTGAATCCGTCCAGTATGATGAAGCCTACTTCCGCAGTGAGATTTCCCCGGTTACGGGTGCAGATGCTAATCAAGCCAACGTCGCTGCTGGAGTCGGTTTCACGTATGATCCAGGTTAGCCAGTGGGTGGATTCGAGGCTCCACGGAGCGAGTTCTTTCTCAAAGTTACGGCGGATATCTTCCTCGCTCATGGTCGCTCCGATATGCTCCATCAGTGTCGGGTTGGAATAGATGGAGCGGATCAGCTCCCAATCTTGTAATGCCACTTTAGTGAGAGTCAGGCGCGCACTGAGAAAGGAGTCTATCACCAAGAGTGGGGGTGTTCATCAAAAAAGGCCGTCGACTTTCTCGACAGCCAAAAGAGTGCCTTGCCTTGTCTTTTTATGTGGGACAAAGCATTCGTTATCGACTATAAATTCTTATAAGCTCATTAATGTCATTTTGTGTAGGACCTGTAATTCTTGTTAGCCAGGAATTATTCATGATCGAGTGATCCGACCTATGATTTAGTCGGAGGACATGTCCAATCTCATGAGTAGCCAAAGCTTCTAAATAAGCAGCGTTTCTGTTGCTCACTCTGTTCCATTGAATGACGGTACCACCGGTAACTCTGGAACCATTCGATTGCCACCAGCCAAATCCATCATACCCCCTCGCATAGCCTTCACCTAAGGTTATGGGAGCATTTTGTGTTGGGGTTAATGAAACAATTCCTGTGTTGTTCCAATTTCGTATGGCATTTTCATAGGCCTGTCTGAGAGCAGGGATATTCGTCGTAATTGTCACCTGATACGAGACTAATACCTTATTTTGATCGGTTGCAGGTGGGTTTCCATTAATAAAAGCAGAGGCAACATAGTGTTTTACGCCGTTTTTCTCGTAGAAAAACCATCTATTATCAGGGGCATTTGTCCAAAAGTCATTGAGCGAGGTACCTCGGGTCCAACCAGAAAATTGTACACGGGTATTTGGTTGAAGCTTGTCGATGATAGTAGCAGAAGTAGTCGGGCCGGTACGGATATTGACAGGGATCGAAGCGGATACACCACTAAAATCCACGCGATATTCGGATTGATCCTGTGCGTATGTCGGCGTTACAAAATATCCATTTACAAGAGTGACAAGAGAAATGGTGAGCAATAAAAGTTTACCCAAAATTCTTTCTAACATCATGAAGCTCCTTTCCAAACAAGAGTTTTCGTGTTTCCATGTACAGTTCTCTGTGGACCTCCTTCTCAATTTTTTGATTACAAAAACAAATTCATTCCTACTAGTCCATCTCTTTTGAGTAGTTTGAAATTGTTTTTCTAATGGTAAAATAAATACCCAATATTTTCAAGATAACTACAAATCATTTACAATATTGTCATTTTTATAGAAAATGATCAGGAAACTTCGGGAGGGGGGTGGAGTCCTGTGCCTGTGGCCAAAAAGAAAAGGAAAAAAGCTGATGTCGATTGAGTTTCGACGTCAGCTTGTGGACGGGATACATGTCATGTACCTAGTAATTGAGGATGCGGTTATCTCATTATTCTGATTAGCCTATAGGCGCTTGATCAGGTTCATTGTTCCCGATGATCTGATAATGATCCAGCCGTCAGGAATAGGCGAGCCTAGCATCACCCATACCTCTTGACCAGAAGAAGCGTTGTTCAAATTTTTAATCAGGTTCATACTCCCAGAGCTTCTGATCACAACCCATCCGTCAGGAATAGGCGAGCCGAGCATTACCCAGACTTCCTGCTCAGAAGAAGCGTTATTCAAATTTTTGATCTGGTTCATATTCCCAGAGCTTCTGATCACAACCCAGCCGTCAGGAATAGGTGAGCCGAGCATTACCCAAACCTCGTAACCAGCAGGAGCATTGTTCAAATCCTTAATCAGGTTCATATTGCCAGAAGATCGGATCACGACCCATCCGGTTGGAATAGGCGAGCCGAGCATTACCCAGACTTCTTGACCAAATGCGGCATTTTTGATTATTGCTTTTGCGGAGACTGGCGCCTTCTCCTGTAGAGGTAGAGCTGCCCCTTGCGCTTGAGCGGCTACACTTGGTACAGCGACAACTGAGCTTAATGTCAGGATGATCAAGGCTTTTTTTAACATGAACATCAACCTTTCTTGACAGTGGTAAATGTAGCGCTGAAACGATCATCGAGTAGATGCCAGATGTTGCGGTACTCTATCAAAGATATAAGGTGGATATCATCGCCTCTCCCTAAAAAAGCTATATATACCATTTTATAGGATGCCTATTCCTTTTGCTTTAGGAGATATTGTCGAATAGTAGACAAAATAAAAAGCACCCATAAAGGATGCTTTCACTTCACGAAAGATTTAACGCGGTCTGGATATTTTGCTGATCCAACTGAATCTGCTCGGTAATATTCCAGGGATGGTACCAGCCTCGCTCAATCATGTACAGGCTGATCTTTTCGTGCAAATCGATTGCTTCTTCCAATTGCTTGGTTAGTATTGCCTTCATTTCTGGGGTGCCTGTTTCCGTCAGTGCCATCGCATAGTTCCGCACACCGCTTTTGGCGGAGATAAGAAAGTCCATGGCGATTACTTGATCCGTCAGGGCACCCATACCAGCTAAGCTTTGAAGAATGCCAGACATTCCATGTTTCCCCCTATGAATTTGCTTTTGATAGTAAAGAGTCCAGCTCCTGAAGCTGTCTGGTCGAGACGAGAACATCATCAGCCAAAAACTGCCTCAACTTCTCGTCTGAAACTAAGGCTTGCATTGTCTTTGACTTGGTCATGCATATGGTTTTAAAAGCAGCGATCTCATGCAGTTCAAGCTGTTCATGCAATCCGTAACCCATCGTAGCAAAATCCTCCCTTCTGTCTTCATCAAGGCTTCAAAATGACTTTTATGCAATTGTCGGTTTTCGTATCGAACACTTCGTATCCGCGCTTAGCTTCACTCAAAGGGATGACATGCGTGATGATGTCGCCTGGATCGACTTTTCCGGTGGTAATGAGCTCATACATATATGGCATGTAGTGGATCACAGGAGCTTGTCCGGAACGTATGTTGACATTGCGTTGCATGATGTCTCCCAGAGGGAAGGCATTATAGCGCCCGCCATAAACACCGGTAATTTGGATCGTACCGCCTTTGCGGACTGCTTGGGTAGCGATGACAATTGCGCCCATAGCGCCTCCTTGCAGCTTCAAGCCACTCGCCAGAAACTCCAGAGCGGACATTTTTCCATCCATGCCAACCGCATCGATGACAACATCAGCACCGCCCTTCGTGATTTCTTTGAGGTAGTTGCCGATATTCTCCTTTTGCTCAAAGTTTACGATTTCAACGTTGTTTGTACGCTTTGCATGTTGCAGGCGGTAATCGATATAATCAACCGCAATCACACGTTTTGCACCCTTTAGCCAACAAAATTTTTGCACTAGAAGACCCACAGGGCCGCAGCCGAGAACGATCACGGTATCTCCGTTCTTAACACCTGCGTTATCTACGCTCCAATAGGCAGTTGGCATGGCATCGGCAATCAAGCAAAGCTTTTCATCTTCTACTTCGCAGTTTTCAGGAAGCTTGAAATGGGTAAAGTTCGCAAAGGGGACCCGCAAATACTCCGCCTGTCCCCCAGGATAACCGCCAGTTGTACCGGAATATCCGAAAAAACCACCCATTTCGCCATTTTCGTTTGAATTGTCACATTGACTTTCTAAATCGTTTTTGCAATAAAAGCATTCGCCACAAGCAATCGTAAATGGAATGATGACACGGTCGCCCTTTTTCAGCTTGGTTACACCGGGGCCTACCTCTTCGACAATGCCCATTGGTTCGTGACCGATAATATAATCCTCTTGCAAATTGGGGATCATGCCATGAATTAGATGCAGATCAGATCCGCATATGGCGGTGCTGGTCAATTTCACGATCATATCATCGGGCTTTTCCATCTTCGGATCGGGGACCTCTTTGACCACTACGTTTTTAATGCCTTGATAGGTAACAGCTTTCATCGATAAGTTCCTCCATCACTGGTGTTCATCTGGTGTCCGATCGAACATGCCTTTTCGCGAGGTATCCTCAGGGAAGAGGTTCATTTGCCCGATTTGGATCGTTTCCAAGGCTGAGAGGTGGTCTAGTTGATATTGTTCATGAAGCTCGTAGGGATGGAACCATTTTTTACTGATCATCAGCTCTGTCATTTCTTGATGGAGAGCGATGGCTTGGTGAAGTTGTTTTCGTAAGACAGCGCGTGCTTCTGGCGTAACCGTTTCAGTCAGGGCGATTGCTGTGTTTCGGACGCCTTCTTTGGTACGAAGGAGGAAGTCTATCGCAAAAGTCATATCTGCCTTCTCCGGCATGTTTAACGCATTGATCGGGTCTTGATAATCGTTGTTCATCGGAATTTCACCTTCAGTTTATGATGGGGGTCGGACGAGTTTGCGGGATCGGTGCCTGAAAGGGGGCGTTCTTGTAAATAGCTTGGAGCTCCGCGATTGCTTGCATGGATTGCTCTACATCTTTTTGCATTAACGCCCGCAAATCCTGATCGAATACAATGCCTTGCATCAGCTTGGATTTGGCGAGGCAGAGTGTTTTGAAGTTAAGTACTTCATGAATATCCAGTGATTCATGGGCAGCCAGTGTATGTTTATTCAACGCGCAACCCTCCTTTTGGGCGTTTTAACAGTTTTATTCTGTCCTTTGTGTTTCTTGGTATTCGAAAGAAGGAGTCTGCCGACAAATTGAATTTTTCGAATAATCTGGACGAAAGGGAGGGGATGTGCTACAAATAAAGCTAAGTTAAATTTATAAAGTCATTGGAGAAATTAATAGAGAGTAGTAGTGAACGAAGGAGAGACGAGCATGACAAAGGATGAATATGCGATTGGGCTGGATCTGGGCGGGACCAAAATCTTGGCTGGTTTGGTTGATCGTGAAGGCAGGATAATCGTACAAAAGCTGCTGCCAACCACCGCGGAAGAAGGGGAAAAGGCAGTGATCGAAAGGGTGCTTTCTGCCATTCACGATGTCCTGTCAGAAAGTGGCATCGATCTCGAAAAAGTAAGCGGTGTAGGCGTTGCTTCAGCTGGTGTGATTAACAGTGAGAGCGGCGAGGTCATTTTTGCGAGCAATCTGGGTTGGCGAAATGTACCGATTGGCAAGTTGATCGGGCAAAGGTTCGGATTGCCTGTTCGACTGTTCAACGACGCGAATGCGGCTGCAATTGCAGAGTGGCTATGGGGTGCAGGTGTCGGTACACGAAATATGATTTACGTTACGGTCAGCACAGGGGTAGGGGCAGGGATCATCAGTGATGGTCGGCTGGTTTCAGGTAGAGATGGGAGCGCGGGAGAATTTGGTCATATCTCGATCGATTGGAACGGACCGTCATGTCGCTGTGGAAATCGCGGATGTCTGGAAAATTACGCTTCCGGTACTGCCATCGAAAACAGTGCCCGTCAAAAGCTGACAACTGCGAAGGAGCCTGTCATCGATCGATTCCTTGTGGAAAATGGCGAGCTGACGGCAAAAGTGATCAGTGAAGCTGCGCTTGCAGGAGATCCATTTTTCGCGCAAATCGTAAAGCAAGCTGGTTTTTTCTTAGGCATAGGAGCAGCCAATCTGATCTATTTGTTTAATCCGGAGGTTATCGTCTTCGGAGGTGGGGTTATGAACGCTTCTACATTATTGCTTCCCGAAATCGAAAAGAGCATGAGGGATAGATGCATAGCTGGATTGGCGGAGAAAGTACGGGTGGTTACGAGTCATAGCGGGATAGAAGCTGGAGTGATGGGAGCGGCAGGGGGAATATTCGAAAATCTTTATTGCAAAAATTAAAACAATTTTGTATCATCTTATTAATTACTCCACTGAAAAAACTAATTAAGAAATGAGAAGCAAGGAGGAAGTAAACATCATGGCAAAAGTGAGAGTTGCGGTGATTGGTGCAGGATCAATTTCAGACATGCACTTGCAATCGTACCAACAAAACGAGCGTACAGAAATTCGTGCCGTCATGGACTTCAACGAGGAGCGCGCTCGGGAAAAAGCACAGAAGTACGAGGCCGAGACCTACTACAGCAAGCTTGAGGATGTTCTCGCAGATGAACAGGTAGATGCAGTGAGTATTTGTACGTGGAACAACACGCATGCAGATATTGCCATCGCCGCTCTTAGATCGGGTAAGCACGTGCTTTTGGAAAAGCCTTTAAGTACAACAGTTAAAAGCGCTCTCCTGATAGAAAAGGCCGTAAAAGAGAGTGGCAAGCTGCTCCAGGTGGGCTTTGTGAGAAGGTACGATACGAATGCGCAATTGCTCAAGCAGTTCATCGATGCGGGCGAGCTGGGTGACATTTATTACGCGAAGGCATCCTGTCTGCGCCGTTTGGGCAATCCGGGAGGTTGGTTCGCTGACAAGGACAGATCTGGCGGAGGTCCACTCATCGATCTCGGCGTGCACGTCATTGATCTGTGCTGGTACTTGATGGGCTGCCCAAAAGTAACGACTGTCAGCGGCAATACATACAACAAGCTGGGCAATCGCGCCAACGTCAAAAATCTCTCCTTTTACAAAGCCGCTGACTACGACCCTTCCCAAAACACCGTCGAGGATATGGCCAATGCACTCATTCGTTTTGAAAATGGGGCGTCCCTTTTCGTGGATGTGAGCTATACACTGCATGCGAAAAAAGACGAGCTGGCCGTCAAGCTGTACGGAAACAAGGGAGGCGCAGAGGTGGAGCCAGAGCTGTCCATCATTGCAGAAAAGCATGACACGATCCTGAATGTCAGCCCGCAGATGGATAAACTATCGTTTGATTTCAAGCGGGGCTTTCAAAATGAGATCGATCATTTCATCGCAAGCCTATTGGGTGAAAAAGAAACGCTCAGCCCAGTAGAAGACGGCGTGGAGATGATGAAGATTCTGTGCGGCATTTACGAATCAGCGGCGACAGGAAGAGAAATCGTATTTACCCGATAACCGGCAGGCAAGACCTATCCATGGACATCCAGATATCATCCATAGAGTAGATGAAGACAAGGGGGAAAAGAAATGAAAAAAGCATCGTTTTTGCGAACAGCATCCGTCTTACTTTTTTCAGTGGCTTTACTTTTCGGATGTTCCAGTGGCGGTGGCAATGGTAGTGGAACTCCGGTAGCTTCCAATGGGGGGACAACGACGGGAGCGTCGCAAAAGGATCAGATGGTCATCGCCGTAAACGAAAACTTCATCACGATGGACCCGCAAAATACAGGGGATGCACTGTCATCGGGTGTCCAAAGCGCAATGTTTGAAGGGCTTCTGATTTACGACAAGGATTTGAAGCTTATGCCGGGTCTATCGACTGAATATTCGGTGAACGAAGGTGCGACAGAGTACACCTTCAAGCTCCGGCAAAACGTGAAGTTCCATGACGGCACACCATTCAATGCCGAAGCGGTCAAAATCAACTTCGACCGGATGAGCAACAAAGACAACAACTTGAGAGCTTATCGAAACTACAAATACATCAAGTCCACAGAGGTTGTTGACGAGCACACAGTGAAAGTGACGCTGAACCAGCCGTTTTCCGCGATGATCAACAAGTTCACGACCGGAATCATCAGCCCGGCGGCTCTGGAAAAGTACGGCAAAGACATTACCAAAAATCCAGTCGGTACAGGTCCATATAAATTCGTGGAATGGGTACAGGGTGACCATCTGACGGTAGAGCTGAATCCAGATCACTGGAACAAGGGTGCAGCCAAGGTCGGTAAAATCGTCTACAAGCCCGTTCCTGAAAACGGCTCCCGCGTAGCCATGCTGAAGACCGGTGAAGCCGATGTCATTTATCCGTTGCCGGAGCAGCAAGTAGAGACACTGAACGGAGCAGAGGGAGTAAAGGTTGAGCGCACACCTTCCACCATCACCCGGTATGTCTCGATCAATATGCTGAAAAAGCCGTTTGATGATCCGCGCGTTCGCCAAGCCATCAATCATGCAGTGGACAAGGACGCGTTCATTAAAGTCGTGAAATCCGGATACGGCGCACAACTGGAGTCCGTGATGTCTCCGACGATTGCCCACTACGCGAAGCAAGGTGCGTATGAATACAACATCGAAAAAGCGAAGCAGCTTTTGAAAGAAGCAGGCTACGAGAACGGCTTCACAACGGACATTTGGGGAAATACGAACTCGGATACGATGAAGGGCATGCAATTCATTCAGCAGCAATTGCAAAAGGTCGGCATCACCGTTGAAGTGAAATCGATGGAAGAAGCGACGCTGTCCGATGAAATCTACGGCATCAAGTCTCCAGAAGAAGCAAAAATGAACATGTGGTACGTAAGCTGGTCCTCTGCTGATCCAGACAATGCAATGCGTTCGTTGTTTAGCAGCGAGAACTTCCCGCCTGCGGGAGCGAACACGGCTTTCTACAAAAATGACCTCGTCGACCAAAGTATCAAGGAAGCGACACAATCGTCAGACCAAGACAAGCAAAAGCAGCTATATGGTGTCGTGCAAGAACATGTGTTTAAAGATGCACCATGGATTTTCCTCGCAGTCGATGAAATCTTGTACGGAAAACGCGCGAACGTGAACGGTGTTTATATTACACCGAGTGGCGGCATCTATGTAAGAGAAGCGGCGTTCCAATAATACTTGAAGCAGCGTTCGGGCATTGTCTGCCGCTGGGCGCTGCTTTTCTTTTAGGAGGAACCGTACCATGTTCCGTTATATCGTGAAGAGACTCATCGAGATCATCCCGATTATTTTTGTCGTGTCGTTGCTCATTTTCTTCTTTATCCATCTGGTTCCGGGTGATCCTGTCCGCTTGGCGGCGGGAAAAGAAGCGACCTTGGAAGAGATCGAGCGGGTGCGTCAGGAGCTGGGCTTGGATAAGCCATTGCTTACCCAGTACGTCAACTACATGCAAAACCTCGTGACAGGAAATTTGGGACACTCCTTGAAGACGGGGCTTCCCATTAGCGATATGTTTGAAAACCGTTTTTCCGTAACGATGACGTTGACATTTATGAGCCTGGGCTGGGCTTTGGTGCTCGGTCTGCTGATTGGGACGATCTCTGCTGTTTTCCGCGATAAATGGCCGGATTACGTAGGGATGCTGACGGCGATTTCCGGTATTTCCTTGCCTGGATTTTGGCTGGGGCTCATTCTCATACAAGTTTTTTCTGTCACGCTGGGCTGGTTTCCCACAGGTGGGGTCGAGAGCTGGAAAAGCTACGTGCTTCCTTCGTTAACCTTAGGAGCAGGAATCATGTCGATGCTGGCCCGTTTTACACGGTCCTCCCTGCTCGAAACATTAAAGGAAGATTTTATCCGAACAGGTCGGGCAAAAGGGTTGAAGGAATCCGTAGTCGTTCGTAAGCACGCCCTGAAAAACTCAATGATTCCGGTCGTGACCATCGCCGGATTGCAATTCGGCTTTCTCTTGGGCGGATCGGTTGTCGTAGAGACGGTGTTTAGCATTCCGGGTATGGGGCGTCTGTTGATCGATTCCATTGCTTTTCGGGATTATCCGGTCGTACAGGCAGTCATTCTGTTGTTTTCACTGGAGTTCATTCTCGTGAATCTGCTGGTAGACATCTTGTACAAGGCACTGAATCCGAAAATCCGTTATGACAGCTAATGGCAAGGAGGTGACGTAAATGGAGGTAGTAAAAGAAATCGGGCAAAACGTTATAGTTCCCACTGAAAAGAAATCCAAAGCCCGCGAGTTTTGGAAGAAGTGGAAGAAGCAAAAGACAGCATTCTGGGCAGGGTTTTTTATCTTGTTTTTGTTTGTGATCGCGCTGTTTGGCTCGTGGATCGCGCCGTATGATCCGTACGAGCCGAACTATGACGTAACGTTGCAAACTCCATCCATGGAGCATTGGGCAGGGACAGATGAATACGGACGAGATATTTTAAGCCGCATCATCGTAGGAACGGGAATCTCTCTTGGCGTCAGCTTTTCCTCTGTGCTGGTCGGCGCAGTGGTTGGAACCGTATTAGGCTTGATTAGCGGATATTACGGCGGGTGGCTGGATCGCCTCATTATGCGGTGGAGTGACGTCATGTTCGCTTTTCCCGATTTGCTGCTCGCAATCGCCATCGTTGCGATCCTCGGCCCGGGATTAACGAATGTCGTCGTAGCAGTCGCGGTGTTCAGTATTCCATCGTTTGCTCGTTTGATCCGCGGCAATACATTGGCTGCCAAGGAAGCGGTGTTTGTAGAAGCAGCGCGATCCATGGGGGCCAAAAGCAGCCGGATTATTTTTCGTCACGTCTTCCCAGAGACCGTCTCTAGTATGATCGTCTTTTTTTCCATGCGGATCGGCACCTCGATCTTGGCAGCATCCAGTCTCAGTTTTCTAGGCCTGGGGGCTGCGCCCGAGAGTCCCGACTGGGGAGCGATGCTCAGTATGGGTCGTGATTACCTCGCCACTTCTCCTCATGTGGTCATCATTCCCGGGATTGCGATCTTTTTGACCGTGCTGGCATTCAACCTCGTTGGGGATGGCCTGCGCGATATTTTGGACCCGAAAACGAAGAACTAAACGAGGGAGATGGGGCAGATGAGTGAGAACATCATTGAAGTAAAGCATCTGCAAACACAATTTACGAGAGACAACCAGAAGACAGTCGTCCTCGATCATGTCAGCTTTCATATAAAAAAAGGCGAGGTGCTCGGACTGGTTGGCGAATCGGGCTGCGGCAAGAGCGTGACCTCCTTGTCGATCATGCGCCTGTTCAAGGACACGACTGGTGAAATTACCAACGGAGAGATTGTTTACAACGGTACGAATCTTCTTTCGATTTCGGAGAGTGATATGCGCCGTATTCGCGGAAAAGAAATCTCGATGATTTTTCAGGAGCCGATGACCTCGCTCAACCCGGTGATGAAAATCGGAGAGCAATTGATGGAAGCCATTCGTTTGCATCTCGGCTACTCCGACCAAAAAGCGCGAGAACAAGCAGTGAGCATGCTGACAAAGGTGGGCATTCCACGACCGAGCGAAATTATGGGGGAGTATCCGCATCAGCTCTCTGGCGGTATGCGACAGCGCATCATGATTGCGATGGCGATGTCCTGCAATCCTAACCTGTTGATCGCCGATGAGCCAACGACGGCACTCGATGTCACGATTCAAGCCCAAATCCTCGATGTCATGAAGCAGCTTCAGGCTGAGGAGCATATGTCGATGCTGTTGATCACGCACGATCTCGGCGTCGTGGCAGAGATGTGCAACCGTGTTGTGGTCATGTACGCAGGGCGTGTCGTGGAGGAAGCATCTGTTTACGACTTGTTCGATGAACCCAAGCATCCGTATACCAAAGGCTTGATTGGCTCTGTCCCTAAAATCGGGCAGAAGCGCGAACGGCTGGATTCGGTTCCGGGAAACGTACCGACACCAAACAATATGCCGAAGGGCTGCAAGTTCGCTCCGCGCTGCAAGGATGTCATGCCTGTTTGTTGGGAAAAGGAGCCCACCATTACGACGGTGGGAGAAAAACGTTCTTGCCGCTGCTGGCTCTATCAAGAGGAAGGTAGGGATGTTCATGTCTAAATCACTGGTCGTGGTAGACGGTATCAAAAAAACGTTCCCGATTGATAGCGGTCTATTCAGCAGCAAAAAAAGCGTAAAGGCAGTAAACCACGTATCGTTCGAAATCAAGGAAGGCGAGACGTTCAGTCTGGTCGGAGAGAGTGGCTGTGGCAAGTCGACGACAGGGCGCTTGGTCACACGACTTTTGATGCCAGATGAGGGCAAGATTTGGATCAATGGTGAAGAAATCTCCAAGATGAACGAAACAAAGCTGCGGGAAGTGCGCAAGCAGGTACAGATGGTTTTTCAGGACCCGTACGCCTCACTGAATCCGCGGATGAAAATTCGCGATGTGGTAGCAGAGCCGCTTCTCATTCATACCAAGCTGTCTGCCCTGGAGCGTGATCGGATTGTCGCCGAAATGCTCGAGGTCGTCGGGCTCTCCAGCTATCATGCGGAGAAATTCGCCCATGAATTCAGCGGAGGGCAACGGCAACGTATCGGAATCGCTCGTGCCCTGATTTTAAAGCCGAAGCTGATCGTCGCGGATGAGCCAGTCTCTGCTCTCGATGTGTCGATTCAATCGCAAATCTTGAATTTGCTAAAAGATTTGCAGGAAGAATTTCATTTGACCTATTTGTTTATTTCCCACGATTTGAGCGTGGTCGAGCATATTAGCGACAAAATCGGTGTGATGTATTTGGGGAGTCTCGTAGAATCCGGCCCGAAGGAAACGATTTTTGCGAATCCCGGGCATCCGTATACAAAAGCGCTGCTCTCTTCGGTTCCGATTCCTGATCCACGGGCAAAGCGGGAGAGGATCATTTTGCAGGGAGATGTGCCGAGCCCGGTGAATCCGCCGTCAGGCTGTCTGTTTCATACGCGCTGTCCGTTCGTGATGGACATATGCAAGACCACAGCACCTGCATTGCGGAAAGCGGCAGACCGAGAGCATTTTGTCGCTTGCCATTTGTGATTTGAAAAAAAGGGATGGTTACATGCGTAGGACGGGTGATTTAAAGCTGATCCAGGAACTGAATCGCTCCATCATATTCGATACGATCCGTCATTACGGGCCCATTTCCCGGAGTGAAATAGCGAAGCGGAACAAACTGAGTCCTACTACCGTGACCTCGGCTGTCAGTGAGCTGATTCGTGACTCGTTCGTATGCGAGGTGGGAACAGGGGAGTCAAATGGCGGACGAAAACCGATATTGGTCCAGTTCTCCCCAGACAGTCGTTTTCTGATCGGCATTTCGATCTCTGGCTCGAAGATTACGATTGCCGAGATGAATCTGGAAGCCGCAGTCAAACGAAAGGAAGTCCACTCGATCAAGCCGTACCAAGGGGAGAGCATACTCGCTTATTTGCTGGAGGTGATTGAGCAGTTTTTGCGTGGAACCGCGGCGAGTCTGGAGACATGCATGGGAATCTCGATTGTCACTCAAGGCATCGTTGACTCGGTCCATGGGGTGATTCGCTACAATCCAAAGCTCCGCTTGCAGAACGCCCCTGTTAAAGAAATGATCGAGCAACGTTTCCAGTTGAAAACATGGCTAGATAACGACACGAACGCGTACTTGCTCGCCGAGAAGACCATCGGGGATTTCAGTCATTATCAAAACATGCTGTACGTCACGATTGGGGATGGATTGGGAGCCAGTATTTTGATGAATGGTGCCATCTACAGGGGCTTTAAAGGCGGGGCCGGTGAGTTCGGTCATACCACGATTGATCGGGCAGGTGTGCGGTGCGACTGCGGAAATGTTGGTTGTCTGGAAAATTACGTGAGCTGGCCAACGATTTACTCCAAGCTGGTCTCCTCGCTTGCGAAAGGAAAGACGAGCCGTATTTCGGATTTGGTGGAGCAGGATGTTGGCCGAATTACTCCTGCGGTGTTTCGTCAGGCTTTGGCAGAGCAGGACCCGCTTGCGGTCAGCATTTTGGAGGAAACTGCTTCTTATTTGGCTTCGGGGCTAGTCAATCTGATTCATTTGTTCAATCCGGAAGTGATTATTCTGGGCGGTGAGATTGCCTTCGAAAATGAGCTGTTGATCGCCAAAGTAAAAGACTACGTGCGGGAATACGCGCATGGAATCCTGACGGAGGAACTGGAGATTCGGCCGAATTCGTTGGGTGAAAATGTAGAGGTCGCTGGAGCTGCCGCAGTTTTATTGCAAGATACGTTTCAGTTTTCGCTATAAAAGGGTTGTGTCTAGCAGTCCAGAAAGCTCGAGGAGAGGGGGAGCGGGATCATGGTAAAAGTTGTAGTCGCAGGGGAAGCGGGAACAAGCGTAAAAGAGTCGCAAGCTTGGTTGCGGATCAAAGAGGCAGAGATTGTAGGTGTGGCAGACAGCTTGTCTTCTTTGCGCGAAATCTTGCAGGGAACAGAAGTGGATATCGTGGATATTGGCTCAGTTACGGACAGCGCTGACCCATGGGTGACGCTTGCTGCCCAGGCGGGAAAGCATATTTTATGTGCAGGCAGTCCTGCTCTAGGGCGTGAAGGAATCAGTTTGTGCGATCAGTATGATATCGTGCTGCAACTCGCAAATACGCTGCGTTTTGCTCCAGAATACGAGCAAGCGCACGAGCAAATAAAAAATGGGGCCATAGGCAAAGCAGGCGTCATTCGCTTGCGAAGAGGTGCTCCTGCATCGGCTACAAATGTAGGGAAATGCATATTTCAAGCACTTGGAATGCGTGAATTCGAATGGCTGCGCTGGACGTTCGGCGAAGTCGAGCGAGTAATGGCGCGAGAGGTCAAGCACACGAATGAATCAGGACAGATCGTCCATTATGCGCTGGTCATGCTCCGAATGGCAGGCGGGGCAATTGCGCATGTAGAGCTATCTTGGGCGGAGGGGACAGAATATGCTTCCTTTGAGCTTGCCGGTGATCAAGGAATGATTACACATGATAGCCGGGAAAGCACCCCCATTCGCTGGAGCCGAGGAGAGCAATTTCTTCCGACAACATTCCAAGGGATGGACCTGATGCAGCGACAGCGGGAGCATTTCATTCGCTGTGTACAAAAACAGGAAGGGCCACGTCTGTATTCTTGTGATCTGCTCGCAGCTCTCGATATCGCTTCAGCGGCGAGAAAATCGGTCAAGACGGGTCAATCTGTGAAGCTCATGCACGGAGGTGATGAGGGATGAAGGTAGGAATCATCAGCTTCGCCCATATGCATGCGCATAGCTACGCTACTTATTTGCAAAAGCACCCCGATGCGCGGCTGATAGCAGTCTGGGATGATAACTCCCGCCGGGGAGAGGAAGCGGCTACTGCCTACCAGCTCGATTTTTACGAAGATCTGCAAGCCTTTTTACAATCCGGTATCGACGCGGTCATTGTTTGCTCGGAAAATGCCAAGCACAAGGAGCATGTGATTGCGGCAGCCCGAGCGAAAAAGCAGATTCTGTGCGAGAAACCAATTGCCACCGAGATTGCGGATGCACGCGAAATGATTCAGGTCTGCAAAGAGGAAGGTGTCTTGCTCCAGATTGCCTACCCTGTCCGATTTGCACCCGTGATGGAAAGTGTCAAACAAATCGTTCAATCAGGTGGTCTCGGAGACATTATCGCCATCGATGGCACGAACCACGGACAAATGCCAGGTGGCTGGTTCATTGAAAAAGAGCTGTCTGGCGGTGGGGCAGCAACGGATCACATCGTCCATCTGATGGACCTCGTACGTTGGATGCTCCAAGACGAAGTAAAAAGCGTCTACGCTGAGCTGGACACACGCTTTTACGAGATTGAGGTAGAGGATTGTGGCCTGGTTTCCGTAGAAATGGAGTCTGGCGTGATCGTCGGAATCGATCCGAGCTGGTCGCGGCCGAAGACGTTCCCGACGTGGGGAGATGTGACGATGCGGATTGTCGGCACCAAGGGCACGTTGGACGTCGATGTATTCAAGCAACACGCGTTCTATTACAATGACCGCGATTCGAAGCTGCAACATTTACCTTGGGCTGTGGATATGGATGAGCGGCTTATCGCCGACTTTGTGCAAAATGTCATGGAAGGTCGACCTCCGTCTATTACTGGAGAGGATGGACTGCGGACACTCGAAGTGGTGAAGGCAGCCTACGAATCTCATCGTCTCAAGCAAGTCGTGACTATCAACAAGGTGCATCTCACATCATGATGAGCAGTAGCCTTTCTATACAATAAATCAAATGAGGTGGAACTGATGAAAATTGGATTGAGCACTTACAGTCTGCTAACAGCAATCCGAGCTGGGGAAATGGATGTTCTGGATGTCGTGCAATGGATCGCGGATAACGGCGGCGAGCACATGGAAATCGTGCCGTACGGTTTTACACTGGTCGATAACTACGAATTAGCAGACGCTGTTCGGGATAAGGCAAAAGCGGTAGGGATTGAGCTGTCCAACTACTCGATGCCGACGAACTTTATTCAACCAGATGAAGAAGCCTTCGAAGCAGAAGTCGCACGTGTAAAAACACATGTTGATCTGCTGCACCGCATGGGTATCAAGCATATGCGCCACGATGTGTCCGCCTTTACTGTTCCCGTAGAGGAGACGACGATCGAGTACTTTGAAAAGCATTTGGCTGAGATGGTCGAGGGAAGCCGCAGAATCGCTGATTATGCTGCTCAATTCGGAATAACGACGACAATCGAGAATCACGGCTGGCTGGTACAGGCAAGTGATCGCGTGCAGCGTGTCTTGCATGAGGTCAACCGTCCGAATTTCAAAACGACGCTGGATATAGGAAACTTCATGTGTGTAGACGAGGCTTCGCTGGTCGGTGTGCAAAAAAATCTGCCTTATGCTTCGCTTGTGCATTTCAAAGATTTCTACTTCCGCCCGTCCTACCATGATCCAGGCGCAGGCAAATGGTTCAAGACCGTCAATGGCAACTTCCTGCGTGGAGCAATAGTCGGACAAGGCGACATCAACATCCGCGAAGTCGTCAAGCTGGTCAAGCAGTCCGGCTATGATGGCTATATCACGGTCGAGTTCGAAGGCATGGAGGATTGTCGAGAAGGTTCCAAGATTGGGATGGACAACCTGCGACGTTTTTGGGACGAGGCGTAAAACGGTAGTGGAAAAACGGCATTTGGGGAGCCCCGAACTGCCGTTTTTTCTTTGGACCAAAAATAAAAAACCTCTCCCTTTGGGGAGAGGCGATGGAGACATTAGAAGGAGTTCGAAGTTTTTGGATTCGCACCGTATTTGTTGTCTCCTTGGCTGTCTTGGCACAAGAATACGAGCAAAATAATTGCACCGATAAAAGGAATAAACGAGATAAGAATCCACCAACCGCTTCTTCCGGTATCGTGCAATCGGCGTGCAGTTACGCTCAAACTAGGCAGTAAAACAGCTAATGAATAGATCATGCCCAAAATAGATCCTGTACCAATTAAATAGTCTACGAGAGCAATTACCAGAGATACGATGATGTTGAACAAAGTGAACATCCAATATTCTTGACGTCTAGCTCTTCCTTCAAATGCGACGTATTTCTTCAATACGCTTGTATACCAATGCATGATAATTTCCCCCTTTCTTCTAAAATTTGACACACTTCGATATTTTATCATTAAACCCAGGGGATTAGAACCAGATTCTGTCAAGTTTTCCTAATGCTATTGAATCATTTTTAGGTAGGACAAAAGTAACGGGTATTTATGAGCGAGGTGGAGGAAAAAGTAAGACGAACGAGTTTTGGATGCTACCACAGGGGGAAATGACGCTTGGAACAAAAAACAGAACAAAACGTTACGCTGCATGGCTTCAACAATTTGACCAAGTCACTCAGCTTCAATATGTACGACATCTGCTACACGAAAACAAAAGCCGAACGGGAAGCGTATATCGAATACATAGATGAACAATACAATGCAGAGCGTTTGACGAATATCCTAAAAAACGTGTCGGATATTATCGGCGCACATATACTGAATGTCGCCCAACAAGATTATGTACCACAAGGAGCGAGCGTCACTGTTCTTGTATCCGAGGGTCCTGTCGTAGAAGTCCCTACTGAATCTTATGAGGAATCCCCCGGACCTTTGCCTGAAAATGTGGTGCTGCAATTGGACAAGAGTCATATTACGGTACATACGTATCCAGAGTACCATCCAACGGAGGGCATCAGTACATTCCGGGCCGATATCGACGTGTCGACTTGTGGCGAAATTTCTCCGCTCAAAGCACTCAATTATTTAATTCGTTCGTTTGATACAGACCTGATGACAATTGATTACAAGGTACGCGGTTTTACCCGGGACATACATGGATACAAGCTGTTTATCGATCACGACATCAGCTCGATCCAAAATTATATTCCCGAGGAAATTAAGGAATTGTTCCACATGATTGATGTGAATGTGTACCAAGATAATATTTTTCATACCAAGTGCAAGCGAAGGGAGTTTGATCTGAACAATTATTTGTTCGGATACACGAAGGATAAGCTGACACCGGAGGAGCAGGAGGATATTGCGAAACAATTGCAAATAGAGATGGACGAGATTTACTATGGGAAAAATTTTGTGAATTAAAGAGTAAGCCTTCCTACTTGGGGAGGCTTTTTTCGTAGCTGTAGTGGGGGAAAGAAGCGCATTTCCAGTCTACGCTTCGGCCTCCGCCCCGCAAGGGGGATTGACTGTCCGCTCCAGAATGAATGGCGGGAGCGCTTCAAACGTAGACAGTTTCGAGGAAGTATCTCATAAGTGAAGCTGAAATTCCCCGCCATTCATTCCAGAGCTAAGTAGGGCTCCAGAGGCGCTTGGACTGGAAATGCGCTTCTTTCTACGCAGCTTAAGAAGCTCTGAAATATGAATCGAGATGTCTAAAATCGAAATAATTTCTACAGATTACACCAGAAGATGAAGCAAAGGATCATCTACCTCAAAAGACTTCCAGACCTAACTGAAAAAAAGCTCTAACCCCCGAAATAATCATCTGCTGTTCGAAAGTCATGTCACATGTTTGGAAGGAGACCGCCCGAACGAAGAGAGGATATAGGCGACTGGAAAACATGTGGCATGGCTTCTCCCGACCTCAACAGTTGGAGGTAAACCTTTCATTTGCAGTAGGATTAAGGTAGAATGCCCGAATCTCCTCTAGCGTTTTTCTAGCAGGCTGCACGAATTCGCGGTCCCAATCTTCTGGAGGGGAATCCAGCGAGATGCCCTTCTCCTGCAAGGTTCGAAACAGCTCCTTATCCGCTTGCGTAGGTATCCACCATGTGTAGACGGGATTCGTTTTGCCATTGAGCAACGATTCGAACATAAATTTCACATAGGTAGCTGTAGAGAGTTCCCCGTAATTGACGCCGAATTCAGGCTCGGGTGCTGGATAATCCTCTGGATAGCGGAACGGCCCAAAATGAATGGAAATACCGAGAAAGCCGACAGGTGGAATGTTGTTTCCATACCCCGGGAGGGAGAACGGCAGATCGGCTGCGAAGTGCAGGCGAATCATGACAGAGTTGATAAATTGCCGTTCGAAGAAACTTTCTTTTTGCCAAATGCCGAGTTCTCGTGAAAGAGTATCCCAGTGAATAATGGATGTATTGTGCGCGAGCCAGAAGGCGGACGACATCTGTTCGAACGTTTTGTAAAATTCCTCGTCGTGATCATGGAACGGATCGAGCATGTCGAACAAGCTGAAGCACCCGTGTTTTCTTCTCCATTTTTGCGCGATGATCAGAAAATCAATCAATCGTTGGATTCGCAGCTCCGGGCTGCTCTCATTATTGGCAAACAGATACGTAGCCTCTATCAAATCGGCAGTGAAGTTGCCGTTAACAAAATCCCAGTAGTTGATTTCACCAGCTTCTACGCGTTCTTCATTAATCCGCTTGGTATCCGTTTCCCATCGTGCAAAGGTGGTGACATCAATGCCGAAATAAAGCTCAGGCAAGAAGTCTCCAAAAATATGGAAGCGATACGGGCTGGACTGTTGAAACCAAGTTTTGATGAAGTCCAGGCGAGAAGAGGGAGATACGACTGCGGCCCGCTCCACATAGTTCGTTTTGGCAACGGTTGACTCGAATTCTTCAACGGATGAGGCGATCGCCACGAAAGGGGCTGCTGAGGTCAGGAAGTCCACGCCGTCTTCGTCGTTGTCGTATTGCACAATGATGTGCTGGAAGCTTGCCTCAGCCAAGGGAGATAACACGAGCTGATTCCAACGGTGCGCGGTTGTATCGTCAATGGCGCCGATGACGACGACAGGTTTGTCTGATTCCCCGCGAAAAGAAATGGAGGCACCGTTTTGGACGACGATCTTGTTTTGGCAGCGTACGTTGATGGATGTACCTGCTTCAAAGCAGATTGAAGTCCCAGCAGCTATGATGACATCGTCTGGTCCGATCATGTACGGACCATTTTCTGCGGGAAATTCCTCCGATTGATTGATGATCCCCGATAGGCGTTTGTACTTATCCACGTGCAGTTGATAGGTGTGCTGAGGGTCTGGATCAGGTCCAATCGTCAGTTGCACGTAGTATAGACCATCTTCCTCCGGAAAAAAGGGAAGGATGATCGGGGCGTTCGGACTATATTCAGCTTCTGCGAGTTTTGTCCGATGGATGTCATAGATTCTGATGGTAGTCAAAGGATGCGTCAGGTTATTCATGTGGATTTCAATAGCGTCTGTAGAAGCAAGAAAGAGCTTGTACATCTCCACCTTGGGTTCAAGGTTAGGAGAAGCTTTTCGGATTCGTTTGTCCGTTTCCAGAATAGATGTATACGAGCTGACGGTCATGTAAAACAGGCTCCAATCATCAAAATGGTATAGGTATAATGGAATAGTCCACTAGTAATTGACGCCTGAATATAGAAAAAGTTTTGAGTTTTTCGGGGTCTTTTGGTCTAGAAAATAAGAAAAAGGATAGGGGTCAGAGAGTACTGACGATCCTATCCTTTTTCAATTAGGTATTTTCTTATTTTCCGCCAGCTTGCGTGAGCATTTCAATCATTTCTTTGTAGCCATGCTTCTTCGCATGCCCGAGAGGCGTCACACCATCGTTATCAGCGAGATTGACATTGGCATTGTGCTCGATCAGGAGCTTCACGATTTCCTGATGCTTCTTGCCACCATCGCCCAAAATCACTGCTTCTAAGAGAGCGGTCCAGCCCAATCTGTTGACGTGATCAATGTTGACATCAGAGGTGGTGAGCAGTTCCTTGACGATCTCGACATGTCCACGATCAGCCGCAGGAATCAAGGCCGTTCCGCCAAAACGGTTCGTAATGGTAGTGTCGGCACCTGCTGCTATCGAGGCTTTTACGAATGCGAGCTGGCCTGCTGCGCTTGCGAAGAGCAGGGGATTGTCTAAGTTGTTGTCTCGGATGTTGATGTTAGCTCCTCGTTCAACCAACAAGTTGAAAACGTCGAGTTGAGTAGAGTGGACCGCGATCATCGCAGAGGTGCGGCCTCTACTATCGGTAGCGTCAATATCCGCGCCTTCTGCAAGCAGCTTCTCAATCGCTGCTTTGTCTCCTTGACTGGTTGCTGTCAATAAGGCTTGATTCAGCTTATCCATTTCAACTTTCACCGCCTGGGTTGCTTGCTGCTCGCCACTCGTCAAGAGGGTATTCCAATTCATCTCACACCCAGTCAGAATAATGACGGCGGTCAAAAGACCTGCATACAGCACAGCGAGCCCACACCTTTCTTTTGATTTGGATACCTGCATCACACAAAAACTAGTCGACTGTCAGCTCGGCAGAAGATTTGCCAGCCCAATCGCCGACAGGTGTTACCGTGTATGTGGTACCTGCTTTCAGTTTACCATCTTGCTGGATGTCAAACACGCCTGTGGTACCTTTGCGGCTGGAATATTTGTACGTCGCCAGCAGTTTTTCTCCATCTGCACTAGTAAGTTCTACGCTGCGTCCGGAGAACAGCTCGTCTCCCGGGTCCTCTGTCAGGGTAACGGTGATAGAAGTTTCACTAGCTGCTTTGGCTTCGCTGATTTCGAGCGGAGCGATTTCTTTTGCGGTGAAGGTAGGCTTCGCGATATTCGCCCAGTCTGACGTGATGGTGTACGTAACACCCGGAGTCAGGACTTGGCCTTCTGGGAGACGGAATTTAATTTCTTGCTTGCCGTCTGTTGATTGTGTGAAAGGCACGTATTTCGCTACGATTGGTTGTCCGCCTTCCGGTGTAATGGTCACTTGTCTTGCTTGCATGGAAGGAATGATTTGATACGTTTTGCCGTCTGCACTGTTGTTTTGATCCAGCACCAATGCATTTGCACCGCGTCCGCCGCTGTAGGCAGAGATGATATATCCGTAATCAAGGACACCATTTTCACGCAAGGATTCCACTTCAAACGTGTCGTTTGTTACTTGGCGTACTTCCGTCATGTCGATCTTGGTTGCATTACCTTGGAATGTACCCGCCTTTTTCCCTTTGTATGTCAGGGTGTAGGTAGTTCCTGGCTTTTGAACCGAGGTCGGCACGATGTAAGTATTGGTAGAACCTGTTTTCAGACGTGGCATGTTGGTCAGTGTCAGACCTTCGCTGAAGACAAAGTCTTCTTTTGCTTTGGCAAATGCTTCGTTTTCTGCGGTTAACGGAGCGTCGAAGGTCACAATCAACGTGATTTCATTCAAGGCTTGTACATTCGTGATGCTTGCTTTGTCAGAAGGCATTGCCTGACGAGCCGTATTCAACAGATAAGCAGCTTCGCCGCGAGTAGCGGTGCTGTCTGCCGAGAAGAAGCGTTCAGCCCAGTAGTTAACGGACTTCGCATCGCGCTTGAGTGCTTTTGCAACGACTTGAGTGAGCTCAGCATCCGTCACAGTTCCACGCGGATCGAACTTGCCATCTTTTGCTTGCATAATATCAAGAGATACCAGGTCAACTGCGTATTTGTAGAACCAATCATTTGTTTTCACATCCGTGAAGGTTACGGATTTATCTGTTTTGCCGCCTTGCAAACCAAATGTGTGCGAGACCATTTTTGCCAGTTCAGCGCGCGTAACTTGATTGTGAGTGTTAGAGTTGCTTTGCATCACTTGCAGCTTGGCGAGCTCACTAACCGCTTTTTGAACTTCTTGTGCACTCAGGGGAGTGGAAGCTGCTTGCACATTCAGTACAGCGTAAGGAAGGGATGCTGTACCCAAAACAGTTGCCAGCATCATGATTGCGATTTTATTGGAAAACTTTCTCATCGGTTGGTCCTCCTTTAGAGTCGGTTGTTGCTTGATTACTTGTAGGATAGTCGAGAGACCTAAACTGCCAAGAAACAAGAGATTAATAGAATCTAAAAAAGTTCTTAAAAAAAGATAAAATGACCTCTATCGAAGCCTGGACATGGAGGAGCGACCGCGCTTTAGCGGAAAGTCATTATGCGCTCCAGAAAGTTTAAGCAATGACGCTTTGAAACGGGAAGTGATTAAACTTTCTTACACGTAAAAAAAAGCCTCCAGCTTTGACGTAGAGCGGAAAATCCGTCCTCGTTTTCGCTGAAGGCTTTGTCATGATCATGGTATTCACGCTTAGACAGTAAATCGGTAACCAGCACCCCAGACTGTTTCGATATACTGTGGATTGGATGGATCGACTTCGATTTTTTCACGCAGCTTGCGAATGTGCACCGTAACGGTCGCGATATCTCCGCTGGAATCCATGCCCCAGATTCGTTCGAACAGCTCGTTTTTGTTAAAAACCCGATTCGGGTGAGTCGCTAAAAATTCAAGCAGATTGAATTCTCTTGTCGTGAAAATGACTTCCTGATTGCGTACATACACTCTTCTTGAAACTTTGTCGATGACGAGACCGCGAATGTGAATCTCTGCGTTCGTTGGTTGAGGTTGTCGGGCTGTCAAACGCTCGTATCTCGTCAGATGGGCTTTGGCTCTGGCTACTAATTCGCTTGGGCTAAACGGCTTTGTAATATAGTCATCGGCACCGAGATTAAAGGCGCGGATTTTATCGATCTCTTCTTTTTTGGCGGAGACGATCAGGATCGGCACTTCCTTGACTTGTCTGATCTGGCTGCACAATTCGAAGCCGTCCATACCAGGAAGCTGCAAATCAACGATGATCAAACTGTAGTCGCCATTGATGGCAAGTGGCAAGCCTTCGCTGCCAGAGTGGCATAAATCGACCTGAAAGCCATTCAGTTCAAAATAATCCCGCTCCAGTTGAGCGATAGTCGTCTCATCTTCAATGATGAGGATACGTGAAGACATGGGAATGTGCACCTCCTATTGTTTGTGGGTACGTTTTAACGTAAAGAACAGGCTGGTACCTACACCTTGCTTGCTCTCTACCCAAATTCTGCCGCCGTGACCCTCGACGATCTGGCGCGCGATGGACAGTCCGAGGCCGCTACCACCCGTGGAAGAATTACGGGATTGCTCCACTCGATAAAAGCGTTCGAACAGGTGAGGAATGGCTTCTTGCGGGATACCGATGCCGTTGTCCTTTATTTCAATGGTGGCCCACTGAGCGTCCGCTTGAACCGAGACGCAGATGATTTTCTCAGGTTTATCCATGTATTTTTGCGAGTTGCCGATGATGTTTAAGACCGTGCGCTTGATTTTTTCCAGATCGGCGATGACCAGGGTGTCTTCTGCTGTGCGCTGATTCCACTGAATTGTGATACCCTTCTTTTCCAGATCGTAGTGCAGCTCGTCGATGCAGTCATCCAAAAACTGCACGATATCTACATGTTCAAACGTAAAGGGCACTTGCTTCAGATCGAGCTTGGAGTAGAGAAACAGCTCATCGACGAGCAAGTCGAGGTCTACTGCTTTGGAGTAAATGATGTTCACGTATTTGTCCATTTTCTCCGGGGTATCAGCTACGCCATCGCGGATTCCCTCGATGTAGCCCTTGATATTGGTAATCGGTGTACGCAAATCATGCGAGATGTTGGAGATCAACTCTTTGCGACTTTCTTCATCCTCAAGGCGAAGCCGCACTGATTCCTGCAATCGTTTGCGCATGTTCTCGAACGCTTCGTTCAGTTGTCCAATCTCGTCCTTCGTTTGTAGATGGAGCTCAAAGTCCAGATTGCCTTCCTTGATGTTCTCGGCTGAATTGCGCAGTAAATCGAGCGGCTTGACGACGCTGCGAGTAATCCAGCGGTACAACAAGACGTTTGCGATGACAATGACGCCGAGGAGGAGGAACACGAGCATCGGCAGCAGTTTGCGGATAACTTCACCAAATGGACTGCGCTCGCGGATTACAAAGACACTGCCTTTTGCGCCATCTGAAAACTTGAAGTCAAACTTGGCATACGCATAAAATCTTTCGCCGATGTTGAACGTGTTGCGAATCTGGTTGTTGTTCAAGTCGTAGGGCGGCAAGCTATTTTCCAGCTCGGGCTGATTGATGGTTGGGGAGGTAAAGACTTGATTGCTCTCTCTGCGGACATACAGGCCAGCTCGTACCGTTTTGAGCTTGAAATCATAATCGGCAAGCAGCTCCTGGTTTTGCAATTGATCCGGCTCATTCTTGGCGAGATATTTTAATTCAAGGAAAATATTCTCTTCTTGTTCAGTCAGCGGATTGAGCTGATAATGCACTTTATAAAAGTCGCGAAAGCTGTTGAAATCGCCTGTCGCCGCAATCGTAAACAGGCTGGCGGCTACGAAAAACGTCAGCAAGCTGATGACTAGCATCCCTGTGTAAGAGAGCAGCAGCTTGATACGGATAGACATGAACTCACCTACTTTCGATGGGGTGAAAATTTATACGCAAGATGACAAGTCCATTATATACAAGACGTCCAGTTGGTAAAGCATAATTACTTGGAACTCGGTCAAAATCAGTTATACTAGCAAGTAAGAAACCGAGAGCTTTGTATGAATGGGAAGGACGGGGATATTCATGAAAGTAGCCATTGCACAACTGACAGCGACGATGGATAAGACGCAAAATTTGCAAAAAGCAGCCGATTACATTTCAAAAGCAAAGGCAGCAGGAGCAGATTTTGTCATCTTGCCTGAAATGTATAGCGCACCTGCCACGCCAAAGTCGGGAGTAACGCCAGCGGAGGTAGCGGAAAAGCTGGATGGTCCATTTGTTTCCGGATTGGCAGAGTTAGCTTCAGAGCATGGCGTTTATGTGGTTTGCGGTGTGTTTGAATCCATCGAGGGTGATGAAAACCGCGCCTACAATACGACTGTTTTTCTAGGCCGTGAAGGACAACTGCTGCATGCGTACCGCAAGACACATTTGTACGATGCCTTTTCCTACACAGAATCGGACTTCATCGCGCCTGGGGATAATCCGTATCAAGTGGTGGAAACGGAATTCGGCAAAATCGGGCTGATGGTTTGCTACGAGGTGCGCTTCCCGGAAATCGCGAGACAGTTTGCACTCCAGGGTGCCGATATTTTGTTTGTGCCAGCAGGTTGGGTAGCCGGAGCGATGAAAGAGGATCACTGGGAGACACTGGTTCGTGCGCGTGCCATTGAAAACACGATGTTTGTATGTGCGGCTGATCAGGTTGGAAATATTTTTGCCGGACGCAGCATGTTCGTCGATCCGATGGGTGTCGTGATTGCAAGCGCAGGGGAAGAAGAAACGTTATTGATCACAGAACTGGATGTAAGTCGGATTGAACGAGTACGGGGCAAATTGCCAAGCGTAGCCAACCGCCGAGCAGAACTGTATACCAATTAAACGCCTATGCACACTTTCTCTTTTGTTCAATATGATGGTAACAGATAACTAGTCATTATTTTGGCCCTTATGTAAGCGTCGCCATCATGAGAGAGGGAGTGTGTACGAATGTTCTGGTTCGTATGGGCTGTCGTCGGTGTGGTCGTTTGGTGGGCAATGAGCTTGATCTGTACAGGAAAAGCGGCAGGATCAGGCTGGTGGGCTTCGCTCATTGCTGCTCTTTTGGGTAGCTGGCTGGGCGATTTGGTACTGGGTGATTGGCTGTGGATGTGGGCCGGCTTCAACGTTATTGCCGGAGCCATTGGTGCGGTTGTCATCACTTGGTTGTGGTGTTTGGTGGTGAAGCAACTGAAATAAGCGAAACAATTTCGTATTACTAACTAACCAGGAATCGTCCAAATGGGCGGCTCCTGGTTTTTTTATGCTGAGCTGTAGTGGAGAGAAGAATATTTCCAGTCTAGGCTCCAGGCTCCGTCCCACTGGAAGAATGCACTGCCCGCTCCGAAGGGATTCGCGGGGAAACGCAAAAGTGGTAGCCGCTTCGTAGCGCGAGCACGTTGCGTTTCTTTTGCCCGCAAATCCCTTCTCCGCTCGGTAGGACTCCACAAGTCGCTACGTCTGGAAATATTCTTCTCTGTCGTAACTGATGATATTTCTTCATTCTTTTAAATTTCTAAAAGCCCGTTTAAACAGGGAAAGCTCGCAGAGGAAACAGGAGAAATAAGCGAAGATCTTAGGGACGCCGACCGAGACGCAATGCAAAAAGCGAAACACGCTCTTAAGCGTCCACCTCTGCAAAAACCTCCTGAATGGACTACTTTGGACGCGGTTTCGCTTTTTTCATGGAGTCGTGCAGTCAATCCCACAGGGGGTGGCCCTAGCATCTGAGCGTTTTCTCCTGTTTCCTCCCCACCACTGCAGCCGGACAAAGTTTTTTAAAAGGCTATGTAAGACAGTTTGGAATAATACAAAAACAATTCATACTTGACCAGTAGGGATTGTTGGTAATATAACTATATCTATACCGAATACAATAATGAGAGGTACATAAAACGAAAGGGAGGGGAATATATGTCGACGTTATTGATCATCGTAAACATTGTTTTGTTGCTCTTATTCATTGCTGGATTGTACGCCATGCAAAAGAAGCATATTTCTTTTTCCAAGCGAGTATTTGTCGGTCTTGGACTCGGGATTTTATTTGGACTCATTTTGCAATACGTATACGGAGCCAAATCGGACGTACTCAAATCCACCATCGAATGGTACAACATTGTAGGGAAAGGCTATGTGAAGCTGCTTCAAATGATCGTAATGCCACTGGTATTCATCTCTATTTTATCGGCTTTCACCAAAATGAAATTAACCAATAACATTGGGAAAATTAGTACGCTGATTATCGGACTTTTGGTAGGAACGACTGCTGTCGCGGCAGCGATCGGGATTTCGACTACCTTGGCATTTAATCTCGACGGGGCACAATTCCAGCAAGGGGATGCGGAATCCGCTAGAATCGAACAGGTAGAGCAGCGCTTGGGTGATATCGAGAACTTGAGCATGCCAGCCAAAATTCTGGAACTGCTTCCAGCGAATCCTTTCCTCGATCTGACTGGAGATCGGGCGACTTCTACAATTGCCGTCGTGATTTTCTCTGCGATTATCGGTGTTGCGTATTTAGGGGTAAAACGTAAAAATCCGGAGCAAGCTGAATTGTTTGCAAAAATTGTGGACGCATTCCATACGATTACTATGCGTGTCGTGACATTGATCTTGCGCCTGACGCCATATGGTGTACTGGCAATCATGATCAGAGTGGCGGCTACCAGTGATTACAATGCCATCTGGCAGCTGGGCAAGTTCGTTGTCGCTTCCTATGTGGCGATGATCATCATGTTTATCATTCATCTGTTGCTGCTGACGTTTGCAGGATTGAATCCAATCACCTATGTGAAAAAAGCATTCCCTGTCCTGACGTTCGCCTTCACTTCACGTACGAGCGCGGGCGCATTGCCGCTGAATGTAAAAACGCAACAAAGCATGGGGGTTCCTGAGGGAATTGCCAACTTCGCAGGCTCCTTTGGACTCTCCATCGGACAAAACGGCTGCGCTGGTATTTATCCAGCCATGCTGGCCATCATGGTGGCTCCAGTCGCGGGAATTGATCCGCTGACACCATCGTTCATCCTGACGCTGATCGCAGTAGTGGCACTCAGCTCCTTCGGGGTTGCAGGTGTAGGAGGCGGAGCGACCTTTGCAGCACTGCTCGTCTTGTCCACGATGAATTTGCCGATTGCCATTGTCGGTCTGCTCATCTCCGTTGAGCCGTTGATTGACATGGGCCGCACAGCGCTAAACGTAAGCGGAAGCATGACCTCCGGGCTCTTAACAAGCAGAGTGACAAAAGAACTGGATACCAACGCTTACCACGGAAACGACCAAAAAACACTGACTGTGTAAATGTAACAAAACAGGCTGTACCGTCTATCCAGACAGGTACAGCCTGTATTATTTGGGGTTACGTATTTTTAAAGAAGCTCGTGAATACAAAACGCTACGGACAGGAAGAGAAAAACGGAGCGACCGGAGGCCTTGGCGCGCCTGCCCAGTCGAAACGGAAAAAAGCGGTACACGCTTGTCGACCAACCTCTCCCCTGAGAAGCTTCCGCCCATCGGGTGGCTTTTGGTCGACGTACCGCTTTTTGGAGTGTAGACGGACTTCCCTGCTTCCTTGTTGGCGTGCCACCAACGAAGGGAGCCCGTTTTTCTCTTCCCCACCACTATGTTCGCACAAACATAAGGTTTTCTTCCCTACGGATTAACCGAGGTGTACTTAAAGTACGCGCCCCCCAGCGGGAAGATGATGAAATCCTTCACCTTGTCGTTTTTCACATAAGGGCTTCCACGGAAGTTGATCGGAGCCAGCGGCATTTCCTCCATAAGAATCGTTTCCGCTTCTAGCAGGATTTTTTTGCGCTCGTCCAGATTAGGCTCGTTGTAGCTCTTGTCGATCAGCTCTTTGAACGTGGCATTTTCCCAATCCGGGTGGTTATTTCCGCCCGTTTTGTCGCGGAACATCTCCAGGAAGTTGATCGGGTCGTTGAAGTCTGCGCCCCATTGGAAGCGGATCATGTCAAAGTTGGCTTGCGATCTCATGTCGCGGTACACCTTCAGCTCTGCCGTGTACAGCTTCACGTCGACGCCGAGTGCTTTTTTCCACTGATCTTGCAGGGCTTCTGCCAGCTTTTTGTTGGTATCATTCGAGTCAAAGGTGTAGGTAACGGTCGGGAAGGTCGAGAGTCCGAGCTCCTTCATACCTTCTTCCAGCAGTGCTTTTGCTTTCGCCTGGTCTTCTTTAAAGTAGCCGTCTGGTTTTAATCCCATGGAAGTCGGTACCCAACCATAGGCGGCCGGCACACCCGTCTGCAAAATATTGTCGATGATTTCCTGACGGTTGATGGCATAAGCGAAGGCTTGGCGAATTTTTTTGTTGTTGAATGGTGGTTTGTTTGTATTAAAAACAACGGATTGAGTGCCGGGATTATCCGCGACCATTAGCTTGCCTGCATCTTTGAGTGTAGGGATTGCGTCGGTCGGAAGTGTTGAGGCAGGATAGCCGCCCCAGTCAATGTCGCCATTTTCGAACATCGAGAACGCTGTATTGTTGTCCTCGATCATAGCGATTTCAATCCGGTCGAGCTTGACGTTGTTGCGATCCCAGTAGTTCGGGTTTTTCGTAAAGACGATTCTGCTTTTGTGCTCCCACGTATCCATGATGAATGGACCATTTCCTACGATTGTTTTCGCTTCATCCGCCCATTTCGGGTTTCCTTCCAGCGTTTTTTGATGCAACGGGAAGAGGGTAGGGAAGAAGGTTAGCTCACGGAAAAATGGAGTCGGTGACTTCAGGTTGAATTCCACGGTGTAGTCGTCTACAGCCTTAACACCTACGTCTTCTGCTTTGCCTTTCCCCGTATTGTACTCCTCTCCTCCTTTAATGTAATAAAGCTGGTAGGCGTACTCGGACGCTGTTTTCGGATCGAGGTTGCGCTTGATCGCATAGACGAAATCATGGGCGGTGACAGGATCTCCGTTGCTCCATTTGGCGTCCTTGCGAATTTTGAAGGTGTAGTTCATGTAATCCGGCGAGTTGGTGAAGCTCTCAGCCGTAGCATTGACGAGTTGTCCATTCGTGTCATAGCTGGTCAAACCTTCAAAGGCAGCGTAAATCATGTCAAACGAATCCGCGTCGACGGCGATCCCAGGGTCCATCGAAGGCGGCTCACTGTTAATGCTCCATTTTAACACCATCGGCTCTGTTTTTGTTGCTTCTGTAGGTGTAGTGGAGCCTGTGGGTTCAGCGGGTGCGGAAGAGTTCGAGCACCCCGCTAGTACCCCGAAAAGCAAGGTAAGACAGGTTGCAATTGCCAGTCCCTTTTTCATAAATACCCCCTTAAAAATGATAGAAAACGTATATTCAGAATATTTGCTTGTGTTTTCGATAGCAAAGGAATTTTTTTAGTTTCTCGATAAAAAATATTTACTTAGGTCATTGATAGATAGGAATAGTGGTGTAAAATTAATTGACTTTTCTCAAAAATTTACTCATTTTTTAAAATATGGTATATTCTGGTAGTTATTAATGATAGGAGAGGTGGGAATCACTATGTTCAAGAAAATGGTTTTTTCAGCATTAAGTGTAGCCGTATTTTCTGCAGTGTTAACGTCTCCGATTCAAGCCAATAGTGTTGGTGGGCATAAAGAACCTTCATTGGCTTCTGCCAGATGGAGTTCAGATGAGGAGTGGATTCGAAAATCTGCTGCTGTCCCAGCAGGTTGGGTCGTCATTCGTGAAGATCTAGGCTCCAAGCTCATTAAAAATACAGCAGGTGCTCCCTATGGTGAGGAATTACGAGTTAGCAAATATTCTCCCGTTCCAGCGGGATGGGTCGTTTTAAGAGATGAAGTAGCTGGTCGGGTGATCAAATATGTAATAGGAGCAACTTATCGTACGGAGTTCAATGTAACTAAATTCTCCCCGATTCCAACTGGATGGGTTGTATCGCGAGAAAATTATGATAGCAAAACGATTATGAATGTCGTTGGAGCTCCTTATGGAACCGTATTATTAGTAAGCAAATATTCACCTGTTCCACCAGGATGGGTTTACGAGGGACAAGTGGCTGCTGGCAAGTACATTAAAAACTTGAATCGCTATTAGTCGGATAAAACATAGAGAAAGAACTGATGGATCAGGTGTAAATAACCATCAGTTCTTTTTTATTCTTTTTCGTTCGGCAACACATTTGGTATTCGATGGACAAAGAGAAGCGTACATGATATGAATGAGGAAAAGGTGTCTATCAAGAACAGGTAGGAGAAAACGCCCTTATGTATAGAATCGGTGTTGTAGGACCGTTTCCTTCGGTGGAGCGGATACTGGCGGTCGCCAATGAGTTTGAGCATGAGATCGAATTTGTTCCTTTTCGATATGAGGACGTTCGTGACGTGAGCAAGATCGTTCTGGAGCATCATCCAGAATTAAATGGATGGTTTTTCTCTGGCCCGATTCCGTTTACGATTGCGAAAAACGTACTCAGCCCGGATGCCAATATCGTATATTGCCCGCCGAACGGTTCGAATTTGTATCGTTGCTTCATCCAGATGTCGATTGATCAAAAGACAGCCGTGAACCGTGTATCCATTGATATGATTGAGTCGGAAGGAACGCATTTGCGCGAAGCGATGTCGGAGCTGGACATACCCGAAGAGGGGATTTACGTCAGTACGTACAACGAAAATTTTGACCTCGATGCGATCACGCAGTTTCATGTATCGCTGTGGCGTGAAGGCAAGACACAAGGAGCGTTCACCACGTTTTCTGTGGTTGAACATGCGCTGCGCGAGGAAGGTATTCCTGTCTATCGTGTCCTGATGACGAAAATGGAGATTCGTCAGGCGATGAAAATCGTCATCGAAAAGGTGAAAAGCTCCTATTTTAAGGACACACAAATCGGGGTAGAGATCATTGAGCTGGAGCAGTTTGACAAGATTCCAGAGCGGACCAGCACGCGCTTTTACTTGCAGCATCTGGAGCTGAAGATCAGACAAATCCTGCTTGCGCTCTGCGATCGGCTGGACGGCTCTCTATTGGCAAATGGCAACGGACGCTACCAGATTTTCAGTTCGCGTGGTGCGATTCAGCGAGAGATTGAAATGCTACGACATACGGTGGAACAGCTCTCTTTGGAGGCAGAGGTTCCGGTTGCAGTAGGTGTAGGCTTTGGGGATACAGCTTTTTCTGCGGAAAACAATGCGCGAAAAGCGATCCAGCATGCAAAAGAACGACCGGGGGCGGGCATTGTCGTCGTACAGGATAATGGCGTCATGATGGAATCGGTGGGAGAAACAGAGGAACTCACCTATTCGTTCCGCTCCAGTGACCGCGAGTTATTGGAAAAGCTGAACCGTGCCAATGTAAGTGTCAAATCGTATAACAAGCTGCGTGCGCTTGTTCAGCGTATGGGCTGGAAGACGTTTTCGACGACGGATATCGCTTCGCATTTGTCGATGACGGTACGGAATGCCCAGCGGATCATGGGTAGCTTGTGCGAAGTGGATTTGGCCGAGTTTAGCGGGGAAGAGCAGCAGGCTGTGCGTGGACGACCGAAGAAGCTTTATCAGTTAAAGAAATGAAGGCACCCGACGAGATGTTCGGGTGTTTTTTCATATCATGGAGCTACGGTGGGGAGAAGAATATTTCCAGTCTAGGCTCCAGGCTCCGTCCTACTGGGGGTCAAGACTGCCCGCAAATCCCTTCTCCGCTAGGTAGGACTTCACAAGTCGCTACGTCTGGAAATATTCTTCTCTGTCGTAACTGCTGACATTCTTCAATCTTTTAGGGCTTTTAAAAATCCGATTCACACTGAAAGTTCGTAGAGGAAACAGGAGAAAAAAGCGAAGATCTTAGGGACATCGACCGAGACGCAATGCAAAAAGCGAAACACGCCTTTAAGCGTCCACCTCTGAGACACATCCTGATTGGACCACTTTGGACGCGGTTTCGCTTTTTGCATGGAGTCGTGCAGTCAATCCCCCAGGGGGTGGCCCTAGAATCTGAGCGTTTTCTCCTGTTTCCTCCCACCACAACAGCGAGAAGAAATTTTGTTATTTTTCAAGAACTCTAACAACTTCTATTGAAAAAACAGAGAGGCAACTATATAATTCAATTAAGCGAAAATGTCTTTTAATATTCGTATATTGTAAGGGTTTACATTTGCCAGTCTTCTCATATTTCTAGAGCTTGCCTATCGGACCTGGGCATGGAAAAAGACATGCTTCAGAGTTAACAGGAGGAATTGAACGATGTTGGATCTGGTTTCGTTGCGAAGAGATTTTCATAGACATCCAGAGGTGGGGTTTACGGAGTTCCGAACTGCTTCCAAGGTAGTAGAGATTTTGACGTCCCTCGGCTATGAGGTCATATACGGACAAGAAGCAATCGATGGAGATTCCCGTCGGGGCTTGCCTTCCGAGGCGGTTCTCGAGGCAGCGTATGAAAGGGCTTTGCGTGACGGTGCAAACCCGGCGATCGTGGAAAAAATGCGCGGTGGCTATACAGCAGTGATCGGTGTGAAGAAAGGGAAGGCACCTGGACCAACGGTTGCATTCCGTTTTGACATGGACGCACTGCCTGTTTTGGAAAGCACGGAGCAAGATCATTTTCCACAAGCGAATGGCTTCCGCTCCCATTATGAAGGTAACATGCATGCCTGTGCTCACGACGGTCATACCACGATTGGCTTGGGATTGGCAGAAGCGCTTGCAACAGGAGATTTTTCCGGTACGCTCAAACTGATCTTCCAACCAGCCGAAGAAGGTGTTCGCGGTGCATATGCGATCGTGGAAAAAGGCCATTTGGACGATGTTGACTATATTTTCTGCAACCATTTGGGTGTCAATGTGCCGCTAGGTGAGGTACACGGCGGTTCCTATGGATTTTTGGCTACCACGAAAATGATGGCGCATTTCTACGGTGTTTCTTCACATGCTGGTGCGTCGCCAGAGCAAGGGAAAAATGCATTGCTCGGAGCCGCTACCGCCCTGTTGAACATTCATGCGATTCCTCGCTTCAGCACGGGTGATACGAGAATCAATGTGGGTGTGCTAGAAGGCGGAACAGCAGCAAACATCATTCCAGCCTATGCCAAGATGGTTGTGGAGACTCGCTCCATTACCGAAGAAGTAAATGCAGAAGTAGAAAACCGCGTACGCAACATCATCGCGCACAGTGCCGCTATGCATGAGCTCGACTACAAGATCGAAGTCGTCGGGGGAGCCATCCCGATCAACTACGATGTGGAGATGGCAGAGCTGGCACTGGAAGAAGCCAAGCAAGTAGAAGGCTTCCATTCCTTTAAGCACGGCGATTACAATTCGATGGGGAGTGAAGATGCCAGCTTTATGATTAAACGCGTTCAGGATCGTGGCGGAAAAGGAACGTACATGGCAATCGGTACGGACATCCCGGCCCCTCACCACCATCCGAAATTCGATATACAAGAAGAGATTTTGCCACGCAGCGTAGCGCTTTTGAACCGAATTGCCAGACGATTGCTGACGTAAAAAACGTTCCTAACTGAGCGAAAAAGCACTGTGGACAACGAGGGCAGAGAGGATGTTTGCGAATGCATACCAAGCGAATTGCAGAAATGATTGAGAAAAAACGGGAAGCCTTTATCAAGGTGAGCGACCAGATTTGGGATTTCGCGGAGACACGTTTTGAAGAGTACCAATCTGCTGAGCTGCTGGCTCAAACACTCGAAGGAGAGGGCTTCAAGGTTGAACGCGGTGTAGGCGGAATCCAAACGGCCTTCATCGGAAGCTTTGGCAGCGGCAATCCTGTCGTGGCGATTTTGGGCGAGTTCGACGCCCTGTCGGGTATGAGCCAGAAAAAAGGCCAAACCACAGAAGAGCCCCTCGTAGCAGGAGCAAACGGCCATGGCTGCGGACACAACTTGCTTGGTACCGCTTCTCTTGCGGCAGCCGTTGCAGTGAAAGAGTACATGGAAGAGAACAACATGTCAGGGACTGTTCGTTACTACGGCTGCCCAGGGGAAGAAGGCGGCTCCGGGAAAGCGTTCATGGCACGAGCAGGATTGTTTGACGACGTGGATTTCGCACTTTGCTGGCACCCAATGGGCTACAACAGCATCATGTCCATCGATTCGCTTGCGAACTATCAAATCTACTTCAAGTTCAAAGGAAAGAGCGCTCATGCCGCAGCAAGTCCGCATCTCGGTCGAAGCGCACTCGATGCAGTGGAATTGATGAACGTCGGCGTGAACTACTTGCGTGAGCACATCATCCCGGAAGCACGTGTGCACTATGCCATCACGAACTCCGGCGGCTTGTCGCCAAATGTGGTTCAACCGAAAGCAGAGGTGCTCTATCTCGTACGTGCGCCAAAGGTTGATCAAGTACAGGAGATTTACGAGCGCGTATGCAAAATTGCGCAAGGCGCTGCGCTCATGACCGAAACCGAGGTAGAGATCGTATTCGACAAAGCGTGCTCGAACCTCGTGCAAAATAAGCTGCTCGAAGAGGTTATGTACAAAAACTTCCAGGAGCTGGGCGTCCCTGTGCATGATGAAGCGGAGCTGCAATTGGCAAAAGAAATGCGTGCGACGCTGTCCAAGCAGGAGCTCGCTACTTCGGAAAAACAGTCACCGGACATGCCTGCTCCAGACATGGTGACATGGCTCAATCCATTCGACGGATCAAAAATTCCGCTGAACGGCTCCACGGATGTAGGGGATGTAAGCTGGATTACGCCGACCGCACAATGCACGACTGCGTGCTATATAAACGGCTCCACGCTGCACTCCTGGCAATGGGTGTCTCTCGGGGCGACATCCATGGCACATAAAGGGATGCTGCATGCGGGGAAAGTCATGGCTTCTACAGCGATTGACATGCTGAAAAACCCAGAGCTGATCGAACAGGCAAAAGCCGAGCTGAAACAGCGTTTGGGCGATCAAACGTATGTATGCCCGATTCCAGATGGTGTCATGCCTTCTGTGAAAAAATAAGAGACACGGAATTAACACGCGGACGACTTCTGAACGATCAGGGGTCGTCTTTTTTGTTCAAGAGCAAGGTCTTCGTGTAGAATAGCCAAAAGGAGTTGCGAAAATCAGATGAAAGCCCTGCTCATGTTATCTTACGCCTCGTTGCAATCAATCGATGATGTACTTCCTTTTTACGCCCATCTGTTTCACGGCAAAATCCCTTCGTCGGATACGTTGCTGGCTGCCAAGACACGCTTTCAATCCATCGGCGTTGCAGATCCGCTCGGCTCGGTAACAGCTCGGCAAGCGCTGGCCTTGGAGCGGCGATTGAATCAAATTGGAGGCGGCGAGCGAATCAAAGTCTATCAAGCTACGAAGCATACGTCTCCTTTTGTGCACGAGACGGTTCAACAAATGGTCGCAGACGGCGTTACAGAGTTGTACGCGTTTCCGACATCGCCCTTATATTCGAGAACGGGTACAGCAGCCTATCATCAAAGTGTCCGAAAGGCGCTCGAAGCCAGTGGTGCGAATATTCCGGTTGTAGAAATCAATCATTGGCACCGCTATCCGGGGATTGCAGAAGCGATCAGCCTTCGCCTGCGGACCGCTCTGCAATGGCTCTCTATAGAAAATCGGTCAGAAGCAACTGTATTGTTTACGGCACACAGCCAACCGGGGGTGCCAGAGGTAAACAACGAATTCATCCAAGCTTTTATGGAGCTGGCTGAAGCGGTCGCCATGCGAGCTGCTTGCAAAAAGTGGATGCTCGCTTACCGAAGCGCAGGACCGGCTCCGCAGAAATGGTTAGGACCGGATGTGCTTGCGATGATCGAAAAGGTGGCCGAGTCAGGCGGCAAGGCTGTCGTCGTCTGTGACTTGCTGTCTTTGACCGAAAATGTGGAGGCGATTTTCGATTGCAGAATCCATTGCCGAATGAAAGCAGAAGCTTGTGGGCTGGAATTTGTCTCTACTGAATTTCTGAATGATTCGGCTGACTATATCGACGCTCTCGTGGAGCTGATTCGTGAGAGAATGGAGCAGTCCGAAGAGAGGAAGAGTTGACGTCTTCCTCTTCTTTTTTGCTGTAGCGCGAAAATCTCCTTGACGAATAAGCATGTTCGTTATATCTTTAATTTAAGATATATCACAACCACAGTTTTTCCCCCACCTTGTCATGAACGGAACGTATTCAATCGGTTCTAATATCTCTAATTTGAGATATAGAGGAAGGGCGTTTCTACGGATTATTAGTAATGATGGGGTAATAATACGAGAGTAGCCAGTGTCTAGCTGGCAGAACGAATCGTCATTTTTTCAAAGGGAAAGGGGTACATCATTATGTATGATATCGTCATTATTGGAGCAGGACCTGCGGGATCGAGCGCGGCACTTTTTGCGGCAAAATCAGGCAAGAAAACGTTGCTTGTGGACAATGACAAGAGCGTAACAAAGCGGGCATTATTTTGGAATTACCTTGGTGTGATGGAAATGACAGGACCTGAGCTTGTAGAAACAGGGAAGCAGCAGGCGGTCAAGTATGGAGCCGAATTGGTGCAAGACAAAGTAACAAACATTGTGAAAAAGGAAAATGGCTTTGTCATTGAGACAGAGGACAAAGGGCAGTTTGAAGCCAATCAGGTCATCCTGACGACGGGGATGCTGGTGGACTTGGCGGGACAATTGGGAATTGAAACAAAGCCAGGGACCGAACCGCGTGTCAAAACGGTTATAGCGGTAGATAACAGCGGCAAGACGAGCATGGAAGGCGTTTGGGCCGCAGGTGTTTGTGCTGGTGCCGGCTTCCACGCCATTATTACTGCCGGAGACGGTGCCAAGGTAGCGGTCAATGTCATTAGTGAGCTGAATGGCGAAAGATATATCGACCATGATGTACTGCCAGCAAAGTAAAGGGGGCCTGAACAATGACAGCCTTTCGTAAAATAGAGGGGGTCTACAAGGGAGCCCCCTTCCATATGGTCGGAGACGGTTTTCGCGTCTCCAACTACTTTCCGTCGGGAAATCGGTTTGGGCAACGACTTAGTCCCTTTATCTTGATGGATTATAACGCGCCCTTTGTGTTTCCTCCCAGTGAGCAGGTCAGAGGCGTAGGAGCGCATCCTCATCGTGGATTTGAGACCGTCACCATTGCTTATGAGGGGTCCATTGAGCATCATGACAATCAAGGAAATCATGGCATCATTGGGCCAGGAGACGTACAGTGGATGACGGCAGGCTCGGGACTTTTACACAAGGAATATCATGAACGAGAGTTTGCCAAGCGCGGCGGACTGTTTCAAATGATTCAGCTCTGGGTGAACCTTCCCCGTGCAAACAAGATGCATTCCCCGAGATATCAGGAGCTGCTGTCTTCCCAAATGGGAAGAAGCGATTTACCCGATGGTGGTGGGAGCGTTCGCGTCATTGCAGGAGAATTCAACGGCATAAAGGGGCCAGCGCAAACATTTACGCCGATCCATTTGTTCGATATGGAGCTCAAAGTAGGTGGAAAAGCACAATGTAGCCTGCCAACGTCCTTTAATACCGCTGCTTTAATACTGCGAGGATCAGCCCGAGTCAACGAAAACCAGGTAGTCCATGAAGGGGATTTTGTCTTGTTTGAAAATGTCCCCGGAGAGATTCAGCTAGAAGGACAAGCAGACCGTACAATCATTCTTGTACTCAGCGGAGAACCGATCGACGAGCCGATTGTCATGCACGGTCCATTTGTTATGAATAGCCCGGAGGAAATCGCTGAGGCCTTTAACGATTATCAGATGGGCAAGATGGGAAATCCAAATTTCTAGTGGGGTGTCAGCCACCATACCCCCGCGCATTCCGGCAATGTCACCAGCTTTTCCCGAGCGACTCTGTTCCCGAGCTCCTCTCCAAAGAAAAACCGTGAAAGCTGTTCGGCTTCCGCTATGTCTGTAAACTGATAGTCCAAGCGAATCCATTTGTGAGAGAAGCCGTATTTGTTTTCTAACAAGGAATAGTACTGTGTAAGAAATTCGGGTGGGTGCGGTGTTTCATATCCAGTACCCATCGTCTCCATGATGACGATCGTGCCACCAGGACGAAGCACGCGCTTCATCTCCTGAATGATCTTTTCAAGATTGAGCTCGTTGTTGGGAACTTCTGAACTGGTAAGGTAACAAACCGTCCACCCCGCTACGAGGACATCTGCACTGTTATCGTCTGCGGGAAGTTCTCGATGATCCGCTACGCTGGTTTTCCAATTGGAAAGACCCGCTTTCGTCAGTTGATGCGCATTCACTTCTAGCATGGCAGCGGAAGCATCGAGAGCCAGAATGGACTTGGCATGAGGGGCGAGCACAGACGTAAGTCTTCCTGAGCCAGCTCCCAGATCGATTACATCCAGTCCCTTGATGGGGGTGATTTCTTCGATGACAGCGAGCAGACTTGGTTGTCTGGAAATCATCAGATCGTACTGTTCCGCTTGATTTTTATAAATTTGTTCGTGGTTTGGCATCGTTCACCCTCCAGTTACTTGATCGTACTGGAAAATATCGTAAAGCTTCACGCCACGTGAAGGTCAAGAGATAGAAAAAAGGATTCCGCCTGGCAGTCTTATGAGCTACAGGGGAATCCTTCTTTTTCATTTAGGAACGGACAGAAATTAAATCCTTCGCCAGTGCTACCATCTGATCATGAAGGGTAAGGTCCAGTTGAGTGCTTCCGGTGTGGTACGCGAGATGATAGAAGATTCCTTGATCATAGAACTCCATCTCATGGGCGTTTGTGACGATCAGATTTACTGCCTGATTTTTATCATCGTACTTGTAAAAGTTATACACATAAGAGCTGTTCGTCGTGATGATATGATGATAGAAAGTGATATCGTCAGTAAGTGACTCAACGCGCATGACGTTCCCAAACGAGTCCAGTCCAGAAGCAGATGGCTTCACGTGGGCCAAAGGATTTTCATCTGTCTCTGTCATACGTACGATGAAGAAATTTTCCGTTATCGGGACTTCGTTACCCTGCGCGTATGTCAGTTGTAGCTGGTGTCGTGGTACTTTTTCCGAGCCTGAGGCGAATGAGACGAGATAGGCCATCTCTTTTTCGACAGGAAAAGGTAGCTTCGTTTTATCCACTGGCTTGATTCGGCTTTGGAGAGACGAAGGCAATAGCGGTGTCATTTCCTGAATACTCATCGGCCGGTAATGCTTCACGTTTTCAGGATCTTGGGTCAGTCTGTGAATTTCGCTCTGGGCAAAAACATCTCCGCTAGCTTTTACGAGACCAGTGGAAGAGGAGCAACCGACAAGCAATAGAAACAGGCTCACTGCAAGGGAACTCACGACTTTTGGTCGAAAATTTCTCAAGGCTTTCCTCCTCTTATGCCTCCGCCCCCTTCGTTTGATTGACGAGACGAAGCATCTTATTCCCGACGTTAATAGCTGCTTGAATAATGTAGCCAGTCGTAAAAGACAGCACGACTGTTCCGTAATAAATCGGGCCATCTAACAGGAAACTTGCGCTAAGAAACATGCACGCCAGCAAAATTTCTGTCCGTCTGAATGTCCACTTTAATCTTTTCGACATAACCAGTACAAATGCCTCTTGGGGAGCTGTGCACACTTGCGTACACACATACAAACCGATACCGCTGCCGATACAAATGTTTCCGAGTGCCATGGTCAGAAGCGGCGGCAAGGAACGGATTGCAGCCATAAGCGCATCGATGGACCCGATCAAATCGACAAAGATGGAGATCAGCAACATGACCAAAATGGCACCGACAGTAATATAACTGCGATCCATGAAAAGGACGATGATGACAAAGGTCAGATTAATGGCAAACATCCAGAAGCCAATCGATATCCCGAAGTTTTGATACAGGGCAATAAACAGAGAATCATACGGGCTAAGACCAAATGATGTAATGGTCGTCATCATGTTGATCCCGAGCGCCAAAATCAATAAGCCTACGATAAACAAGAGGTATTCAAATTTTAAGCGAATCACAAAACACGACTCCTTTCATTCTACATAAGGAGAGCATAATGTGTGGAACGCTTTTCAGAGCAAGCGGAATGTGCTTTGATGTATGTAATAAGTACTGATCCGACTTAGAGGAGTAATCTGAGTGGCTAACATAAGAGAAATCGCGAAATTGGCAGGTGTATCCGTTTCAACCGTTTCCCGTGTGCTTAACAACCATCCGTACGTGAACGAGAAAAAACGCGCGGAGATTCTCAAGATTATAGAAGAGCAAAACTATGTTCAAAACAGTAATGCGGTCCACCTCTCTACGGGAAAAACGATGGTCATCGGTGTGACATTGCCTCTCGTCAATAACCAATACTACAGCTCCATTATCGAAGGCATTGCAGCAGAAGCAGTCCAGCATCATTACAAGCTGATGGTGTGCCAAACGAATAACAACCCCGAACAAGAACGCAGCGTACTACACTTGCTGAAAAATAAAAAAATCGACGGGCTCATCATGTGCTCCAGGTCCAGCTCTTGCGAAACGCTCAATGAATACGCAGGATACGGACCAATCATCACGTGTGAAGCTAATGATACCACCTCTGTTTCGAGTGTTCATATCGACCACTATCAAACGTTTCTGATCGGGATGGAGTACCTGATGAAGAAGGGGCATCACCGGATCGGATATTGTATCGGCAGAAAAAACAGTTTTAACAGTCAGCATCGCAAACGTGCCTATTACGAAAAGCTGCGCTCGATTTACGTGACACCCTCTCCTGAATGGTCGTTTGAAGAGTGTTTAACGATCCAAGACGGCAAGGATGTCGTGGGGAAATTGCTGCAAACAGAAGAGCGGCCGACAGCAATGATCGTATCGTGCAATCATATAGCGGCAGGGATCATCAAAGAAGCAAGCAGATTGGGGATTCGCGTACCGGAAGATTTAGCTGTAGTTGGTTGCGATGATCAGCCAATCGGAGAACTGCTAGAAATCACCACCGTATCCAGCTCCAGTACGTTAATGGGCAAATACGCATTTGAGATGCTGCATGAGCGGATTTGGACACAGCAGCAGGAGGGGAAAAAGGAAGAGATGGAACTGACGCCCATATTGGTAGAGCGACTGACGACGTAAAGCTTGAAAGATAGCACAATGGATCAAAAAAAATGCCAGTGATCTCCCGTATACTAAAAGAAAAAATAGGTGAAGGAAGTCAAAGATGGACACGTACAAGAGTACATTCGCAAGCGTAGGCTGTCAGAAAGGTGACGGGTGACGCCGAACTTGTGCAAAATACACGTCGCTACATTTACGGAACATGGTTGCCTCAATCGAGCTATGAGAGAGGCGAGGGACTCGAGCTTTCCTGAGGCGATGAAAATATCTATATATATCCCACTTCTCTAGACGTTTGTTCAACCGGACACAATGAATTTTACAGTACTTTCACACGCCATCCATTCCAGCTTTATACCCGTTTGCTACAGTGTAAATGTAAGAGCGAATGTACAGGAGGCGGGTAGGGTGGAAGTGCAGATTGAGCGCGTCGTAAGAGATGATTTTGCGGAAATGATCACGTTGGCGGATATGACATTACCCGATCGAATGAACTTGCATGAGCTGAAAAAGTATATGGAGCTGTTTCCTGAGCTGATTTTCAAGGCGACCTATAACGGCCAGCTCATCGGTTTTAGCTGCGCCGGCATTGATATGTACCAGACGACTGGCTGGCTTCTGTTCAGCAATGTGAGCAAGGAGTTTCAAGGTCAAGGCATCGGCAAGCGGCTTATCGAAGCCAGACTGCAAGCCCTGCGCCAGTTTCCAACACTTCGCACCGTGCGGGTTACGGTGAGTGAAACGAACGCATCCTCTATTCGTGCGTTGTCTGCCTATGGCTTCCGCCTGGCTCATGCTGAGCAGGATTACTACGGGCCGGGCAAGCATCGGAATTTGATGGAGCTGCCTATTTTGCCTATGATTCAATCAGAAAAAATAGAGTCGTCCATCGTGACTACCTAGGTGGATTCATGAAAAAAGCGGAGGAGCTAAAACCTATCCGCTTTTTTTATATGCTGTAGTGGAAGGAAGAAGTGCATTTCCAGTCTACGCTTCGGCCTACGCCCCGCAAGGGGATTGACTGGTCGCTCCTAAATGAATATCGGGAGCGCTTCAAACGTTGAAGTTTCGAGGAAGTATCTCATAAGTGAAGCTGAAATTCCCCGTTATTCATTTCTACGCTGGGTAGGGCTCCAGAGGCGCTTGGACTGGAAATGCACTTCTTCCTACGTAGCTTTGGTCAACCTTTTAAGAGTGATTCAAGAAGTGTAGCAAGTAAGCTTCTCTGCACTGACCTACAAAATGATTTAAAAAATGAATAATAACATTGCTGTAAAGAAGTACTGCCACATGTTTGGAAGGAGACCGCCCGAACGAAGAGAGGATACAGGCGACTGGAAAACATGTGGCAGGGCTTCGGGCTCCACATCTGTTGGAAGACAACAATAATTACCCCTTCGTAGCAATCAGCAAAGCCTCCAACACCTGCTGCCCAAACGCAGTAATCTGCGTCCCTTGCTTCTTGACCCCGATCGATACACATCCAGCGCGGTCCAGCACAGTCAGCTTTTGTCTGATTTGGGCTTCAGTTATGGAAGGGCCCTCCATTCTCGCGAGCAGGGCACTGCGTCCAATACGCTCCTGACGCTTGTAGCAATCGGACAGCACTTGCAGGATCGCTGCGTAATCTCCCAAGGAGCCTTGCCTGGACAAATACCGGATTGTATCTTCTAACGTATCATCCCGGTGAGAGAGAAGTGGCGGAGTAGAGACATGCCCCGCAAAAAAACGCTCCGGCAAATGAGCCAACTCCACCTGATTCCCTTCTGCGATGACGACTGCATAGTGAATGAAATTTTCCAGCTCGCGAATATTGCCTGGCCAATCGTAACGGAGTAGCTGTTCCGTCACTTCCCGTGAGAAGGACAGACGCTGCTTTTTTTTCTGCAAGAAATAATCGATCAGCACCAAAATATCATCGGGACGATCACGCAAGGGCTGGATGTGCAGGGGCAGGACGTTTAGTCTGTAGTACAAATCCTCGCGAAACGTCCCTTTTTTGACCATTTCCATCAGGTTGCAATTCGTAGCGGCGATGACGCGGACGTTGACTGGAATGACGCGATAGCCGCCTACGCGCATGACCTGCTTTTCCTGGAGAACACGAAGCAGTGACGCCTGGATGCTAAGCGGGGCATCCCCAATCTCGTCTAGAAAAATGGTCCCGTTGTGAGCCAGCTCGAACAGCCCCATTTTTCCGCCTTTTCGAGCTCCGGTAAAAGAACCTTCCTCGTACCCGAACAATTCGCTTTCTACCAAGCTCTCGGTCAGCCCTGCAAAATTGACGGGGACGAACGGACCGTCACGGCGTGTCGAGTGTTGATGGATGGCTTGGGCAAAAACCTCCTTCCCGGTTCCGTTTTCCCCTGTGATGAGAATCGTAAAGTCGCTTTCGGCCAGCTTGGTCGCGACTCGCTTGTTGGTCTGAATAGACGGGCTTTTGCCGATGATATTGTCAAACGAATACTTGGTCATCAGTCCGAGATTGGCACTCTTCGTCCGGATTTCCTGTTCGATCTGCTGTACCTTCGTCACGTCCTGAAAGGTAATGACAGCGCCAAGAAACTGGTCATCCAAGAACGTGGGGATCTTGGTCACCAAGAGATACAAATCGCGGAACTCCAATACTTGCTTCGTTACTTCCGTGTGTGACTCTACTACCTCCAGAATAAGAAATTCGGGAATGACTTCCGCTACATTTCGCCCGATGCAAGTGGTTTCAGCCATATGCAAAATTTTCTCGGCTTCTTTGTTCAGCACAGTGATATTCCCTGTGGCATCTGTGCCAATGATGCCTTCATGGACGGCATTTAAAATGGAGCTCAGCTTTTCATTCAGTTTCCGTTCATTGTGTACCGAGTTGGTCAGCTTACGCCCGATATGGACGAAATCACTGATGAAGTCAGCCGTGTACAGATTTGCCTTATCCGGAGACAGATCAAGCAGACGCGAAATATCAAAGATCGTCGTCAAATCCAAAGGGCGGTGGCCCAACTCAATGACGTTTTCAAAATGAGCAGGAATCAGCTCCCTGAGCCCATGACAGACAGCGACATCTATTTGATCTTTTTCAGGAAGCGGAGTCTTGGTATCGGGTACGTACGGCACAAATGTCAGATGAGAGAACCCGAGATGAAACAAGAGCTCAATCGCGCCTTCTACCATTTCGATGGAGTTGGACACAAATAGACAGCGCGTTCCTGGCGGCAAGTCCATGAGTTGATCCAATTTGTTAATGTCAATCGTGCGTCTTGCTAGTAGCACGGGGATGTCTGACGGAGGAACTGGCTGATCGTGCAAGAGGCTCGTGTCCGAAACGAGGATGAGATCAACTTCATCGTACACACTCGGGTGAAGCTGTTCTTGCATGTGGTTTCGAATGATGTCCAAGCGGTTACCGAAAAAAGACGTAAGCGTGTTTGCAAATAGCAGGCTGATGGTCTCCAGTCGGGTCATCAACAAGATGCATGGTTTCTGTTTTATCATGATGCGACTCCTTTATATCTGCCGAATAGCTTTTAGATTTGGGTGGAAATATTGGATTGAATATCAACAAAAAAACAACCTATATTATAACCTAAAAATCCAGAATTGTTCAGAAATGCTTAACTTTTATAACAATATGCTTTTGGCACAAATCTTGCTATACATCCGGTAGAGCAAAAAGAGATACTAGAAAAGACATCAAGGAGGATGATGTATCGGATGAATCCGTTCTTATACTTGGACGAGCATCGCGACGAAATAGTGCGAACATACAAAGATTTGCATCAATTGGCGGAGCCGAGCTGGCACGAGGAGAAAACGGCGAGATATTTGCGAGAGCGCTTGGAGGCGGCCGGTATTGCCGTCACACGCTTCGAGGGGCACCACGGCTTTTTTGCAGAGATTCCTGGAGAGAGTGCTGAAATCGTGGCTTTGCGCGCGGATATGGATGCACTTGTGCAGGAAGTGGATGGCGTGGTGAGACCGAATCATTCATGCGGACACGATGCTCACTCGACACTGGCTCTCTACAGCGCCCTTGCTATTCAAGCAAGCGGAGTGGTGCCGCCGAAAACGATGCGCTTTCTTTTCCAGCCTGCTGAGGAGAAGATGGGTGGAGCCTTGCAGATGATGAAGGATGGCGCCCTGGAAGGCGTGACAAAGCTGATCGGCGTTCATCTGCGCCCAGAAATGGAAGTGCCGTATGGTAGCGCTGCTCCGGCGATTTTGCATGGATCGTCTAGCTCCATCAAAGGGACGATTACAGGCTTGCAAGCACATGGGGCACGTCCAGCGCTCGGTAAAAATGTCATCGAAGCCGCTTCGTTTTTGGTTATGGCGTTGCAAAACATTCGCCTGCAAGACGGATGCTCTTTTTCCGTGAAGATGACCCAATTGCAAGCAGGGGGAGAAACGGTGAATGTCATCCCTGATCGAGCGACCTTTAGCCTCGATGTACGTGCCCAGTCCAATGAAGGCATGGCAGAATTGCGGAGAAAGACCGAGCATGCCATGAGTCAGACAGGGGCTTTGATGGGCATGGATGTGGAGTGGGAATGGTCGGGAGTCACACCGGCTGCGGTCGCCAATGCGAGTATGATCCAAGTAGCCAAAAAGGCAATTGGGCAAGTGCTGGGTGAGGACAAAATTGCCGATATATGCGTGACACCAGGCGGAGAGGACTTCCATTTTTACGCGATTCACCGCCCTGAGCTGGCTACCACGATGATTGGTCTGGGATGTGGGCTCACACCTGTTCTGCATCATCCACAGATGACCTTTCAGACAGATGCCTTGATTTATGGGGCGAAAATCATGACAGCTGCGATTTATGAAGCAGCCCAACATTCTTAGAGAACCGCTACATACGCAGGGGGTTACCTTATGACAGAGAGCAAGCAACTAAAAAAGAAAAGCTTATTTCGGCTAGACGCTTACGTCCTTTTGTTTTGCATCCTACTTCTATGTGCTTTGGCTACCTATGTGGTCCCGACAGGAGAATTTGACCGTGTAAAAAACGGCAATGTGACGACGGTTGTCCCGGGCAGCTATCATGCGGTGGAGCCAAATCCTACGGGCTTTATCGAGTTTTTTACCGCGATCCAGACAGGGATGGTCAAAGGCGCACCGATCATCTTCCTCGTTTTGTTCACAGGCGGTGCTTTAGCTGTTTTGGATAAGACAGGTGCACTCAACGCAGCGATTCTGACCATGGTCCGAAAATTAGGAAATAGAGAGTGGCTGCTGGTTATTTTGATCACTTCCGTCTTTTCCGTATTGGGTACGTTGGGTGTCATCGTTAATTCTGTTATTGCTTTCGTTCCGCTTGGCATCATGATTGCGCGAGCGATGAAAATGGATGCGATCTTCGGTGTGGCTCTCATTTATTTGGGTGTGTATGCCGGATTCAATACGACAATTGCTTTTCCAGGAACGCTGGGCTTGTCCCAAGAAATTGCGGAGCTGCCGCTGTTTTCAGGTATTGGCTACCGCACCATCATTTATGTTACGTTCGTGATCGTAACCATTCTGTACATCGGGCGTTACGCGCGGAAGGTTCGTCAAAACAAGAGTATCTTGGGGGACGAGCTCTTTCCTTCTGATAGTGGTTCAACCACGATGGAAGTAGACACGAAAAATGTTGATTTTACAACCCGTCACAAATTAATCTTGGCGTTTACGGGGATCGTTCTGATTGGATTTATCGTCTGCACGATCTTGTTCAAATGGGACGTAAACGAGATGTCCGGAATCTTTATTTTCATTGCGATCGGTGTAGGCTTGCTCAACAAGATGAGCGGCAACGATATCGCCAAAACATTCTTAAAGGGCTGTCAGGGACTGATTTATGGGGCTTTGATTGTCGGTATGGCACGTGCGGTCACGGTCATTTTGGAAGATGGGAAGTTCCTCGATACCATCGTGTACGGGCTTGCTACCATTCTGGAGCCGCTCTCACCGATGGCAGGGGCGATTGGAATGTTCCTCGGAAGCGCGGGGCTGCACTTCTTGATTTCGTCCGGTTCAGGTGAAGCTGTTATGCTGATGCCGTTGCTGGCTCCATTGGCCGACCTGATGGGCATTACGCGCCAGGTAGCCGTAGAGGCTCTGATGCTCGGAGAAGGTGTGGTCAACTGCATTAACCCGACCTCAGGCGTTCTGATGAGTATTTTGGCGATGAGTGGCATTTCCTACGGCAAATGGCTGAAGTTCATGCTTCCGCTCACAGCGGTATGGACAGTTCTCTCCATCGTGTTTATCGTAATCGGGGTCTTGATTAACTGGGGCCCGTATTAATCCGGCATCATTTGATGACAAGGAAGGCTTCGCCAACATGACTTGGCGGAGCTTTTTTTTTATGAAAATTCTTCTAGAAAAAATCCCCCAACGGCTACATAGCTTTGGGGGATTTCCTTTCCTCTATTGACCAATGATGATGCGTTCTTTCGGATAATGGTAGCGTACGATTCGGTCATTGCGCTTCAAGAAGAGGAGCAAATTGATAATCCCGATACGTCCGATCATCATCGTAATAATCAGGATGAGCTTGCCGCCTATGCCCATCTGAGCCGTGATCCCGGTAGACAATCCGGTCGTACCGAAAGCAGAGCAGACCTCGAACAAGACATACTGGAAAGGTAAATCCTCCAGCCAGACGAGCAGCATGACCGCTGTAAACACCAGGATGATCGCGATGAAAAAGACGCTGAAGGAGCGCTGAATGTCCTCATCAACCAGCTCTCTTCCGAACACCTTTACTTCCTTGTAACCACGCATGTTGGCAAAAACAGAGGCAATCAGGACGAAGAACGTCGTGGTTCGTATCCCCCCACCCACGCTGCTCGGGGAGGCGCCAATGAACATCATCCCGGAGAGCATGATGAGTGTTGTAGTCGACAAGAGGCTGATATCCATCGTAGCCAAGCCGCCGCTTCGCGAAGAGACGGAGTGGAACAACGAGTAGAATAACATTTCATGCCAGGTCTTATCGGCCAAAAACTGATTTCGTTCAAAAACGAAAATGAGCAGGGCGCCAATAGCGATCAAGGAAAAGAACGTCAGTGTCGTAATCTTGGTGAAGAGCGAAAAGGTGAAACGCACTTTTGCACGGCGATAGGAAAAGTACGTTCTCAGCTCTACGAGTACGGGAAACCCGATCGCTCCACAAATAATCAAGATCATCACGATAGTCTGAAACACGTAATCGTGGGTAAAGTCGAGCATGGAATTTCCGTGCAGGTCAAACCCGGCATTCGTAAAAGCGCTGACAGATGCAAAGTAGCCGTGATAGAACGCGGTGTACCAATCGTCGTAGTAGCCGGCGTAAATAAAATGACTGCCTAACAGGATGGTTCCCACCAGCTCGATCAAGAGCGCAATCACAAGAATATTGCGCATCAGGTCGACCAGACCGGACAATGTGGAGCGGTTGTGGTCCGTCGCGATCCAGATGCGCTGCTCCAGTCCGATTTTTTGACCCATGAGGATCCAGATGAACGTTCCGAGTGTCATGATTCCGACCCCGCCAACCTGAAAGAGCAACGTAAGAAAGAGAATCCCCCACTGGTTGAAAACCTCATGAATCGCAATGACAGTAAGCCCGGTAACGCTGATGGCACTTGCCGCGGTAAACAAAGAGTCAATAAATGAAAGAGAGACTCCCGGCAAGTGAAAAAACGGCAATGACAGAAGAAACGCTGAGATCAGGATGAGCCCAACGTAGGCGAACACGATGATTTGAACAGATGTCAATCGACGCTTTTGATTGGATGATAACAAAATAAATGGCCTCCTGAATAAGCTTCATGAGGATAATCATACCAAATAAATGAAGGGAAGCAAAAGCGCGGAAAAGATCAGTTGACAATGTATCCGCAAGAGTGGTAAAGTTCAGAATGTATTTATTGGAAATTCAAAATATTAATGGAAAGGTGGGCTAGTCATGAAAAGAATTGTACGTATGGGTCATTCATACAAGGGCATACATGACGTAACCCCACCATTGATACGAGCGTAGTATCGTTTTTTTGATCTCGTTAACATGGCGTAGGTTACATTTTTCGTAACTTGCGCCTTTTCTATTTTTGTTGAGGAAAAGGCATGTTGCTCACGGGCGATATGTCTTTTTTTGGCCTCTTTAAAAGGTCACCCATCCAGCTAAAGAGAGGGGAGAAACACGGATGTTCTCGGTTTTGGCAAAGCTTGATTGGTTTTTCAAGGAGCATTGGAAACGTTATACGGTCGCTATTCTGCTATTGATTCTGGGCGGCCTACTGGAGATTATCCCTCCAAAAATCATCGGGGTGGCTATTGATGAGATTCACCTGGGCACGCTGACTGGCGAGCGGCTGGTATCCATTTTGCTGTTTTTCGGTGTATTGTCTGTCGCGATTTATTGGGTCAATTTTATCTGGATTCGCAAGCTGTTTGGGGGAGCGTTTCTGGCGGAGCGGACGTTACGGTCGAAGCTCATGACGCATTTTTTGCGGATGACGCCAACGTTTTATCAGCGTAATCGGACGGGAGATTTGATGGCGCGAGCGACAAATGACCTCAAGGCTGTCTCGATGACGACAGGCTTCGGAATTTTGACGATGGTGGATTCGCTATCCTTTACAGGGGCGATTGTGCTGACAATGGGCTTCTTGATCAGTTGGAAGCTGACCTTAGCGGCAATCCTTCCATTACCGTTCATGGCTTATATCATCAAGCAGTATGGGAAAAAAATTCACGAGCGTTTTTCTACCGCACAAACATCGTTCGGCGAGCTGAACGACCGCGTGCTGGAATCCGTCTCCGGGGTTCGCGTAATTCGAGCCTACGTACAGGAAATGGCGGATCAGGAGCGCTTTCGCCAAAAAACACATGAAGTGTATCAAAAAAATATCGATGTGGCGAGAATCGATTCGTTAATTGAGCCAACCGTCAAAATATTGGTTGGAATCAGTTATATGATCGGCTTGATCTACGGTGGATACCTCGTGTTCCAAAGAGAACTGACCTTGGGAGAACTGGTCTCGTTCAACGTCTATCTCGGGATGCTCATTTGGCCGATGTTTGCGATTGGTGAATTGATCAATGTGATGCAAAGAGGAAGTGCCTCGCTGGATCGGGTCAATGAAACCTTGGCGTACGAAGCCGATGTGACGGATCACGACAGTCCGGTACATGTGGCGGTACCAGAAGTCATTCGGTTCGATTCCGTGACATTCCGCTATCCATCTGCGCAGGTTGACCAGCTAGTGGATGTCTCCTTTACTCTTGGTCGGGGTCAAACGCTAGGAATCGTCGGGCGTACGGGAAGCGGGAAATCCACGCTGGTGCGACAACTGCTTCGTGAATATCCGATCGGACGGGGAGCCATCAGTGTTTCGGGAGAAGCGCTAGAACAGATTAGTCTGGATAACATCAAGAGCTGGATCGGCTATGTACCCCAAGAGCAGATTCTGTTCTCGAAGACAGTCCGCGAAAACATCCTGTTCGGGAACAACGAGGCAACAGAAGAAGAATTACAGGAAGTGTTGAAGCAGGCCGCATTTGCCCGGGATGTGCAGCTATTGCCCGAAGGCTTGCAAACGCTCGTTGGTGAAAAAGGAGTAGCCCTTTCAGGTGGGCAAAAACAGCGGGTCTCAATTGCTCGGGCTCTTTTGGTCAATCCGGAAATATTGATTCTCGATGATGCCATGTCAGCGGTGGATGGCAAAACCGAAGCAGAGATGATCACGAATATTCGCCGGGAGCGTGCAGGCAAAACAACACTGATCACCACACATCGTTTAACGGCTGTCCAGCATGCAGATTGGATTCTCGTCATAGACGAAGGACGAATCGTCGAGGAAGGTACACATGCACAGCTATTGGAGCTGGGCGGTTGGTATAAAGAACAATTCGAGAAACAGCAGATTGAAGCGACGCTGACAGAAAGCGGGTGAATGAATGACGACAGGGAAACGGCTAGTCCACTATGCAGCGATTTTTAAAAAGACGATCCTCTTGGCGGTATTGATGTTGTCCATCTCGGTTGGGGCAGAACTGACAGGACCGTTTTTGGCGAAAAAAATGATCGATACGCACATCATGGGCATTGAATTCCCTTGGTATGAGACGGCACAGGGTGAGGATTCCGTGCTGTACAAAGGGAAGTATTACACCAGACAGGATCACTTGGCAGCAGGTGAGAGCAAAGGTGGGGAAGTTCGTGTTCTGCAGGTGGGGCGCGACTATTATTTCTTGAATCAGGCGATTTCGTATGATGGGCAGCGCTCCATTGAGAATGGGAAGCTCGTCATTGTCAAAGGTACGGATCGAGCAGAGTATTCAGCGACGCTCTTAAGCAATCAGGAGATTTTCGAATTTTTCCGGCCAGAAACAAACGGCTTGCTCACGCTGGCTGCCCTTTATTTCGGATTATTGGTAGTTGCCTCGCTTTTCCATTATGGACAAAAGTTCTTATGGCAAAAATCGGCGAATCAGGTCATCGAGAGACTGCGCATTGATGTGTTCGCGCATATTCAACGATTACCTATTCAATATTTCGATCATCTCCCTGCCGGGAAGGTGGTTGCTCGTGTCACAAACGATACGGAGGCAATCCGTGAGCTGTTTACGAATGTTCTCGGCAACTTTATTACGAGCGGGATTTATTTAATCGGGATTTTCTCGGCGCTGTTTTTGCTTGATGTACGACTCGCGCTCGTTTGTCTGGTCATTTTGCCAATCATGGTCGTGTGGATTTACTTGTACCGTAAGTACGCTTCTGCATTCAACCATGTCATTCGGGCACGCATCAGCGACATCAACGGGATGATTAACGAGTCGATCCAAGGGATGCCGATTATTCAGGCGTTTCGCAGGGAAAAGGAAACGATGCGGGAATTCGGCGAACTGAACGAAGATCTGTTCACCTACCAAAATAAAATGCTGCGGCTCAATGCGACCGCTTCGTTTAACCTGGTTCAGTTCATCCGCAATATCGCGTTTGTTTTATTCATCTGGTATTTCGGCGGGGCATCCCTCGGGATAGGTACACTGCTCTCGCTGGGTGTCCTCTACGCATTCGTCGATTATCTCAATCGCTTGTTCCAGCCGATGACACAGATCGTCAACCAGTTGGCGAACCTGGAGCAATCTCTTGTCGCGGCGTCGCGAGTGTTTGAACTGCTGGATGAAGAGGGCATTGACGTTGATTCTGCAAAAGTTCCTTGCTATCAAGGGAATGTTCGCTTTGACGATGTTTCTTTTGCCTACAAAGACGATCAATACGTGCTGAAAAACATTTCATTCGAAGCATGGCCAGGTGAGACAGTGGCACTGGTTGGTCACACGGGCTCGGGAAAAAGCTCGATTATCAATCTGTTACTCCGCTTCTATGATGTAAACAGAGGAGCGATTATGATTGACGGGCGCAATGTGCAGTCGTTTTCCAAGCAGCAGCTTCGCCAGCACATGGCCATTGTTTTACAGGACCCGTTTTTATTTACAGGAACGATTCGTTCTAATGTGAGTCTCGATGATCCGTCGATTTCGCCGGAAAAAGTGGAGAAAGCCTTGTGCGATGTAGGGGCAGACCAACTATTCCGCAGTCTCCCGCAAGGATTCGATGAACCTGTTATCGAGAAGGGCAGCACGCTTTCCCTCGGACAGCGTCAGTTGATTTCATTTGCGCGTGCTCTCGCGTTTGACCCGGCTATCCTCATTCTGGATGAAGCGACTGCCAGCATCGACACGGAAACAGAGGGTATTATTCAAAATGCACTTGAGGTGTTGAAAAAAGGAAGAACGACCTTCATCATTGCTCATCGCCTGTCTACGATCAAAAATGCGGATCAAATTCTCGTACTGGATAGAGGCACAATTGTAGAGCGAGGAAAGCATGAAGACTTGATGGAGCAGCAAGGCAGGTACTATCAGATGTATCAAATGCAGCAAGGGAACAAAGAAGTGCGGGTGCAAGAGGCCGTACACAAGCAAGGAAGTGCCCCGGCGCTGACCTAGTTTTTTCTACTCTTTTTGCCTCTTGAACGGTAAGATAGAGCATAGAAGTATGGACTTTTCAGGAGGGATCATCATGCCACATCTTATCGTTCGAGGCATTCAAGCAGAACAAATGGCTACGATTAGCGAATCGCTTGCAGGGGAGCTTGCTGCACTCTGCCAATGCGGCACAGACAATTTTACGATCGAATGCTTGCAAACGACAGGCGTTTTTGGCGGGAAGATCGTGGAGTCGTTTCCTTTTATCGAAGTAGCATGGTTCGAGCGGGGGCAAGAAGTTCGTGACCAGTTCGCCCAGATTGTAACGAAGCATGTCTTATCTCTTGGCATCCCAGAAGTGGAAATGGCATTTGTCGCTTATCAAAAAGAAAGCTACTATGCCAACGGAGAGCATTTCTAAAGAGAAGCCGACAGGTGCTGTCGATTTCCCGGGAAAGAATCAAGACATTCGACAAGCGTACAGACAAATAAATGAATACAAGCATGGAATGAGGGTGTTCCTTTCGTAAGTACGAGGTTTTTCGTGCGAGACGGGTGGAACACTCTTTTTATTTCGAGCGAATTTTTGCTCCTATAGCCAAAAATTTCTAAAATAGGTGTCACAAATGAAGGTTTTTAATTGTTATTCATAGTGAGGGGAGGGCAAACAGTGGAAAAAACAGAGATAGAGCGCCTGCTGATTGAAATAAAAGCCGGTTCTCTTGAGCAATACGAACTCATTATCGATCACTATCAACAACCGATCTTTACATACTGCTATCACATGCTCGGTCACCGTCAAGATGCAGAAGACGCTGTCCAGGAAGTCCTGTTTCGTGCCTACGAGCATCTTGACCAGTATACATACTCGCTGTCGTTTTCTGCATGGCTGTACCGAATAGCTTATAACCATTGTGCGAATGTGCTAAAGCGCAGGAAATTAAGCCGCGTGTTGCCCTTTTTGTACAACCGGGATCAGGATGGACGTAATTATGTCGAGGAGAGCATCGACAGCAACTATTTCGGGGAGCCGCTCGAACGCATCTGGAAACGACTGTCCGCGGAAGAACGCACACTCATTTTCTTGCGTGTGCTAGAGGAAAAAGAGTACGAGGAAATTGCGGAGCTAATGGACAAAAAGCCTGCGTCGCTGCGCAAACAATTCGAACGCGTTTTGAAAAAGTGCAAACGTTATTTGCCAACGATGGAAGGGGTGGCCGCTAATGGACAAAAATCCGTTTAAAGGCATGCATGACATGCTAAGAGCAAAGCCAGTCCCGAAAGTCGATGTCAAACATAAAGTCATGGCAGCGATTCGTGCCAAGGAAAACAAGGAGGAAAAAGTCGTGAAAAAGAAAATCGGGTTGCTGGTTACTGTAGGTATGCTGGTTGGAGCGTCTTCCGTATGGGCGGGAGTAGAAATGATTCAATTGAAAAATGAGAAGGGCGAAGTGGTTTACGAGGTAACGCAGCATACTGATCAAGAACAACAGCGATTGATTCAGCAAATGCCCCCAGAGGAACAGGCGAAAATAGAAGCGAGGAAGAAAATGGATGAGCATCGGGATGAGGTCAATAATGAGATTATTAATGGCTTGAAGCCTGGAACCTCAGTCGCTATATACTGGAAGCCAACAAAAGATGAGGAAGAAATCCAAAAGAACATAACCTGGTCCATATATAAACAACCGTATATCACAATGGTATCTATGCCGATGACTTATAAAACATGGAAGGAGATGGAGCCGGTTGTAGGGAAGATGTTCACGCTTCCAACCGAGCTTGCTGGAGGCTTCCGTTTCGATGAAGGTGACGTACACTATGAGGAAAACTACGAGTACGAAGTGGATCTTGAAGCACTGAAGGCAAAAGCCATCAAAGAAAACAAAGATTACGCCTTTACAGAAATTCCGTCAAGCAACAAGTACGATTTTACCAGTGTCGCCTATAAGTCTGAGAAAGGCAGTGTAAGGGTAGAGGTACGAATAGCTGACGGAGGCAAAGCGGGAACAAATGCAGAGGCAATCGAAAAAATCATGATTGGCAACAATGAAGCGGTTCTCACGACACACACTTCTAAAAATAGCGATAATTTCCATTGGATCACCTGGGTAAAAAATGGGACCAAACTGAAATACTCTGTGCGTGCTGGTGAGGAAGTCGTATCTAAAGACGAGCTGATCAATATCGCCAAGCAGATCAACGAGATCAAATAATCGAAGATAAAATACAGGAGTACCACAAAGCGCCAGTTTGCCTTGTGGTACTCCTCTTCTATCTCTAATTGCTTATGTCACCCAGCTTGTTTGCCTTTTTGCCCATCAACTGCTTCAAGCCATCCATATTAATCAGGATAATCCCAACAATAATCGTAATTCCCCCGGCTAACGACAGGAGATAAAGTGGCTCATTATACAGGATGACGCCCAAACTTAAGGCAATCAATGGAGAGATATAGAGCCACGTGGATGGAAACACAGGGGTGGTTTTGGCTACGAGCCAATAGAATATGGTGTGCCCCATCATGGAACCAACGAGGATCAAGTACAGAAGCGAGAGGATCGCATTAGCCGTTAGCATCGATTCGATATGCACTTGCTCCGTAAATAACGATAAGACAAGCAGCATCGCTCCTCCATACATCATCTGTGCCGCATTCAAAGCGATGGGTGAGGTATCTTGAAACCGCTGGATCACACTACGGGAGTAAACTGCACCAGCAGAATAAAAGATTTGCCCGAACAAAACCGCTATGCACCCAGCGAGCCACAGGAAGCTGAATGAGATAGTCGTCGCACCGGGTAAAATCAGCAAGACGACACCGACAAATCCAACAAGACAACCAGCCCACGATATGGCAGAGAGCTTTTGCCGTGAAATGCCTGTCTGAAGCAACATGACCATGAGCGGTGCTGTTGCCGATAAAATCGCGGCAATACCTGAGCTTATATGCTGCTCCGCCCAATATAAGGGAGCAAATGTCCCAAACGTTAAACCAATTCCGGTAAGAAACATCTCTTTATGGAGCAGCAGCGAGAGACGCGCCTGTTTTTTCCAGAGCATGAATGAAAATAAAATGACACCTGCCAAAAAGAAGCGAATACCAGCAGAGAAAAACGGCGACGCCCCCGCATCAATCCCGACTTTGATTGCCAGAAAGGTCGTTCCGAATATCAAGCACATGACCACATAATTAAGCAGTACCATTATGATTCCTCCCTTTTCCTCATCATAACGGAAAGGGAATAGAACAGATAAAACCGAATAGAACAGATGCGAAGATCAATCCATTATCATGGGAGAAAGGGGGGAGCTTGCATGAAAAGGGAGGCTCTTTCAAACAGCCATTCTGATAAGCTGTTCGAGCAAGTGTATGAATATCTTCTGGACCGAATCAGACGCGAAGAGTGGAGGGCACATGAGAAGCTCCCTTCTGTTCGAACGTTGGCTTTGGAGTTACATGTGCATCGCCTGACGGTTTTTAAAGCATTTCAATTATTAAAGCAAAACCGCCACGTGTATGTGAAGGATAAGTCGGGGTATTATGTACAACCGAGCAGCCTGCTGCCAGTGGAGTCGATGGATGATCCAATCGTTTCTGCCTATGTGCACAAGAGCCATCTTTCGGAAATTCATCAGGTGCAGGCGACCTATCAATTTTCCAAAGCATTGATCGAACCGAATTTATTACCAAATCATTACTTTTCGGAGTACGTGAAGAAAGTGTTTGATCTGTATCCAAAGGTGCTGGGGACCTACTCAACCACACAGGGAGATCAGGAGCTGCGAGAAGCACTGTGCAGCTATTATGTCAGCCGTTATCATTTTCACCTGTCACCCGATGAACTGATGATTACATCTGGTTCGCAGGAAGCGATTGATTTGGTTGCCAGAGTCCTTGTAAAGCCGCGTGATGTCGTGTTGCTGGAAAGACCAACTTACAGTCCTGCCATCGATGTCTTCAGAAGACAGGGCGCCAATATGATTCCCATCGAGATTACGCCGCATGGATATGATTTGGAGCAGGTTGAACTGGTGATGCAAAAAGAAAAACCGCGCCTGTTTTATCTCAATCCGACCTTTCACAATCCGACGGGCTATACGGTTCCCGCTGAACAGCGGAAGAGACTGGTGGAGCTGGCTGCGAAGTATCAGTGCCTGATCGTAGAGGATGATCCGTGCCGCGATATTTACTTTGGTGATGAGCCCCCACTGCCGTTTTTTTCTTATGACACGGCAGGCTATGTCATCTATCTGCGCAGCTTTAGCAAGTACATCGCTCCGGGGCTGAGTATTGCGACTGTGGCATGCCGACCATCTATTATGAAGTATTTGATTCAAGCGAAATCACTGTCCGACAGTGGAGCGCCCCTGTTGAATCAAAAGATTTTTTTGCATTACTTCTTCTCCGAAAGAATGCAGCAGCATTTGGCGAAGCTGCGGATTGCATTGGCCATTCGCCGGGATATCATAGAGGAAGAGCTAACAGTGACCGACTGGGAGTGGTCCAGCCCACCAGGAGGCTTTAATTTATGGGTGAAGCTGCCTGATTCCATCCCGATGGAAAGTCTTCTGGCCAAATGCATAGAGCAATCGATTACGTTTGTGCCCGGCGCGATCTGTGACCCACAACGAGAGTTAAGTTCATGGATACGCATCAGTTATTCTTATTTGAATGAACAACAACTGCGGGATGGATTGCAAAGGCTCATCCGTACGGTTCGCCTGTTGGATATAAAGGAATGAAGAAAAAGGCTGCCGACATGATGGTCGACAGCCTTTCTTTTTGGTTATTTTATGATTTGCTTACTTGATCGAGGTGATTTACCAGCTCTTCTGTTTTGGACAAGAAAGGCGCATGATCGGCTTCCAGTGTAATAACTTTGCTGCAAGGTGTTTCTGTATTCATTCTGCGTTGGAAATCGATTGGAATTGCGTTGTCTAAAGTGGTTTCAATATAGATACGATCGACACTTCCGAATTTCTCCTCAGTAATTTGCACTGGTTGAGTGAACGGAGCCAGCGCTTGTGGACGGCAACGCTTCATCGAAGACAGTCGCAATGCATCGTCCTCTACCACATTGAAAAATGTTTGCTCCACAGTCTCAGGTTTAGGGACGAGCGTCATGTCTTCCTCATTTAACGTAAATTGCGGTCCCTTTTCTCCTTCTGACTTCCCTACGAGACTTTCCCCGTTTTTCGGTAAAAAAGCACAAAGATAAACGAGTTTCTCGATCTTATCGTGTACATGCTCGGCTGTTTGTGTAATGACGAGTCCTCCCATGCTGTGTCCGACAAGAATTACTTTTTCATTTTGCTGCTTAATCAGGTTGGCTACTTTTTCTACATATAAATCCAAGGTTACTTCTTGTGGAGGGGTCATATCTTGTCCACTTCCCGGTAAGTCCATTGTTACAACCTTGTGTCCCAATGATTCCAGCTCAGGCTTTACCAGTTCCCATACCCATTCTCCCTGCCATGCTCCATGAACCAAAACATAAGTACTCATCCACATACAGCCCCTTTGTTTGAAAGATATTTGTTCATTAGTGTAAGCCGATCAAATTTCTGTTACGCATCTTATTTCTTGTTTTCGTCCCCTCTTGAGTGCAATAATAATAAAAATCTGTATCGGTAATCTGTGACTTTGTCACCAAGTTATTTTTTCACAGGAGGTTCTTCGTCCATATGCAAAAGGAGCAGATTGCGGAAGTCCTTGCACGTTTTCCAAGTCTGGCGGCACTTACTCCAGAAGAGTGGCAAGAGGAGGGAATCTCCATCACTACGGTTCCAGCCAACTTTACCATTGATGAAGGCGAGTTTTTGGAGAATGCGCCATTAATCTTGGATGGGCTGGTTCGCATTTTCAAACTGAGCAGTGATGGGAGAGAGGTTACATTGTACAGGCTATCGGCTGGCGAGTGCTGCCCACTCATCGCGTCTAGCATATTGGGAGAAACGGTGTATGAGGCTTCGGCTTGCGTGGAGAAGCCGAGTATGGTCTTGAACGTCCCAACGAAGATTTATAAGAAATGGATCGAGAACCATCAAGGCTTTCGCCAGTATATTTTTCAATCATTTGCGCGTCGATTGATTATCATGTCGAACTTGATTGACGACATTCACTTTAAATCCATTCGGGTTCGGATTTCCGAATATTTGATTGAGCATACAGGTGTGGAGAATGATTCGCTTGCCATTACACATGATCAGTTGGCAATTGAGCTGGGGACTGCTCGTGAAGTGATTAGCCGGACACTAAAGAAAATGGAAAAAGAAGGGCTGCTCCGTGTAACGCGGGGGCAAATTACTAATATTCAACGTTCAAAACTACCTGCGGTTGAATAATCCGTATTTGAAAATACAAAAATTTTAGGAAGGGCTATGTACTGTGTTATACTGAGTCTACCATTTACTGTTCTGTAGCATTCCCTACTCCATTTTCGTGAGTAGGGTTTTTTATTTGTGTTTCAGACTCAGACAACAAAAAAACAGACCCCCATGCAGGAGTCTGTTTTTTGTGTAAGGCTAAATTAAACTTTTTGAACGTTAGTAGCTTGTGGTCCGCGTTGGCCTTGTTCTACGTCAAAAGTAACTTTTTGACCTTCGTCAAGGGATTTGAAACCTTCGCCTTGGATAGCAGAGAAGTGAACGAATACGTCTTCTTTACCTTCGCGCTCAATAAAACCAAAACCTTTTTCTGCGTTAAACCATTTTACTGTACCTTGTTCCATTGTTATTGCCTCCTAGTGTGTAGCACACATATATTACTATCCTTGCTCTCAGGATCATCTAGACGAAAATTTGCTATCTACGCTATCCGTTGCTTCGAACAAAAATAATTCTTTACTAGCATAACAGGATATTGAAAGGATAGCAAATTATTCGCGCATATTAAGTGAAAAAAATACAGATGAGTTGTTACGAAAGCATGGCGCCAATCTCTTTCAACGTGAGTTGTGCCGAGACAATTTTGTTCGGATAGCTTGCTTGTGCCGATTCCCCTAAATGATACTCTTGCAGTGCATCAGTATCCTTCAGCATGTTTCCTGTCAAAATGCACACGGCTGTTTCGTCCTTATCGATCACTTGTCCTGCGATGAGCTTGCGCAATCCAGCGACCGTAGCAGCAGAGGCAGGCTCGCAGCCGATCCCGCTCTTATCCACCCATGCTTTGGCGTCGAGAATCTCTTGATCAGTCACGGAGCAGGTAACGCCATTCGTTTCTTCTAATGTACGAAGCGCTTTTTTCCAGCTAGGCGGATTGCCGATGTTGAGCGCAGAGGCACGTGTATATGGATTGGGTTCAGGTGTCAGTTCGGTGTACCCGCCTGCGACCATTCGATGGAATGGGCTAGCACCTTCCGCCTGTACGAGCGCCACCCTAGGAACCTTTTCGATAAAGCCGAGATTTTTCAAATCCTGCAAGCCTTTTCCGAGAGCCGTCACATTGCTTAGCGCTCCGCCAGGGATGACCACCCAATCGGGGAGGTTCCAATTGAGGTACTGGGCGATTTCGTACACGATACTCTTCTGCCCTTCAATGCGGAATGGATTGATCGAATTGCAGATATAGAGGCCGAGCTCTTTGCTGTATTGCTCGTAAAAGCGGATGCCATCATCGTAAGTGCCATCAAAGCTGATGACCTTTGCTCCGTAGGCGAGTGTTTGCATGACTTTATTCAAGGAAATGTTTTTGTTCGGGACAAACACGTACGATTCGCCATGAGCGAGTGCAGCATACATGGCGAGAGAGGATGAGGTATTGCCAGTTGATGTGCAGGTGAAGCGTTGATAGCCTAATGAACGACCGTGTGATACGGCGACAGTCATCCCGTTGTCTTTGAATGAACCACTCGGATTCTCGCTTTGTGCCTTTAGCCATACCTTGCTGTTGCTTCCTACATACGATTGGATGAGTGCAGATGCGTACAGTCCTGTATTTCCTTCGTACTTGGTCGTGATGTACTCTTCAGGAAGCTCGGGGAAAATCAGTTCTTTGTAGCGCCATACTCCGCTCGCATAAGGTGTCATACGCTCTGACAGCCGCTCGTGAAAGACGCGCTTTAGCTGTTCGGTATCGATGGTCGACGTATCGTGAATAATGTCAAACAAGCCACCACATGTGCATTGATAGTCAAATAAATGGGCAGGCACTTCCTTGCTGCAATCGACACAAACCAGTTTCATCCTCGCAAGATTCGCCCCTAAAAGTGTGCGGGGAGAATCTCTCCACCTCTTTTCTCTCGTATGGTTTTTTATATGGTAAACGGAGAAGGAGGAGCGTGTAAATAATCGTTTTCAGTAAAAATAAAATATTCGCATACAAATGCAAAAGACGGGAAGGAGCCGCTATACAGACTCCAACCCGTCCCTATTTCACAAGCTTTTATTCAGATCAGTCAATTCCTTGGCCGTCAGATTGCGCCATTGCCCCAATTTCAAATTCCCCAGCGGAATGTTCATAATGCGTATCCGTTCGAGCTTTCGCACCTGATAACCAAAAGCCTGGCACATCCGTCTGATTTGTCTATTCAGCCCTTGCGTCAGCACGATATTGAAGACGCGGTCGCTGACTTTGGTTACTTTGCAAGGTTTTGTGGTCGTTCCGAGAATGCGTACGCCGTTTGCCATTCCGTGCAAGAAGTTCGCCGTGATGGGCTTATCTACGGTGACGATGTACTCTTTGTCATGATTGTTCTCGGCACGTAAAATTTTGTTTACGATATCCCCGTCATTGGTTAACAGGATGAGTCCTTGCGAATCCTTATCCAGTCGCCCGATAGGAAAAATCCGCTCCGGGTGATTGACGAAATCGATGATGTTGCCTTTGACGTGCAGTTCAGTGGTACACGTAATTCCGACAGGCTTGTTCAGGGCGATGTAGACATCTTTCTTTTTGACACCGAGCGGCTGCCCATCGATGCGCACATCATCTCCTGACGCAACCGTACTTCCCAGTTCCGCGAGTTGGCCATTGATCGTCACGCGCTTGGCCTCGATTAATTTATCGGCTTCTCTTCGCGAGCAAATGCCGGTTTCACTGATGAACTTATTAATTCGCATGAGACGTTCCTTTCACTATTGCTGCTTCTTTTCCAGTTTTTCAAGTAGTTTATTCCGCCAAGGCAGGGCCAATTCCTCCACCTCAAGCATACGCTGTATCGTCTCTTGGGATGGTGATTTGTCGTGGAAGTATAAGTGGTGAATCGACGCTACCGTTACTTGTTTTGGATGTGCAGTGATGAGGGAAATCTTGGAGTCTGCCTTGATTGTCCCTTCCTGCAAGACACGGAAGAAATAGCCCGTATAGCCCATTTCCACCACCGCTTTGAGCAGTTGGTTATTGTTGTTGCGCTTGTTGATCGTCGCGCAAGGAAATCGGCCTTGGGTCACTTGCAGGATGGTATCTCCGAATTGATACACATCCCCAATGCAGACCTGCTCTTCGGTCATGCCAGCGAGTGTGAGATTTTCTCCGAATGCCGCATTGGTCAGAGGTTGGCCGAATAACTTCTCCCAATGGGCATAATGTTCAAAAGGATACGCACAGACGACGCGGTCTGGGCCGCCGTGGTACTCTGGATTCGCGATATCGTCGTCATCAATTTTTTCGGAACGGACAACGAGCTCGTCCGCTTCCTCCTTCCAAATGCCGGAGAGATATTCCTTGCCGTTGTACATATTACTTTTAGGCAAACCTTTACTAATTGTAACGATTTTTCTGTTCAACTTATGCTCACTCCCAGCCTGCACGATTGCTTCTCTTTTTATCCCCATACTATACCACATTCCCTAATATCCTCCACAGCGGATGGGCACCAGCGGACGCTTCTGGTATGATGGTAGAAAGGAATACACAGGAGGCCTCAGTGACATGCAATCATTTGGTGTGGCACTACACACAGATAAATATCAAATTAATATGATGTACGCCCATTGGGTGAACGGAACACACAATCAGAAGGTCGTTTTCGAAGCATTTTTCCGCAAGCTGCCTTTTGGAAACGGATACGCTGTATCTGCTGGATTGGAACGAATTGTTTCCTATATAAAAAATTTACGCTTTGAAGAAAGCGATCTCAAGTATTTGAGTGAGCAGGAGGAGAACTACGATCCGAAGTTTTTGGAAGAGTTGCGCCAGCTTCGTTTTAAGGGCTCACTCTACTCCGTGAAGGAAGGAACCGTGGTTTTCCCGAACGAGCCGCTGATTCGTGTAGAGGGGCGTGTCATGGAGGCACAGTTGGTTGAGACGGCCCTGTTGAACTACATGAACTACCAGACGCTGATTGCGACCAAAGCTTCGCGGATTAAAAATGTTGCGGGCAATGATGTTCTCATGGAGTTCGGAACAAGAAGGGCGCAGGAGGCAGATGCTGCGCTGTGGGGGACGCGGGCAGCGTATTTGGCTGGCTTCGACGCGACCTCGAACATGCTGGCAGGGAAAATGTTTGGCATCCCGACAAAAGGGACGCACGCTCACTCATGGGTACAGAGCTTTGAGAGCGAAGAGGAAGCATTTGAGCGCTTCGCAGCGGCTCTACCAGGACAGGTAACCTTGCTGGTCGACACTTACGATACGCTCAAAAGCGGCGTGCCTAATGCAATTAAGGTCGGAAAACGCCTGGAGAAACAAGGGAAAAAGCTGACGGCGGTGCGCTTGGACAGCGGCGACTTGACGTATTTGTCTTGCAAGACACGCGAAATGCTTGATAAGGCAGGCATGACCGATGTGCAAATTGTCGCTTCCAACGATCTCGATGAGCACACAATTATGAACCTGAAAGTACAGGGAGCACGCGTAAATAGCTGGGGAGTAGGAACGCAGCTCATCACGGCAGCGGATCAGCCGACACTCGGAGGCGTATACAAGCTGGTAGCGCGTGAAGGCGCGGACGGAAAATATCAGCCGACCATCAAAATCTCCGGGAATCCGGAAAAAGTCACTACGCCGGGCATCAAAGATATGTACCGATTGATTGATCCGGAAACAGGCAAAGCGATTGCTGACTACATGTGCTTCCCGCATGAAACAACAGTCGATGAGGGAGCCCCTCTCCATTTGTTCCATCCGAGCCATACGTATTTGAGCAAGCATTTGGAGAACTACCAGGCTGAGTCGCTGCTCATTCCGGTATTTGTGAATGGGGAACTGGTCTATGAACTGCCGACCCTCCAAGAGATTCGCAGCTACCATTGCGAGCAGCTCAAGCTGTTCTGGCCTGAATACTTGCGCATGCTGAATCCGGAGCATTACCGTCTGCACATCAGCGAAGAGATGTGGGAGACGAAAACAAAGCTGATGAAGGCATATTTGAAAAAATAAGTGAAAACGTCTGATGTGTCGCGAGGATGCATCGGGCGTTTTTTATTTGCATGCCAAAAATAACACAATAATGTGAAAACAAAGAAAATGAATTGTCTGAATTTACTTGCATCGTATATAATTACTCCATTCATCCTTTAGCTCTGCGCCAAGGTGATGTAGAAAAACATATGTGAAAAGTATTGGGGAGGAAGAGAGATGCTAAATACTGTAGAGAAAGAAAACCTGAATCCATACGAAATTGTGCAGAAACAGATTGATGCTGCAGCGGCATTGTTGGGATTGCGGAGTGATGCTGTAGAAATTTTAAAGCGACCCAAACGAGTATTGGCCGTTAGTTTTCCTGTCAAGATGGATGATGGCAGCGTGCGTGTCTTTGAAGGCTACCGATCTCAGCATAATGATGCGGTAGGACCGACCAAGGGAGGGATTCGCTTTCATCCGGATGTGACGATGGATGAAGTCAAGGCGCTCTCCATGTGGATGTCATTCAAATGTGGCGTGGTTGGTCTTCCTTATGGCGGTGGAAAAGGTGGAGTCATATGTGATCCCCACGAATTCAGCAAAAATGAGCTGGAACGAGTCAGCCGCGGCTTCATGGAAGCTATTGCTGATATTGTCGGACCAGATACTGATATACCTGCACCCGATGTGTATACGACCCCACAAATCATGGGGTGGATGATGGATACGTACAGTCGATTAAAAGGAGCGTATTCTCCGGGAGTCATCACGGGAAAACCGCTGAGTGTCGGCGGCTCCAAAGGAAGAAACGAAGCGACTGCCCGCGGATGCGTCTTTACCTTACTAGAGGCATTAAAAGATTCTGGACGCAAGCCGGAGCAAACAACCGTTGCGATTCAAGGCTTTGGCAATGCGGGAAGAATAGCAGCGAGGCTTTTAACAGAGCTGGGCTTCAAAATCGTGGCGGTCAGTGACTCACGCGGAGGTATTTATGATGCTGCTGGCTTGGACATCGAAAAGGTAGGACAGTTAAAAGACAACGCCACCATTTTGGAGTATGCAGGTGGTACGGTCATCTCCAATGAACATCTGTTGGAGCTGGAAGTGGATATTCTGATCCCGGCCGCGTTGGAAAATGTCATCACAGCAGCGAATGCCCACAGCATTCAGGCCAAGTGGATCGCAGAAGCAGCAAACGGACCAACTACACCGGATGCAGACGCCATTTTGCGCGAAAAAGGGATTATCGTTATTCCCGATATTCTCGCCAACGCAGGTGGCGTAACGGTTTCTTATTTCGAGTGGGTGCAAAACCTGATGAATTACTACTGGTCCGAGGTTGAGGTAAACGAAAAGCTGCAAACGACAATGATTAACGCCTATCGCGCCGTGAAAGAACTCTCTGATCAATACAAGGTGGACTTACGCACGGGAGCCTATATGATCTCGCTTTTGCGAATCACGGAGGCGATGGAAGCGCGCGGCTGGATCTAAGGGAAGAGCCCTCTTGCAACTTGCTTGCAAGGGGATTTTTTCGTTTTCCCCTGTGTGATTGGCAGGAAGGCTAGTATTTTTGTCGAATTTGTCGGATTATTGTTTTTCTACCTGTGTTCAAAGGATGGAAAGGGGGATCTTTATGCCAATCAAATTGCCCGACGAATTGCCTGCAACGGAAATACTCGCCCAAGAAAATATTTTTGTGATGAAGGATAGCCGTGCCTTCACACAGGACATACGACCGCTCAGGATCGTCATTCTCAACCTCATGCCGGTGAAGGAAACAACGGAAACACAGTTGCTCCGCCTCCTGGGGAATACTCCGCTACAGGTCGAAATCGTGCTTTTGCACATGTCCAGTCATACTTCCAAAAATACGTCGGAAGAACATTTATCGATGTTTTATAAAACGTTTGAGGAGATCCGTGATCAGCGATTTGATGGCATGATCATCACCGGAGCGCCAGTGGAACAGCTCGAGTTCACAGACGTCACGTATTGGCAGGAGCTGACAGAAATCCTCGATTGGAAAATGGAGAACGTCACTTCGACCTTGCATATTTGTTGGGGAGCACAAGCGGGTCTTTACCACCACTTTGGCGTTCCGAAGCATCCTTTGCCAGAAAAAATGTTCGGAATCTTCCCTCATACACTCAATAAGCAAAATGTGAAGCTGTTCCGTGGATTTGATAACTACTTCCACATTCCGCATTCCAGGCATACTGAAAATCGAAGGGAAGACATCGAGCAAGTGTCTGAACTGGAGATTTTGTCCGAGTCTGATGAAGCAGGGGTTTACATCGTAGCGACGAGGGATGGCAGACAAATTTTTGTGACGGGACATTCCGAGTATGATCCGACCACCCTGCAAGATGAGTATCAGCGGGATGTGAACAAAGGCTTGGATATTGCTGTTCCGCGTAATTACTATCCAAAGGACGATCCAAGTCGCGAGCCTATTGTCACTTGGCGCGCACATGCGAATTTGATGTTTTCCAACTGGTTAAACTATTACGTTTACCAAGAGACACCGTATGATTTGAACAACAACAAGCGATAGCATCGTAGCAACCATCCGAGGTGATTCGGATGGTTTTTGTTTGGCCCAGTTGACGTAATAAATGGCGACAGGTAGTGTGAGAATAATCGCGCAGGAATGCTACCGGGAATTCAAGCAAGATGGGAGTTTTGTATGATGAAAAAAATCATGAAGCAAGATCAGGACGTGACCAAGCAGCATAACAAGCAAATGATCCTCGACATTATCAAAAAGCAGAGACCGATATCGCGTGCAGAAATCGCCAAAATTACGCGGATGAGCGCTACCTCGATTGGCAGATTTGTCAGTGAGCTGTGCGAAGAAGGACTGATTCGAGAGACGGAGCTTACCTCATCAGGTGTGGGCAGGAAGGCAATCATGCTCGACATCGAGCCGGGGGCCATTTATACAATCGGCGTGGACATGGCAAAAAAGCGCATTAGCTTTGGAATCATGGACTTTAGTGAAGCGATTATTGCACAGCACCGGATGGATCATAAAACACAGGATTCTACACCGGAAGAGACGGCTGAACTGATTTGTAACGAGATAGAAGGGATGCTCAAACAGACAGGCATTCCTTTAGAAAAAGTGGTCGGGATCGGCATTGGGATGCCAGGGGTGATCAATTATGAGCGAGGGATTGTTCAGCTATCCACTACGCTGGACTGGAAGGACGTAGCGTTTGCCAGCCTGATTGAAAAAAGGCTGAAAATCAAAACCGTTATCGACAACGATTTGAAGGTGAAAATCCTCTCGGAGTACTTGTACGGATCTGCCAAAGGGTCAAACAAGACAGCTTTGATCGGCATTGGCACGGGTATCGGTTCTGCGTTGATTATCAATGGCGAAGTGTTTCGCGGGGGCTCCAATAGCGCAGGAGAGCTGGGGCATACGACGCTCGATCCGAATGGGAATCTGTGCGAGTGTGGAAAACGCGGATGTCTGCAAACATACATAGACGAAAATTCTTTGATCATGGAAGCGCGTCGAGTGAAGGATGTCAGTGATGTCCGTCAAGTGTTCGCGGCGGCGAGAAACGAAGAGCGCTGGGCGAAGGAAATCGTCTCTCGTACCGCGTTGTACCTCGGCATCACGATTAACAATATTGTATGTATGTACAATCCAGATACCGTGATTGTAAGCGGTGATTTGGTGGAGAATTATCGCGAAATCATTGACTTGGTCGAGGAGCATAGCGATCAAGTGATCTGGGAGCCATTCAAAGGGAAATTTCGCGTCATTCCTTCCGAATTGAAGGGGGAGGCAATCGTGATGGGAGCAGGAGCTTTGGCGATGCAGCACTTTGCTCCCTTGGCAGGGACATGGGCAGAAGAATCATGACTTTCTTTGCCATTTTGTATTCAACAAGTAAGGCTGTTTAGCCGATATAGAAAATGGTGGAAAGTAGAAAGGAAAAGGAGAGGGATGTGAGCATGAGAAACTGGCAAAAAGGTATGCTCGCTACGGCTGTTACCGTTGGGCTGATCTTTTCCAGTGTCGGCCAAGTACCGGCATTGGCAAATTCTGCGACAACAAGTACGCAGAAGAAGATTTCCAAGCTTGTGGTTGATACAAAGACAGTAAAATTGAAAAAAGCGGGGACACAGCAGTTGAACGTCCGCGTGCAATACACGGATAAAACAACGGAAGACGTCACGCAGCAAGCAGAGTGGACTTCCTCTGACAGTGACATCGCAAGCGTTGAAAAAGGCTTGGTAACCGCTGTTAGCTCCGGTAAAACAAGAGTGAAAGCAAGCTTCGGGGGCAAAAGCGTGAGTGTCCCTGTTGAGATCGAGGTGATTTCCAAGCTCACTGTTGACCAGAAGAAACTGGCTCTGAGCGTAGGAAGCACGAAGCAGGTAAACGCAACAGCAACCTTCTCTGACAAGTCTACCACTGATGTAACTGCCAATGCAGAGTGGGAAAGCGATGATACGGAAATCGTAACAGTAACGAATGGGTTGGTTACAGCAGTAGGCTCAGGCACAGCGAAGCTCAAAGTGAAGTACGGTGGAAAAAGCGTATCTATTCCAGTAGAGGTGGATGTCGTCTCCAAGCTGGACAGTGATAAGAAAAAGCTGTATCTGCGTCCAGACACTACCCAGTCGGTTACGCTGCTGGCTACCTTGTCTACCAAAGAAAAAGTCGATGTTACAAGCAAAGCCAAGTGGACATCCGACGATGCAAAAGTCGCCACAGTTGAAAACGGAGTCGTGACAACTGTAGGCTCTGGCAAAACGAGAATCAAAGCAACTTATGGTGGAAAGACGATCTCGATCCCTGTAGAGTCTGCTGTCATCTCCAAGCTGGAATTTGACACGAAAAAGGTCGCTCTCAAAGTAGGCGAATCTAAAGACTTGAAGGTATCTGCTGTCTATACAGACAAAGCCAAGGTCGATATCACAGTTGATGCAGACTGGATTTCTACGAACAGTTCCGTAGCGACTGTAGCGGATGGCAAGATCACGGCTGTGAAAGCAGGGCGTGCAACGATTGCGGCTACATATAATGGTAAAGTCGTAAAAATTCAAGTAACCGTGAACTAACTCACGCTAGAGGAAAAGCCAGGGCGCGACTGCGTACCTGGCTTTTTTGCATACTCTCGCCTGTGGTAATCTGTAGCTAACGCTTTTGATTGGACGAAAACGGAGGGCATCATGGATATTCGACAGCTACATTACTTTGTGGAAGTAGTCAAACATAAAAACTTTACGAAGGCCGCCCAATCCCTCCACGTCTCTCAGCCTTCTATCAGTAAAATGATCAAGGCATTGGAAGAAGAGCTTGAGGTAGTTCTTCTGGATCGGACGGAGCGGAAAATGGATCTGACAGACGCAGGAGAAATGGTCTACAGCTATGCGACCAAAGTGTTGCAACTGATGGAAGGCATGTCGTCTTCGATTGCAGAACTGCGAAATGTCGAGCGTGGTCGGGTGAAGCTGGGCATGATGCCAACGGTGGGTTCTTTTCTCTTGCCGAATGTGATTGCCTTGTTTAAAAAGCAGTACCCAGGCATCGATATCGAGATGAAGGAATACAGCGCCAAGCTGCTTGAAATCCAAATGGAGCAAGGAAGCATCGATGTGGCCTTAACCGTTCTTCCAACGGATCAGGAGAAATTTGTGGCGGTTCCCTTGCTCGCAGAGGACCTCGTCGCGATCGTTCATCGGGAGCATTGGCTCGCGGGAGTCGATGAGGTGAGCTTGGAACTGCTCAAGGACGAGGCTTTCATTTTGTTTACTGAAGAGTACGCGATGCATGATGTGGTGCGCCAAGCGTGCAAGCTGTCCGGCTTTGAACCGAAAGTCGCTTACATGAGCTCTTTATGGGATTTTGTCGGAGAGATGGTGGCTACCCAACTGGGGATATCACTCATTCCGCGCTCCATCGTGAGACGCTTGAATCACGGACAATTGCACACCGTCAACATTTCCTACCCGGTGATTGACTGGCAGTATGCCTTGATTTATCGAAAAGAAGGGTATTTATCGCATGCGACAAAGGCGTTCATATCGTTTGTAGAGAAAATGTACAGCCATAACCAAATGGAATAGAAATGATGATTTTTATGTATTGTACGAATGGAATCGAGAACGCTTAGAATGAAGGTAACTCGTTCAAACAGTGACTTTTTGAACAACCTTTGTAGAGCAACTGGGGTGGTCTCGATGAAAAGATGGTTCTCCATCATCGCACAAGTTTTACTTTTGTTCGGCTTCACCTGGCTTGGGAAATGGGTGACCTCGTTTTTTCACCTTCCTGTTCCCGGCAGTCTGATCGGACTCGCGCTTTTGTTCATTTGTCTATATACTGGCTTGATTCGTCTACAGTGGGTGGAAGCAGGAGCGACTCTGTTATTCTCGCAGATGATTCTGTTTTTCGTACCATCGCTGGTCGGGATGATGGAGTATCCATGGTTATTAGGCATAAAAGGATTGCTTGTGCTTGTGGTCGTCGTGAGCGGTTGTGCGCTTGTGATGATTTCGACAGGTGTTATTGCTGAGCGACTGTTCAATCGTGGAGAGGTGAAGCAGCATGATCCTGTGGAAAACGTCTAGCGTGCTCCTGACACTCGTTTTCTTCTATGCAGCCAAACGGTTCAACAAGAAAAGACCGTCTCTGCTGTTTTCTCCGGCCATATTGGCGCCGATTGGCTTGATTCTGTTTTTGCTTTTCGCAGGCATTCCTTATCAGGTATACAGTGAAGCGACCTCGCTCATTAGTGAGTTGATGAGCGTAGTAACGGTAGCCTTTGCAGTACCGCTGTACCGAAACTGGTCGGTGCTAATGGCGCATCGCCGGATGATTTTGATGAGTCTTGCTACGGGTTCCCTCATTGCCATCATTGCAGGAGTATCTACGACGATGCTAGTCGGATTGGGAAAAGAAGCGGCGATTAGCGTCATTCCTCGTTCGATTACCCTGCCGATTGCGGTGAGCGTAACCGAGGCGATTGGCGGTTTACCTACGATGACGGCAGTATTCGGTATGTTGACCAGCTTTGCAGGCGTTTTTTTGGCTCCCAAAATCATCAAGAGAATGAGGCTCCGTCATCCTGTTTCCATCGGCTTGATGTACGGAATGGGCGCACATGCGTTGGGGATGGTAAAGGCGTTTGAGCGTGGGGAAACAGAAGGTAGCAGTGCGACTTTGGCTGTGATCGCCGGAGCGATGATTACGGTAGTATGGGCGTTTACCTTGCTGCCGGTGATCATGTCGTGGCTGGCTGTGTGAAGGAAGGGGCTGTTAGATAGCCCCTTTTTGTATTATAATCATTGTATAAAAATAAAATTAAAGGTATAAAAATACACAATGATGGTGATTAAACATGAGAATTGAGTCATTCTCCTTGCAACAATACGAGGAGGTCATTCAGCTATGGCAACGAGCCGGATTACAGCTTTCAAGCTCGGATACACGTGAGGGATTGCGTAAAAAGCTGGAGCGAGACGCAGAGCTTTTCTTGGTGGCAATGAATGAGGAGGACAGGATGATAGCAGCTCTAATGGGCAGCTATGACGGACGGCGGGGATGGGTGAATCATCTGGCAGTCGATCCGGATTTCCAAGGACAAGACATAGGTAGCAGGCTGATGGATGAGCTGGAAAAGCGGCTGGCGAATATCGGGTGTGAAAAGATTAACCTGTTGATCGAGCCGACCAATCATGGTGTACAAGCTTTTTACAATCAGCTTGGGTATGAGCGTGACGAACTGATTTTCATGGAGAAGTGGATAACTACTGGTAAAGGATAAAAATGGAAGTGTAGCATGACCGCCGAAATGCTGGCGAAAGGTGTATGATAGAGAACAAATAAAAAGCTCCACACTCTTTCAACATGGCAGGAGGCATCATGAGACCGCTGTATATCGTCCTATTACTCTGTACCAGCTTCCTTTGGGGAGGAAATTTTGTTGTCGGTAAATTTCTTATCGGGCACGCGTCTTCCTTGACGCTGACCAATTTGCGCTGGCTCATTGCAGTTGTTTGCTTGTTGCCGGTTGTTTGGATACGCGAAAAGCGGATTTTTCCAACGCGAGAAGCGCTTCTTCCTTTGATCGTGATGGGAGTAACTGGTGTAGCACTTTTTAATTTATTCATGTTCTGGGCACTTGAGCGGACAGACGCGACCAATGTCGGTCTATTGTCCACGCTGAATCCGGTTTCGATCGCGATTTTTTCCTTTTTGCTGATGGGCGATAAAATTCGACCGTTGCAGATTGTTGCGATGCTTGTCTCGTTTGCAGGCGTGCTTGTAGTGATGACAAAAGGAGACTTCGCACACTTGTCCCAATTGCACTTTAACACAGGGGATCTGTGGATGCTCGCCGCTGTCGCCATGTGGGGGATTTACTCCGTATGCGGGCGATGGGCGATGAAGACGGTCTCGCCGATGATGTCCACACTGTACTCAGGCATTTTCGGTGTCGCGCTGATGCTGCCCTTCAATGTCACCACATTTACGATCAGCGATACAGACTGGACGTTTTGGCTGTCGCTGTTCTACGTTGGTGTAATGGCGACTGTCGTCAGCATGGTGTTGTGGAATATCGGTGTACAAAAGGTCGGCGCAACCTCAGCCGGTATGTTCCTCAATTTCAATCCTATTTTTACGGCCATTCTCGCATTCCTTTTGCTCGGAGAGCGTATGACTATCATTCAATTACTCGGAAGTGTAATCGTCATTGTCGGATGCTACATGTTCTCACGCTTAAAGCACGTCTCGACCCCGACACCATATACAGTCAAGCAAGCACAAGGCTAAAAAGGAAATCCCTCGTCTGGTCAAACAGGCGGGGGATTTTTAAGTTAGAAGGTACCGATTAACGCACAAGGCTAGTGAGAAGAAAAAGCACAGGGCTCGCAGACCTTGACAACGCCTACCCAGTCGGAACTACAAAAAGGAGACCACGCTTGTCGAACACTTCTCCCTTGAGAATCTTCCGCCCGTAGGGTGGCTTTAGCTCGACGGTCCCCTTTTTGTAGTGGAGACGTCCAGTGAATTCCCCCTGCTGGCATGTCAGAGTCGAAGAGAACTGTGCTTTTTCTTCTCCACCACTATGTTGACTCATGGTTTTTTAGTCGATCACGCGGACATGGGCTTCCGCATACAAATAAGAAGGACAGTGTGTGAAGGGGAGGTTGTATATGATCGTCATAGCGGGGAGACCAGCTAATCCCGCCTCGTTGGCAGCGGAATGGGGATTAAATCCGGTACAGCGTGAAACGGTAGCGATTATGGCACGTAGTGATGAAACATTTGAATATCCGACTCCTGAACTCCTGCAATTTGAACTGAAAATGCGCGATCATCTGGTGAGGTCTGCCTTGGCACTGAACGAAAGCGGCCTGGCCTTTTCTACTTTTGAAGAATCTCGTGCCAATCCAGCATACTGGATTCGAACAGACCAGGGCGGATTCCGCTTGCGACCGGGAGTACTGCCATCCAGCGGGATTATCAATATTTTTCGTGAGGGCCAAAAATACGCTACGGAGTGCGCTACGGCGATGGTCATTATTATTTATCATGCAGTCCTACAGTCCATTCGTTTACCCGATTTTGAGCGAATGTTTTCGGACATCTTGCTATATGACTGGCGGTACGATCAGGATCTGGACTTGCAAACATTACGGACAAATACCTTCTTACCTGGTGATGTGATTTATTTTGCCAATCCTGATTACGATCGCGCGACACCGCAGTGGCAAGGGGAAAATGCAGTAGTTCTCGGCAATGGCTTGTATTACGGGCATGGTGCGGGGATCAAACGAGCGAGTGAGATGGTAGCATTTTTGAATGAACAACGAAGAGCGGGAGCCATGAGGTCTGCCTATCTGGTCAATCAGGCGACTCGGCCTGGTTTCGCCTACCTGTTTCCCTACGACAACGGTCGTTCCACCATGAGAGCTTCTGGCCTTCCCATACAAGTGAGCAGTCGAATTTCAGCGCAGATCGGTTCTTTGACTTGGGAGTGGTAAAACGAACAAAAGCCTCCTGCTATAAATACGGCGAGAGGCTTTTTTACTTATGCTAGACAAGAAAATCGCTTCCAAGAAAACATAGTCAGGTCAAGGGAGGATGCTCCCTCTACCAGCAGTTGGCTGGTTGCTTCCCCGATCGCACTGGCGAATTTAAAACCGTGCCCGGAAAAGCCTGCTGCAAATACAAGCTGTGGATGTTCAGGATGACGGTCAATGACAAAATGCTCATCCGGTGTCATGGTGTAAATGCATACCTTGCCTTGGCGCAATGGTCCGGCTGCTCCAGGCATATACGCTTCCAAAAAAGAGCGAACATCGCCTTCGTCTGACAAATAGGTGCCAAAGGTACGTTCCAGTTTGTCGGGATCGATGACTTGACCTCCGTCGTGGCGTCCGATTTTTACACCACTGCCATCCAAGCTGGGAAATCCGTAGAACATGGAGTCATGAAGGCGAAAGATGAAAGCGGGAAAGCCATCCGCACTGTACTGGCTCTCATCTGCACCAAACCAGGCGACCGTTTTGCGTGTAGGCGTGAGCGGGATGGACAAGCCCAATGAGTCAAGGAGAGAACCATTCCAAGCACCGGCGGATAGAAGGACTTTATCGCCGTGGTAGCTGGCAGATTCCGTATGCACGATGAACCCGTTTCCTGCCGGTTCCAACTGCGTGACTGGCGTGTTCGTCAACAGCGTAGCTCCTCGGGCAAGGGCGAGATCCCGATAGGCGCGAATGCCGTTTTCGGAATAAAGTACACCTGAGGCAGGCTCCAGGCAACCGTAGTAATCAGCAGGCAGATGGATTCCAGGCCAGCGTTGCATGACCTCATCGGCACGGAGTACTTCCAACGGCAGGGAGTACTGCTCGGCGCTCTCCCGAATTTCATTCAGGAAAGGACAATGCAAGGGTCCAGCGTTCAAAACACCTGTTTTGGCGAAAATCGGCATGCCGGATGCTTGTTCCAATTCTGACCACAACTGTTGTGCACGCAACGCAAGCGGGACGTACTGTTTTCCTTCTCCATACGCATGGCGAATGATACGGGTATCCCCATGATGGCTGCCCATCGTGTGTGGGGGATCAAAGGCATCGATCATGAGTGTACGCACGCCCTGCTTCGCCAGATAGTAGCCTGCTGCGATTCCCATCGATCCTGCTCCAACAATAATGACGTCGTAGTTTTGCATCAACCGTCCTCCATTCCGCTTTATTTTCATCTATCTTACAGGAGTTTTCTGAATTGTGGATTTTAATTTTTGTGTAAAGATCCATTTTTTTGTGCGCAATAAGGTTTATTCCATCAATTGGGCGGGAAAAGGAGATTACGCTATCATCATAAGTCAAGAAAAGTGGTGTTTACAAAATGAAATGGACGATCGGAAAAAAATTAGGTAGTGCGTACGCGCTGATCCTGGTTATTATGCTGTTTATGGGGATCACGACCATTACCAAGATGCAACAGATGAATCAGAAGATGGTGGAAATGAATACGAATTGGCGCCCAGGTCTGGAAGATATTTTGAAGATCAACATGACACTGGAAACCATTTACGGCGTTACGCAAACCATGCTTACGTCAGAGAGCATGGATGACAAGAACAAGTATGCAAAACAAGTCGATGATCAATTTGCTTATATGGACGGCTTATTGACCAGTTATGAAAAAACGATTTTCGGTGAAGAAGACCGCAATAATTTTGAAGGATTGAAGCAGGCACTGAAAAATTATGAGGAATTCAGTCCGCAATATGTAACAATCGCCAAAAAGGTCGACATCAGAAGGCCAGCTACCGATGCAGATATGGCCGAGCTGGATCGCATCAAGAAAAAAGGCAGTGAATTGTTTTTAGAACGCAAGAAATATTTGGATGCCATGATGACGTATAACAGTGAGGGAGCACAACGCGCCGGTACGGAAAGTGCGGAAATGTATGAGTCAGTCAAGCGGGACATGATTATTATCATGGTTATCTCTGTCATTGCATGTGTAGCGCTGGCTGTCGTACTGACTACTAGCATTCGTCAACCGATTTTGCGTTTGATGGAAGAGATGAAGAAAGTCGCCGATGGAGATTTGCGAGCAGAGCCATTGGTTGTCAAAACTCGTGACGAGATTTTGGATCTGACGAATTCGTTCAATGAGATGACAAGCAGTTTAACCACGGTCATTCGTCAGGTAGGAGGAACTTCTGAGCAGGTAGCCGCATCCGCTGAGCAATTGACGGCAAGTGCCGATCAGACGAGCAGGGCCACTGAACAAATTGCTGTTACTGTTCAGGAGGTGGCAGCAGGCGTTGATCGCCAGGTAGTGAGTGTAGAGAATGGGGCGAAATCCATTGATGACATGTCACGAGGAATTCGTCAAATCGCAAATAATGCACAGCAAACATCCAATATGGTGAGCGAAGTAGCCAACATGGCAGGAGAAGGGAACCAGTCGATTCAGGAAGCGGTTCAACAAATGAATGCGATCCACGCATCCATGCGTGAGCTCTCATCCGTGGTAGACGGTCTGGGTAATCATTCTCAAGCAATCGGAGAGATCATCGAGGTCATCACAGGCATTGCGGATCAGACCAATCTGCTCGCCCTTAATGCAGCGATCGAAGCAGCACGGGCAGGAGAACATGGCCGTGGGTTCGCGGTTGTAGCAGATGAAGTGCGGAAGCTGGCAGAGCAATCAGCTCAGTCCGCCCAAAAAATTGCGCAGTTGATCAGTACGATTCAGACAGATACAAAAGTCGCGGTCGAATCGATGGAAACAGGCACCCGGGAAGTACAAGAAGGGATTCGTGTCGTTCATCGTGCGGGCGAAACTTTCGGTCAAATTCAGAACTCGATTGGTACAGTAGCCGACCAGATACACAACGTTTCTGCATCTGCTCAGGAAGTGTCTGCCCATTCCGAACAGGTTGTACAAGCGATGGAGCTGGTCAGCGAGGTTTCCGACTTGACTGCTGATGGCACGCAAAACGTTTCCGCTGCTACACAGCAGCAGCTCGCATCTATGGAGGAAATCGCTTCGTCAGCGACAGCTCTTTCCAATATGGCAGAAGAGCTACAGCACATGATTCGCCGATTTAAGGTGTAGGCATATACCGTACAAACGAACACAAAAACGCCAGAGTGATTGGCGTTTTTGTTTTTTTTAGAAAAAGTTAATCTTTCCGAAATAGTTCATTAAGAACAGGTTTAGTAGGAGTTTATCTCTGCCGACTACGATAGATTCAGAGGGTTGATCCCCCATCGTAGACAAGGAGATGATCGTATGAAGAAAACGAAAAAGCACCTCTCACTACTTTTACTCGCGTCGATGCTTGGAACAGGGGTAGCAGTTCCTTTCAACGTTCTGAACATGGATACAGTAGCGAGAGCAGCCTCTCATGATAAGCAGGAGGAAAGCGAAGCTGTTGAGGTAACGAGCATTAAGTCTCTGAATGCCATTACACTAGAGATCACCTTTGCAGAGCCGCTCAGCTCTGAAGAAGTGGCACTCAACAATGCACAGAAAAACTTCGAATTTGATAATGACCTATCCATTCGAAATGTTCCACAGCTAAAAACTGGATTCAAATCGACCTACATCGTACCTACTACCCCGCAAGAAGAAGGAACGACGTATACTTTCAGCTACAAAGGCGAGGAAGCAGGCACTTTCACAGCCAACACAGAACAAATCAATATGAGAGAGGCACGTCAAGTAGACAATGATACCATTGAGCTAGAGTCGCGCCTGAGTGACCGCGTAACGGATTACGGGAATGTAATCGAAGCGTACGCAGGCAAACGAGGCGGTCTAGACTTTGAACTGGATGAGGACAACCGTTACAAAGGCAAGGAATACCAAATCATCTCTTCCTTGCGCGGTACACAAGTAACTCTGACACCAAGAAACCGTGAGCCGATCATTGCTACTTATGTTCCATTCACCCAGAATACGGATGGTCGTCAAGAACCGAAATTCCGTCTGCCAGAGGGAGAGCAGCTTGAGCCGGGTGTCACTTACACGGTTTCCGCTGACTGGGCTGATTTCCGTGACGCTAGCTTTACGGCGAAAGATATCGATCCACTTACCATCCAGTCTGTAGAAGCAACAAGTGAAACAACACTCGATGTCACACTGCGACGCGATCCGCGCGAAGAGATTTTTCCACTCCGTCGCATCACGTTGACAGCTCCAGATGGAACAGAGCTGGTTGCCCAATACAAATTTACGACGCGCAAAGGAGCAACGGGAACGTTTGAAATCATGAACGGCGAAGAGCTGGCTTCAAATGTCACCTATCAGGTGGAACCAGTAGGCGAATGGGCTACAGCGCGAAACGTGTCTGTTACAACGGATGCCCAACCAGATGAAAATGCAGAAGTACGTAGCATCAAGTCGCTCAATCCGATTACATTGGAAGTTACTTTCTCTGCCCCACTCGTAACAGAAGATCTGGCACTTGCGCAAGCACAGGAAAATTTCCAATTTGATAACGGTTTGACGATTCGCAATATCCCGCAGTTAAAAACAGGGACAACCGCTACTTACTTTGTTCCAACGACGCCTCAGGCTTCCGACATGACTTACAGGTTGACATACAAAGACGATGAGGCAGGCTCTTTTGAAACAAACAGCGATAGATTAGACATGGTCGAAGCCCGTCAGGTAGCGTACGATACGATTGAGATCGAATCAAGCCTGCGCGCTGGCGTAACGGACTATGAAAATGTGATTGCGGCTAATGTCGGGAAACGAAATGGTCTGGATTTTGTCTTGGATGAAAACAATCGCTACCGTGGAAAGAGCTATGAGATCATTTCATCTCTGAGAACGGCACAAGTGTACATCACGCCAGAGGGTGGCGAGCCAATCGTAGCGACGTACGTTCCATTTACACAAGCCACAGATGGCCGTCAGGAGCCAAAATTCCGTTTGCCGGCAGGGGAGACACTGATTCCAGGCGTAGAATACACCGTTACATCTGATTGGGCGGATATTAAGGATGCCAAGTTCACTGCAAAAGCGATCAACCCGCTTACGATTCGCTCTGTAAAAGAAGTAAACGAAACTACGCTGGAGGTTAGACTCAGCACGGACCCGCGTGATGAACTGTTTGCTTTCCGTCAAATCATGCTTACAGCACCAGATGGGACAGAGCTTGTTGCCCAATACAAGGTCACAACGCGCAAAGGCGCTACGGGAATCTTTGAGATCATGAACGGCGGCAAATTAGAGCCAAACACCATGTATTCCGTTACTCCAGTAGGGCAATGGGCAGGACTGACCTTCACGACAAAATAATCACGAACGAAACCTCTTAACAGGCAATCTAAGCTCGGTACGCAACCGGGCTTAGGCCTATATCTCAATGACATACCAAGAAGGAAGGTGCCGAAATGTACAAACTCATTCTCACTGCAATCCCATTCGGAATGCTGTTGACTGGCTGCATGGATGAACCGTCCACAACAGCTCCGGCTATAACGACTGCACAGCAGCAACAACAACCAGCAACACCACAGCCACCGCAGCAACAGTCTCAACCAGGGAAAAAACCAACTCTCTCTCAAGAAGAAGTGAAGGAACTGAATAAAAAACTGCTCTCTGCCGCAGCAGAGGGTAAAACCGATGAAGTCAAGGCTAGCTTGGCAGCAGGGGCTGAGATAAACGCACAGGATGATCGTGGAAGAACAGCGGCGATGGCGGCTACACACGGCAACCATGTGGAAACAGTCAAGGTCCTCATCGAAGCAGGAGCGGACATCAATATTCAGGACGACCGGCAAGATAATCCGTTCTTGTATGCGGGAGCAGAAGGATACCTAGAGATCTTGAAGCTGGTTATCGATGCAGGTCCAGATACGAAGATTTATAACCGCTTTGGAGGAACACCTTTGATTCCAGCGGCAGAACATGGGTATGTGGAAGTAGCAAAGGAGCTTCTTACCCGGACGGATGTAGACGTCAACCATGTGAACAATCCGGGATGGACAGCATTGATGGAAGCAATCGTATTGAATGATGGCGGAAAAAAACAACAAGAGATGATCCAACTGTTAATCGACCACGGCGCTGATGTGAACATCCCGGATAGCGAAGGAAAAACACCTCTGTATCGTGCAAAAGAACGAGGTTATCACGAGATTGTACAAATCCTGCAAAAAGCAGGAGCACGCTAATTTGTGAAGGTAAGCATACATTCATACTTCGAGCGCGATGGAAATAATCCTCGACTAGAATGAGTCATAGCAAGATTGATTCTAGTCAAAGGAGGCTATGTTCATGACTAGCCATACGACCATTCAGCCGAAGATTTTGTATTACGGAACTCCCGTCGTCCTGTTGACGACTGAAAATGAAGATGGAACAACGAATATTAGCCCCATTTCATCGTCATGGGCTTTGGGGAATTATGTCATTCTGGGACTCGGGTTTGGCTCGCATGGATTGGAAAATTTGCGTCAGCGGCCGGAGTGTGTCATCAATTTGCCAGATGCCTCGATGTGGCAGCAAGTGGAAGCATTGGCTCCGCTAACAGGCCGAAATCCCGTACCCGACTATAAAAAGGAGCTGGGCTTCCGCTATGAAGCGGATAAGTTTCAGGCAGCCAAGCTGACTCCTGTTGATTCTGCTATCGTTCGTCCAAAGCGAGTGGGAGAATGCCCGCTTCAACTCGAAGCAGTCGTCCGCACCATCCGTTTTCCGGAATATGCCGACATGTTTGCGATTGTGGAGACAGAAGTACGTCACGTCCATGCAGACAAACAGATTGTCCAAAGTGCTCATCACGTGAACCCTCAAGCATGGAATCCGCTGATTTACAACTTCCGCAATTATTTTGGCCTGAGTGATCAGTTGGGAAAAACATATCGATCAGAAACGTAGAACGTCAAAAACGCCAAGGATTTGGCGTTTTTTTATTTCTGTATGCAAAAATATGGTATATTAGGTGTTGCCTAATAAAATTAGTTAATGCCAAAATTTTTGAGGGGTGAAAAGATGCTTGTCTGGATGTTGCGAAAAGTAATGGCAGAAAGAGAAGTTTGGACGGGAGCCGCTTTAGCAAGGCTGTTGAAAGAGAAAGCAAATTACAGTCTATCTCCAGCCTCCATCAGTGCTTTACTAACCGGTCAACCCAAACAAATGAAAGCAGAGACACTTGATGCACTCTGTACAGCGCTGGAGTGTACACCAAATGACTTGTGGGCATATACACCGCCTAATAGAGTGAAGGGAGCATAAAAAGATGGCAGTGAAACAAATTTTGCCTTTTGGAGACCCAATCTTACGCAAAGTAGCCAAGCCAGTGGAGGAGCTGAATGCAAAAACGTTCAAGCTGCTGGATGAGATGGCTGAAACCTTATATGCCACGGACGGCCGTGCTGGCCTTGCCGCACCACAAGTAGGCATTCTTCGCAGAGTGATTGTCATGGATTGCGGAGATGGACTAATTGAGCTCATCAATCCGGAAATCATAGAGAAGAGTGGCGAACAAATCGGAATGGAAGCTTGCTTATCTTTTCCGGGTTACTATGGCAATGTAAAGAGAGCCGAGCATGTAAAGGTAAAGACGTTGAACAGACAAGGCGAGGAAATGATCCTTACTGGAGACGGGTTCCTTGCTGTTTGTATGCAGCATGAAATCGACCATTTAGACGGAATTTTATTTGTGGATCATGTTCAGGAAAAATGGCTGTATCATGAAAAAACAAGACAAAAAATCGATTTGCTGGATGTGATCCGTTTAACAAAAAAGGCCTAACAAAAAGGCGTACCGTATCCATTCGGGAAATATGATAGTAGAAGGCCGTTTGTTCCGGATATCTTTTTACGTGAACCTAAATGGTATCATCTGAAGAGCGGCATTATTACGTGGAGGAACATACATGGAACAACTACTGATAGGTAGCTTTCTTTCTGCCATGGCTACTGGTGTGGGCGCCTTGCCTATCCTTTTTTTCAAGTCGGTATCCCATCGATGGCGGGATATATTGCTGGCGTTTACGGCTGGAATTATGGTGGCTGCCTCGACATTCAGTCTGATCCCACAGGCACTTCAGAGCGCGCCATTTATTATCGTTTGTTTGGGTGTGCTTACCGGAACATTGATGCTTACAGTGTTGGAAAGCATTGTCCCGCATATCGATCTGGAGCATACGAGAATCAACATTTCGATGGATTCGCAATCGCTGCTGATTTTGTCCGCAATTACCTTGCACAATATTCCAGAGGGCTTGTCCGTTGGCGTGAGCTATTCGAGTGAACAGTCTGGCTTGGGTGGCCTGATTTCTTTTGCAATTGGTCTGCAAAATGCACCAGAAGGCTTCCTGGTCGCTCTCTTTCTGATTAATCAAAGGGTCAGTCGTCTCAAGGCGTTTATATTGGCTACCATGACCGGAGCCGTCGAAATCGTCTCTGGGATCTGTGGCTATTACCTGACCTCTGTGGTTCAAGGGCTGGTGCCATACGGGCTTTCCTTTGCCGCAGGCGCGATGTTGTTTATCGTTTACAAGGAGCTTATCCCCGAAAGCCATGGAGATGGTCATGCTCGTTCCGCGACTTTTTCGTTCATCCTGGGACTTTTGGTCATGATTGGACTAGTTCAGTCGTTTGGATGAGCGGTTTTTTTCAAAAAGCCTCATAAGTGAGAGCAAAAATTCCGAAACCATATATAGATAGATTTCGATTATGGAAGTAGGGAGTGTCACGATGGAAAAGTCTACCTTGATAGGTATAGTTTTAGGTATTGTTGCAGTAGTGGTCGGGATGATCTTGAAGCATGCGAGTCCGATGGCATTACTGAATCCAGCAGCGTTTATGATCATCATCGTAGGTACGATTGCTGCTATCTGTAACGCATTTCCTATGTCGGAAATCAAACGTATTCCTGCTCTTTTCAAGATAATTTTTAAAGAAGAAAAGCTCCCTGAAAAAAAAGAATTGATCGGTCAGTTTATGAACTGGGCTTCCATCGCTCGTCGTGAAGGATTGCTTGCTCTGGAAAACACTTCTGATGAGATTGAAGATCCATTTCTGCGTAACGGCATGAAGATGATCATTGACGGTGGGGAACCGGATTTTGTTCGCGATGTTCTGAATGAAGAAATTCACGCTATTGAAGAGCGCCATCAGGCAGGGGCCCTCGTCTTTAGCCAAGCGGGAAGCTACGCTCCGACTCTCGGGGTATTGGGTGCGGTTGTCGGTCTGATTGCCGCCCTGGGTAACTTGAGTGATATCGATGCGCTGGGTGTATCCATTGCGGCTGCGTTCGTAGCTACCTTGCTAGGTATTTTCACGGGTTATGTATTGTGGCATCCGTTCGCGACCAAGCTCAAACGGAAATCAAAAGCAGAAATCGAAATCAAAAAAATCATGGTCGAAGGACTGCTCTCCATTCAAGCAGGTGTATCCCCGACTGCGATTGAACAAAAGCTGCTGGTTTACATCCCGTACCAAGAGCGTGCGGAAATGAAAGAAGAAATGAAGGAAGAGAAGAGGGAGGAAGGAGCTGCGGTAAATGGCTAAGCGACCAAAGAGACATGCTCATCACGAAGAGCATATGGACGAGTCTTGGCTAATTCCCTACGCGGACTTGCTCACCCTTCTGCTCGCTTTGTTTATCGTGTTGTTCGCCTCTAGCGAGATGGATGCGAAGAAGTTCGACCAAATGGTTCGCTCCTTCAACATTGCTATGAACGGCGGTGTGGGGGTTATGAACTACCCCAGTCCGGTGCCGCTAGACCCGGAACTTCAGCAGCAAACCTTGCACAAAGGCGCACAGGAAGCAGAAAAACAGAAGACAGAAGAAGAAAAGCGTCTGGAAGAAGCGGTCCGCAAAGAGACAGAGGACTTGAAAAAGCTACAGACACAGCTCGAAGGATACATTCAGCAAAACAAGCTGCAGGACAAGCTCCAGACGAAGCTCACCGAAGAAGGACTGCTGATCACCATTTTGGACAATGCGCTGTTTGACTCCGGTAAAGCTGATCTGAAACCGGAAGCGAGAAAGCTTGCGTCTGAAATGGCAGCGATGCTGGTGCCTCACCCGAAAAAAGTGACCGTAACCGGTCATACGGACAATGTGCCGATTCGCCGAGCAGAGTTCCCATCTAACTGGGATCTCAGTGCCAAACGTTCCGTTAACTTTTTGAAGGTGCTTCTGGAAAACAAGAACCTAGACCCGACGAAGTTCAGCGCGACAGGCTTGGGAGAATACCATCCGGTAGCGCCGAATACGACGGCAGAAGGCAGAGCGAAAAACAGACGGGTAGAGGTAGCGATCCTGCGTGATCTGGCTTCTCCTCCGAAAAATACTGTGAATCCGTAATAACAAAAAGGATAGCTTCCTCGGGAGGCTATCCTTTTTCATTTATAGTAGCTGTAGTGGAGGGGAAGAAGCCCATTTCCAGTCTACGCTTCGGCCTACGCCCCACAAGGGGTTAGACTGTCCGCTCTGAAATAAATGTCGGGAGCGCTTCAAAAGTAGAGTTTCGAGGATGTAATCTCAGAGGTTGAAGCTGAGAAAACCTCCGCCATTTATTTCAGAGCTAAGTAGGGCTCCAGAGGCGCTAGGACTGGAAATGTGCTTCTTCCCACGCGGCTAGTGTTTACAGCTTGAAAGCAGCATTCACGGGGTCTATTACTTTTTTAAAAAAGTAGGTGGAATCCCGAACAGCTCGTAGAGGAAACAGGAGAAATAAGCGAAGATCTTTGGACACACCTACCGAGGCGCAGTGAAAAAAAGAGAAACTGCCTTTAGCGTCCACCTCTGAGAAGCCCCCTGGAACATCTACTTTGGACGCGGTTTCTCTTTTTTTCACGGAGCCGGGCACCCCTGCTCCCGCGAAGGTGTTCCAAGAATCTGAGCGTTTTCTCCTGTTTCCTCCCCACCACAACAGCTACACAGAAGCCTCCCCCAACGCCAGCTTCAACTGCCCCATCCGCATTTCGCCCCACTCATACATCATTTCCACAATGGGCAACAGAGTCATCCCCAACTCCGTCATGGAATACTCCACGCGCGGGGGAACCTCCGGGTATACTTCCCGGTGAACAATTCCGTCTTCGATTAGTTCTTTTAACTGATTCGTCAGCATTTTATGTGTGATTTTTGGAAACAGCCGTTGCAGCTCGCTAAAGCGATGCGGGCCTTCTACGCCTAAATGCCACAGAATCACGACTTTCCACTTTCCGCTGAACATAGACAAGGTCAGCTCCTTGGAACAGGTGAAATCACCGTTTTTTATTTTTTCCAAGGTTTCTTTCCGCAAGTCGGACATAGTTTTCTCCTCACAATCCTATCTTCGGTGCACTGGCTTAATCAAAAAAGTACATTTTTATGTTGCTCCACGATGGCATCCATAATAAGCCTTGTTGAAGCCATTCAATTATACCGCATTGCATTGAAATAGGACTGTTTTCAAATGATTTATGAACATTTCAGGTTGCCAGTAGATACAGGCAACCTTTTTGGCGTCCCTTCACATGGGCAAAAGAAAGCTATTTTTAAACACAAACGAATAAATTCCATTAACTGTAAGACATACTCTAAAAAAGGAGGAAACAAGTATGGAAATTCGTACTGGATCTTTGAGTTTTCCTAGTATAAAAGGAATAGGGCCACGAAAAGCAGAGGTAGTTTTTAACTTTAACCAAACAGTAAGTCAGGCTGTTGCCGGATTAATAGGGACTAATTTTGGATTCTCACCTATTGAGATATGTACTGGTCTTACTTGTTTTCGTATAGGTGACCATCATCTAGGGAATGTAAATATTCGTCTGGATACACGGGTAGATGATGACGTTGTTATCGTCGAAGGTACATTTGGTGTGCGCGATTGGAGCGATAATTGGGACGATCTATATGAGGGAAGCATACAATTTGTGTTACTGACGGAATTAGAAACGGGAGTTGTTCCTTCGAATCTTTCTATAACAGGAGTGGAACACAACCAAGCCATTCAATTTTTCCGCTCTCAGTTACATCTTGATCCTGCTACAGCACAACCCGACAACTCCATTGGCTTGGTTGCTGGGAAGAATACAGTTTTACGTGTTTATATAGATACACAGTCAGATCCAACACGTCCGGTGATTGGGAGGATTTCGGGTTTATTGGAAGTTCGTCTCCCAGGGAGTGGAAACTGGACTCCCATAAGTCCAATAAATGGACCTCTTGTTCCTAAAACAGACTCTTCCATCAACCGCCGAAATCCTGATGACACGTTGAATTTTTTGATTCCGGGTGCTCTCTGCGTAGGGAATGTTGATTATCGCATTCGGGTATTTGACGTGTTACAACCGAATCAACCGGGCTATTTTAGCGGGAGATTTCAAAACACACTAACGTTTGCGGAGGTGTCGCCATTACGGGTAAGAGGAGTTGGTATTCGGTACACTGGTAAGCAACCTAACCTTGCTGCACCCAATGAAATTGCGTTAAGCAGTACGCTCAGTTATGTTCGGAAAGTATATCCGTGCCGAGTCTTTATTACAGGCTTTGACATCATTGATTTCGATGGTGACCTGACAGAGAAATCTGGTGATGGGTGTGGTGACGGTTGGAATGACCTACTTGGGAAACTTAGTGAAATGAGGGGAGATACCGGGGATGTTTACTATGGGTTGTTACCTATAGGCGTTCCAACCACTCAATACATTGGGTGTGGTCGCAGTGGAGTAGGAGCTGGCTTTATTTACAATGGTGAAATTGCTGCTCACGAAATAGGACACGCTTTTGGAAGAATGCACTCTCCCTGTGGCAAGCCCCTGAATATTGATCCAAATTATCCAGTATATGATGCACTTCCTTCCGGGAGCATCGGTGAAATTGGCATTGATGAACTGGGGAATGTACAAGATCCGGCATACACATTTGATTTCATGGGCTATTGCGACCCTCGCTGGGTGTCACCCTATACGTATAAGGCATTGCAACAAAAGTTTCCGCCTATTTCTCATACCGAAAATAGACTGGATCTGCCAGAAAAAAAGGGTGCATCGAGTGAACATTTATTTTTAAAGTTTCATGTTTACCGCGGAGGAAAAGTAGAAGTTTTTCCGAGCTTCCACTATCTGTCCCAACCCGCGATTGAATCGGGAGAATGGACTCCATACGCAATAGAGCTACGCGACTGTCATAACAAAGTCTTGCATGCAAAAAGAATATATTTGACGGATCCACACAAGGATCTTGACAGTGCCCGATTGGATTTTTACGTGCCTGTCCCATTTCACCGACATACAGTGCAGATTGTATTTACGTGTGGTGAAAGTGGAAGTTGTGAGCAGAAAGAATTGCTCGTAGTGAACGTTCCAAGTGATCCACCTAAAGTACATATTCTGTCGCCACAAGGGGGGAAACAACTTTCCGGAAAAGTACGTGTAGCTTGGAAAACGGAAGCCGGTAACAAAGCAGCTTCTTACCTGCTCCGTTACAGTAACGACGGGGGAAGGAGCTGGAGGGCTGTGGCACCTTCGATGGAAGTAACCGAATACGAAGTGGATCTTGATCATTTACCTAGCGGAGGTTCTTGCCAGTTTCAGGTACTGGCTACTGAAGGCATTCGAACGGGTATGGCAGTAAGCGAACCATTTCAAGTACCTGAGCGACCATGCAAGGTATATATTAACAATCCAGTTCCTGGAGCGATCGTTTGGCTTGGTCGAGTGACCCACTTCATGGGGGATGCGTTCTCACCTGATATTGGATCCGTACACCCCTCCAAACTTCATTGGTACTCCGATATTGGTGGACTGCTTGGAGTAGGACAAGAGATTTATGTTAGATCATTACAACCAGGATCACACACGATTTCTTTAAAGGTTGTAGATAGGGATAACCAAGAGTGTGCTGCTTCAATCCATATCGTAGTGAAAAATCCAATTATATATGAGCGGTAAGAGGTGATTTTATATTATGGAAATGAAAACAGATTTCATTAGCTTTGGTAGTTATTCTGGTGATGGTCCACGAACTGCTTCAAAACATATCGTATTTGGCAGTAACGTTTTGAAAGCAACGGCTATATTAACCGGTACTGATTTTGGATTTTCTCCAAAAAAAGATCAGCATCTGGGAATGGTTAACATCAAGGTTGATGCGACCACACCTGATAATTCTAATATAGTAACAGTGACGGCAACACTAGGAGTTCGTGACTGGTCTGGTTCATGGGATGACAAGTACGAGGGCAATATCTATTTTGCAGTTATTGCAGAACTTGTTTAGCCTGGCCTAGTGACAATCAGGCATGATCTTCTTGACACAGTAAAATGAATCAGTGATAATAGGTTTATATCATAGTAAACAACTCGGAATACTGAAATTAAAAGAGGTGAGTTCTTTGGAACGGATTTTGCAAATACCTAGCGACACGATTTCGTTGACGGCTACCCTGCATGAACCTACATGCATAACAGGCAAGACCAGAGTGAAGTACCCGTTGGTTGTCATTTGCCATGGCTTTATCGGCAGTCGAGTTGGAGTGAATCGCTTGTTTGTAAAAGCTGCCAGAGAACTGGCTTCACACGGTTTTGGCGTATTGCGCTTCGATTACGGAGGCTGCGGGGAGAGCGACGGCAATTATGGTGCAGGTGGATTGGATGTCCTGCTTGCACAAACACGTGATGTTCTCGACCATGTTTTCACACTGGAACAAGTAGATCAGGAGCGTGTGTGCCTCTTAGGTCATAGTTTGGGTGGTGCAGTTAGTGTCCTGACAGCGAGCCAGGATAAACGTATCCACTCGCTCATCCTATGGGCACCGGTAGCACGCCCCTTTGATGATATCGTTCGGATCGTGGGGGAGAAAGAATACAAGGACGCACTGTCATACGGCAAAACGGATCATTTGGGCTACGGATTGGAGAAGCGCTTTTTCCAGTCGCTGGGTACCGCTCTTCCGCTGCGTCAAGCCAAGCAGTTTGAGGGAGATGTATTAATCCTGCATGGCAATCGGGATGACGTCATTGCGGTGGATGCCATGTTCCATTATGAGCGAGAGCTGCATCTGCGAAGACGGGGGAGCTGCGAAACAGAAGTAGTTGTAGGGGGAGACCATACCTTTTCCTCGACAGATAGCTACAAACGCTTGATTGCAAGTACGAAGAGCTGGTTGAATCGACTGCTTGAGAAGGAGACGGTCGCCGTATAAGAAAAAGGGATGGCCCTGATGACGGGCTATCCCTTTTTTGCGATATTGGCTTTGATTTCGTTCAGCAGCCCGTGGCAACCTGCATTCACCAAGTCATACACATACGTGAATCGCCCCGTATAGTAAGGGTCCTCCACATTTTGTTCCTGGGCAGAAGCGGCAAAGTCGAGCAGGCGATATACCTTTTTCCCTGACGGAGCCATCTGCTTGAGTGCGGACAAATTTTCCTCATCCATGCAGACGATATAGTCGTACTCCGAGAAGTCCTGTGTGACAATTTGGCGAGCACGCAGTGTGTCATGCGCAATCCCATTCTCGGTCAATACCTTTTGTGTACCTTTGTGCGGAGGTTCACCTGCGTGCCAGCCACCGATCCCTGCTGAATCGATGGAGATTTCCCCTGCCAATCCCTCCGCCTCTACGAGATGGCGAAATACAGCTTCGGCCATGGGCGAGCGGCAAATATTGCCCAGACAAACGAACAAAACGGTTGTCATATGTACGCTCCTCTCTTCCTGTGTGTGATGCTTCTGTATGTTAGAATACCATAAGGAGGACATTTGCAATGAAAACATATCTGTACCGCATCCGTTTTGTTGTAGCTGTCATTGTCGTCACTGTTTTACCGATTATCATTACTGGAATCGTGTTGGTAAAATCGGCAGAGCAGGCTTTACTGGCGGAAAAGAAACAAAAGCTAATCGCCATCACGCAGCAATTGGATTTTGCGCTGTCGAAAGATTTTGACACGATCATCGTTGAAGCTGGATTAGAAAAGGCGGAAAAAGAGGACAAGCTCCAAGCATTAAACGAGAAAATGCAACCGCTTACAGATCATATTGCTCTGGCGCATTCGGGAATTGGCGTCGGTTATTATTCCGCAGCCCTCGATTCCATCGTGACGTATGGACCCAGCAATGAAATGAGCTTGTACATAGGACAATCAATTGGCGAAAACCATCCGGGTCGCAGTGTCATGCAGACGCGGCAGATTGACGTAGTAATCGGCGAACAAGTACGCGGAAACATCATGAATGCCATGGTTCCACTCATTCGCAATAATCAAGTGATCGGCTATGCATGGGCGAATGAGCTCATGTCTACGATTGATATACAACTCGCGGATATGCGACAAAGCATTTATGCGATTTTGGGCATTGGCTGTATGATCGCAGCAGCAGCCAGCGGTTTGCTCGTTCATCGCTTTGAAGTGATTTTGTCAGAGATCAAGTCCGGGCTGAAGCTGCTTAGCCAAGACCTTTCCTTTCGTTTGAGGAGAATGGACGGTGAGCCTGGAGAAATTACAGGTGCGATCAACAATTTGGCGAGTGATTTGCAGGCTAGCCGTAGTCACACGGAGACGATCATGAATAGCATGGACAGCGGGGTCCTCGCGTTGGATCAAAGCGGGCATTTGATTGCTTGGAATGAGACAGCGATACATATGATTGGCTTCACGTCCAGTCGAGCAAAGGGAATGCATTACACGGGAGTTTTTACAGAGAGTGAGGCTCTCCTTCATATCCTGTTGGATACGCTGCAAAACGGTCGAGCCATCCGAGATGCTATGTGGCGCCATCAGCATCCGGATAGAGGCGTGCTGTGGCTGAAGGTCAGCTCTTCCATTTGGAAAAATAGCACCGATGATGTGCTGGGAGCCATCGTCGTGCTGGAGGATCGTACGCAATGGCGGAGGATGGAGTCAAGGCTGGCTCAGGCAGAGCGACTGGCGGTCATAGGTGAGTGGGCGACCAGTATTGCCCATGAGGTACGCAATCCGTTGACAGCCATCAAAGCCTTCGCCCAGATCATCGAGGAGGAATGGCCAAAAGATCATGACTCTCGGGAATACACAGGGATTATTGTGGAGGAAGTCGAGCGTTTGAACCGTTTTACTGACGAGCTCTTGTTATTTTCTCGTCCCAATGAAGAGTCGAACGTACCTGTGCGCGTGCAGGAGGTAATCCGGCACACACTCAAGCTGTTGGAACATGTCGAGGGCTATAGCAGGGGGATTGTACAGCTCGTATGTGACGAGGATATTCCGGTCGTGATGTCCTCACCGGAGTTATTAAAACAGGTATTTTTAAATATACTGCACAATGCACTGCAAGCAAAACCAATGGAAGGTCGTATCCAAATTGAAGTCAAAAATATAGACAATGATGTGCACGTTCAGGTAACGAATGACGGTCCACCTATCGCGGAAGAAAACCTACTGGCTGTATTCGAACCATTTTTCACGACGAAGCAAACAGGTACGGGACTTGGACTGGCGATCTCCCAAAGGATCGTGCAAGCGTATGGCGGACATATTTTTGCTCAAAACACCCCCGAAGGCGTCTGTTTCACTGTCGTACTGCCGATTCGGGTAAAAGGAGGATTGTGATGACGAGCAGAGTGCTGATCGTAGACGACGAGGCCAATGTGAGAAAGGCATTGTCGACTACGCTGCGCAAAATGGGATACGAGCTCCTGGAGGCTGGCAGTGGAGTAGAGGCTTTGGAGCAGGTCGAACGCTTTTGCCCGCAAGTCATGCTTCTGGATCTGCGTATGCCCCATTTAGATGGTATGGATACGTTGCGCCGTCTGAACGAGAGAAAGGGAAGACTCCCGAGAGTCGTGATGATGACTGCCTATGGTTCGGCCAGTGATGTCATGGAGGCAATAAAGCTGGGAGCGTTTGATTATGTGCAAAAGCCATTCGACTTGGGTCAGGTCAAACAAGTCGTTGCTCATGCACTTACACAGGGAGAGCTGCTTGAGCAAGGCGAATTCGGGCAAGGCATACAGGAAGAGCAAGCAAATCCAAGCGGAACCAGCTTGATTGGCCTGAGTCCGGCTATGCAAAACGTGTACAAGCTGGTAGGAAAAGTAGCGATGTCTAAAGCCACTGTTTTGCTTGAAGGGGAGAGCGGCACAGGCAAAGAGCTCATTGCAAGAGCGATCCATGCCAATAGCCTGCGGGCGGATAAACCGCTCATTCCTGTCAATTGCGGAGCGATTCCTGAAAATTTGCTGGAGAGCGAGTTATTTGGATATGAACGAGGTGCATTTACAGGTGCCGTTCATCGCAAGCAAGGACTGTTGGAGCTTGCGAATGGAGGTACGTTGTTCCTTGACGAAGTAGGAGAGTTGAGCCTTTCTTTGCAGGTAAAACTGCTGCGGTTTTTGCAGGATCGCGTATTTATTCGGGTAGGGGGCATTGAGGCGGTATCGGTTGACGTTCGCGTGATTGCTGCCACCAACCGTGACTTGCAGGAAAGAATTCGCCAGGAGCTCTTCCGCGAAGATTTATACTACCGGCTCAATGTCGTTCCGATTCGCATGCCGCCGCTTCGAGAGCGAAAAGAGGACATTCCACTGCTTATCCGTCACTTTCTCACCAAATATGGAAAAGAAGCAGGGAAGCATGACCTCTGCTTATCCGCTGCTGCCACAGAAGCTCTGATCGCCTATCACTGGCCAGGCAATGTGCGTCAGCTTGAAAATACGATCGAACGGGCTGTTGTTTTGACCAGAGGAGCAGTTATCGGCCAAGAGCATGTCTTATCCCCCATTCAGGAAAACACGGTAAGTGAACAGACCAAAGGCCTTGGCAAAATCAGCTATGAAGGACGAACTATGCGGGAAATCATTGCCCAAGTCGAGCAGGAAGCCATTGCCCATGCCTTGCGAAAAGAACGCGGCAACAAGCTACAGACAGCGAAAAGACTGGGCATATCACGGCGGGCACTGCTCTACAAGCTGCAAATGTACGGATTGGATTCGGCAGTGGATGAAAGAGACTAATCGCCCGGTGTGCGCAAACAAGTGACATACTGTGCAAAAAGTAGTCAGCATAACGAAGTAATTCTTTGAAAGCGCATTCATTTCCCTTGAAAAACAGATTGGCATCCCTCTTGCTATATCAAAAAGCACAAGTACATGAATACTTTTGGAAAAGGGGATGAAAATGTGTTTCAAGCCTTAACGAATGCTTCAGTCCGCATGGTGCAACGCTATTTGCCAGACGCCTTTTTATTTGCAGTCATTTTAACCTTCCTCGTGTTTGTTGCCGGGATCTTCATCAATGGCAAAACGCCGATGGAAATGGTCAACTATTGGGGAGGCGGCTTCTGGAGCTTGCTGAGCTTTACGATGCAAATGGTCTTGATCCTGATTACGGGTCATACGCTAGCCAGTACGAATATTTGTAAGCGTGGCTTGAATGCCTTGGGATCACTGGCAAAAACACCAGGTCAAGCGATTGTACTCGTCACATTAGTTTCCTGTGTGGCGATCTGGATCAATTGGGGATTTGGGCTTGTGATCAGTGCGCTATTGGCACGCGTTCTTGCCAATCAAGTGGAAAAGGTAGACTACCGATTACTTGTCGCCAGTGCGTATGGCGGATTTGTCGTCTGGCACGGAGGGCTTGCTGGCTCTGTACCTTTGACGATCGCTACGGAAAAGCACAGCTTAGAAAATATCATCGGTGTCATTCCTACCACGGAAACGATGTTTTCGCCGATGAATCTGACCATTGTGGCTGTAATCATGATTGTCCTCCCGATTGTGAACAGATTCATGATGCCTGCTGAAAAAGATACGATTGTATTTGCGGGCGAAGGGATCGCGCAACAAGAAATGGCTGCAACTGATTATGCAGTCGACAATACTCCTGCTTCCAAACTGGAAAACAGCCGTTTAGTCTCGGTTCTTGTCTCAGCACTCGGAATTATCTATTTGGTTTTCTATTTTGCAGATAAAGGCTTTAAGTTGAATTTGGATGTCGTTATCATGGGCTTCTTGTTTCTGGGTATACTCCTTCATGGGACACCGCGCAAGTTTTTGGATGCCATGAATGAAGCAGTGAAAACCACGACAGGGATCGTCGTCCAGTTCCCGTTTTATGCAGGTATCATCGGGATGATGACGGCTTCAGGACTGGCAGCGAGTATCTCTCAATGGTTTATCAGCATTTCGACGCCTACTACCTTCCCGCTGTTCACGTTTTGGAGTGCAGGCTTATTGAACATTTTCATTCCTTCTGGTGGAGGGCAATGGGCAGTACAGGGGCCAATTATGCTGCCTGTCGCCACTGAGCTGGGCGTTTCCCATGCAAAAGTAGCGATGGCCATTGCTTGGGGGGATGCGTGGACGAACTTGATTCAGCCATTCTGGGCATTACCTGTGCTGGCTCTTGCTGGATTGGGTGCGAGGGATATTATGGGCTACTGCTTGATGATGTTAATCGTGACAGGCACCATTATCAGCTTGGGTTTCTTGCTTTTTTAGCGATGCGCACGGTCATTGCCAAACGCGGTGATTTTTGATATGATAAGAACAGTTACCCCAAGAAAAGAACTGCATATGTACTGAGTTTTCTAGGGTTCCGCGGTCAGTCACTGACCGGTCAGGACCGAGAGAAAACCCACGACCACGGTCGTGTACACGGAGGGATAAAAGCCCGGGAGGAATATCTGTGATGGTATTCACCCGAGGCTTTTTTTGCATTCGGAAAAAAGCCTGAGCCATCTTGAATGAGTATGTATTTTGGGGAACGATAAAAACGGATACGTCCGTTACCATGCGTGTAAAAGAAAGAGGAGGGAGCCAGAACATGGGGAAGTATTGGTTGATGGTTGTCGTAGCAGCAGTATTTGAAGTCATGTGGGTAGCGGGCTTGAAGCACGCCGACAGCTTTTGGTCATGGGCGTTGACCATCATAGCGATTATTATCAGCTTTGGTGTTTTGATCTATTCAGGGAAAAAGCTGCCGACGAGTACGGTTTATGCGATCTTCGTCGGTTTGGGTACGGCTGGTACCGTTATTAGCGAAATGGTCCTGTTTGGAGAACCGTTCAGTTGGACGAAAGTGGGCTTGATCGCGCTTCTTCTGGGGGGAATCCTTGGGTTGAAGCTGGTCACACCGGATCATGAAGAGAAGCCGAAGAGGGAGGGTGAAGTGGCATGACATGGTTATCCTTAATTTTTGCAGGGTTGTTTGAGGTTGTAGGCGTGATGGGGATCACACAGGTCAACCAAAAACCTTCGTTCCGTTCCTTTGCGGTACTGATCGGCGGTTTTTCCCTCAGCTTCTTCCTCCTGTCCTTCGCCATGAGAGAAATCCCGATGGGAACAGCCTATGCGGTTTGGACAGGGATTGGTACAGTAGGTAGCGCCCTTGTCGGGATGATGTTTTATGGGGAAGCGAAAGACAAGCTGCGAATCTTGTGCATCGCCTTGGTGATTATAGCAGTAGCAGGATTGAAATTAGTAGCATAAGGTAGCAGTTATAAGAAAAGGCAGATATTCCACTTCGGATGTCTGCCTTTTCTTTGTGTATATGTTCCATTTCTCATAAGGAACACTCTTTGCGAATAGGGAATAGTAAAGAAAATCGTCTCGTTCAAGGAGGGAATGGCATCACCATGAGCTCTTTCTGGGCAACGCTAAAAAAGGGAAATACGTCCTCGGCGACAGCGGCTTTGGGGAACACTGGGCTTGCTATCGCAAAAGGCTTTGCGGCTGTCTATAGTGGGAGTGGAGCCATGTTTGCATCGGCAATGCATTCGGTAGCCGATGCAGTCAACCAGTTCTTCGTTTTCTTTGGCAGCGTACTCGCAGAGAAAAAACCGACAGCGAGGTTCCCAACAGGCTTTGGTCGTGTCATTAACATTGTCTGTATGGTCGCGGTGATCGTTGTAACTATCATGGCCTACGAAACCATTATCAAAGGCTTCCACCTTATTTCCGAACCCGCAGAATCCAGCCATTTTTGGTTGAATTTCATCATTTTGTCTCTGGCGGTTATCGTGGATGGGTACGTGCTGGTAAAAGTCATGTTCGAAATCGTTCATGAAGCTCGGGTGGAAGCGAAGGGCTTTGCTGTCATCCCTGCCGCTTTTCGGAATGTAGGACGTGCGGCTCCACCGACACGGCTTGTCTTTTACGAAGACATCGTGGCAACGCTCGGTGCGTTACTGGCCCTGATTGCCGTTATCGTCACTACGTTTACTTCCTTTGCCTTGCTGGACGGGATTGCCACCATCCTGATCGGAATTCTCATGGTAGGTGTGGCATTCAAGGTAGGGTACGACAACATGGTCGGTTTGATTGGTATTGCAGCTCCCAAAGAAATCGAGGATCGGGTAGCCAAAGTCATTTTTGCTGACCCGGATGTGACGGACATCAACCTGATGCGGATTGTACAGGAAGGTCGTTTTTACCATGTGGAGAGTTATGTAGAATTGCGGACAGGACTGAGTCTTGCTGTGGCAGACGATATTAAATACCGCATTCGTGACAGCTTGCTTACCGACCCGGATATTAGCGATGTGACGATGGGAATTTTGGAGGACAACGGCGTGGACGACTGGAAGGAGCTCACGGGCCAGGGAACCACGTAGACGAACGAGAGCGAAGAAACTCACTTGCGAAACAGAAAAGCCCCGCACCAGCCAAGTAAGCAGGTGTAGGGCTTTGGTTTGTGCTAAGGTGTGATGATTAGGAGACGGTCAACAGTTCTTGTTGCTCCGATTCATCTTTTTCCAAACGCGTAATCAGAACGCGTGTGACACGGTGGTGATCCATCTGCTTCACGGTGAACAGGTGGTTTTCCCATTCTACTGTCGCACCAACAGCGATATCTTCTTCTAGCTGGCTGTACAACCAACCGCCGATTGTGTCCACATCTTCGGATTCGAGTTCGAATGGAAGATGGTCATTCAAGTCAGCCAACACGAGCATACCGGATACGGAGAGGCCATTGTCCAGCTTCTCAATCTCTGGTCTTTCCTCGTCAAACTCATCTTGGATATCCCCAACGATTTCTTCCAGAATATCCTCCATCGTTACGAGACCGGCTGTTCCGCCGTATTCGTCGATGACAATCGCGAGCTGCGAACGGTTTTTCTGCATCAGGCGCAATACCGTACTGATTTCCATGGTTTCCGGTACGGTCAGGACAGGGCGAACCAACGAGTCCAGCTCTACGCTTCCGTCTTGTAACGCAGAAAGGTAGAAGTCTGTCGCATGGACAAAACCAATGATGTTGTCCTTGTCCTCGGCTGCAACCGGAAAACGCGTGTGGCGCTGCGAGCGGATAATCTCCAGGTTTTCTTCAAAGGTATTCGTCGTATATAAGCAAACCATATCAATGCGCGGGATCATTGTTTCCCGAGCAACGGTTTCGGAGAAGTCAAAAACTTGTTCCACAAGAGCCAATTCGGTTTGGTCGATATGGCCACTTTGGTGACTTTGGTTAACCAGAAGACGAATTTCTTCTTCTGTATGCGCTGCTTCATGTTCGGAGATGGCTTCGAGTCCAAGTCGTCTCATGAGAGCGTTGGCTGTTCCGTTCAAGAACCAGATAGCCGGGTAAAGCAATTTATAGAAAAACATCAATGGCGCGGCAACCCACAACGAGGTCATTTCTGCTTTTTGAATGGCCAATGATTTCGGAGCCAACTCACCCAAGACAATGTGGAGGAATGTAATAATCGCAAAGGCTACACCAAAAGAAATCGCGGAGATCGCATACTCAGGCAATCCTGAAGATCCAAGCAAAGGCTCCACAATCATATGGGCAATGGCCGGTTCCCCGACCCAACCCAGTCCTAGCGAGGCGAGCGTAATCCCGACCTGGCAGGCAGATAGATAGGCGTCTAGCTTATGCGTTACTTTTTGGGCATAGACTGCGCGTCTGTTACCTTCATTCACCATCTGTGTCAGGCGCGTTTGCCGCACCTTCACGAGTGAGAACTCTGCGGCTACGAAAAAGCCGTTGAGAAAAACAAGAAATATAACAAGCAGTAGGTTGAGCACTATCGGGACGGTGTCCAAGTAAAAAGTCATCCTCTCTGGAATTTTATGAAAGTACTATTTTCTATTTTACTCTGATTGGGTGGAACGCACAAAAGCGATATACCACCGTAGGGGGCGTTTTACGCCCTTTTGGTCGGAAAGAGCGACCCTCAGATAACCGTAGCGCACGTTTTTGCGCTCGGAGAAGGCCGCAGATAGGCATCCGTTTCTGTCAAGCGACGCAAAGTGCAAGCGGTTACCTGTGCAGAATTTGTTGGGCGTAGACGAAAAACGCTGACAGTACAGCAGCTAGACCGAGATAGGCAGCTAACACTTTCCACTTCGTAGAGGCAGGTGCATCGTAGTACGTAGTGAGCTGGTGCATTTGCTCATCCAGTTCGGCTAATCTCTCCTGCGCCGCACGTTCTCCATCACGAAGTGTATCCGATGGGATCGGTCGGTTCGGGTCGGAATCGTAATACAAAACAGGCTCTCGTTCCCACAGTCTGAACAGTTCCCATTTTCTGTTCACATACACTTTATCGAGGCGCTTGAAATCACGCTGAAGACGTTGTTTGTCCTGCAAAAATGGCACGTAAAATTTCTTTAAATCTTCCTGATTGATCGCATTTACCTCGGCATTCATTTGTGTGCGAATATCCCATGTCGATTCCAGCTCGGGCCATTTGGCTATACTTTGCTGGAAGTCTGCAATCTTTTCGCGCTCATATTGTAGGAGCTTTTGCTGATAGCTGCCACGTAGGCGGTTGTACCACGTAATCAAGCCGATGATGAAAATGAACACAGTAATCGGTCCAGGGTTGGCGAACAGCATAACACCTAGCCCGACTAACCCGAAAAACCAAATTTTCGTCGACAAGACGGAAACGATGCGGCCGCCATCCAGCGGGGAGATAGGCAGCAGGTTAAATAAATTGAGCATGGCACCAAGGTAGATAACCAACCCCCAGAAAGGGTCCTGCGTATACCAATACAGCGGGAGGGCAGGCAAGAACGCAATCATCCCCGCCAAGGGCCCACCGTAGGCTAAGTACGCCTCTGTTTTTGCGTCACGCGGCATGTCTTTCATGGCAATGAAGGCTCCTGCAAAAGGAATAAAGACAGCGGGTGAGGTCGCGATCCCTTTTCGCTTGGCGGCGATCACATGGCCCATTTCGTGGACGAAAATCAGATAGACGAGCGCCACGGCGAATTTCCATCCGTAAAAAACGGCATACGCCCACAAGGTAATCCCCATGGATATAATCGTGGTCCCGAATTTCGAAAACTTCAGTATGCTAAGTATCCATTTTAAATTGGCAAGTAAGAAAGCACCGATCGCCAAAAGGACTGAACGGCTTTTTTTCATCGTTTTTCCTCCCAGAAGATATAGGCAGATATTCCTTCTTACGAATCAAGCCAAAAGAAGTTTCTGTTCTAGTTGCCATCCAGACGAGGATTGGTGAAGTGAAAGCCGTACTCGCCATAGAGCGGATTGTAGCTCAGATGTCCCCCGTCGAAATACCAGAAATCAGTTGGACGAATGACAAATCGCAACCCCTCTACTTCAAACACAGCATCGTCGGTGAGGGCCTCATCTTTTTCAATTGCATAAAACATACCACCGGTCCCGGGGCCGCTTGTTCGTACATACAATCGAAGCGTATCTCCCGGTACAAAGCCGGCATAACGTTGATAGGCAAGGGAAAACGCTGGCTCTATCATAAGTGTGATACTCATGGACTAGCTCCTTTCTGCTACTTGTCTCCCATTGTAACACAAGTCAGAGTAGTGTCCCGAAGCTCAAGGTGCAAGCGCAATCCAAAAACACCCGTCCGGTCAGAAATGTCTCTGCCGAACGGGCTGCATGAAAAAGCTGGCATTAGTCCTTGCCTTTGCTCACATCGAAGGTCGGGTGCATAAAACGCGCTCCAGCTTGTTCTTCTTGATCCTCGAGGAGCTCACGATTTTCTATCGAGTTCCAGCCAATGTCATTGGTCGGATGTACCCACTGGTCCCCTGCCATGATGGAGGGATCGGTTTCTGTGTTCCAGTTGTGTAAGGGAGATTCCTTGGACTCGTACAAGCTGTCACCGATGACGACTCCGAACTCATTGACGAATGGCTTTTGAATCGTACGGGACGAGTTTTTGAAGTCAGGAGCACTGATTTGATGCGGCAGCGTCCCATCGAGGGAAATATCCTTCGTCTTGTCGTTCTTTTTCTGATCGTTATCCATCATCTGGACCTCCTTTTATCCCATAGCATGCATCAGTCACTGACCCCTTATTCCGATTCGGAGGGGAGCTCGCGCCCAGCCCAAATGAGACCCAGCCGCATATGCTAAAAAAAGGGGGAAGATCGGATGCGAACGAGTGTGATCATTCCCGTCAGAGATGCAGCTCATCAGCTTCTGTATACCTTGTTTAGCCTGAACTTGCAGTTTGCCGATTTTGAAAAATATGAAGTGATTGTGCTGGATAATGGCTCCACGGATGGGCTGGCAGAGAAGCTGGCTGGCTTTACCGCTCATTATTCTTTGCAAGTGGTACGTTTTCGCAGACGTGTTTCGCTCGCCCGCCTGTTTAACAAGGGAATCCAGCAGGCGAAAGGTGAATTGCTCGTATTTGTAGCGTGTAATATGATGGTTCCCCGCGAGTTTATCGGTGTACACCAGCAGGCGCACGAGCGGGTACAGAATATGATTTTGCTGGGGCTTTGTACGAGGAGGATTTACTCCGTGTACGAACCTCCGTTTAGCGCCAGTCAGCATATCGAATGTCAAAAATGGCTGGAACAAAATCCACATATAAAGCGACCGCATACGTTGGTCAAAACGATACCATTACTGGAAGAAAATCAAATTGCAAACGGACAGTTCGCGCCTATTAGCTTGCCTTGTCCCGTCACCCAGAAGCGAATGAGCATCAGGGAAAAATACGGGGCAAAGCTCGAGCGATACCGTTCGCCCTGGACGATGTTTTCCACGCAGCATGTTTCCCTGCTGCGCGAGGATGCCAGGAGAGCAGGAGCATTTCGGGAGTTGCCGCGGATCGAAATGGAGCGAGACTTTGCCAAACGATTGTTAAAAATCGGCTGTTCGTTCCAATTTGACGAGAAGCTCACCTTGCTGAAGCAGGAGCGTGCCACTCGAAAAGTAAGCCATCCAAACCCGCCACCCAGTAAAAATCGCCGAGCATAATGGCTGCCCGGCGGTTTTTTTGTTAGCGGTTTTCTTTTAGCCTTTCTTGTGGTTCACTATTAATGGAGCCGTCAGAACGGACAGCCTCAGATTGGGCTTTGGGTCCTCGGATTTCAGCGGTTTTTCCAAAATCTTTTTCTTTGTTACGAACCATGTGATGTCCTCCTCTTTGTGAAAGATGAAGATAGTATGACCCGGATGGGGCCAGAGAATGAGGACAGAATGAGGATAGGGAAAGGGTGGCAATTCAAATGGCAAAAAAACAACGAAAACCACAACGTCAAGCAGCGACAACAACTACGACAGACGCGAAAAGCGGATTGAACAGTTTGAAGGATATGCTAAATGCAGATGCGCTTGGAGCACTCAAGCAGCTTGAAAAAGACATGAAGACAGAAGGCGAGCGCAAAGAGAAGGAAGCAGCCGAACAAAAGCGCCGAGAGCAGGAAGAACGCGAGCGCAACAAGAGCTTTGCTGAGCTTTTGGACGATTACGAGAAAAAAACCGGAGGCAAGTACAGCTAATGCGAGATGGACGGCAAACGGACCGACCGGATACTTCCAAAAACGGTTTGATGAAAAAGCGCCAACAAGATATCAAGGACGAGTCCATCAAGGAACGGGGCCGGATGGTCCTCGGTCGATTGGGCAAAAAGGACCCGAAGAAGTGATTTTTTCTCTCTCATTCCCATATAGCTAGGAGTGAGGGGAGGGAGGTCATGGGGACAATCCTGCTCCTGTTTAGCCTCTTGTGCGTGGCGGTGGGTACCTGGAAGTTAATCGGGATCTACAAGGCCCAAAAGGCTGACAGCAAGCCGCTCTGGTGGACAGTCGCGAGCGTGGGGATTGCGGTTTTTTTTCTTTTGAAGCTGGTAACTGATACGTTGCCAACATAAACAAGCACCTGTAGCCAGAGAGCTTACAGGTGCTTGTTTTTTTAAAAAGGCTACACGTCCATTCAAGAAAAGAAAAAATGGCTAGCCATTTTTCATTATTCGTAACGCAGTGCTTCAATTGGATCGAGCTTGGCTGCCTTGTTGGCCGGATAGAGGCCGAAGAAAATACCGATGGCACTGGAGAAGCCGAATGCGATAAACACGCTGTTCCAGGACATAAGCGGTGGCAACTGTGCAAAATAGGCAATAATCGAAGCAATACCAAGGCCGAACAACACCCCGATCAATCCACCGATCAAGCAGACGATGACCGATTCAATCAAAAACTGAATCAAAATATCTCGTCGGCGTGCCCCTAAGGCTTTGCGAATCCCGATTTCGCGAGTACGCTCTGTAACGGATACGAGCATGATGTTCATAACGCCGACGCCGCCCACCACGAGGGAGATACCTGCGATGATACTGAAGATCAGCGTCAAGGTGCCCGTCATTTGATTAAACTGATCCATTGATTCTTGCATACTGCGAACTCTGTAATGGTCTTCCTTTTGATGCTTGCGGCTCAAGTATTGTTTGACCTGCTGCATGGCTGGGTCGACAGAGGCTTTGTCGATCGCTTTTCCCATGAGCATTTGAACAGAAGGCTCTTCCTGCAAGCTCATTTCGTAACGGATGGGAATAATCGCTCCATAGCTCGTTGCCATATCAAACTTGAACTTCTCTTCTGTGTACGTCCCGATTACGACGAGAGATTGATTTCCCCAGCGAACACGCTGACCAATCGGGCTCATTTGCCCGAACAGCTTTTGAGCAAGAGCTTCTTCCAGGACGATGACAGCGCGTTGTTCTTTGTCATCGATTTCGTTGAAAAGTCGCCCTTTTGCCACCTTCAAGGTTGATTGCATCGAAAAATAATCAGCGGTGGAGGCAGTGAGGTTGACGCGCTCTTCTTTTTTCGGTCCCTTCAAATCAATCGTGCTGGAGTTGTAAGGTACGATGTATTCGATGGCAGGACTAATCCTGCCGAGGACCTCGGTATCTTCCACGGTCATATCTTCTGAGGCGATCTCTTCTTTTGTCTCCCAATTGATGAAGACGTTAAACGTATTTTGCCCGAACTTTTCCATCTCTTCGTTGATGGCTTTCTGTCCGCCTTCACCCAGTGCCGTGACGACAATGACGGAGGTAATCCCGATGATGATCCCGAGCATGGTCAAGATCGAGCGCATTTTGTTCGCCCAGATACCCTCCACGGCGGTGTTAAAGCTTTCCATAAAATTCATGTGACAATCACCTCGTCAGACGGCTTGGAGAATATTCGCTCCGTAACCTTTTCATCGCGAATGATTACGCCATCCTTGAAAGTCACAATCCGCTCAGCGTGCTGCGCGATATCCAATTCGTGGGTAACGAGAATGATCGTAACGCCCTGCGCATGCAGCTCCTGAAACATGGCCATGATTTCTACTCCGGAGCGGCTGTCCAGATTTCCCGTCGGTTCGTCTGCCAACAGGATGGCTGGCTTATTGACCAGTGCTCTGGCAATCGCTACACGCTGTTTTTGACCACCGGATAGCTGGGTTGGTTTATGGTCCATGCGCTCAGCCAATCCCACTCGCTTGAGTGCTTCTGTTGCCCGTTTGCGCCGTTCTGAGCGGCTGACATTCGCGTACATCATCGGTAGCTCTACATTGTGCAAGGAGGAAGAGCGGGCGAGTAGATTAAACGATTGGAACACAAAGCCGATCTTTTGGTTGCGAACAACAGCGAGCTCCGTATCCTTCAGACTGCTAACCTCAATGCCGTCTAGCATGTACGAACCCGAATCAGGACGATCCAGGCAGCCCAGCATGTTCATAAACGTCGATTTCCCTGATCCTGATGGCCCCATGATGGCAACGAATTCGCCTTGTTCCACCAGCAGGGAGACACCTTTTAAGATGGGCAGTACGGTATCACCCGTCTTGTATGCTTTCGTCAAGCCTTCTACATGAAGCATCGTCGGCTGACCTCCTTCTTTACGTGTTACATACCCATTGGTGCGCCGCCGCCACTCATCGGCATCACAGGTGCCCCTTCAGTCAGGGATTCGACAGGGCCTAAAATCACTTGCTCATCACCGTTAAGTCCAGACTTGACGTGAGTGAACAACTCATTTTCCATACCGGTTTCGACCTTCTGCTTCTTCGCAACACCATTAGCAGATACCCAGACAAAGGTACTGCCGTCAGCATCTTGCTGAATAGCTTCGATTGGTACTTGCATGGCATTATCGATTTTTTCGACGGAGATGTTGATGTCCACATGGAAGCCAGGCTTCAAAGCAGATAGATCTCCAGATGGCTTGAGGGTGACTTTGACGCGTGTTTTTTCACCTTGCCCCGACTTGGTGGCAGTAGTGGTCGCGGTTGGAGAGATGCGAGCTACTTCCGCATTCAGCTTTTTCTTTCCGAGTGTCACGCCTTCAATCGTGGCAGACTGTCCGATTTTGAGCTTGTTGACATCGGATTCGTTAATATCTGCTTCAATCAACAGATTGTTCAGATTGGCAAGGGTCAAGATTTCTGTCCCCTTGTTGACATATTGACCGTTATCGGCTGCAACGCCTATGACGGTTCCATCCATAGGTGCTACGACGACGCTTTGGACACGTTCTTTATTCAGTTGTGCTTTTTCTACATTCAGCTTGTTGATTTGGGCTTGCTGAGCGGCAATGTCTTCCTTGCGTGGACCCTTTTGCTTGAGAGCGAGCTGTTGCTTGGCGACATTCAGTGTAGATAGAGCGCTATCCATTTGTGATTTCAACTTGTCCAGCTCTTGCTGAGTAGAAGCGCCAGAAGTAAATAGTTGATTCATCCGATCATATTCTCGCTTGGCCGCATCGTATTCACGCTGGGCTTGGGAAACGCGTTCTTGGTCTTGTGCGACTTCTTCCGGCTCGTTGCCGATTTGTGCCTTGGCGAGGTTGGCTTTGGCCAATTCCATTTGCGCTTCCAGCTCGAGGATTCGGCTATCGACATCAGACGTGTCAATTTTTGCGATCACTTGTCCCTTTTTCACCTTGTCGCCTTCTTTGACGACAAACTCACGTAAGGTTCCGGTGACGTTGGCGTACTGTTTGAGCTTGTCTTCTACGGTGACGAGTCCTGATGTCAAAACCTTGCTTTCCAAAGCTGATTTCGTTGGTGCGCCGATGTTGACAGGCATTCCCATAGCTTGTTGCGATCCCATCATGGAAAACGCAACGCCCCCGATGCCCAGGAGGACTACGACGGAACCGATGATCCACCATCGTTTTTTCATGTTCATTCTCCTTGCTTTGGTAAGAACCATATTATTTCATTGCTCGAAAGGGTTTTACGGTAGTGCTGGAAAAAGGTAACATAAAACGCCGAATGTTCACATTTTGGACATATTTAAACGCATTTTGATACGTTTTATCGGAAAGTTCTTTGCCGCCAATTGCCGTGATATCATAGATAAAGATGAGATGACGTTCCTCGGAGGGGAGCTATGAACAAAACGATTCGCTTTGATTACGCCAACGCTCGAGCCTTTGTCAAACAGCATGAGTGGGAGCAGCTTTCTCCAGCGATCGAAATTGCGCATCAAATGCTTCATTCAAGGACTGGGCCCGGCAAGGATTATCTTGGTTGGGTCGATTGGCCGGAACAATACGACCGGGACGAGTATGAACGAATTCGCCAAGCGTCAGCCCGGATTCAATCGAGCTCGGATGTGCTTTTGGTGATTGGTATCGGAGGCTCGTATCTGGGGGCAAAAGCGGTGCTTGACATTTTAGGCCACAGCTTCTACAATTTGCTGCCGAAGTCCAAGCGACATTCTCCGGAGATTTATTTTGTGGGCAACAATATTAGTCCGATTTATATCTCTCATCTGATGGACGTAATAGAAGGAAAAAATGTGTCCATCAACGTCATCTCAAAATCGGGCACGACGACTGAGCCCGCTATCGCGTTTCGACTTTTTCGGGAATGGCTGGAAAAGAAATACGGACGTGAAGAGGCCAAAAAACGAATTTACATTACGACCGATAAACAGCGGGGAGCCCTGAAAAAACTGGCGGATGACGAGGGCTATGAGTGCTTTGTCATTCCAGATGATATCGGTGGGCGATATTCAGTCCTGACCGCGGTTGGATTGTTGCCGATCGCTGTAAGCGGGGCGAACATGGATGCTCTCATGCAGGGGGCCAGAGATGCACGCGAACGCTACATGGTCATGGATTTGCGCGATAATCCGTGCTATCAGTATGCGGCGATTCGCAATGTACTCTATCGAAAAGGCAAGACAGTGGAGCTGTTGGTCAGCTATGAACCGCAGTTTCGCTACTTTGCGGAGTGGTGGAAGCAGCTCTTCGGGGAATCGGAGGGCAAGGATGGCAAAGGGATTTTTCCGGCTTCTGCCGAGTTTTCAACGGACTTGCATTCGTTGGGCCAATACATACAGGACGGCATGAGGCATTTGTTCGAGACCGTTGTGTCTGTGACGAAGCCCACTGTGGATTTGACTGTTCAGGAGGACCCCGCTGACGTCGATGGATTGAACTTTTTGACTGGCAAACGAATGGGGTATGTCAATAAAAAAGCTTTCGAGGGAACGGTGCTGGCCCATGTGGATGGCGGCGTACCGAATTTGCTTGTAGAAATACCGGAGGCGACAGCTTACTATCTCGGTGGACTGATTTACTTTTTTGAAAAGGCATGCGGAATCAGCGGCTATTTGCTAGGCGTCAATCCGTTTGATCAGCCAGGGGTGGAGGCGTACAAGGCCAATATGTTTGCCTTGCTGGGCAAGCCGGGCTACGAGCGGCAGAAAGCGGAACTGGAGGCTAGATTGCGCGAGAATAAGACGTATTTGACCGTCGAGGAGACTGCTGCCTATTTGGAGCTTCCCGAGTCGTTTATTATGGAAAAAATCAAGCAGGGGCGCATCCGTGCTGTCCATGACGGCAATGAATACATCATCAACAAAGAGCAATTCAATCATCATCTGGAGGAAATTCGCAAGCTCCAGGAGTTCGAGGAGGCCGCGCGTCATGAGCCGATTCCGGAGAGCTACGATGTGAAGGATGAGGATTAACCAGCGACGTGCTTGTCAGATGGTTGCAAACAGGACTATACTTACAAAGGAATATCATAATGAACAAGCAACTTGGGGAGTCCTTCATGCGGGGCTGAGAGGATGGAAGCAATCGACCATCGACCCATTGCACCTGATCCGGATCATGCCGGCGCAGGGATACGGTTGCCGGCAGACAGCGCTTTTTTGCTTGATTGTTACCTATGCGTATGTAGCCCACCTTTTCCTGCTCGGGAACTGGTGGGCTTTTTGTTATGAAGTGGACATGTGGCTGTAGTGGAAGAGAAGAATATTTCCAGTCTAGGCTCCAGGCTCCGTCCTGCTGAGGGCTAAGGCTGCCCGCTCCGAAGGGATTCGCGGGGAAACGCAAAAGTGGTAGCCGCTTCGTAGCCCGGGCACGGTTGCGTTTCTGTTGCCCGCGAATCCCTTCTCCGCTCGGTAGGACTCCACAAGTCGCTACGTCTGGAAACTCTGGCGTAACTGATGGCATTCTTCATCATTTTTAAAGTTTTAAAAGATCGGATAACACGGAAAGCTCGTAGAGGAAACAGGAGAAAAAAGCGAAGATCTTAGGGACACCGACCGAGACGCAATGCAAAAAGCGAAACACGCACTTAAGCGTCCACCTCTGAAACACATCCTGAAAAGACTACTTTGGACGCGGTTTCGCTTTTTGCATGGAGTCGTGCAGTCAATCCCCCAGGGGGTGGACCTAGAAGCTGAGCGTTTTCTCCTGTTTCCTCCACGCCACAACAGCAACGTACAAGACATTTTTAGTCAACATGGTGAGGAGAGAACAAAGATGAGTGATTGTCTGGTAGTGGGTGGAGGAATTATCGGATTGAGCTTGGCATACGAGCTGTCACGGCGTGGGGTGAGCGTGACCTTGGTCGAGCAGGGTGAATGGGGAGGTCAGGCGTCTTCGGCCGCAGCCGGAATGCTCGCTCCTTTGAAGGAATTCACGGCACCTGGACCGATGCTCGATTTGGGCATGGAGTCACTTGCGCTTTACCCGGAATGGGTAGCAGAGCTGGAGGAATTGACTGGTGGAGATGTACAGCTAAGCCTGGAGGGGTTACTAACCGTCGCTTTAAATGAGGAGGAAGTCCAACAGCTCGCCGACAAGTACCGTTGGCAAAAAGAAGCGGGACATGCTGTGCAATGGCTCTCGAATACAGCGCAAGTGAAAGAGGTAGAGCCGCTTCTGACCGATCAAGTGCAAGCCGCTATCTATTCGCCGTACGAAGGACACATCAACAATCGAATGCTTCTTCGCGCCTTGGCTACTGCTTGCCAATTGCAAGGAGTGAAGCTGTTGTCTGGCTGTGTGGTGAGCGGCATTGCGGTGAAAAGCGGAAAAGTGATCGGGATCGAGACCTCTTCAGGGTCACTGCGTGCCACACAGACGGTGATTTCCTCGGGAGCGTGGGTTGGAATGATGCTTGAGATGCTGGGTGTTTCCGTGCCGATTCGCCCTGTACGCGGACAGATCGCGGCCGTCTCGTCCGTAGGTATTCCACTGCGAACGGTGATTTTCGGAACGACAGGCTACATTACTCCGAAAAAGGACGGAAAAATTGTCATTGGTGCCACTGAGGATGAAAGTGGTTTCCATCGGGACGTCACAATGGCGGGATTAGCCAGTGTCCTGCAAGGGACCATGCCGTATGTTCCTGCGCTGCACTCCGCTACCTTTCTGGAGGCTTGGGGTGGACTTCGACCTGCGACACAAGATGGCAAGCCGCTCCTGGGCCCCGTTCCTGGCTGGGAAGGACTGTCGATCGCAGGTGGACATTTTCGCAATGGCATCCTGCTTTCCCCCGTCACAGCTAAATCGATGGCGGACTTTGTGGAAAAAGGAGAGACGGAGCGCCTTTTGCCATTTTTACCTGCCCGCTTTCTATAAATTGGGCTAGTCTCGCCTAGATTCTGGTAACCTCCCCATGGGCACTTGTATATGGTAATAAAGAAACACCAGAAGGGGAGGAGTTTCCATGCAGTCTGATTCTGATAAAAACCTGTATCAGGCTGACATTCAGTTTGTCAGCCTGTTAAAGGATATGCGAGAAAATGTGCACAACATTTGCAAGGAGCACGTGGAGAAAAAAGTGCGCATCGAAGCAATTGACGGACAAGTGTTTGAAGGCGTCATTGTCGATTATGATGATCAGAACGTATACGTAGAAGTTGTAGACCAGGATGCGGAGGAAGAAGAAGTTCTCGAAGAGTATGATTATGAGAACTATGAGGACTATGCGGACTACAATCCTTATCAAGTGATGGAAGTAGCCAATCGGCAGCCGTATGGAGGATGGGGGCAATATCCGGATTATTACTTTCAGTATGTGAGCTATAATCCGTATGCAGGTTATCCTCCCTATGGCGATCTCAGTCCTTATAGGGGCAATCCATACTATCCGCAGGTCAGTCCCTACGGCGATGAGTTCAATCCATACAGTCAGGTCAGTCCTTTCGGCAGTTCCAACAACTCACGGGTCAGCCCATTTAGCAGCAGCAATCGTCCCGCTCCCCAAGTTAGCCCGTTTAGCAGCAGTAACCGCCCCGCCCCCCAAGTTAGTCCGTATAGCGAGCAGAAGCCACAGGTAAGTCCTTGGGAGCAAAATATTTCGCCATTTCCACCATTCCCGCCGTATCCGCCATTTTTTTGTCCGCCACCACCACCCCCACCGCCATATGTTTTGCCAAAAGTACAAGGGAGAAGGAGACGGAAAAGATGCCGGAATGGACGTAAAATCATTCCATTGGCGCTCTTTACGCTTCTGACAATTGTCTTGATTTAATGGGGGGAAACTTACAAGCCTCTTAAGGCCATCACGGCTTAGGAGGCTTGCTGCTTTTTGTAAGTGTGAGAGTACAACCTCTCCTTTTGTCACACACTACGAACAAAACGGTGGACGTTTCTCACAGAATAAATAAAGGCAGGGATGGACGATGAAACAAATAAACAGCAGCTTGCCAGGCACGCGAGCGACATTCGGTTATTTTCGTGAAGCGCTTCAGCCGCATTTTACATTATCCAACTGGGATTATGAGCAAGGGTATTTTGACCGGGCGCTGGATGACAAGAACACGGTCTTTTTGCGCTTGCCTGTAAAAGTCTTGCAAGGCGAGCTCGACAGCCCGGATGCCTGGCTGGAACTCGGGCGGCCGTTTGTGATCCGGCATGTGTACCAGACTGGGGTAGAAGAAGATATCGGCTACACGGAGGCGCTCGCTTCGGGCTTGATGAATCAGTTTCAGGAGCCGGTAGACAAGGACGCACAAATTGATTCGAGATGGATTCGAAAAGCAGAGGCGGTTGTCAAAGAGCTGGAGAATCGCCTCGCGTGAGACAGGCCGCCGATAGGCCTGTTTTTTCTTGTTCCTGGCAGGGAAAATATAGGCGGTTAAAGAATGGTAGCACATGGAAAAAGTGAGGTGGAAATATGGCCTGGTACCATGCAGTGGCGAAATGGTATTGGAAAATCCGCAAACCTCTTACCTTGGGTGTCCGTGTCATTGTAACGGATGATGAAAAGGGAGTCTTGTTAATTCGGCATACGTATGTCCATGGCTGGTATTTGCCGGGAGGAGGGGTAGAGCGAGGAGAGTCGTTTGGGGATGCTGCTCGCAGGGAGCTGTGGGAGGAGTGCGGAATACGAGCGGACGAACTTACCCTCTGCCATCTTTTTTACAGTGAGCGGGAAGGGAAGCGAGACCACATTGCCTTGTATCATGTCGACCTCACACCTGGCCAAGATTTGCATAAGGATGACAAGGAAGTAGCGGAAATGCGTTTTTTTGCTTGGGATGAGCTTCCGCGGGAAATATCACCAGCTACAGAGAGGCGCTTATCTCAATTTCGCAAGCAGTCTTTTCAGAGTGACCGCTGGTGACAGGTGGGATTTTATGCAAGTCGATTTTTCCTATGGTATAGTGAAGACAAACAACAGAGCGTACAAGACCGCTTGTAAGGATAAAAGTGAGGGCAGACCAGCATGAAGATTGCGACTGTACTGCGAAATGACGATTTTACACGAGAAGTGGAACAAGCATTAAAAGAAAAGCTCCATGCAGCCAATAGCCCGTTTACCTTTGTGAAGGGACCAGGTGAGCAACCGGATATGGTGTTGTCCATCGGGGGAGACGGGACACTTTTGGAGGCCGTCCATCAATACGGGATCGAGCCGTCTTATGTGGGGATTCATACGGGGCATCTCGGCTTCTATGCGGACTGGCGGCCTGAGGAGCTGGACGAATTCGTTGAACGTCTGTTGAACGATGAGCCTCAGATCGCGGAATACCCGACGGTCCAATGCCGGATTAGTACAAGAGATGGAAAGCAGTATGAAAAGTGGGCGTTGAATGAAATGGTTTTGCGTAACGCGAATTTGTCCACCTTGGTGTCGTGCGTCTATATTAATGGCGATGAGCTGGAGACGTTTCGCGGTGACGGCTTGATCGTTTCATCACCTTCAGGAAGTACAGCCTACAACAAGGCCGTGGATGGAGCGATTGTTCATCCGTCTATTGAGGCGATTCAGTTGTCCGAGATCGCTTCGATCAATAACCAGGCGTATCGGACGATCAACAGCTCGCTCGTATTGCCGAAGCATCATGAAGTAGAGCTGATCGTCATGAATCCCGAGATTATGATCGGCTTGGATCGTGAGCAGGCTGTATGGAGAGATGTGTGTTCCATTCGTTGCCGAGTGGGACCTGACAAAGTGAAATTCGCTCGCTACAAGCGACTGACGTTTTGGGGGCGGGTTCGTAATTCGTTTATATCCGGATAGAGAAAGCGTTGGGGAGGGGAACCAAATGAAAAAAGTAGGAACACTGCAGACCATTTTCCGTCATCCTGTCAAAGGAATGAGGGGGGAAGAGCTATCATCAAGTACGGTCGATGAATTTGGCTTGTATGGAGACCGTGCCTATTATTTTTTGGATCATGCCCGTCAAGGTAAGTATCTCAGCGCGGATGTTGTGCCTGCGCTTATCGGGTATCACGCCACCATGAGCGAAGGGACAGCAAAAGAAGCGTACCCGCCGATTCGGATTGAAGCCCGAGATGGCAGTGTACATACGTGGGATGATGCTTTATTTGCCCATGTCGCAGAGACGGCGAAGCGCTCCATTACGCCTATGATTAGTAGTCCGCAAGAAGGTGGCGTGAACTGGGAAGACCACATTCTACTGGTTACGGATGCCTCTCTTAGAGAGATCGCACGGCAGATTGGCGCAGAACAGGTAGATCCACGGCGCTTTCGGGGGAATTTGGTCGTTGTCCTAGAGGATGATGAGCCGTTTGCGGAAGACAAATGGATCGGCAAACAGATCAAAATCAATGATGTGACCTTGCAAGTCAACAAGCACTGTGAGCGCTGTGTATATGTCAATATCGACCCAGATACGTTGGCGATGACTCCTGCCGTATTGAAGGCATGCGTCAAGCGTCACAATAATCACTTCGGTGTATATGCTTCGGTTGTCACGACAGGCAGTGTGTCACAAGGCGATGATGTTTTTTTAGTGGAGATGGGGAGTGACGGGGAATGATCGCAAGCCCTCTGGAAAAGGTTCGTAGCTACGTACAACGCTATGACTCGAGCATCGAGCCGATATTGTTTGAACAACCCTTACCTACGTCCGAAGTGGCTGCGCAGGCATTAGGTGTCGAGATCGGCCAAATTGCAAAGTCAATTTTGTTTCGGGTAGATGAGCAGTTCGCCTTGTTCGTGGCAGCAGGCGACGTACGTGTCCATCCCAAGCAAGTGAAGGCAGCTTTTGGACAAGGAAAGCCAAAGATGGCTACACCGGAAGAGGTAGAAAAAATGACAGGCTTTCGTGTTGGAGCGGTTTGTCCATTTGCTTTACAGGAAGAAGTGCCTGTCTATGTGGATCGGTCCTTGAAACGCTTTTCTGTAGTTTATACAGCGGCTGGCATCGCTGAATCGCTTTTACCCGTATCTTATGAAGCCTTGTTGGAGATGACAGGGGCGAAAGAAATCGATGCCGCTTCGGCAGAAGGGAGCGCATCATGAAAAAGGTTGCATTCGCCATCGCAGTAGTAGCCATCGTCGTAGTCGCGGGTCTTTCCTTGCTCGGAATGTCTAATCAAACGACTGCAATTGAAAACAACATCTCCCATTCTGCTTCCTCGTTTAAAGAGATGACAACAGACACGTATCTGAGTCATTACAACAAAATCAAAGAAGAGTTAGCTGTGAAAGGAATTCATACCCTGCCTTTTCAGCTTGAGCTGGACAAGCAAACGAATTACTACCGCTTTTATTATCCAAAACAAGAAAACGCGGCAAACGAAAAAGCGATATGGGTAAGCGTCATGCTGAACGGTGATCAAAAAACAATAGACGGTATCATGTATGAAGGGGTTCCTGACGTTCATACAGTAAAGGCGATGATCCAAGCTACTGGACTTACCTGGACACCGGAGCTGGATCAGTTCATTGCGGTTACCAACGTTGCACAAACGCCAAAAGAAATGGTTGTTTCCGATGTGAAGGTAACGATCGAAGGAACGTCAACACAAATAAAAGTAATGGTTGACCCCGTGAAATTAGAAGCTCCGAAAAAATTATAATGCTGAAAATGAAAAAGTGGTTGGCAGGAGGTTATGGCTGCGCAACCACTTTTCGTTATCTGTTGTAATTTAGCTGCAAGGAGAGGACTCGCGTTTCAAAACTATTTGGAATAGCCTCCCATAAAGAAAGGCACTCAAGAGGGAGCATAACAAGATAAACCCAAAAACGCCAATCGGCATGATCCACTCCGAAAGAATGACGGTCACGGGAGCGAGGAAGCGGCCGAGCGAGTACTGCAGGTTAGCGGCACCCATGTACTGTCCTCGTGCATGTTCTGGTGCGTATTTGCTGACGAAGCTCTGCTCGACCGGAGTTCGCATCACTTCCCCTACTGTAAAAATGACCACGCATCCGAACAACAGCCATGCATTCGTCGTGAATCCCACCAAAAACATGCCTATGCCAAATAGCAAAGAGGACAAGAGGAAGACATTCCGATCGCTCCAGTTCTCAAACCACTTGGTAACAGGCAGGGCGCACAGAACAAACAGAAGGCCGCTGATTCCCAGCATCCATCCGAAAATCTCCGTACTCCTAAGCGAGAGTGACCAGGTATTCCACGAAAGCAGTGTCTGCGCTGGAACGAATTCCTTTACATAGACGGCCAAAAATAAATCGAGCTGCACGATTGCAATCGTTATCAGCATGCCTGCGAAAATATAGATGGCAAAAGCTTTGTCGCGTAGAATGACAGCATAACTCTGCCATTGCTCCTTCATAACGGAAGGGAAATGGATAGAGGCGACAGAGCTTTTTACGGTCGGTGGCAGTGTCTCTCTCACATTAATCCAGATCGCAATCGAATACAAAAAAGTGACAAGCGCACAAGTCCACAGCAGTTCACTGCGGTACTGAAAGAAAAAGATGGCCCCCAAGGCGGGTCCCAATACGGCGCCAATGTTCATGGCTGTAACGAAGGTAGCGAAAATTCTGCGTCTGTCTTTTTCGGAGGTGAGATCAGCGACCATCGCAGAACTCGCCGGGCTGTATATCGCTTTGCCGAGCCCGATTCCAATAAACGCAAGATAATCGATCCAAGAGGAGAGGGAGAAGGCAAACAGAACAAACATGCTTGCCTGCAAAAATGCTCCTGAAAGCATGACGTATCGACGACCAAAGCGATCAGCCAGATAGCCGCCAAAAAGATTGCCGATCATACTCATAATCGGTGGCACTGTCATGAGTAACCCGGCAACATTTTTGCCAAAGGTATCACTAAAGTGGAGGGTAAGGAAGGGAAAGTACATCCAAAACAACAGGTTAAAAAGCGTCTCGCCGATCAATCTGGTCTTCAAATTCAGATCCCACTTCAGCCATTGCACAGCAGGTGTACCTCCTGTTTTTGATTCCCTGGCCAGGTACACCTACTTTAGTGCAAATTTTCAAAAAGATATAGACTTATAATCATCCGTCGGGTACACTAATATCATAAGGGCTAAGGGATTAGACCCTGACTTAAGATGTGCCACTTTTAGGTATTCGATTCCTACACAACAAATAAGCCGACACTTCCTTGTGGAAAGGGGTGTCGGCTTTTCGCATGCTGTTACTTGACCATCCATTGATAAAAATGAACATTGTGCCACTCTCCGAATTTAAATCCCACCTCTTGAAACTTCCCTGCCAAGGAAAAGCCGAATTTCTCGTGCAGCTTCACACTGGCGTCATTGCCACCTACGATTCCGCTCACGATCGTGTGGTATTCGAGTTGTTTGGCGCGCTCCAGAATCGCACTCATCAAGGTAGTGCCGACACCTTTCCCGCTTTGATCAGGGGCGATATAAATAGACAGTTCCGTAGATTTTTGATAGGCGGGCTTCTCACGGAAAACGGACAGACTGCAATATCCGATCACTTTCCCTTCGTATTCGGCGACGATGATCGGATGTCTACCACCGTGCTTGTGAAACCACTCTTCGCGCTGGGCCAAGGTCTGTGGCTCCAAGTCAAATGTTGCAACCAGGTTTTCCACCGCGTAGTTGTAAATAGCGAGCATAGCGGGCAGGTCACCCAGAACTGCGTCTCTGATCTGTAGCATGATATTCTCTCCTCATGTTGGTTGGTAGGACTAGTTGAACTTGTTCGAACTACTTCTAGCGTACGGCCTCGTAAACCTGCCGCAGGTTTGTAAAGCCTTGGGATTGTGCTTTCACCAAATACTTCGCCCAGAGCGTACCAGCGGCAACAGCGTCACAGTAAGCATGATGCCTGCGTGAGATCGGGATGTCGTGTGCTGCACAGAGTGCGTCGAGTGAGCCGTTGCCAATCGGATTACTCAACAATCGGATGAGCAGCATCGTATCCAGCATGCGATGGGTAAACGGACGCCGGCTCGTTTTCCAAAGTCCAGATCGTAAAAATTCGCGCTCATGGCGAGAGTGATGGGCGACGAGCGGACGATCTCCGACGAATTGAAAAAAGCGGGACAAAGCCTCTAATAGCGGCGGGGCATCGGCAACCATATCATCGGTAATCCCCGTGAGAGAGCGGATGTGTGGAGGAATCGCCCGCCCGGGATTGACCAGCGTATAAAAAGAATCGCCGAGGAGGAGGTGTTCTCCTCTCATGGCGACTGCTCCCATCGAAATAATCGCGTCTCCGTGATCGGGATAAAAACCGGTCGTTTCCAGGTCGACAACGACAACCTCCAGATTGTGCAGAGGAATATCGGCACTAGAATCGACTGGTTTATTCGTTTTGGAGATGGAGCGCAGATAGGCGATGTGCTGTTTGTCATCTGCTATATGTGGTATAGCCCGGCTCATATGCCAAATGCGTCCGAATAAGTCCCATTTTGCCACGCAATCTCCTCCTATCCCCCAAAAACGGACGGGAGCTTTTCTGTCATTTTTTGCAGGCGGATTGCCAGCTTCATCGACTGTCGTACCATCACTTGGGTGTCAGGAGAAAGCTCCCCTAGTTTGATATAGCTATTGCTCGTGTATTGCCCATCTTCCCAATGGAGTGGGGCGATCAGTCGCAGACCTTGAATTTGCCGGAAGTATGCGGCTACTTCGTCACAGAAGCTTTTGCTCCAGACTCCTTTTTCGCCGAGTAGATCCAATCGTTCCAAGGTAGAGCTGGCAAAGATGCCATGCGCCAAGGCAAAATGCCGTACACAATTCACCAGTGGCAAATAAATGCCGTACTTCACATTGATGGCGCCGCGGAAGCGTCCATGGACCTCAGGTAAAACTCTGCCAAAGATTCCGAGTGGTACCCGATAATGCAACGTATTGCTCACCAGTCGGTTTAGCAAGAAGCCATTCCCTGCAAGCAATTGACGGAAGCGTTCATGGACGGGAGTAAAAATGGTCGATTCACCCCATAAGACACGCACATCACTTGCGAGCAGTAAATAACGAGCGTTTTCCCAGATGGGGTGAGAGACCCATCTGTCTATTTGGTCCAGCCATTGTTCGGTGCTGCCTCGCCATTTTGGAGAGAGGCAAGTGACGTTCCCTTGGCAGGGAGGATAGCCGGCTAACTCCAAACCAGCAACGATCGTCGCCCCCAGCAACTGAAAGTAGCCATGTATCTTTTCTGTGTCCTGTTCGCCCAGATGATCTGGGAGTTGATAGACGAGGCCGTTATCCTGATCGCTGAAGAGTGCTTGCTCTGACCGGCCACCACTGCCGAATTGCAAAAAGGCAAAGGGGACGGGAGGGGTACCCAAGCCCCTTTTGGCAAGGCCGTTCACTGCGAGGAGCACCCCTTGTCGGATGAGATTGTCGTGAATCAGATTGACGACGATCGAATAGGGGGCCAATTCCCCTGCGCGATTCAATGGGCGCAAGACAGAAGGGTCCAGCAATTCTCGTCGCAATAAGGCCAGCTCGCCAAAGGAGTCAACATTCCGTATCTTTTCCACTTGTTCAGGTGAGAGAGTGAGAGGTGCTGCTTTGAGTAGATGCAGCCGATCGTACGCGTTCAGGCTGGAGTAGTTCGGGATAACCGTATCCCCCGTGTTCGCTAAGGTCAAGACCAACCACCTCTTCCTCTTCTGTGACTCGCAGGCCAATGGTTACTTTTAACACATACAAAATGATGAAGGCTACTAAGAAGACGTAGAGCGCGGAGCCGGCCAAGCCCAATGCTTGAATCCCTAACTGGTGCAGGCCGCCGCCATAAAACAGCCCAGGACCGCCTACGCCGACCTTTTGGGCCAGCTCCGGGGTAGCGAATAAACCAGTGGACAACGTTCCCCAAATACCAGCCACCCCATGCACGGAAAAAGCGAAGACAGGATCATCAATTCCCATGCGGTCAAACCAAATGGATGTATAGAATGTAAGAATACCTGACACTGCGCCGATCACGACGGCTGCCCACGGATCGACGAAGGCGCAGGATGCTGTAATCGCGACGAGAGCGGCGAGGACGCCGTTGAGCATGCTTGGGATATCTGCTTTTCCCATGACGATCCAGGAGATGGCGAGAGCGGCGACAGCGCCTGCTGCGGTAGCGAGATTGGTAGTGACGGCGATATAGCCGAAAAATCCAGATGTGCTACCGAGCGTGGAACCGGCGTTAAAGCCGAACCAGCCGATCCAAAGAAACAGGACACCTAAGACAGAGTAGACCTGGTTGTGACCGGGAATCAGATTGGAGCTGCCGTCGCGATTGTATTTTCCAATGCGAGGCTTCAAAAGGATAGTGGCGACGAGTGCGACGATGGCACCTTGGAGATGAACAACCGTAGAACCAGCGAAGTCTTGCATTCCTAGCTGTGCCAACCAACCGCCGCCCCATACCCAGTGACCGACGACAGGATAGATGAGGACAGTAAACAATACGCTGAAAATAAAATAAATGGACAGCTTGGCGCGTTCAGCAAAACCGCCCCAGGCGATCGCGAGTGAAACGGCCGCAAAAGCGAGTTGAAAGAGGAAGAGAATCGAGATAGGAACAGTTGCAGCAGAAAAAGCGGAGAAAGCGTCTTTTTGCATGCCGTCAAAAAAGAATCCGGAAAGTCCGATGAAAGAGTTGCCGTCTCCAAACGTCAGACCAAAGCCAAACGCCCAAAAAGCAATCGAGCAGATGCCAAAGGTAAGGACTGTTTTACCTGCGACGTGACCAGCGTTCTTCATGCGAGTAGAACCAGCTTCCAGCAGGGCGAATCCAACCTGCATGAGAATAACCAGAATGGCTGAGACCATGACCCATGTGGCGTCAATGGCAGATGAGAGACTTGCGACAGTAGGTTCCATCCATCTACCTCATTTCTGTGTCACATAACCTGACACTAATTTATTTATGTCAGATTATATGACATGAAAATTCCAGTTGCAATTGTTTTTTGCAAATAATGAGAAAACACCAATCCTTCCGTCTTAAGCGGAGGAGGATTGGTGTTGTGTGGTTGGTTTTCGTTTTTCAATCAGGAAGCCTGCGAAGCTCATGACCGCGAGGAATAGTCCACTGACGAGGAAGAGCTGCTCGACAGGCCATTTGCCCATCCAGATGGCGCCTAGGCTGCTGGACAAGGTAGAAAAGAAGGTGAACATGAGCATGTTGATCGCAAATATTTTGCCTGTACTGCTGCTCGTTGCTTTGATTTGAATGGCAGTCACGGTCGGGATACCAATGAGCGGTCCACCGAACCCTGCAACGGCTGCTCCGAGGAAGGCAATCCAGTGAGCGGTGCCTCCTGTCGTAAGCAACAGGAATCCGATTGCCTGAAACACCCATCCAATCAAAATGATAAACAAATAGCGGCTGTAGAACGTTCGAGCCATGTACAGGCTTCCCAGCAAGTTTCCGATCCCGTAAAAGCCCAACAAGACAGCTAGTGTACTTCCGTTTCCTTGCTGCATGCGTTCGGCCATAAACGGGAAACCCACCGTATAAGTGACCTGCCAGACGAGAAAGCCCATATTGCTAAAGAGAAGAATCAAGAACAGAGCACGATTCTGTTTGAGCTCCTGTAAACCTGAGGCAATATCCCGGGCGTACTGGCTGGGTGTCATTTTCGTCGTAGACATTCGCTGTTGATCGGTTAACGAAATACGAATGGCATAAAGAAACAAGACGGATATCAAATAGCTGCCTGCGTTCACAAAAAACAAAGTAGACAGCGGCATAATCGAAGCGACTAGTCCAATTGACATTGGCGCAATAATCCGAATCGTCCGGAAAGTCGTGTCCAAGATGGCATTTGCTCGTCCTAGCTGTTCTTGGGGAACCACTGATTTGAGCGCAACAGTCCGTGCTGGCTGAAACAGACTGGAGAACAACCCCAATAAGAATTGAGCTGCCAGAAAAAAAGCAAACTCTTCCACACCCATGTAGACCAGGATGCCAACCATGATTGCGACAACAATTCGCGCAACATCCGCTCCCACCATGAGCATGCGTGGGCTGTACCGATCAGCCATGACCCCGCCGACGAGGTAAAACATGAGACCCGCCACCATTTCCGGGATCACGAGCAAGCTCAGCACCGTACCCGATTTGGTTGCTTGCAGTAAATACCAGAGTAATGCGAAGCTGTAGCACTGATCACCGATGCTTGCCGTCATTTGTGCGAGCCAGAGTTTGAGAAACGAACTGTTTTTCCATAAAGATGGGGATGAATCCACGTTGACCCTCTCCGTCCTGCTGACTGCGATAAAATGAATTTGATCATAGCGTAGCAAGGCGCAGAGGGAAAGTAAAGGACTCATGCTTGTGCGGTTACATGTAATTTACCAGTCCTCCAGACAAAGAGAAAATAAGCGATAAGAAAAGTGAAGGTCGCGAAGGTGCTGACCCCTGCGAAACCAAAAATCGAATACAAACTGCCTGCGAATGAAGAGGCAATGAAAGTCCCTATGTACATGCAAGCGTTGGCCAAGCTCGATATGGTACCACGCGAGGTGTCGGACAATGATTGCAAGTAACCCATCAGGACAGGCACGAGTACACCGCCGAAGCAGTACATGAAGAAGAGGACAACCTGCAAAAAACCAACTCCCGGTATGTAAGGCAAAACAAGATAGAGCAGGGCGCTGCCCAGAAACCCAACAGTCAAAATCGTATTTCTCTTCCAACGCTCGAGTAACCAACCGCTGAGTAAGCTGCCAACGGTGTTGCCAAGCCCGATAACCAAAGTGATCAAGCCAATTTCGGTAACGGATTGCTGATATTGATCGGAAAGCCATACGCCATAGAATGAAAAGACTGCATAGACACCGGTCATGAAAACGAAATAACCGATGAAGCTGCGTGAAGCTTGAGGCAGTCGCAACAGATCCTTGTAACGTGCAAAAATAGCCACTCGGGCGTTATTTGTACCAAGTCCGGCTACGGAGGTAGCAGGCAATAAATCAGGAAGTTTTCGCATTATGAGTACAAAAGCTCCGAGAGAAGCAATTCCTACAGCCAAAAAAGGAAACGACCAATGATAAGCTGACAGAAAACTGCCGATAGGTACACCAATCACTTGGGAAACCGAAAGACCTGCCATGACAACCCCCATTGCTTTTCCGATACGAGCAGGGGAAAACAAAACAGGAATGGCAGCCCACACCTGAGGACCGATAAAGGCAGAACAGATCCCGGCAAGGAAACGAAAGAAGAGCATTGCGGTGAAGCTAGTCGCAAAGGCGCATGCAAGTGTGGAAAGGGCAAATCCAAGCATGCCGACTGCCATCACATGCTTCCTGTTTCGATTATCAGATAGTGGACCGGCGACGATAGCGGCCAAAGCAAATCCGAGAGCATAAGTTCCGATTAGCCAGGCTGCCTGGTTCGTGGATACATGATATAACTCTCGCAAGGTCGGCAGCAGTGGACTAATGATAAATGTATTCGTACCGATCAAAAACATGGTGAAGAAAAAGATGGTTAAAAATAGGCGCTCCATAAAAACTCTCCTCTTTGTTTTATTATTCTATAGTTAAATAACTTTTGAACTAACAGACAAAAAAAGGATACCAATCACAAGGTATCTAAAAATCCAGGCAGTATTTGATCGAAGGTTTCTTTATATATGCTCATGTACCTTGCTTGCCCATCCTTTCTGACTTTGATCAGCCCCGCCTCTCGAAGTGTCTTGAAGTGATAGGAGGCATTGGACTTGGAAGTGTCGCAGGTAAAGCCTACTTCTGTACAATTCAGTTCGTTGCCGGAATGATACAAAGTCTTTAAAATGGCTAACCTTGTCTCATCTGCCAACGCTTTAAAAATCTTGATACGCTTTTCGGTTAGTTCAAGTTGTTCAATATTCATAAAACTATCTTACTAAGGAAACTCTATTCAGGCAACCATTTCATTCCTTTTATTTTTGATTCTTCATGTTTTCGTTGTTGTGTTGATGCTGATAGGAAGATCCTTGGTTGTCTTCGGTATGCGTATCATCGGCAACCGTACTACTGGTTAGCCCTGCTACAGCTAATCCTTTTTGATTCAGGTTTTTGGCGCTTTTGAATTTGGACATGTTACTACCTCCTGTTTGTAGATGGATGCTTCTTTAAGATGTCTTGTTTCGAAGAGGAGTAGTCATCCTCATTTTCCTAGATGGATGTTGAGATATACTATAAAAAAGTGCGTGAGTCAGGGAGGAGGGGAGCGGATGGCAGGGTGTGTCATGATCGTGGAGGGAAAGACAGACAAAGAACGCTTGCTTCGGGTGCTGGCTGAGCCTGTCACCATTCTTTGTACATACGGTTCCTACAGCTTGGAAAAAGGGGAGAAGCTGCTCGCTCAAACGGAAGATGCAGATGAGGTATACCTATTTACGGATGAAGATGACAGCGGGAAAAAATTGCGATCGCATTTAAGTGAAGACTTTCCCGATGCGATCCATCTGCATACGCCGAAAATGTACAGAGAGGTTGCAGACACGCCTCTTTCGGTACTGGCAGAAATTTTGGAGCGAGCAGGCTTTGCGGTTATTGTGCCTCATCCTGATCTTGGAGAGCGGTAAGGGGATAAAACACCGTTTCATCGGCTATAACAGTAGTAAATGGAATGGTGGAGGTGCGAAGCAATTGCGTAGTTTGATGACGTTTTTTAATCGAATGAATATTATGGTGTGGCTGGTAGGTATCTTTGTCGCTCACGCCGCGCTCTATCTGGTGCTGGGGACAGCGACGTGGCTGGCTACCTCGCTTTTGGCAACAGCATTCTACGGCGTTATTTTATTGGTGGGCAAATTAATTGCCAGCCGTTATCCAGACAAGGAAGAAAGCAGATGAAAGGCCGGCGAGCAAGCAGCCGGCTTTTTTCGCATTACCAGCCCAAGAGCTGCATGAGTAAAATGAACCCACCCAATACCCAGACGTAGATGGCGAAGCCCTTCATCGAGCCTGTACTGATGATGGTAAGCATCCAGCGAATGGCAACATATCCAGCTAGTCCGGCAAACATAGTGCCCACGAGCATTGGGATCAATAAGGCTGTTTCAAGCGGTGTTTCTACGAGCTTGGCTGTTTGTAGGACACAAGCCCCCAGAATCGCAGGCAAGGATATTAAAAACGAAAAGCGAGCAGCGTCAGCACGGTCGATTCCGCGCAGGAGTGCACCGGCAATCGTCAGTCCGGAGCGTGAAATAGCTGGCAGAATCGCAGCACCTTGCAGTGTCCCGATGATGAGGGCGTCCGTGTAGTTGATTTCCTCGAATCTCCGATTTCCACGGCGCATGGACTCCACCGCCCAGAGGATCGCGCCCGTCGCAAGAAATTCCCACCCGATCGTAATGCCTGTCTGGGAGATTTCTTCAAAATAATCCTCAAAGGCGAGTCCGATCACTGCCGTAGGGATTGTACCTACGACCAATAGCTTGGTCAGCTTACTCATCGGATTCATGATGATATAACGAACCTGTGGCCAAAAGACGATAACGACAGCGATCAGCGTACCGAAATGGAGCATCGTGTCAAATAAAAGGCCTACCTCCTGCATGCCAAACATTTTGCGAAACAGGACGAGATGACCCGTGCTGGATATCGGTAAAAATTCAGTCAAGCCTTGTACAATGCCAAGAAAAATATGTTCAAGCAACAACAGCATAGGCAAGAGTCACTCCAGTCTTGAAAAAGTAGGGCCAAGCCAGTCTTACTGTCATATGTATGTCCGTGAATGGAAGACTTGCCTATTTCGTTGGACATCGTTATTTTGTTAGAAAAAAGTTGTGGTATTTTCTTACGGGAGATGGGTATAGTTAGTGTGCACAATGGTAGAGAGCGAGGAAAAAATACATATGTACAAAAGACAAATGCGTGAAAAGCGTGAGCCCCAAATCATTCAGAACGGCAATTTGGCGGCAGGGATGACGCTTACCATGACGGTAGCGCGAAAAACGGAAATCGGCTATTTTTTAAGCGATGGCAAAGATGAAGTGTTTCTCCATGCCAATGAAGCGCACGAGCGTTTACATATCGATGATGAGGTCGAAGTGTTTTTGTACCATGATCACGAAAACCGACTGGCTGCGACCATGGACATGCCTCATGTAGGCATGGGTGAATACGGCTGGCTGGAAGTAGTGGACATTTCTCCGCGCATGGGTGTATTCCTGGACAACGGCATTAACAAGGATCTGCTCCTGTTCATCGATGACCTGCCCAAGCATAGTGATGAATGGCCGCGTCCCAAGGATCAAATGCTGGTAGCGCTGAAGCAAGACAAGCTCGGCAGACTCTTGGCAAAGCCGGTCACTGAAAACGAAATCGTCAAGATCGCAGCAATGGCAGATCAGAGTATGAAAAACAAGTCTGTCGAAGGTACGGTCTACAAAGTGATTCAAGCAGGTGCATTCCTGTTGACGGAGGACGAGCATATCCTTTTCATTCATCGTGATGAAATGGTAGGGCGACTGCGCCTCGGACAAACGGTGCGCTGCCGCATCAGCTTTGTACGTGAGGATGGCCGTCTGAATGGTTCCATGAAAGAGCGCAAGGAAGTGCAGTATGGCGAAGATGCGGACAAGCTGCTGCACTATTTGATCAATCGTGACGGGGCGATGCCTTATACCGATTCGACAGAAGCGGACGTCATCCGAGAAAAATTCCAAATGAGCAAGTCCAGCTTCAAGCGGGCACTCGGCAAGCTAATGAAGGAACGCCGCGTGGAGCAAGTAGACGGCTGGACCAAAATCATTCGAACCGACAAAGACGAATAAACAGGGAAAGCCCTTCTTTGCATGAACATGCGCAAAGGAGGGCTTTTTGTTATGTTTCACAGTGTTGTTTGCACAGATTGTTTTTGTTTGCGGGCTTTGTAATACGACAACGAAAAAACGAGCCCTAGTAAAATAATACCAGCAATATCCGTTTCGATTCCAGGAATGACCGCGAGAACACCACCTGCAAGCGCGAGGATACGCTCCAAGACGTTTAGCTTGGACATCCAGTAGCCGATTAACCCCGCTCCCACCCCGATCATCCCAAGCGTTGAAGTCAGCATAACCCAAATGGATTCCAACAAGGTAGTATTAATTAGCAGCAAGGCTGGAGAGATGACGAAAATATAGGGAGCCATAAAAGCCGCGATTGATAGCCGTGTTGATTCTACGCCTGTCCGGATTGGCTTTGACTTGGCAATGCCTGAAGCAGCGAAGGCAGCAAGTGCAACCGGCGGCGTGATGTCTGCGACGATTCCGAAGTAGAACGTAAACATGTGCGCCGCGATAGGAGGAACGCCCAATTGAATGAGCGCTGGAGCTGCGATGGTCGAAGTGATAATGTAGTTCGCCGTTGTTGGCGTTCCCATTCCCAAAATGAGCGATGCGATCATGGTAAAGAACAACGTAAGCAAAAGCTGGCCGCCAGCCAGATCAATCAGACCGTTTGCCAGCTTCAACCCAATCCCTGTCAACGTAATCGTACCGACAATGATCCCGGCACACGCAGTTGCAGCGACGACGCCGAGAGCCATTCTGGCACCTGAGGCAAGCGCTTCTAAAATATCAGCAATAGACATGCGGGTTTCTTTGCGGAAGGCTCCTACAATGATTGTGGAGACGATACCGATAATTGCGGCGCGCTCGGCTGATATGTTCATCATCAAGGCTGTAATAATGATCACGATGGGGAGGAGCAAGTACATTTTTTTCAAAACTTCTTTTTTGTTCGGCAGTTCTTCCTTCGAGAGCCCGCGCAACCCGAGGCGCTTTGCTTCGAAGTGCGTCATAATCCAGATGCCCACGAAAAATAAAATCGCAGGAAGAATCGCTGATTTGGCGATTTCCAAGTAAGGAACGCCGATGAACTCCGCCATCAAAAAGGCAGCAGCCCCCATTACAGGTGGCATAATTTGTCCACCAGTAGAGGACGAGGCTTCCACCGCCGCGGCAAATTCGGAACGATAGCCGAGCCGTTTCATCATCGGGATGGTAAAGGCACCAGAGGTAACGACATTGGCAACAGAGCTGCCGCTAATCGTCCCTTGTAGAGCGCTGGAAAAAACGGCCACCTTTGCAGGACCGCCGATTCGTTTGCCTGCAATGACCAGGGACAAATCGTTAAAATACTCACCGACCCCTGTTTTTTCGAGAAACGCGCCAAACAGCACAAACAAAAAGATAAAGGTAGAGGAAACGGCGAGCGGCGTACCGAGAATACCCTCTAGTGTGTAGTAGCTGTGTCCGATAATCCGCTCGATATCACTGCCTCGATGCTCCAAAAAGCCTGGCATGTAAGGTCCGAAGTAGGTGTATAAAAGAAAAATGGTGGCGATTAGAGCGATTGGAATTCCGACGACTCGTCGTGCAGCCTCTAGGACAAGCACGACAGCAATACCGCCGACAACCATATCCATCGTCGTATAGTTGCCTGTTCGGGTCACAAGTCCTTCGTAGTCAATAACCCAATACAGTGACACGAAGACGCCTAACAGGGCGAGAACCATGTTCACGATTCCGATTTTGTTCTTGTTGCCTTTGGATGTCCCTGCATACAACAAATAGACAAGTACCAGTCCGAAGGCCAAGTGGATCGGACGATGAATCTGGGGAGGCAGCGTGAAGAAAAGCGTGCTGGATAACTGGTACAGGGAGAAGAGGACAAGTAGACCAAAAGAGATCCACTTCATGGGACCCGCGAGCTGGCGTGTGGCTGATTCCTTATCGTATTGCGCGATCAGCTTATCCATTTCTTGCTGGTTCATATTGGATGTTGTACTCATCTAGTAACCTCCTAACTCGCTCAGAATGGATCGCTTTTCTGCCTGAATCGTAATGGCTTCTCCCGGCTTGTCGATCAAGCTCAACGGAATATCCTGTCCAGCGAAAAGCAACGTATGATTAGCCCGTACTTGCCCGATAAAAAGCCGTATGGCAGGAAAAGAGCGCTGCATATTGCGAATGTGGAATCGTCCATCGGCCAGAATCAGCTCCTCGCCGGGAGCCAATTCATTTTCCATGCCGATACCGTAGTCGTGAAAGCTCATCTCCGATAAAATAATTTGACCGTCTACAATCCGGTATTGCTCCTCGATTGTGGAGAGATGAATAGAATGAGTCCAGCGGATGCCAAAGGATGCTTCATCCTGGATATTGGCACTCCAAACCACCTGATTCGACCGTGTATCCCGGATAACCAGAGCGTGAATCAGCGGAGTGGAGATGCCCACATAAATGACAATGACGAGAAGAAAGAAGGAGAAAAGGCGGAACAACGTCCGCCCTCTTCCCTTTGTTACTGCTTGGATAAAAACCATCTGGCTTTACTTCACGCCTTTTTCGTCGAAGTACTTTTGGGCACCTGGGTGAACAGGGATGCTGACGCCGTTCTTCACGTTCTCCAGCTTGATTTCCTTGGCTTTGGCGTGACCGAGCTTGTCGCTGTTCTCAAAGATCGCCTTTGTTACTTTGTACACGAGGTCTTCACTGAGATCGGAGCGAATCAAGAGCATCGATTTGACGGAGACGGTTGTCACTTCTTCTGGAACGGTTTGGTATGTATTGGCAGGGACTGTTGTCTTTACGTAGTAAGGGTATTTGGCGATGATGGCATCGATTTTGTCCGCGTCAATAGGAATGATTTTTACGCCAGTTGTCGCTGCCAGCTCCGTGATTGCTGCGGTGGGCGTACCGGCAGTTTGGAAGGCAGCATCCAATTGACCGTCCTGAATGGCTTTGGCGGAGTCAGCAAAGGAGAGACGCTGGAGCTTGGTATCTTCAAAGGTCATACCGTATGCTTCCAAAATTTGCTGAGCGTTCACTTCTGTGCCGCTTCCCGGAGCGCCTACGGATACACGCTTGTCTTTCAAATCGGCAACGCTTTTTATATTGCTGTCAGCAGAGACGACGATTTGGATGGTCTCATCATAGAGAGCGCCCAGGGCTTGGAAGGAATCAATTTTACCGTCTTGCTGGAACATGTTTGTTCCCTTTGACGCATACTCGGCAATGTCGTTTTGCGTGAAGGCAATGTCCGCCTTTTTATCACGAATGAGGCGGATATTTTCTGCTGAAGCGCCTGTGGCTTGGGCTGTAGCAGTGATGCCAGCATTTTTCGTGATATGGTCAGCCATGCCACCACCGAGTGGGAAATAAGTGCCGCCTGTACCGCCTGTCGCAATAATTAGTTGGGAAGGATCGGCGCTTCCTCCACCTGTACCTCCTTGTGTCGAGTTGCCGCCACCACATGCCGTCATGAGCGACATGGACAGAAGCAGTGTGAGCGAGAGAAGAAAATGACGCTTCTTCAAGATAATTCCCCCTAATCTAAATGTTCTGTTTATATTACTTTCTTTGGCATTGTAAGGGGAGGTCTATAAAAAACTACAAAAATCTATAGAAAAATATAGTAAACTAAGAAATAAACGTTAACGATTTTTTGAACAATTTCATAGGAGGAAGTGCGGGCTACATTTTATGAGAGAGACCATTTCGATCCTGCTGCTTATGCTCATTGCTGTCCCGATTGCCGGGGAGCTCAAATTTCATCCGTTTCAAGATGATTTTCGCATTAGCTTTGGTACAACGGCTTTTTTCTTTTTTTTATTGTGGCTGCGTCCTTCTTTAGTGGCAGGAATAGTAACAGGAATAATTGTTGTTCTATTTAGAATAGTCTTGGATTTTTTGTATGGCGATGCCTTTTCGTTTCTGTCATCTCTTCAGATGCACTTCCCCGCATTTTGCTATTACGCTTCCTTTGCTTGTCTATTCTCGCTCTTTCGCGTTAATACACTACATCATCGACCGCTTTGGGTGGGATTGTTGGGGACAGGCGCAGAAATAGCAGCCAATTTGGTAGAGCTGTCCTTTCGTGCTGTGTCCTTGGAGGGAGTCTTAAGGCTGGAGGTCGTAGGGCCGATTGCTGTCATTGCATTAATACGCAGTTTTTTTGTTCTTAGTTTTTTCAATATGATTCAACTGCGTCAGGCGAAATGGATGGAAAAGCAACAGCGCAATCGAAACGAGCAGATGTTGATGCTCATCTCCAATTTGTACGAGGAAGCAGTTCTTCTAAAAAAGACATTGCATCAGGTTGAGGAAATCACGCGTGACTGCTATGAGCTGTATCGCGAGATGAACGATGTGGAGCACAAGGTTGGGACGAGCAAGCGATACGCGAAGCGGCTGCTGTCCCTTGCTGGGCAAGTGCATGAAGTGAAAAAGGACAATCAACGCATATATGCAGGGCTCTCCAAGCTGATTTCTGACGAGAAAGAACGTGACTATATGCCACTGGGCGAATTGATAGCCATCATTGTTCAGGGGCAACGAAAGTACGCGAGAATGTTGGAGAAGGACATTCAGTTTGAAACGAATGTGGAGGTGCCGTATCTCGCTTGCCACATTTACACGACACTCTCACTCATCAACAATCTGGTCGGCAACAGTGTCGAAGCCATCCGCGACCGGGGGATGGTATCGATCGTGGCTTCGATTGACGAGAGTCGGGAGTGGATTCATTTTGTTGTAACCGATGATGGGCCAGGCATTGTGGTGAAGGACAAGGGGCTCTTGTTCATGCCTGGATTTACTACCAAATACGACGTATCAGGCAGGCCTTCCACGGGAATTGGGCTATCCTACGTCAAGGAAGTGACAGCCAGTCTCCAAGGAATGATTGATTTATCCGAGGACTCATGCGGACAAACAACACAGTTTTGTATTCGCCTGCCAATCGCAACTCTGATTCAGAAAGGGTGACCTCATGCGCTACTTCATCGTGGACGACGATCCTGGGATTCGATTCATGCTCGGTCAAATGATTGAGGATGCTGATTTGGGAGAGGTATGTGGGGAAGCAGAGGATGGCTCACAAATTGACCACGATTTCTTGAATTGGAAGCAAGTAGACATCTTGTTGATTGATCTTTTGATGCCGAATCGAGATGGCATTGAAACAGTGCGCCAGTTGAGGCGTTTTACAGGCAAAATTGTCATGATCTCGCAAATCGAAACGAAGGAGATGATCGCTGAGGCGTATGCGACAGGGATTGAATACTACGTGACCAAACCGGTGAATCGTCTGGAGGTCATCAGTGTTCTACAAAAGGTACGGGAACGCATATTGCTCCAGCAATCCATCGAGGGTATTCAGCGGTCGCTTTCCGTTCTGTCCGGCAGTATGAACGTGACGCCAGCACTTTCCAAAGAAGCATCGTATCCTGAAAAGGCCATCTTGTCTTCCGCACGATTTCTCTTAACGGAACTGGGGATGATCAGCGAAAAAGGCAGCAAAGATTTACTCGACATGATGGAGTGGCTGTATCGCTGGGAGAAGGAAAGGGATGGGGAGGTGAATCTCCCACCTTTACGCGATATTTTTTGGGCGATTGCAGCCCGCAAGCTGGGGAAGGGAGGGACGGTCCTGATTCAAAAGGAAACAAAGGCAGCCGAGCAGCGGGTTCGCAGAGCGATCTATCAGGCATTAACGCATCTGGCTTCCCTTGGGCTGACTGATTACAGTAATCCCAAATTCGAGAGCTATGCGACCACATTCTTCGATTTTACTGAGGTGCGAAAACGCATGCTGGAGCTGGAGAATCAGATGGAAATGACGATCTCTTCTACTCGTATCAATACCAAAAAGTTTATTTTTGTACTCTATATGGAGTCAAAAAGGCGAATTGGTGTATTTCAGGGCTGACTTTTGGAGTGGGCATCCAAATGTGATAAGATATTTCTATTGGTCATGAGCGAGGGCTTCGATGTAAGCTGGTAAAAGCTTTGGAATGCCTCCGTTTTACATTTGTTTTGGGAGGGAAATAAGTGAGCGAACTACGTAATCCATGGCAGCTACTTTACCGAGTCTATCGTCATGTGCAACCTGTTCTGGAGCGAGAGTTTGCGGCCTGGTACAAAAGAGCACAGGCGATTCCCAATCCCGAGCTGAGAAAACAGGCACAAGACAGCATGAACTCCAAAAAGTTTCACTGCCAAGGGGGATGCGTTTATGCAGCACAAGTCATCCCGTATGTGGAGACAATTGTTCCGCTGATTGTCGCCTACCAAACAATCAGTGACTACTTGGATAATCTGTGTGATCGCAGCACGTCACTAGATCCGCAAGACTTCCGTCAGCTTCACGTGTCGATGCAGGATGCACTGACACCAGGCGCGCCCTTGCGAGACTATTATTTGTACCGCGAAGATAAGGATGACGGCGGCTTTTTGGTTGGGTTGGTTCAGACCTGTCAACAGCATGTTGCACAATTGCCAGCCTATGAAAAAATCCAGGCAAAGATACTCGAGTTTTCTTGTTTGTATAGCGATTTGCAAGTATACAAGCACATTGCTCCCCATTTACGCGAGGATCACTTGTTGACGTGGTGGGATCAGTACAAAGAACGCTATCACGATTTGCACTGGCAAGAATTTGCGGCTGTCACAGGCTCGACTATCGGGATATTCGCGCTTTTTTGCTTGGCGACTGATCCAGATGTAGGGGAAGAGCAAATTCAAAACGTAAGTGAAGCTTACTTTCCGTGGCTGTGCGGGTTACATATTTTATTAGACTATTTAATTGACCTGGAAGAAGATAAAGTAGGTGGAGATTTAAACTTCGTGAGCTATTACGATTCGGAACGGATAGCGACTGAGCGCTTGAAGCTTTTTATAGAACAAGCAAAGGCAAGCGTTAAACGCTTGCCAAATCCTGCATTTCACCGTATGATCGTGGACGGGCTAGTCGCGTTTTATCTCGCGGATCGCAAGGTAAATCGGAGCCAGCCACACATTTATACTATCGCTAGACAACTGCTGAAGCAGGCAAAGGGCTTGCCCTCTGTCCTGTTTTATGTGAACAGTTTACTTGTACGGCGATAACGGAGAAGAGGTTAGCGCATATGCTTGCGCTTGTACGAAAAGCCAAATCCCATCAACGAGAAGGCAACAACGATACAGCCAAGGATACCGAGGGGGCTTTTTTCCCCAATGGCAATGCCAACTCCGATGAGACAGGCGGTTACCAAAAAAGCCAAAGCCAGTGTTACCAATTGATAACGATTCATCGGTCTGTAACCTCCTATCTGTCAATGTTCCCATTATACCTTATTTTCCGCGAAAAGCATCCAGGTAAAGATTTCGGAAATCCCGGTAATATATTTGTGCGAAGTGGTGGAGAACGCAGATGGAAAGCATAATACAAATTAGAAAAGGGAATCGAGTGATAGAAGGTCATGTTACCTATGAAGAAGGGGACTTGATCGAAGCCTTATTTCCCAGCCCATTGGATGTCACGGTGGGGGATCAGATCCCTTGTCTATTGACGGCTGATTATGAAACGATTAATACGTTTGAAGCCGTAGTCGTGGCTAAAGACAAGCATCGCTTGTTTTTGTTCCACTCTCCAACAGCGATCGAGTTTCGGGAACAGCGCAGACGCTATCCCCGTTTCGACATGGAAGTTAAGGGGTGGATTCAGTATCCGACGCAGGAGCCAGACTCATTTTTTTCCGTTTATAGTCAAATGGTGTACTTGGTGAATTTGAGCCTGGGAGGCTTGGCATTCCGCTCAGACAAACAGATTCCTGCGGATCAGCAAATTGTCTTTTCTTTTGAATTGTATGGACGCAATCGCCCGGATGGGGTAGTGAAAACTGACCTGGTTATCATTCATGAGCGAATAGAGGGTCCGAACTATTTTTACGGCTGTACGATCAAAGGAATCAATGCTCGTCATTTTCACAATCTGCGAAAGTACATTTTGCATCGGCAAATCGAGGAACGAAGACAAGTGAAAATCGAGTAGGTATTTTTCGTGAATTGGTTCAATGGGGACCAATTTTTTTTTGCCTTTTTGGTTGCTATTGGAGGGGCTGTAGGGGAGGGAAGAAGCGGATTTCCAGTCTACGCTTCGGCCTACGCCCTGCCGGAGGAGGGGGCTGTCCGCTTCAGTCTACATTTGAAAAGGCATCAAAGAGGATGAAATGGCAAAGAAAAAACGGAAAAGACTTCTTGGCATACCAAGCAAATGATCTAAAAACTGGACGCCCACCTCAACTGCTGGAAGACATCCACACAGATTTTTTGCGAAGCGAAGAGGAACAGAAGTATACATAAGCGAAACTTTGTCTAAAATGCTTCCTGGTTCCTACTGGACAAATTGCACAGGGAGGAAAACGTGAGATGTGGAAAAAATGGATGCTTTGTGTGCTTACCTTGATCCTGAGTATACCGGTTGTGGCCTGCGAGGCGAATCCTGCAACAGAATCGCAGCCAGCTCAACAGTCTCTTCCCTATCGGATGGAGGTATTGGCTGATCAATTAGATGTGCCGTGGGCGATGGATATAGCCTCGGACGGTCGCTTCTTTTTCACAGAACGGCCAGGCAGAATACGTGTGATTCAGTCAGGCAAGCTGCTGCCGGAGCCGCTCATCTCATTCCCTGCCCCATTTATAAGCGAGGGTGAAGGCGGGCTGTTGGGCCTTGTGCTCGATCCTGATTTTGCGAATAACCACTACTTGTACGTTTACCATACTTACAAAGAGGGACAGGCTACTTTCAATCGTGTCCTGCGACTGCGAGAAGCAAACAACTCAGCACAGATTGACAAGGTACTCCTCGACAAAATCCCGGGAAGCTCGATCCACAACGGAGGGCGAATCAAAATCGGTCCGGATCAGCGTCTCTATATTACGACAGGCGATGCGCACGAGCCGAAGCTTGCACAAGATCGGGCAAGTCTCGCCGGAAAAATTTTGCGCATCAATCTGGATGGAACCATTCCTGCCGACAATCCTTTTTCCGGCTCACCTGTATACAGCTATGGACATCGCAATCCGCAAGGCATCGCATGGTATCCGGATACAGGGAGACTCTATAGCTCGGAGCACGGCCAGACTGCACATGATGAGATCAATCGGATTGAGCCAGGCGCCAATTACGGCTGGCCGGTCATTTCTGGTGAAAAGCAAAAAGAGGGGATGAAAACCCCCCTCCTGCAAAGCGGTGATACGACATGGGCTCCTTCTGGCATGACGTTTGTATCCAAAGGGCCGTGGAAAGGACAACTGCTCATAGCGAACCTCAGGGGCAAGCAGCTTCAGAAAATTAGCTTAGACGCTACTCGACCGGATACAGTTTTGGAGGCTGCTACTTTGTTCCAAGACGAGTTCGGACGATTGCGCGATGTGATCGAAGGAAAAGACGGTTCACTCTATTTGTTAACCAACAACCGCGATGGTCGTGGAAATCCGAGAGAAGGGGACGATAAAATTATCCGACTCGTTCCGATCCAGTCGTAGCGGAAGCAATAGCCACGTCTTGTGTTCGTTTCCCCCAAATCCAGCGTTGTAAGAGGACAGCGCCTCCGCCAATCGAAGCAATTAACATTCCGACCCATAAAAAAGCAGTGTTTGGACCCCAGATGGTCATAATGACGCCACCGAGCAACGGAGCAATAATGAAAGTGGCGCTCGTCAATGAATCAATAATTCCCCTCACGCGGCCCAGTGCTTGCGGGGGGCTTTCTTTTTGTACCAGATAATTGGCACCGACCGAAGTCAGACCTGTTCCGACTCCAGCCAATAGAGCGGGAATCAGCAGCCAATACATGCCATCACCCGGCTGGAATAATCCAATCCACGAAAAACTAATTCCAATGAGCAAAACGCCACCGCCCAGCACCCAACCGTAGGAACGAATCTCTTTTAAGCGATGTAGCCAGGTGACGGTGGCTAGTGCGCCTAGTCCAATGACACTAACTGTAAACCCGAGCATTTCCGGATTGTCGGGTAGTTTCTCACGGAAGATCACGGGAAACTGTGTATCCGCCAACTGAATCGCCAACGAGGTAACGGTTGCGAAGATCGTGGTGAGTAGCAGGACACGGTTTTGTAAAAAGATGCGCCAGCCCTCTTGCCATGCTTGACGGTAAGGAAGAGGCTGCTCTTCTACGGATGTACGGGACAACGTATGCTCCACTTTACGAATCATGAACAGAAATCCAGTAGAGAGAAGGAATGTCGAAGCATTAATCATCAGACAAATGGCAGGTGCAAAAACGGCCGCTACCAATCCTCCGGCAAGTGGGCCGATCAATTTCCCCATCTGGTATACGGCTCCATTCAAGGCAGAGGCTTGTAACAATTGATTCTCAGGTACGATTTGGCGCGTCAAGGTCTGTTGCGCTGGATCATTGAAGACAGAGGCACCTGAACGCAGGGCAATGACCACCAGGAACCAGAACGGAGTAGGCATGGCAAGCAGGAGTAAAGTGAGAGCAGCCTGAATGATATTCATCGTCATGATCATACGTACCTTGTTCACGCGGTCTGCCAGCACCCCGGCAAACTGCCCGAGCAAGATGCTTGGAGCCGCATAGGCAACAGGCAGGAGAGCCATCGTCATCGGATCAACCTTCCACACAAAACCCAAAAGAATGGATACCGCAATAAAATCAAACCAATCGCCGAGCGTAGACAGTCCGTAAGAGATGAACAGCGTGCGGAACGTTCTATTTTCTTTTAACAAAAAAATCCCTCCATCGATCTGTTACCTCGATGATAAAAGGGATTTGTCAGAGGAATATCAGAAATTCGATGAGATGATGGCAAGAATCTTTTGCTGCAAGTAATCGAACTGGTACTCTTCGGATAATTCCGCCCACATTTTCTGGTATTTGCGCTCCCATTCTGGATCGTAGCCGAAGTCTTTCAAGAACAACAAGATCATTTGAATGCCATAAATGAGATGGGGGACGAACTTGGTGCTTCGTAAAACCTCCAGACCTTCATCGACCAAGCGGCGGGCCTTGGCAAGCTCCTGTCGATGGTACAGACAAAGACCGCGTGTAATGGTAAAGCTGCCGAGCTCACGCTGCATAGGGAGTTCTTGCAAGATCTCCTCAGAGCGTTGAATGACTTTCTCAGCCTCTTCAACCTCACCCATGAGCAGATACAAGAGGGTTTCTTCCGCTTGAAAAAAGAGTTGAAAGCCGGGTGAATTGACTCGCGCAACAACCTCTCTGGCAGGAAGTAGCTGTTTTTTTGCTCGCTCCCATTCTTTGGCTTGGGCGTAGACACTGATCGCGGTGATTTGCATCTCATCCTGATAATTATCAGGCATACTTTTCGCGTTTTTCAGAGCCCATTGTAAAATAACTAATGTTTTTTGCGAGTCAATTTCTGTCATATGGTATAAATGGAACAAATAAAACAGCTTGTCGGACATGGAAGTTTTATCCTCGACAAACCAGCCGAAGTCACCGACAACAAACCGCAAATAGGTAGCATAAAAAGAGTCCATCTGGAAGCCGAGAACTTGCTGATTTGCATAGAGTGTCTGCAAAGCTGCCCCCATCCCCATGCCGTGGTAGGTGGTTAGCATCTTCTGGATGTTCTCGGAGAAATCACTGTTTAATGCCGATGGACTAGGCGATTGCTGCTCTTTTAGCGTAAGCCGATAGCCGACTCCTCGGACCGTATCAATCGTGAGCAGATGGGACCACTTTTGCAGTTTTTTCCGCAAACGGTAAATGTGATCGTCGACAGTACGGTCAGTAGGCTCTTCCAGCGGCCAGACGCGATCCAGCAGATCACTTCTTGAAAAGGCCCGGTTTTTCCACGTGTACAGAAATTGAAACAAGGCGAATTCCTTTGGCAAAAGGACAATCGTTTCCCCAGCATAATGGATTTGATACGTATCATCGGACCATGTTATCAATCCCATTTGAAAGACTCCTCGTTTATATTGAACTTCTTCATTTTATTGTAAAGGGTGCCGCGAGATACGCCGAGCAGCTCGGCTGCTGCTTTTTTGTTGCCGTACGTGCGCTCCAACGCTGCCAGAATGCGCTCTTTTTCGTTTGCAGGTGGAGTAGGGTACGCAACCGAAGGACGTATAATTGTCGGCGGTGTCGGAGTCGGCGGTGCATACGTTCCCCCAGTCGGTGTCAGTACAGAGGCGTATGTGGGTTCGGTGTGACTGCGAATGACAGACGGCAGATGCTCAGGCAAAATAACGCCGTTTTCTTGCAGGATCGACAGACGTTCGATAACGTTGCGAAGCTGTCGGATGTTCCCTGGCCAAGTGTACTCGAACAACGCTTGCATGACCTCGGGAGAGATGCGTGGTACGGAGTGGTCATGGGCGACCGAATACTCATGAATGAAAATTTGCACGAGCTCCGGCAAATCTTCTCGTCGTTCGCGCAGCGGCGGTATTTCCAGAGAAAAGACGTTCAGCCGATAATACAAGTCCTCGCGAAAACGCCCGTCTGCAACCATTTGCTCTAGCTGTCTGTTTGTCGCCGCTACAATCCGTGTGTTGACGGTGATCGGCTCTGTTCCGCCTACGCGGTAAAACTGTCGTTCCTGTAAGGCGCGAAGCAGCTTGACCTGCAACTCTAGCGGCAGCTCCCCAATTTCATCGAGGAAAAGTGTCCCGCCATGCGCCAGCTCCAGCTTGCCAGGCTTGCCTTTTTTCTCGGCTCCAGTAAAAGCACCACCTTGATAGCCAAACAGCTCACTTTCGAACAGAGCAGCAGGAATGGCACCACAGTTGATCGCAATAAAGGGCTTTTCATGTCGGCGACTTGCCTGATGAATCGCTTTGGCAAACAGCTCTTTCCCAACACCGCTTTCCCCGTAAATCAGCACAGTCGCATCCGTCTGCGCCACTTTTTTTGCGGAACCAATAGCGGATTGAATCGAGGCGGAATGCCCTTTGATCGCATAAAAAGGATCGTCTGCTGCCTGAAACCGACTCATCTCTTGCTGCAAATTGTGGAGATGAGCCGTCGTATGTGCTAATTCTTCATTGAGACGAACCAATTCGGTAATATCCTGTTCAATAGAAATCGCGCCGATAATCTCACCCTCGCGGCGAATCGGTGCCGCATTAATGAGTACATGACTATCAGGCCGAGGAATATGATAGACACGTTGTACAGATGTCCCTTGACGTAGCGCATCGAGCAGGCGGATTGATTCACTCGCGAAGTGCTCATCGAGAGAAGTGCCGACGACTTGCTCGCGATCGATTTCATAAATCGTTTCTGCTGCCTGATTCCAGTGTTGGACAACGTTGCGGGAGTCCACAATGGTGACAGCCTCACTCATTGTATCCATCAAGGTACTGAGCAGGGCAGACTGATTTTGGGTCAACACGACAAAGGCAGTCATGAGCTGGTAGGGCTCAACCATTCCCGTCGGAGTCCCTTGTTCGTCCACGATGACGAATACCGGTAGATCGGAAATGCCTGTGCCAGCGAGAATGTGGCTGATAGATTGTTCGAGCGTGGTTGTAGGCGAGACGATGACTACTTTTTCCTTTCGTTCTTTATCAACCCATTCACCTACAGTTTCACCTGTGCGTATTTTGACAATATCGGGTGGAAGCGGAATCGCAAAGGAAGAGAGCGTACTGTCCAACGAAAATAGCGGTTTCAAATCGTCACCTCTTATCCAAACTAACAGGCAAAGGGATCGTTCCTGTTGTACATCTAATCAAAAGTGTACAAGAATAGACACGTAATGTACATATGTGTTGAATGCATCGTATAGACATCACGATAGCGCTTACGAGATTAAGTTGGCACGATTCATGCTAGTAGAAGTGGACAGAGTACGTTGAGGAGGAGACAGTCAACGATGGAACAAGCTATGAAGGATTTCTTTCTATTTTTATCCAAAAACAAAACCTTAAATTCTGCCGCGAAAAAGTGGGGTCTGCGCTTTGGAGCGAGTCGCTTTGTATCCGGTCAAACCATTGCGGAGGCAATTAACGCCGTGCGCAAGCTGAACCAGCAAGGTCTCGTGTGCACGCTGGATCATCTGGGCGAATTCGTGTTCAGCGTAGAGGAAGCAAACGAGTCTGCTGACTATTGCATCAAAACGCTGGAAGCGATCCACCAATCCGGTGTCGATTGCAATCTTTCGTTGAAAATGACTTCGCTTGGTCTGGATATCAGCCGTGAGCTCTGCATGGACAACATGAGACGCATTTTGGATTCGGCTAAGAAAAACGGAAACATTTTCGTTCGTATCGACATGGAGGACTACGCACACAATCACGTGACCATGGAGATTTTGAACGAATTACTACAAGAGTACGACAACGTAGGAACCGTAATTCAGGCGTATCTCTACAAAGCATCGGACGATATCGACAGCTTGAAGGACAAAAAAGTGAACTTCCGTCTCGTAAAAGGAGCTTACAAGGAATCTCCTGAAGTCGCTTACCCGAACAAGCCAGATGTAGATGAGAACTACAAAAAAATCATCAAGCAGCATCTGTTGAACGGTGGGTACGCTGCTGTGGCAACTCATGATGACAACATCATTGATTTTGTGAAAAAGCTGGAAAAGGAACACAATATCCCGCGCACACAGTTTGAATTCCAAATGTTGTATGGTATTCGCACGCAGTCCCAAATTGACTTGGCTCGCGAAGGCTATAAAATGCGTGTTTATGTACCGTACGGAAACGACTGGTATGGATATTTCATGCGCCGTTTGGCAGAAAGTCCGGCAAACGTAAAATTTGTTCTCAAAGGGATGTTTACGAAATAAGTTTTGCGAAGTATACTTGACACCTCCGGAGGATTCTCCGGAGGTTTTTATTTTATCTGGAAAGGTGAGAGTCTTGTGAATTGTTGGATTATTTCGCTTACTCCTCCGTATTCTTTTGACCGGTTGCTTCGGCGTCTTGAGACACATCCAGATACGCAGATACGTGTGAATAAAGAAAAAAATAGTCTACAGCGCGTCTTTCGTATCGGCTTACGGCCTGTTCTGGTCCATATGCAATTTGTGGGCAGCTTGGAAGAACCCGCATTGCACTACGAGACAAAGGCGATTTTGTCCACGACAGAACAACAGCTGCTACAAAAAATGATCCGCCGTACTTTTAGTGTCGATTTGGATTTATCCATTATTTACGAGCAGATGAGGGAGGAAAAGGAACTCGCCATCCTGACCGAGCGGTTTCGCGGTCTTCGTCCTATGCAGGATACCGATTTGTTTCAATGCATGGTCAAGACGATTATCGGACAGCAGATCAATCTGACCTTTGCAGCCAATTTGACCGAGAGGCTGGTTACACTGGCTGGCGACCCAGTAGAAAACGCAAGCGGCGAGGGCATCATCGCCTTTCCGACTCCTGATGCGGTAGCGAGATTGACGGTGGAGGATTTGCGTACGCTGCAATTTAGTCAGCGAAAAGCAGAGTATATTATCGATTTCGCCCGTGCCATTGTGAATGAAACGGTAGATTTGGAAAGACTATGGATAATGAAGGACGAGGAAATCATTACGTACCTCACGTCACTACGAGGAATTGGACGGTGGACGGTAGAGTGCCTGCTCATGTTTGGGATGGGGCGTCCAGACTTGTTGCCCGCTGCTGATATCGGTTTGCGAAATGGAATTGTTCACCTCTATGGAATGAATTCGAAGCCAAATGAAAACGACATTCGCAAGCTAGGGGAAAAGTGGGCTCCATGGCGCAGTATCTATTGTCTGTACGTATGGGAAGCGGTGGGGGCGATCAAGAGAAAAGAGGTATTTGACCTGTAAAAACTTTCATTTTTAACAAAAGTTCAATAATTTTAAAAAATTAAAGGTTGAATAGTGAGTAAATTTTAAGTTATACTAATGAAAATTTTATTTTATTAAATAATATTGAGAGGATTCATATGAAAGAACTTTCTACGAAAGAAACAATTACAATTGGTTTGATGCTGTTTGCCCTATTCTTTGGAGCAGGGAATATGATTTTCCCGCCTGCACTGGGACAAGCCGCAGGAGATAATGTTTGGATCGCAATGGTTGGCTTTTTGATTACCGGTGTAGGTCTGCCTTTACTGGGAATCATCGCGGTAGGCTTGGCTGGCGGTAACTTGCAAACGTTGGCGACAAGAGTCCATCCGATGTTTGCAGTCGTATTCACCTTCATTGTTTATCTGTCGATTGGGCCATTCATGGCGATTCCGCGAACAGGTACAGTAACCTTTGAAATGGGCGTGCTGCCATATTTGTCTGAATCCATGAAAGGCAGTTGGATTCCGCTTTTTGTGACAACCGTCATCTATTTTGCCATCACGTTTTGGTTGAGTCTGAACCCGAGCAAGCTGGTGGATCGAATCGGTAAAATTTTGACACCTGCTCTCTTGATCATCATTGGTCTGATGTTTGTCAAATCACTCATTTCTCCTTTGGGTGAAGTGGGACAACCAACAGGTGCGTATCAGGATACTGCGTTCTTCAAGGGTTTTGTCGAAGGCTATCTGACGCTGGATGCATTAGCTGCAATGGTATTTGGGTTGGTAGTAACAACGGCTGTTCAGGCTAGAGGCATCATTGACCGCAAAAAAGTGATGTGGTCCACGATCAAAGCAGCCATTCTCGCCGCTACCGGTCTTGGACTTGTCTATCTTGCCCTCAGCTATTTGGGCGCGACGAGTGTTTCGTTTGCGAAATCGGAAAATGGCGGACAAATTTTAACCGGGGTCGTGCACCAACTGTTCGGTCCATTAGGTTCGCTCCTGCTGGGAGCAGCTGTTACGCTTGCTTGCCTCACTACTTCGGTTGGGCTCGTCACAGCGTGCAGTCAATTTTTCTCGAGTCGTATTCCTAGCATCTCCTACAAGAAAATGGCAGTGATCCTGTGTGTGTTCAGTGCTGCGGTAGCAAACGTAGGTTTGACGCAGTTGATTACGTTCTCTGTGCCTGTCTTGATGGCGATTTATCCGCTGGCGATCGTGCTGATGCTGCTGACGTTTTGTGATCGGATGTTTAATGGACATCGTGCCGTATACGTTGGCGCGATCACGGCAACGGCTGTCATCAGTCTGTTGGATGGAGCTTCCCAGCTTGGATTGTCTATCGACTCGCTAACGCCTATCTTGGAACAATTGCCACTGTACAAAGTAGGAATTGGTTGGGTGGTGCCAGCTTTTGTAGGCGCACTGCTAGGGTTGCTGTGGGCTAGCCTCACACGCAGTGTCCCGATTGTAAGAGAAACGAAGTAAATAATATGAGCGGGTGGGCTTTAGCTCCACTCGCTTTTTTATTGTCGCAAACAATTTTTGTCCTGCTTTTACCAGCTCGATAGGACTTCTATCCGTCCACAACACGGGTGATCTATGTTACCATGGAAAAACGTAAATTGTCTGAACGGCATGTTTCATTCTATGTCGTTTTGAAAGAAGGGAGGTTATTGGCTATGTCCACGATGAAAGTCTTGGTTGCCGATGACGATCCAAACGTACGCGAAATTATTCGCCTTTATTTTGAAAAACAACAAATCGAGCTCATCTCAGCAACAGATGGACGAGAAGCTCTTGAGATGATGGAAAAGGAACAGCCGGATGTGGTCATTCTCGATGTGATGATGCCGCAGTTGGACGGCTTTGAAGCATGCCGGGAAATCCGCAAGAAGTGGGATACGCCGATTATTATGCTGACGGCAAAGGATGAGGAGTTTGACCGTGTACTCGGATTGGAGCTCGGAGCGGATGATTACGTAACGAAGCCGTTTAGTCCACGTGAGATCGTTGCACGTATCCGTGCGATTATGCGCAGATTACAGCCAAAGCCAAAGGTAGAAGAGGAGGCAGTGCTTCGGACTTTTGTTTTTGATCAATTGACGATCGATCTGGATAAACGGGAAGTGATCGTTGCCGGGGAAAAAGTGAGCTTTCGCCCGAAGGAGTTTGATCTGCTTGTTCAACTCGTCAAATCGCCGGGAAGTGTTTGGTCGCGAGAGCAATTGCTGGAACAAGTGTGGGGCTTTGATTATTTTGGCGATGTTCGAACGATCGATGTTCATATTAAAAAGATCAGACAGCGTTTAGACAAGCTCCCTTATGAATGCATTCAAACGGTTTGGGGGATCGGCTACAAGTTTGGGGTGGATCACTGATGCTAGGCATGTCGAAAAGTATCTACCGCAGACTGCTGGTCAGCTTTTTGGCTACCGTTTTGGTAGGGTTGGGGATTACAGGGATCGTTCTCTCCTTTTTTACGAAAGAGTATATTTACAACGCGAAAGAAGAAGAGCTTTTGCGGATGGCCAAAAAAGTAAATGCCGCTATCCATAACAGCAATGAAGTAAACAAAAAGCTCTTGGACAAGCTGGCGATGCTGGACGAGTCATTTGATACCCGCATCTGGTTATTTGATACGGAAGGAAAAATTGTCGCGACTTCGATGAAGGATGAGATGCTTACGGGCAAGTCCGTGGCAGTTTCCATCGCGGGTAACGTGCTGAACGGAAAAAGCGCGGTAACTGAGCTGCAAATCGAAGGTCTGGATGACCCGATGTTGTCGGTCTCCGTCCCGTGGGGCGAGGGCGAAAACATCTATGGCGGAATTATTTTGCATGCGCCGATTGAAGGAATTGAGAAAACCTTTGGTCAAATGCGAGAATCGATTCTGTGGGCGACATTATTTGGGGTGCTTCTTTCTACGATCATGGTTTCGTATTTGTCATGGTCAATCTCCCGCCCATTGCGAACGATTGAGAGAACAGCGGCTGAAATTGGTCGAGGGAATTATGCAGAGCGCGTCCAGGTCGATACGTCTGATGAGATTAGCGACTTGGCGCAAACGATCAATACGATGGCACAGAAGCTGGAGAAGGTGGAGCAGGAGCGTCATCATCTAGAGCAAGTGCGCAATGATTTTTTGGCGAATGTCTCCCATGAATTGCGTACGCCGCTCACCGCGATCCAAGGTTTTCTCGAGGCGTTGCAAGACGGCTTGGTAGAGGAAGAAGAGGCGCGGCAGAAGTATTACGCTGTGATGTACACCGAAACGATGCAAGTGAATCGCTTGGTGGATGACCTGATGGACTTGATGAAGCTGGAGAACAATGAAGTAAATCTGGCCAAGTTCCCTGTCGATGTAGCAGATGTCATGAATCGGGTTGCTTTTTCCTTCCATCCAGAAGCAGAGGAAAAAGGGCTTCGCTTGGAGGTAGAGGTAGAGGACGAGCTGCCGCGAATTTATGCCGACAAGGACCGGATCGCGCAAATTCTGAAAAATCTGGTGAAGAATGCACTCAAGTTTACGGCTGCGGGTGAAATTCGCATGCGTGCTTCGCTGGAAGAGGAATACGTCCAGATTCAAGTGATCGATACAGGGATGGGAATTGCAGCAGATGACCTTGATCGCATCTGGGAACGTTTTTTCAAAGTGGATCGGGGACGTTCCAAGAACAATAAAGGGACAGGGCTTGGACTTGCCATTGTAAAAGAGCTGGTAGAGCTGCATGATGGCAAATGCAGAGTGGATAGCACGCCTGGAAAGGGCAGTACTTTTACGATATGGCTTCCAAGGATTAAGCCGGAGAACTAAATCATGATCCGATCAAAATGATCATGGTCATACTTTTTTCATATTTTGATCATCGTTTTTTCCTACTTTCCTTACAGAATGGTTATCTTTAACCGTTACGATATAGGTGTGACAGCGAGAAGGTCACGAAGCCAAGGAATGAAAGGGGAATGAACATGAACAAAAAATGGCTCTCCATTGCCACTGTCGCATTACTCCTGTCTGGCAGCTTGGTTGCCTGCTCTAACACAACAGGAACTCCTGAACCGGCGACACAACCAGAGGGCACGACAAGCGAAACCGCTCCGGGGTCCTCCACTTCTGATAGCGGACAATCGACCGATAGCTCGGTTTCGCAAGATCAGTCTACAACGGATGCATCTACGAACAGTTCTGATGCATCGAAGGACACAGGTTCGTCTACGGTAGCACCTGCGACAGATGCCAATTCTGATGCAGGCACCAGCACTGGATCACCTAGTGCTGCGGGAACCGAAAGCAGTGGTTCCACTGGACAGTCTACAACGACTGACGCCAGCAAGAAGTAATCATTCACGAACCGGAAACACGTTCGTTTGAACTCCTCTACTTCCCTCCCGTTTTATATACCTTGATGACGGCTATAGGCCGTCTTTTTTTTGTTCTATTTCATGGTATGATTATCCAAAAACATACATAGTGAGCGGGAGGGAGAAGCATGATCACGTATCCATCGTTAAAAAAGGGCGCTACTATAGGGGTAACTGCGCCATCATCTGGTGTACCAGAGTATTTGCATGAACTGATCAGGCTGGCATGCAGTCGTATGGAGAGCAGGGGGTATTCCATCGTTTGCAAAGATACAGTCTGGACTCAGGAAAAAGCCAAGTCAGCTCCTGCCACAATTCGCGCAGCCGAATTCAACGCCCTAATGCAAGAGGAAGACGTCGATATCATCATCCCTCCCTGGGGTGGCGAGCTGCTGATTGAGATTTTAGACAAGCTTGATTTCCAGTCCATGCAACCAAAATGGGTGTTAGGCTATTCCGATGTGAGTGTGCTGTTGCTTGCGATTACATTAAAAACGGGGATGGCTACGGCCCATGGGACGAATCTGGTGGATTTGCGTGGAGCACATATGGATGAGACGACGGCCATGTGGGAAACAGTTCTGTCCACGCAAAAGGGCGAGTCGGTTTTGCAGTACTCTTCCCCGATGTATCAAAAGGAATGGCAGCATGCGAATCCTTCGCCGCATATCTTTCACCTGACGGAACCGACTGTATGGAAAACCACAGAGACTACTCCCCACGTAAACATGCAGGGACGGCTACTTGGTGGCTGTATCGATATCATTCGGCATGTGATCGGCACACCGTATGGGGACGTGCAAACGTTTCAAAGAGAACAGATCGGGAATGAAGCGATCATCTGGTATTTAGAAAACTGTGAGCTATCTGCGACTGATCTGCGCAGATCTTTGGTACAAATGAAGCTGGCCGGATGGTTCGATCATTGTGCGGGGATCATGTTTGGGCGCAGTCCAGCGAATCAGGCGGTCGACGGCTATACCGTGGAAGACGTCTATCGGGAGCTGGCTTGTGAGCTGCAAGTCCCTGTTCTCTACGATGTAGATTGTGGGCATATGCCGCCACAAATCACGTTTATTAATGGAGCATTTGCTGAAGTGGAGCTGTCTTTCGAAAAAGGGAGCGTCCGGCAATATTTTCGTCCATAAGCATAAAAAACGAGGGCTTCCCAACGAATGGGAAGTCCTCGTAGCATGTAAGCATACATGATTTTTAGCCTTGCTTCTCGTTGTAATGGGGGAGAGGATGTTCCTCCGTCGTTTCACGTTTATTTTTGGCCGATTCACGTGTACGCAGAGTGGACAAGGCGACACCAAGAAAAATAAATGCGCCACCAGCGAAAAAGCCAACACCCAAATGTTCATGTAGCAACAGCCAGCCTAAAAATGCACCGACAATGGGCTGAACAAAAAAGAATCCGGCCCCACTCCCTGCGGGCAGCAGCTCGAAGCCTTTGTTCCACAAATAAAAAGCACCTGCGGTAGAAATCATCCCGATATAGAGGACGCCTGCCCAGATGTCCCAACCAAATTGCCAGGAGATAGGCGTGGCAGACAACTCCCAAAACATGAGCGGACTCGTAAAGATGATGCCAAACAATGCTACGTAGGTAGTGACAAGCAGGGACGAATAGCGCTGCGTTGCTTTTTTGCTGAGAACGGTGTACAACCCCCAGCTAATCGCTGCTACGAACAAAATCAGGTTGCCTGCCAGGGAAGACTGGGCGTCAGCTTGATCTGGAACACCGATGACGATGATGACACCAATCGTCGCTAACAAAATACCCGCTGCCTGCTTCAGATGGATGCGCTCCTTTAATAGCCAAACTGCGAAAATGGCAATAAAAGCAGGGGATGCAGAGGTAATCAATGCACCCATGTGGGCAGTAGACAGCTTGGTACCAAGAAATTGTGCGGCGATTGAGATCGTAACCCCAACGAAGGCGATGGCCATCAGCAGAGGATAATCTTTTCTCGCAACTCGCTCCTTGCGACCAATGGTAAATGCCCCCAACACGACTAAAGCAATGCAAAAGCGCAAAATCAATAGCGTGAACGGTGGAATCACTTCCAACACGACCTTGCTGACGACATAAACACCGCCCCAGATTGCTGCGGCGAGTGTCAGGCAGACAGCCCCCAAAAACATTTGCTTCCATTGTGATTGTGACATAACAAGTCCCTCCCGGAATAATGAATCAATCATTCGAGCGTTATTCCGTAGCCGGGAGGCAGTAAGAGAACTACTTCCTCACCGACTAGGAGAGGAGGGTGGGCACATCATTTTCAAAAAGGCGACGGTTCATATAGTTCACCTCCTTAAATTGAAGGGGTTAGCCACTTGGCTACCAGCAGCACCGGTTGTGTCAGACGACCGACTGGTGCCTCCACCTGACGATACTGCTCATAGCCAAGCCGTCCCCAGAAAAGAAGAGCGGGTTCATTATGCGCAATGACACCGTGATGAACATGCTCACTGCCATGTTGGATGCAGTAGGCTTCCATGAGTGTCACTGTTTCTTTTCCAAAGCCCTGGTGCTGATAATCAGCATGCAGGAGCAAGAGACTAATCCAGCTTTTTGAATCGTTTTCGCTGGAGAGGACGATATGGATGACTCCGATGATTGTACCTTCACGAGTAATAGCGAGCCAATGCCCGGAAGGTATGCTTATCGTGGCATCATATTCGGCTTGCAGTTCAGCAAGACTTATTGTGCTCGTGCCGTTTCGAAGCTGATTGTACTTTGGATTACTGTTGTAGGTGGCGAGTAAGTCGGGTAAGTCCTCGCGCAGCAATTCGCGAATGATGAGCCGCTCACCTGTCAGAATGAGACTCATTGAGGTCCTCCGTATTTGCGGATAAGTCCAATCTGCCCGCCGTGGTAGCCCATATGATAGATCAGACGACCGAGTGCCTGACGGGGAGTCAAAGTCGCAATCGGTGCTTCACAGGGGATGTCCCACGCGTTTATTGGCAGAGCAGCCAGAGAATCCAGCAAGTGATGGTAGGCAGCATCTTTGAAAGCAAGCAGGGCAGACAATTCGGTAAAGTTTCCTTCATCCTGTACAGGTCCAATTGTAGTGAGGGTGATGTCGGACGGGATTGCTCTTCCGAAAAACATCATACTGAATCGATATTCGACTTCTGCGATGTGATGAATCAAAAATCCGATGGAATTGGAGCCCGGAGCCAGCTTCCAGCCAAGCTCGGATTCTTCCAATTGGACGAGTGCATCCTGATATCGGGAGCGAGCTGTTTGCAAGGTCGGCAATAGTTCTTGTTCGAACATCCAATCTTCCTTTCTGGTGTTTATTTTTATTATAGGAAAAAGTTCAGGAAAAAACAGCAAGACCATTCGGAATATTTTGAATGAATGTTCACTCAGTTACCTAAATTCGGTATACTGAAGAAAAACAAGGAGTGAGAACGATGGCTCATCGCTATCATCTAACGGTTCGATCTACTGATATTGACGTAATCGGACATGTTAACAATGCCAAATATTTAGAGTACATGGAGTGGGCGCGTTTTGAGTGGATATGGGAGCAAGGATTTACGCTGGATGAATTGAGGCGACGGGCCATCATGCCGGTAGTGGTCAATATAAACATTAACTACCGCAAAGAATTGAAGATGCGTGAAGAGGTAACGGCGATTACGACAGTCGTCAAGGTGGGTGAAAAAAGCTTCGTCATCCGCCAGGAGCTGTACAACGCTGTAGATGTATTAGTGGCGGACGCCGATGTGACAATGGTCATGATCGATGCGAATACACGCCAATCTATTTCTTTGCCAGTTGAGTTGAAAGAGGCATTGCTTGTGGAATTGGAGACGGTCAACCAAAGAACGGAGTGAAAACAATAGTGGACGGTTAAGATGCTACGAGCTTGCTATTATCTTATCCTTACGATCCAAAATTTCACGAGTAACCAAGAGAAGTTCATTAATCCCTTCCAACAAAATATCGAGTTTCTGTTCAGAGATGTCCCAACCTCCTTTTCATCCATTACAATGATCATATCAAAAGACAGAATCTCATGCAGATAGAATTTCGCAAAAGAAAGGAAGGGATAGCCATGTCCAAATTTACGACAATCCTATTTGATCTCGATGACACTCTCTTCGACTTTTCAGCTTGCTGGGAGAAAGGGATGCAGCAGACGATTGCGACCCATGCACTTACAGCAGAATTAGACCAAGAGAAATTCCTTGAGGCTCTGCGGCGCCACGGAGATGATTTGTGGGTCGATGTTATTGCCAAACGCTACGATTTTACGCAATACAGGAGGCTACGTTTTCAGCGAGCCATGGCTGATTGCAACCGACAGATTGAAGTGGAGCAGGTAGACGATTTTCAACGCGCCTACCAAGCGGCATGTATGGATGCAGTCCAGCCAGATGCCACTGTCCAGTCTACTATTGCGAGGTTGGCAGAGGAGCATACACTAGGGATTGTCACCAATGGTCCTGTTGATATGGCATTTATCAAGCTGGAGCGTTTGGGATTGTCTGCGTATTTTCCTCGGGAGCGGGTGTTTCTCTCCGAAATCATCGGACATCATAAGCCTGATCTGCGCATATATGAACATGTTCGTGAAAAGCTCGGTGTCGAGAGCGAGCAGGTGCTGTTCGTAGGGGATACGTGGGAGGCAGATGTAGCAGGGGCGATGGACGCAGGCTTCTCAGCAGTTTGGATCAATCCACGGGGGAAGAAGCCTACTTCCGAACATCAGCCACTCGCTATCATTGAACGACTGGATCAGCTTCTCGCAATCTTGTAGAAAAAAGCAGCTCATTGCCCCATAGCCGCATAGCTTGCGAGCTGTTTTCGGTGGCAATCAAGCTGCTTTTTCTACCTATTTTCTTGCTTCTTTTGTTCCTCGCGTTTTGCGTACTGCTTTCTCATGAAAAGGATGAGAGTAACAATAATCAGCCCGATTAAAATCCCGACAGCTCCCGGTGTAAGATCTCCCCAAAAGATTTTATACAGCAAAATCACTGTCAGGATAACGGCAAACTCCAGATACCTACTGGCCATGCGAATATTCCCCCATTTACATGACCTGATTATCGTTCGTATCTACTAACCTGATCTTTCATTTTTTCATGCTGACTCTTCCTGTACTTTGTGATGAAAAAGATGAGATTGAGGACAATCAGGCCAATTGTGATTGACATACTTCCGGTAGTCATGCTTTTTCCTATCGAGATGTTGAAAAGCAGCATTCCAGATAGGAGCAGGGCAAAAACGAGATTAAGCATCATGAGGCTCTTCCCCCATAAAAATTCGTTCGAGCGAAGGGACTTCAACGTTCACGCCATAAATATCCACGCGTGCCTGGACAAGAGCACGAACGAGCGTTGCCACTTTTTGATCGTCATCGACCTGGATCGAGAGACGCCCGTCTTCCCAAATCGTATTGCGCCCGAGGGACTCAATAAAGGTGCGCAGGTTTCCAGAATCCTCATTAGTAAAAGCCGAGTGACGTACGTTCACAGATCGCCATGCCTGATGGGCAGCTTGCAGCTCATCGAGGGTACCGAGTGAACTGATTTTTCCGCTTTTCATGATGGCGATGCGGGTACAGATTTTCTCGACTTCATTCAAATTGTGCGAGGTCATGAAGATCGTTTTTCCTTGTTGATGGAGCTTGCGCAGCAAATTTTGAATATGCAGGGCTGATTCGACGTCTACACCAGAAGTAGGTTCATCAAGGAAGATGAGCTCCGGGTCTCCGACTAATGCTTGGGCAATACCCAGCTTCTTTTTCATCCCGAAGGAAAAGGTTTTGGCTTTGCGGGATGCATGCTCCTCAAGCTCAACGGCTGTCAGGATGCGCATGCATTCTTCTTTTGTCAGTGTGACGCCTTTTACCTGAGCGAAATAGTGCAGATGCTCCGCAGGAGATAAATGGTCGTAGAAGGTGGAGTAATCCGGCAGTACGCCAATTCGTTTTTTCCAGCCCTCTGTATGGGCATCTTCTCCAAACATGCGAATAGTGCCCGCAGTCGGAATCAGAATGCCTGTCAGCATATTGATAAAGGTTGATTTTCCTGCGCCGTTTCGACCGAGGAATCCGAAAATCTCTCCGCTGTGCACAGTAAGACTAACGTCATTCACGACCGTTCGATTGCCAAAGCGCTTGTTCAACTGTATGGTCTCAATCATTGCCATTAACAATCCCTCCGTCGGAATAGGTACATAGAAGCGATCAGAAAAGCTGCTGCATAGAGCCAAATGAAGCCGGTCCAGGCGCCGCCTTTTTCCATAAATGAAAAGGGGGTCAAATATTTAATCCATGGAGCTGCTGGGTGACTGGAGAAGGTGCTCCACAGCCCGAGACCTGGCAAGATCAGTGCGATCACAATTCCTAAAAACATCGTGTAGCTGGGGCGAGGTATCACGAGCGAGAGCAGCAGCGCCAGCGAGATGCAATAGAGAAGCAGGGATACGCAGAGGTAAAAGGTCTTGGCGTCAAACGTTTGCACGGTGGCGAAAACTACGCCAAACGTAATAATCATGCAGGTTAACCAGAAGAACGCCACTCCGAGAAATTTCCCCAAAATGATCTGATTGCGTGAAGTCCGGGTGACGAGAAAGCGAATCGTCCTGCCCGCTAGCTCACGATTTATGACATCATGAGACAGGCTGAATACAAACAAGGGCCCGAACAGCATGATGAGTGCAAAGATACCAAGCGCGTGTCCCTGAGCCAGCTCCTTTTGTGGGAGAAAGCTTGCTGCCTGATTGACGAGATCAGAAACCAAGTAAGAGATGCCTACGATAAAGGCAACGGTAATTAACGATTTAATACTTTTAAATAGCCGAAAAAATTCGTGTTGGCAAATAGCCCACATAGGTAAATCCGCTCCTTTCTCCTTCATCATAATGGCCAGACCTTTCCCCTACTAAAACGCTACCTTACCATTTCCTTATCTTTTTTGTTGGCGTCGGTTCTCATGGTAGAATGAATGACAGCAAGGGAGGGAACGGATATGGAGAAAGAAGCAAGAATCTTGCTGGTAGATGATGAAGAAGCGATTTTGCAGATGCTTCAAACAGTGCTGAAAAAGGAAGGCTTTGTCCAGATCGATACATGTACGACAGCAGCAGAGGCGATTCGTCTGGTGGAGGAGAAGACATACGACTTGTTGATTCTGGATGTCATGCTCCCTGATAAAAATGGATTTGAGCTGTGCGGAGCCGTGCGCCAGCGAACGAAGGCACCGATCTTTTTTCTGACGGCAAAGGGCACGGATTTTGATAAATTAAGCGGATTCGCTTATGGAGCGGATGATTACATAACGAAGCCATTTCATCCACTAGAGGTCGTTGCCCGGATGAAGGCTCATCTGCGCAGAACCTTAGGGGGATCTTCTCCAGCCCAGGAAGAAAAGCGCTTTGATTTTGGCCGTTTTCAAGTAAATCTGGAGGCAGCCGAGCTGTTCGTGAACGGAGAACGAGTGGACTGCCCGGCGCAAGTATTTTCATTGCTCGTCTTTTTCTGCCAGAATCCGAACCGGGTATTTACGAAGGAACAAATTTACGATCATGTATGGAAAGACGAGTACGGGATGTTTGATGAAAATACAGTCATGGTGCACATTCACAAGCTGCGCCAGCGCATAGAAGAAAATCCGGGACAGCCAAAGCTCCTGGTTACGGTGAGAGGGCTGGGCTACAAGCTGGTTAGCCCGGCAAGACAGTCATGAATTTGCGAAACAAGCTGATTTTTCAATATGTCCGGCAACTGTTCGGGTTTCTCCTCGTCTTGCTGCTGTTTTTGATTATCGCGATGCTGGGGTTAGGCTGGCGCATAATGAACGAGCAGTTGGCCGTCGATTTGTCTAGGCTGGAAGCGTCCGATTTGACATTGAAGATGGATTACGAGGGGAAGCGTGTTCGCGTCGAACCGGAAATCGAGAAGAGCGTGGCGAGGCATCAAGGCTGGTTGCAGATTATCGACAAGCACGGAAAAATCCTGTACAACTATCGGACACCTGCTGATGTTCCCAGTCAATTTGGGCCAGGAGAGTGGATTAGTTATGTAGAAGACCGAGATGCTTCTCCCTATCACATCACGCACTGGGTTATAAATCAATTTGACGAAAATATGATCATTCTCTATGGAACACCCGCTCCAGAAAAAGAAATGATGAAGCGACTAATCGCAGCAAAAACGGGAACCAGCAAAGAGACATGGGATGCGTTGAACAAAAGCTTTTCCCAAGAAAAGGCATGGTACTTGGTATACGATCATACGGGGAAACTCATCCATCAATGGAATCACCCGAAAGCTTCTGCCCAGTTAGACATGACGGAAGTACTTCAGAACGGCGAGACAGCAAAAAATGTTCCTGTCCGCATCACAAGTCGATATGACACGAAGAGCGACTTGACGTACGTAGTGGGCACTCCGAATCCAAACTATCAGTCTGGTGTCCAAGAGACGTCGGAGGATGCCATGGTCAAGGAAACGTTCCTTCAGATCGGTATTATTTTGATCCTGGTCGTTCTATTCGCAGGTAGCTGGTATGCGTGGCGGGTAGGAAAACCGCTCTTGCACATGGTGAATTGGCTGGAAAGACTGGCCCAAGGTCGCTATGAGGAGCCTATCGGGAAAAAAGGAAAACCTATCGGAAGGAATTGGCGAGGGAAAGAAAAGAAGTCATTTCGTGTGTTCAAGGATGTGTTTGACGCTCTCCGGCATCTGAGTGAAACCTTGCGTTCCAATGAAAAGCTTCAGCAAGAGATCGAGCAGACGCGAGAGGAATGGATTACCGGGCTCTCCCATGATCTCAAGACACCGCTGAGCTCGATTTACGGCTATGCTACCTTTTTGGAGTCCGAACAATATGAGTGGGACAGAAAAGAAGTCAGCGAATTTGGGAAAACGATACGGGAAAAGTCAGACTACATGAACGGACTGATTGAAGATTTGAATTTAACCTATCGACTCAAGAACCAAGCGTTGCCGATGGTCAAGCAACCTGTCGCGATCGTAGAAACCATTCGCAGGATTGTGGTGGATATGGTGAACGATCCGAGCTCGTCCTTGCATGACATCGAATTTTTGGCGAATGTTCAATCGTTAAGGGCCGAGGTCGATCCAATCTGGTTTCGCCGCATCATCGTCAACATTTTGACAAACGCGATCAAATATACCCCGGCAGGTACACATGTGCTCGTAGAGGTACAGTCGATTGCAACCGATCAGTTTATGGTCAAAATTGCGGACAATGGTCCGGGCATGGATGAGACGACATTGGCCAATCTGTTCGAAAGATACTACCGAGGTGGGCACACAGGAGAGAACACCAGTGGAACGGGGCTGGGGATGGCGATCGCCAAACAGCTCGTCTTGGCTCACGGTGGAGAGATTACGGTGGAGAGCAAGCTGGATAGCGGAACTGTTGTCGTGATGACGTTTCCTGCGGCCATCAGCTAGTTGGTTTTCTTACTAAAAGCCAAGGGATTTGCGCTGTCCCTTGGCTTTTTTCTGTTAAGGTCTAGAAATGAACGTTTGTATGACTTTGCCATCCTCTTGACGCTCTTGATAGTGATTGGCTGTGTAATCGCGGATGCTGGCACGCCAAAAGCCGATGGCAGGCACGTTGTTTTCCAATTGAAAGACTTCCCAGGCACCCGGGAACATTTTGAAGATTTGATGGGAGGCCGCTTTTCCGATGCCCAGTCGACGGTAGCGCTTCATGATAAAAAATTCAGCAATGGAGTAAAGTGGGTGGGTCGTTGAATCGGTATTGGGGAGTATGCGAACAAGGACAAACCCTGCGAGCTTGCCATTGACTTTGATAAAAAAGGGATGACGCTCAGGTTCGATCCAGTACTCTTCAAAGTAGTCATAGCCAAACAAGCCGTTTTCATCGACTTCAAAAGGTTCAAACTCAGTGAAGTCATATGTATACAGCTCTAGCAATTGCCCCAGAACGTGCTTTTGGTCAAAAGGAACTCGTTCTATCGAAAAAGTGTGGTTCATGGGAGAAGCCTCCTTTTGGCATAAAATTGTATCGTATCGCAGGCCAACATACGGATAGCGTACTCTATTTTAAAGGCTGCGGGAACAATTGGAAGACATTTCTTTACACAATGGAACACACGGAGACGGTTCGCTATCCGAATGGCGTAGAGGCTCGGAAAGAATACAACTCTTTTGGGGAAGCCGTCACAACAGGGCATACGCAAAATGGAAAGACCTATCGCTATGCCTACGATCAGATTGATCGAATCGCGACAGAGTCGAATCCACAGGGCGAGCGCACCTATCGTTACGACACGAGAGGCAATCGGGAACATGTGGAGGGCACCGAGGAGCCACATACAAAAGACAGCTATACATTTACCTATGATGGATTGAACCGCTTGAAAACCTATTCGAAACAGAATGGGGACAGCGGTTCTTTTGCGTACAATCCGGATGGATTACGTGCTGTGAAGGAATCCAATGGGGACGCTACGAAATATGTTTACGTAAATGGGTATGTGATGAAGAATTAGATCAAAGCGGTAACGTGAAAGCCCAAAACATCTGGGGCAACGGCATTTTGTTCCGCAAGCTCCATAGTGGTGGGCAGCAAGGCGGCTATTACCTTGGAGACAGGGAAATTTCATTAGAGTTTGATACTGAACGTTTGGAAAACTCTCTCAAGAACAATGGAAAGAACAGTGAAGAAGGGATTTGTATCTTCAAAGACTTCAGTGACCCAAGATGTTTTATCTTATTAGATTGTTTGAAGAGGATACGATGTTTAAAGAAATAGTGAGGATGTATAGTTTGAATATATAGTATATGCCTTGCCTATCATAGACCCCCAAAAGAGTAACTAATTACTCCTTTGGGGTTTTCTTCATGTAAGATGCATTCTTACAAATTACAAAAAATACCCTATAGACCGACGTTCCCAAACGTCCACACTATAGGGTACACTTTTTTTCCCTTTAATGAATTGCTTTCTTCTTAAACTGCCCACCGCGCACATCGTGAATATTGCCGACAGCCAAGAAGGCATTCTCGTCAACTTCTTCCACGATCAGCTTCAGCTTGGCTTCTTCCAATCGCGTAATGATGCAGAAAATTACTTTCTTGTCGTCTCCGGTATAGCCGCCTTCCCCATTCAAATAGGTAACGCCACGGCCCAGACGAGCAACAATCGCATCTCCCAAATCCTTGTGATTGTCGCTAATGATCCATACCGCTTTAGACTCCTGGAAGCCTTCGATGGTCAGATCGATCATTTTGAATGCAATGTAGTAGGCGATCAGCGAGTACATCGCGCGATCCCAACCGAATACAAATCCGGCACTGCTCAAAATGAATAAGTTCATGAACATTACGATCTCACCAACGGAGAACGGAGATTTCTTGTTAAGCAGTACAGCGACGATCTCTGTACCGTCCAGAGAGCCTCCATAGCGAAGAACAAGTCCCACGCCAATTCCGAGAAGTATGCCCCCAAATACAGCTGCAAGCAGGGGATCATCCGTTAGCCCTGGGACAGGGTGAAGGAGTGTCGTACCAATTGACATGATCGTAACCCCAAAGAGGGTCGAGAGTGCAAACGTTTTTCCGATTTGCTTGTACCCTATAATTAAGAAGGGCAAGTTAAGCACGAAAAGGAAAACACCAAGAGGCAACCCAGACAGGTGCGAGGTAATAATCGAGATACCTACGATTCCACCGTCGATAATATTGTTCGGTACGAGAAAAATTTCGAGTGCTACTGAGAACAGGGAAGCACCAATCAGGATACCGAAGACCCTCTTGAGCAATTTTCCAATGGGTAATTTCTGATGAGTCGATTTTGCAAGTGGTTGTTCCATCGTTCCTCTCCCCATTGTGAAATTTTTTACTTACTTAGCTATTATAGCATTCATTCTTATGCGATTACTGCACAATTACACTTTTTAGTAAAAAATATTCCATTCAGACTTGTTCAGACTCATTTATACGCTTGAAATCTCGTTCAGGCGTGAAAGTGGGGATAGCGAGTGTTCTGTATTGACTGGTCATACAGAAATTGCTATTTTCAAACTGTTAGGAAAATAGTTGGGGGGAAGCACAATGGGTTTCTTGAAAAAGGAGATAGAAGTATCATCATCTATAGAGCTGGTTTGGTGGGCGTGGACACGAAAGGAACGGCTTGTTCAGTGGTTTGCGCCTGATGCAACGATTGAGCCGTATCTGGGCGGAGCATACGAATTGTACTTCAATCCAGCCAATCGCGACCAGATGGGGACGAAAGGGTGCATCATTACCCATTTTGAACCGAAGGAGCGCCTGGGTTTTACATGGAAGGGACCGGATGAATTCGCAGATACCATGAATCATGAGGATGCCTTGACTTACGTGCTTGTCACCTTGTCTGAAGCAGAGGGGAAAACGCAAGTATTGGTCGAGCATTTCGGGTGGAAAGAGGGAGAGGAGTGGGAAAAGGCTCGGGGCTGGCATGAAATGGCTTGGTCTCATGTATTGGGGAGCCTGAAATCTGCACTTGAATCGGGCAAAGGAGATCTGTGCTGCTCTCTACAGGCTGCTCATCAAGGGTAGAATTTGAGGATTCGTCTTGGCGAGCCAATCTGATGATTACATATACAGACTATGAGAGACAATCAGATAATAGACGTCGGGGCGCTGATCCTGATCATTCCTACGCTTCAATTCTTCCCTTTCTTCGGGCGTCGCTATCATCTGCCTGGTCGAAGTGAGAGTCATCTTGTGGGCGTCGCACAAATAACTTTGGAGTGGGGAGGCTGAAATGAAAAGCTTCGAGGAATTGTACTGCGAAGAGGATTCAGCGATGGAGGAAATAAAGAAATGGCAGTCAGCATCAGACCGAAAGATTACTCTTCTGCCGTCTGAACTGGAGAAAGGAAAAAAACAGCTCGTTGATTTACAAGTAACGACGAGGTCAACACTAGGTGCTGTTGCTTTTGAAACAGGCGGGATTCTGATTCACCAAGGATGGCTACGGATTCTAGGGTCTGGTCATCCTCATTTCCCTCGTTCGATCACTTCTTGGAATCAGCAATGTGCCATGAATCAGATGCTGTTGGTAGCAGACGATGTCATAGGGGGATTCTTTGCAATCAATGGTGGAATGTTTCCGGAGTCGGTAGGCGGTATATGGTATTTCGCTCCGGACAGTCTTGCGTGGGAAGATCTTGAAATTGGCTATACCGACTTTTTGCACTGGGCAATGACGGGGGATATCCATACGTTTTATGCGACATTTTTCTGGAAGGATTGGGAGAAGGACGTTTCCAAGCTAAAAAGCGATGAAATGTTCGCGATCTATCCTTTTTTGTGGTCAAAAGAAGCGCGTGAATTAACAATGGAGGAGTGCTCAAAAAAGCCGATACCTGCATTGGAAATTTGGGAGATGAGCCAAAAAGTTGTGTAAAGGAAAAAAGAGCGGCCCACGAAGGACCGCTCTTTTGCTTTTATTGTTTGGTTGCTGCAACCTCAGCTTGAGCGCTGTGATGATCCAAGTACTCATCTGGACCGATAATTCCCGCAGCACGATCTTGTTTTTCCAGTTCAAGTGCTTTCGGAACGGAGAGCCAGTAAGCAAAAGCAATCCCGATAATACCTGCTCCCAATTTACCGATCATGACCGGCAAGATAATGTTTGGTTGGAAGTTAGCCGAGAAGGACAAGTGGTCACCCAGCAAGAAAGCTGAGCAAACCCCGAAGGAAATGTTGATAACCTTGTCTTTTGGTGGCATGGAACGAATGAGACGGAACATCGCCAGGATGTTCGCGCTCGTTGCGAGCAAGCCTGCACTACCAGAAGGGCTCATGCCCAGCTTATTACCCAATACTTCGAGTGGCTTCGCCGCATATTTACGCAGCATGTATACCATTGGGAACGCACCTGCGAGCATGATACCGATGTAACCAGCGGTCTCCAACGCACGGTATTGGTCAGTTGGATCGGCGATGATCGGATCGAAGCCCCATGCTCCGAAAATCTTTGTGAAGATGCCAGTAAAGTGTTGCACGATCGAGAATACGAGTACGAGCTTGATAGCTGCATCCATTGTCTTACCGAAAATCATGAAGCCTTTAATCATCAAGTCTGGCAAGAAGCGAAGACCTGCAGCAATCGCTAATACGAAGAACAAAATCGGTGAAAGGTTCAAAAGTACCTGACCGAAACCAATAGCAAAAGCGTAAGTAGATTCAGCGTTCGTCGAGATTTCATTGCGAACTTCTGCATTTGTCAAAACAAGAATGGCACTGGAGATAAAAGCACCAATCGGAACTGTCAAAATACCGGACATTACGCCAAGCGCCATGTATTTATGGTCGCGCTTGTCCAACATAGCAAGTCCCATTGGGATGGAGAACACGATTGTAGCACCGGCCATCAGACCGACGATCATCGCCATAATCCAACCTTCCGTGGAGGTTTTCAGAAGGTTTGCCAACTGATAGCCACCCATGTCAGATGCGAGAATCGCAGTTGCCGCAATCGCAGGATCTGCTCCAATTTTGTTGAAGATGGGTGATACCGCTTTTTCTACGAACCAAGAGATGTACGGGAGGGACGCCATAATACCGGCAGCAGGAACGAAGATGTAACCTGTTGAGTGAATCCCTTCCATGAATTCCTTACCGAGACCTTCATCGCTGTTGCGGATCGCGGCAATGGCACCAATCACTGCACATAACATGATGATGTAAATAATGACGCTTCCAATGTGCTCCATGGATATCCCACCTTTTTTGCGGATGTAAACAATAAAAGCACTTAGGATCTCATTAAATAAATGAGATATACCCTAAGCGCCTTTGCTTACTTGTATGAACTTGTTTACAGGTAATGGTAATAACAGCCAACTGGAACCGCTTTCATAGCTCGCTAAAAATAAACGGAAAATACGTGTCGCGTTTATTCCATTGTGTACATTCTGAATATTTTATGCTAGAAAGCGCCGTTGCTTTACTCTGCATTATAAAGAGATTATATGGGGAGGCATGGCTAATGTCAACTGCCCTTTAGGAACAAAGAACGAATTATGTGAGGAGAAAGTGCTGGAAAAAAAAGCCGCCCTTGTTATTCGCAAGGGCAGCTTTATGTGTAATTTACAGTTTTACTACGTTCTCAGCTTGTGGTCCACGGTTGCCTTCAACCACGTTGAATTCAACGCGTTGGCCTTCTTCGAGGGTTTTGAAACCGTCGCCTTGGATTGCGCTGAAGTGAACGAATACATCGTTTCCGCCTTCAACTGCGATGAAACCATAACCTTTTTCTGCGTTGAACCATTTAACTGTACCTGTTTGCATGGGTGTTACCTCCAACAAAATAAAATGAATATGTAACTTTTATTTATATAAAATAAAATTCACACATTGTAAAAGGTTCAAACATAAGTGTAAACCCTTTACAATATGTGAACGCTTTAATAAGAATCTTTTGTTTAAGGTAATATTATCACAGACGAAAGAGGAAAGCAATCGCTCAATAAAACGAAAGGACGGCCCGAGTACGAAATCTCTGAGCCGTCCATTACGAACATGGAGCAAAATGTTACTTAGGAAAAGAACTTCACTCTCTCATTCAAAGGTTGGAATTGTTTTTCACCTGGTTGGGCGGTTGGTTTGCCAAAAGGCATTTGTGCTCTCAGCTTCCATGTGCTAGGGAGCTTCCACGTTTGTTGGACTTCTTCATCGATGAGTGGATTGTAATGCTGCAAGGAAGCACCGAAGCCCTCGATTTCCAATGCAGTCCACACAACAAACTGAAGCATTCCAGAAGATTGCTCGGACCAAATCGGGAAATTATCTTTGTATGCTTCGAATTGCTGCATCAGATTCTCGACGACGCTCTGGTCTTCAAAGAAAAGTACGGTGCCGTAGCCGCTACTGAAGGCATTCATTTTTTCTTCGGTCGAGCCGAAATGTTCAGCGGGAACGATTTTACGCAGCGTTTCCTTGGTAATGTTCCACAGCTTATCGTGCTCTGCACCCAAGAGAACTACAACGCGAGCGCTTTGGGAGTTGAATGCGGATGGTGAGTACTTTACTGCTTCCTGCACGATTTCTTTAATGCGCTCATCAGATACAACATTTTCCTTGCTGATTCCATAGTACGTTCTTCTGTTTTGTAAGGCTGAATAAAAATCTTTACTCACTCTTCATTCCTCCTGCGACTTGTTTTTACCTTAACATGATGCATTGAAAGGGAGGAGCTTATACTTGCGTTTGGATTTCTACTTGCAATAAGCTGGCTTTCTTTCGGTTACAATGGGGATGTGGCAAGGTACAAGCTTTTAAGGGAGGATATTATGATTACCAAAATGGCAACGGTAGCTGTTTACGTAGAAGATCAGCAACGTGCAAAAGTGTTCTGGACAGAAAAGGTTGGATTTGAAGTCAAGCAAGAGCACCCGATGGGACCAAACAGCAGTTGGCTGGAGGTAGGACCAGCAGGTGCCCAGACTGCTTTGGTACTCTATCCGAAAAGTATGATGAGCAACTGGCAGGAACAAAAGGCCTCGATCGTTTTTGAATGTACAGAAATTGAAAAGACATACGAAACGATGCGCGCGAACGGTGTTGCGTTTCAAGGAGAACTGAACAAGATGCAGTGGGGGACCTATGCGACTTTTCAGGATGAAGATGGCAACAGCTATTTGCTAAAAGGATAAGCGTAGTGACGACCTCTGGCCAAATGCGGCTGGAGGTTTTTTCACAGGACGAATCAAACCATCGCGCGAACGAGGTAATACATATGCGTAGTTGGCAGACCGTCAGAAGTCGCATAGTGATCAAAAATCGGCATTACACTCTCCATGTGTTGATCGATGACGGACGTGAGAATAGTGGGACTTTGCCCGAAGCAACGCATGCGAATGACATCGAGCGGGGTCTGAAAATACTCAGTGGCGATCACCGTCTGAATATCCACTCGCTGGAAAGCAGCTTGTCTGAGTCTCTCCTGTAGATTTTGCAGGATCGGAGTGTCAGTTGGACGTGAACCAAATAAATGAGGAAACCATTCGAATAATTCGGCGGACAATTGATCGCCCGGATGTAATCCGATGAATGAGCCTCCTCTTTTGACGACGCGTGCTATATCTGGATAGGCGGAGGTAGGTCCCTTGCGATTGTAGGCGCAGTCGAACGTATCGTCATGGAAGGGGAGGGTATATTTCGTATTGGTGACAACGAAGGAGACGTTTTCGGGTGTTTGCGTACAGGCCTTTTGCACAAAGTTTTCTGTCACATCCAAACCGACAATTTCTTTAGCAGAACGGCTCCAGTTCAGTGTGAATGCGCCGTGCCCGCAGCCGATATCGAGAACGGATTGATTCGGAACCATACGACTAATTTGTTCCATAAAAAGCGACTCGCCATTTGGTTCCGTAATGGTAGAGCGCCACGGGTATACGTATTCACCAGTCATTGCGCCTAGCTGAGCGTACCAGGCCAGAGAGTGGGGGGCGAGCCAGTCGGGATGGGTGTTCGGATTCTGTGGATGAAGCATGAGCGGTCACCTCTCATCTAACGAAAATGCACAACAGGTTTCATTGTAATTATTTCCCTGTCTTTTGACAAACTCTTTAAACGCCTTTACATGAACGAAAAGTAGCGATAACGTGGAAGAGGGAAAGCGGTTGAAAGGAGCCAGGGCAAATGATTTTGTCACAACAATATAGAAGCATTCTGGTCGTGACCTCTGTTGACGCAGAACGGGATGCGGTAATGCGCGGCATACAAGGAGATAAGCGTTTCACAGTCATCGCTGGGGGTGTGGGGCCAGCAGCCGCCGCAGCGAGTACAGCCAGAGCGCTTGCTCGCGCGGACTACGATCTGGTCATTTGTGCAGGAATATGCGGCGGATTCGTGGGACAAGCAGAGATTGGGTCGCTGGTTGTCGCGACAGAGATTATTTGTGCGGATTTGGGGGCAGAAACGCCTGAGGGCTTTTGCAGTGTGGACGAGCTCGGATTTGGATCAGCTCGGGTAAGTGTCGATCAGGAATTGGTCGAGCGGGCAACGGAAGCAATGAGGGCAGCAGGCTTGGCCGCCAAAAAAGGCATTGTACTTACACTATCGACCGTGACGGGCACAGCAGAAACAGCCGCGGCTTTGGCACAGCGGATGCCAGACGCGCTAGCTGAAGCGATGGAGGGGTATGGCGTTGCGACTGCTGCCGAGGCTGCCAGACGACCTGTTCTGGAAATTCGCACGGTATCGAATGCAATTGGACCGCGGGATAAATCCGCTTGGCGGATAAAAGATGCGTTGGAATCTCTGGAAAAGGGAAGCTCTGTACTACGGGAGGTACTATCATGAAAATTGCGTTTTCACCATGTCCGAATGACACTTTTGTTTTTCATGCTTGGGCACATAATTTGATTCCGGGTGCGCCAAAGCTCGATATTATGTACGCAGATATCGATATTACGAATACGCTTGCTGCACAGGGGGAAGGCCCTGAAGTAATGAAAATCTCCTATGCGGCATTGCCATGGGTGATGGATAACTACTCGTTGCTCCCTTGCGGCGGCGCACTGGGCAGAGGATGCGGGCCACTCGTTTTGACCCAAGGAAATTCTGGCGAGAGTACGAAGGATCCAGCACGCTTGTCCAACAAACGTGTAGCAGTTCCGAGTGAGCGCTCCACAGCTTATTTACTTTTCCGGCTCTGGGCTGCACAAAATGTCCCGGGTGGTGTTGGCGAGATCGTTGTCATGCCGTTTCATGAGATTATGCCTGCTGTACGAGACGGCAAGATCGATGCGGGACTCGTGATCCATGAAGCGCGTTTCACGTATCAAAACTATGGACTGTCTCTCATGACGGACTTGGGCAACTGGTGGGAGTCTGATACCAGTCTGCCGATTCCGTTGGGTGCCATCATCGCGAAAAAATCAATGGACATTGAGGCTCTGACCAATTGGACGCGCTCCTCTGTCGAATATGCATGGGCGAATCCAACCGCATCACAAGAATATGTCATGTCCCATGCCCAAGAGCTGTCCAAGGAGGTAGCGAAAGCGCATATTAACTTGTACGTGAATGAATTTACGAGAAATTTGGGTAACGATGGTTATGCAGCTGTCGAGGCGTTGCTCGGTCGTGCAGCCGAGGAAGGGCTAGTACCAGCATTTGATTTGTCGACATTACGGCGATAGCTGAAATAAAGGGAGGGGGCAGCTTACAGGGCTGCCCCCTTTTCCTGTTCGATTGAAGCTTTAGCCAGCGTAGATCAATCCGCATGCCAGTCGTTTTCCGCTATTTCCTGCCGGCTGCGAATGAAAGTCATCGGGACTTTGATGGATGATCACGGTTCTGCCGACCACATCTGCTGCATTGATTTTGTTTGTGAAAAAAGTCATTCTTGCATAGCCGTCATTGGAAAACAGCACAGGGAAGTCGCCTACGTGGTTGCCGTGTGGCTGATGCGTAGGGTTCCAGTGACCGCCTGCTGCGGCAAAGGGATCATTCGAATTTCCTACCGTACAGACGCCATGCTCATGCAAATGAAAACCAAATGGCCCAATTTGCGGTTGATTGCCAGCGGATGGCTGGAAAGCGGGGAGACCGCTGACCTCCACGAAAACTTCGGTACCGTAGGGGACATCGGTAAACACAACATATCCATTCAGATTCGGTGCCAGTGGACCGCCCTGAATTTCGGCAAAGGATTGTCCTGTTCTCCGCCCATGTTGTGAGGACACGGCTCGCAAGTCATATTCGTATGGGTATTCATATGGTTGATATCCGTACATGGTACACCACCTTACATTTATCCAGTTTGCCATATCCTATGTTAGAGATGGGCGTATGGTTACTGGGCTGTGTAGGAGAACATTGACGCTGATAATTATTTTCATCTACAATCAGGTGGAATTCCCCGGCATGGGTAAAAGGGTGGGCAAAACGTGAAAAGAGTGCTGCTGATAGAAGATGAGATCAATATGGCCCGATTTATTGAACTGGAGTTGCGCTACGAATCGTTTGCGATTACAGTCGCGCATGATGGACATAAAGGACTCGAGCTCGCTTTGCAGGAAGAATGGGATGTCATATTATTGGACGTCATGCTTCCAGGGCTTGATGGTATAGCGGTTTGTCAAAAAATTCGCAGCGTGAAAAAAACGCCGATTATTATGCTGACAGCCAGAGACAGTATTATGGACCGCGTCTCAGGCTTGGACAGTGGTGCCGATGATTATATTCCGAAGCCATTCGCGATCGAGGAGCTGTTGGCACGCATACGCGTTGTGTTTCGCCGTCAGGAAGAGCAGCAGAATGTCCCCGGAACCATGCTTGCTCACCGAGGGCTGGTGGTCCAAATGGAGGGACGTATCGTCACCAAAAATAATCAACCTGTTGAGTTGACCAAAAGAGAGTACGATTTACTCGTGACATTCATGAAAAACATCAATCGAGTCTTGCCTCGCGAGGTGCTACTCGATACCGTGTGGGGATTCGAGGCGGCTGTGGAGACCAATGTTGTGGATGTGTACGTTCGGTATTTACGCAATAAAATCGATTCGCCCAATGAGGACGGCTATATCTCGACTGTACGCGGAATTGGCTATGTGATGCGAAAATGAGAGGACCATCGAGATTCTTAAAGCTCCCGATCAAATGGAAGCTGACACTCTGGTCGTCACTTCTGCTTTTTCTCGTATTCATTGGCTATAATAGCTTCCAATATTTTTTTGTAGAGAAGTGGATGTTTAATAAAGAGCAGCAGGTTGTGCAACAAACGATGCGAGAGTTCCTCAACTACGCACTGGAAAAAGAGCAATCTTTTGAGGGAAAGGACCTCGGAGAGCTGCGCAGCTTCCTGGAGAAAATCAATCAACGAAACCAGATGATTCGCATTTTAGACGAAGAGGGTAATCCGATTGTCGTTGTCTCGGAAAACTTTCAAGATATTACACTGCCACCGCTTCCCCCTGTTCAGTGGATTCGCACCCAAACCCAAGAAGTGCGTGGTGACCTGTTGATCATGAGCAGTCCGCTTACGATCTTTCAATTTAATGGGACCGTCATGATTCTGAAGAATATGAAAGAGTTTGAGCAGTTGAGTGGTGCGCTTTTTCAGGTCATGGCAATTGGGTGCTTGACCGCTGTGATCATAAGCGGTCTGGGTGGTCGATTGCTTGCGCGGCAGTTGCTTAAGCCCCTGCAATCGATGAATGAAACGATGAGCAACGTCCGGCAAAAAGGGTTCCATGAACGTGTGCAGTTTCACGATAATCAGGATGAGATCGCGACCTTGATGAAAATGTTCAATAAAATGATGGATCAGGTGGAGCGTTCCTTTTTGCAGCAGAGACAATTCGTCGAAGATGCCTCGCATGAGCTCCGGACGCCGATCGCGATTATCGAAGGGCATCTGGGAATGCTACGGCGATGGGGCAAAAATGATCCAGTTGTTTTGGAGGAGTCCTTGCAGACTTCGATTCAAGAGCTCGCCAGACTAAAAGGACTGGTGCAGGAGCTGCTCGCTTTGACAAGAGCGGAGCATGTGGAGATCGAAGAGGATGTCGCGCTGCATGATCCGGATCGGGCTGTCTGTCACATGATCAAGAAATTCGCCATGATTCAGCCGACATTTACGATCGACCAAGAACTTGCGCCTTTGGCTGGAGAAATCCTTTCCATATCAGAAGAGCACCTGGAGCAAGTGCTTCTGATCCTTTTGGATAATGCGGTCAAATATTCCGGGGAGAGCAGGAGAATCTGCGTGAGGGCCATGGTGCAAGAAAATGTAGCCTGTATGGAAATCTTAGATGAAGGAATCGGCATACCCGAGCAGGATTTGCCGTATGTCTTGGACCGATTGTATCGGGTAGACAAAGCAAGAAACAGCGGAGAGAGCGGGTATGGGCTCGGCCTTGCCATCGCCAAACGATTGCTTGCACGTTACAACGGAAGCATAACGATTCAGAGTGTGGAGCAGAAAGGGACGACTGTGACTGTTTTTGTGCCGCTTCGTCAGTGATTTTCAACCGATCCACATCTCACTAAAAATAATTGGGGAGTTTTTTTATTTTCACAGCATTTTCTCATTTTTGTTCGTTACAATAAGCCTTGTCAATTGGCAATGATATTCATTATCAATAATCACTGCGATAGAGAGGGAGAATCAAAATGAGAAACAAATCGATGCTGGCGGTCATGCTGAGTACGATGCTAACATTGCCTTTACTTGCTGCATGCGGAAACGGCGCGAATACTGCCCAGCCGCAAACAGAAGCGCCAAAGGCACAAGAGCCGGCTGCCACAGAGCAAGTCGTGAACGTATTTACAGCGCGCCATTACGATATTGATAGCAAACTGTTCGCAGAATTCACGAAGCAAACAGGCATCAAGGTAAACGAAGTGAAGGGTACAGCAGAAGAGCTGGTTGAGCGCTTGAAGCGTGAAGGAGAGAGCTCCGAAGCGGATTTGTTCATCACGGTTGACGGTGGTGTTTTGAACTATGCGAAACAAAATGGCGTGCTACAACCGATTCAATCTGCTGAAGTAGAGAAAAACGTACCGAAAGAACTGCGTGATCCTGACAACCAATGGATCGGTATGGCTACCCGTGCGCGTGTGATCGTCTATGCGAAGGATCGCGTGAAGCCAGAGCAGTTGTCTACGTATGAAGATTTGGCTACAGATAAATGGAAAGGCAAAGTATTGGTTCGCTCTTCTTCCAACCTGTACAACCAGTCACTCGTTGCTTCTTTTATTGAGCTGAATGGCGAGCAGGCTGCATTGGATTGGGCAAAGGGTCTGGTAAACAATTTCGCGCGCAAGCCTGAAGGTGGAGACCGTGATCAGGCAAAAGCTGTCGTTGCCAAAGTCGGTGACGTTGCGATCATGAACACCTACTATGTTGGACAAATGCTGAACTCTAAAGATGCAGAGGAAGTAAAAGTTGCGCAAAACATCGGTGTCTTCTTCCCGAACCAAGAAACGACAGGCACACACCTGAACATCAGCGGTATTGGTTTGACCAAGCACGCGAAAAACAAGGACAATGCCGTGAAATTGATTGAGTTCGTCACAGGGAAAGAGGCTCAAACGATGCTGACAAACGGAAGCTACGAGTTCCCTGTCAATGCAGAGGCAGACAAGCCAGCTCTTTTGAAAGAGTGGGGAGAATTCAAAACACAAAAGCTCGACTTTGCCAAGCTCGGCGAGTATAACAAAAAAGCGGTAGAACTGCTGAATCAAGCAGGTTGGAAATAAGCATGACGGGAGCACTTTTGCGTAGAAGCCTGAGACGAAAACTGAACGGGTGGGTAACGCTGAGCGTGATAGGGGCCTTTTTGGCCCTTCTCCCGTCTCTTTATATTTTTTTCGGACTCTTTCAAAAACAGAATGAAAACTGGCAGCATATCCAAGAGTACATGCTGCTGGATTACGCGCTGCAATCGTTATGGCTCGTGCTCGGTACCGGAGCCTGTACGATCATCGTAGGTGTGACCTTGGCTTGGCTGGTCGCTGCTTACGATTTTCCATTGCGTCGCTTTTTTTCATTTGCTTTTGTACTGCCGCTGGCGATTCCTCCGTATATCGCAGCATACACGTACGGCTCCATGCTCAGCTATACGGGGAGCATCCAGACGTTTTTGCGCGATGCATTCGGATTGACGCTCGATCAACGCTACTTTGACATTATGTCGATGAAGGGCGCTATTTTTATATTCACCCTGTTTTTGTTCCCGTACGTCTATTTGATTACGAAAACCTTTCTTGAAAAACAGAGTGCTGTGTTCATTGAAAATGCCAGATTGCTCGGAAAAAACCAGGCGCATATCTTTTTTCGTATCGTCCTGCCTATGTCGCAGGCAGCCATCGTTGGTGGCGCGAGTCTGGTGGCATTTGAAGTGCTCAATGATTTTGGCGTGACGAAGCATTTTGGGATTCAGTCTTTTACAGCGGCTATTTTCAAGACGTGGTTTGGCATGTATGACGTAGATTCGGCCATCCGTTTGTCCGCCTGGCTCATGACGTTGATTATCGGGATCTTTATCGTCGAACGACTCGTGCGTAAAAGAAAAAAATACAGCTCTCCTACGAACAGGAGCACGCCGCTCACACGCAGAAAATTGCGTGGAATGCCGATGTACGCTGCCGTAATCTTCGGATTGGTTATTGTTTCGTTTTCGTTTGTAATCCCTGTTGGGCAGTTGGTTGTCTGGGCGACGTGGACGTATGGGGAAGTGTTGAACCAGACCTTCTGGAAGCTCTTGAACAATACGCTGTTCATCTCCTGTATCTCAATCACCATCTTGATGTTGCTCGCGGTAATCGTAGCGAATGTCATCCGATTCTCCCGAGGCTCGATATTCGCTGTGGCGCTGACTCGCTTGATTTCCATGGGCTATTCCATTCCGGGGGCAGTCTTGTCCATCGGTGTAATGGCGGTGGTGATGTCCGTAGATAAAGAGCTGAGTTCCTTTTATAGCTGGCTGGGCTTAGGGGCAAACAAGCTGGTACTCAGCATGTCCTTGTTCATGTTGACGTTTGCCTATATCATCCGCTTTCTTGCAGTCGGATTCAACGCAGTCGAAGCGGGGTTTGAGAAGACGGGAAACCGTTATTCAGAAGCGGCACGTATGCTCGGGATGAGCATGACACGAACCTTTTTCAAGGTGGATTTACCATTAATCAAAGGGGCTGTGCTCACTGGTTTTATCCTGGTGTTCATGGAAATCGTGAAGGAATTGCCGCTTACCTTGCTCCTTCGTCCCTATAACTTCGAGACGCTGGCAACGAAGGCGTATCAATATGCGAGCGATGAACAAATTCATCAGGCCGCGATTCCTTCGCTCTGTATCATTGCAGTGGGGATCGTCTCCGTTATTTTCTATCACTGGTTAGGAGAGAGACAGGCAAAATGACTTTTTTTGAAGTGAAAAACCTGACGTTTGGTTATGCAAGCGGGAATGGCAGCGTCATCCGGGATTTTTCCTTACAGATGGAGCAGGGGGAAGTTGTCGGGCTGCTGGGGAATAGCGGCTGTGGAAAAAGTACATTGCTTCGCTTGATAGCCGGACTGGAGTCCCCGAAGAGCGGTCGCATCCAGATCGATGGAAAAGTGTTGGTTGATCAGGGGCAGTTTGTGGAGCCTGAGCAACGCGGGATCGGCATGATTTTTCAGGACTATGCGCTGTTTCCGCATTTGACTGTCGAGCAAAACATTTTGTTCGGCCTGCATCGATTGTCCAAAGCAGAGCGTCTGGTTCGTTTGAAAGAGATGTTGGCCCTCGTACAGCTCGAAGGCTACGGCAAGCGATATCCACATGAGCTGAGCGGGGGACAGCAGCAGCGGGTCGCATTTGCGCGTGCACTGGCACCTAGACCGGCTATCTTGTTGATGGATGAGCCATTCAGTAATCTGGATGCCGAGCTGAAAACGAAAATACGCGATGACTTGAAGCGAATGCTGCGAGCTGCCAAGATGACTTCGATCCTGGTCACGCATGACAAAGCAGATGCGGAAACGATTTGTGACCGCATCATTCGCATGACTCGTTAAGGGCAAATAGTAGCTATCAGCCTCCAAAGTGCATAGTCGTACCGTGCGTTGTTGTATAATGTGCATACGACGAATTTTGCAGTGTACGGTCTGCTGTTCTTTTGATCTGCACCGTTCAAATAGAGGAGGATGGAACATGAAAATTGAAATTTGGTCTGATTTTGCCTGCCCGTTTTGCTATATCGGAAAGCGCCGTCTGGAAGGAGCGCTGTCTCAATTTCCGCATAAGGATCAAGTAGAGGTCGTATATCGCAGCTTCCAGCTCGACCCGCAGATGGAACGCGATACCGATATGGACATGCATGAAGTACTGGCAGCCAAGTACAGCATTCCGCTCGAACAGGCCAAGGGGATGAACGACCAAGTAACCCAAATGGCAAAAGGCGTCGGTCTCGACTATCATTTTGACACGATGATTCCGACCAATACATTCGATGCGCACCGCTTGACGCACTTTGCTCATGCGCATGGAAAAATGAAGGAAATGAAGGAGCGCCTGCTGAAGGCGTACTTTACCGAATCACTCCATCTCGGTGACCACGAGGTGCTGGCACAGCTTGCTTCTGAGGTGGGCTTGGACAAGGAAGCGACGCTCGCCATGCTGGCAGGAGACGAATACAGAGAGCAAGTACAAGAGGACAAACAAAGAGGCAACGATTTGGGTGTCACGGGTGTACCGTTCTTTGTCATCAATAACAAATATGCAGTCTCTGGTGCGCAGCCAGGAGAAGTCTTTTTAGGCGCATTGAACCAGGTATGGGAAGAAGAAAGCGCAGCTCCTGCTCTGAAATTCGTGCAGAACGACGAGAAAAAAGACGAGCAATCCGGCGACAATTGCGCAGATGGCTCCTGCAAAATATAAGGTTTAGCTAGGCAACAACCGATTCCGAAAAAGGAGTCGGTTTTTTTGTGGGAAAAATTTCATTTATCCTGAAACAAAAATCGTCCCCATTCGAATAATGGTCAGAGAGTAAACATTCGAGATACAAGTGACCTAAAAATAGAGCGAGTGAGGGATGAAACATGAATAAATGGACGAAAAGTGTATTTGTACTCATGACAGCGAGTCTGGTTGTCACGGCACCTATCAGTGCTATGGCGGCAAAAGAATCGAGCGTAACAGCTCAGGAAGAGAGTAAAGGCGATGGCGCAATCGATGAGAAGCTGATCAAGAAAATCGAAAAGTCTGTTGGGAGACTCGTTCAAGTTGTGCCTTATTTAAGGGACTATCCAATCACTGAATTGGGGATGAACGCAGAGACATCTCGGATTGAAGTAAAAAAGTATCAAACGAAGGAGAATAAAGCTCCCTTTGTGAGCATACATGTCGATCAACATTCAGGTGAAGTCAAATTTTTCAGCCATATCACAGGCAAAGGAGGTTTCTCCTCCACCTATCCCCTAGAAGATGCGAAGAAAAAGGCAACGGAGTTCATGAAGCAATGGTATGGCGAGGATATGGCGGACTATCAGTTGGACGAGGAGGCCTCCAATCGGAATTCTTCGATTTTGTTTCGCAAAATGGTAAACGGGATTCCGTTCCGCAATGATACACTGAATTTCGCCATCAATAGCGAAGGGCAAATTCAGCATCTGGCAAGAGGCGACGGGTATGCAGAGCCAGTTGAAATGGAACAGGACCTTAGAAAAATTCAATTCGCTGATCCAAAAAAGGTGCATGCAAAAGAAAAGGTAGAAGCGATGTTTGCTTCTGCGATGAAGCCCTACTACGGACAGAGTGCGGATGGGCAAAGCTACAGGTTCTTGTACACGCCTTCTCTCGAGGAAATTAATGCGAGCATGGGAGCCGAACTGCCGGCCAAACCGAACAACAAAATCATCCAGTTCCAACCAAAAGCAAAGCAAACGATCATCAAGTCGAAAGAAGAGGCAGCGGCTTTCTTGGCAGCTAAGACAGGATACAACCCCACAAAAGGACGCGCAACTTTTCAGGAAGCGAGCGACCCGAAAACCGGAGTCAGCAATTATTTGTGGACGACGGAGGACGAGTTCATTGCCAATATCTTCTTCGAAACCAAGACAGGAAAGGTCACGAATTATCAAGTATTGGACACAAAGCGGAAAAGTGAGGCAGACAAAAAGCTGAGCGAAGAGCAGGCGCTAAAGGCTGCTGTGGAAGCCATGTCTGAGTTCCTTCCTCTCACCGATAAAGAAATGGTCGTCACCGCCAATCGATATGAACCCGATCAAAATTTGTACAACTTTGACTTTACCATGCTTCATGAAGGGTATCCGGTAGATGGTATGCTTAGGCAGGCACACATAGATGCAGCCACGGGAAAAGCGACTTTACTAGATTGGAGAATCGCTCAAACGATCAAGCTGCCGGACATCAAGAATGCCCTAACACAAGAGGAAGCAGCCAAGAAATTTCTCGGAAAATATCCAATGAAGCTGTATTACTCCTTGGATGAGGAAAATAAAAACGTAGCCGAGCTCGTTTATATTTCGCCACTCGTTCCTAAAGAAGAGATCGATGCTCTGACCGGTGAGTTCTACACTTATGGAGAAGGAGAAGCAACCGAATAAGAAAGGGGGGAGCCAGTTGTCAGGCGATTTGGCGGAACGAATCGGGGTTATTTACGAGGCTCACTATGATGACATCTACTATTTCTTGCTCTACTTTACGGGCAGACAAGAAGATGCAGAAGACATGGTGCAGGAAGTATTTACACGACTATTAAAAATACTGCCGAGGTATGACGGTCGGGTTGCAATGAAGACATGGCTTTTTTCCATCGCCAAGCATGTTGCGATTGATCATTACCGCAAGCAAAAGTGGCAGCGTTTGTTCTCAGACAACTGGTTGGCCCTCATGAAGTCTACGGAGGGCCTTCCAGAAGAGGAGCTGGAGACAAAAGAAGAGGTGCATAGTATTCAACGGGCTTTGCAAAAGCTGAAGCCCGATCAGCGTATCATAGTAATTTTGCGATACATAAAGGAGTACAGCGTAAAGGAAACGGCCGAGATTTTGGCGATTCCAGAAACAAAAGTGAGAGTGGACTGTCACAGGGGACTAAAGGCGTTGCAGAAGATACTCGGCAACGCTTGCGAGGAGAGGATTGCCAATGAGTTTGCCAGATGAAAACCACGTAATCGAATTACTGAAACAAGTCAGGCAGGAGAGCACCCCACCTCGTCAAGTGTGGAAGCAGATGGGCAAGGAAAGGCTCACTCGTGAGGCCTATCGCATGCAGCAGGCAGCGAAGATCAAGCGAGTTGTCACCGGAGCAGGTTCCCTTGCAGCAGCCGTATTCATGGGTGTGTGGTTGAGCTATCATTCACCGCTGAAGCCAACTGTTGATCTGCAAAAAACGCTCTCACCTCCAGCTATCATAACAGCTACACCACCGAATGCTATTCCTTCCCCACCAGTTGAAAGTAAGGCTAAGCCAGAGGAGAAGCAGAAAGCTGCCGCAGATACTCGTGTTGATCCACAGCCACAGACATTAGCACCAGAGACCGCACCGAACCCAATAGATAGGAGCCACCCCACACCAACACGTGAGAAGTCACCATTGGAAGTACAGGCAGAGGCCTATTTGCAAAAGAAGCTGGGAGCACAAAGCAAACAGTTTGAAGTGGATCATGCTCACTCGAATTTGGCACAAGGAGAAGTGGCTTTTCGCAAAATCATCAATGGCATTCCTCTTCAGGAGAATAGCGCGATGGTCCGCATCTCCCCCAAAACAGGTGAAATGACCTTGCTTCTTTACCCTGATCTCGAAGATAGTGGCGTAGCGTCACAGCCTGCCAATCGTGAGGGATCGATTGACAAAGTAAGGGCAGCCCAGCAATTGGGGAGTACGCTTCGGCTCGTTTATGCAGGAAAGAAACAACCAGGGCTTCAATACGTAGTAGCATCAGATGTTTATGTGAACGCGAAAACAGGCAAGCTGATCGGCAAAGAGAAAGCAGAGAAAAAATCCGTTGCTGTTTCGGGACAAGGAAAAACACTCGTGCTGAAATCTTCTGATGAGGTCGCAGAGCTGCTTGAGCGCAAGTTGGACATAAAGGTAGAGCAAAAAGCATTCATCGGTGTAAATCCGAATGGTATTTCATACTCTTGGAACGATGGACAGGGCAACGGCGTCTCCGTTGAGACGACAGATGATGGAGCATTCCTCGGGTTTTCACAGATGGCTGCAGATGGACGTAAGAACCACCGAGAAACGACCTATGAACAGGCAAAAGCGCTCGCGATAGCCCACTTGGAGAAATTCCTTCCAACCGATGTGCGTGAGTTGTCATTGGAAGCATCGCAAGAGTCGCCTAGCACCATTCAGTTTACCTTTGCCCCGAAGGTCAACGGGATTCCCGTCATAGATCATTCTTATAAAGTGTCGGTCGAGCAGGCTAGCGGGCTTGTTACCGAGCTTACGGGCAACTTTTCGGATTTATCATGGTTACACATTGATCAGACGGCAAAAATGCTTTCCATGGAAGAGGCACTTGATCAATTTGTGCAGCATGCTCCACTGGAACTCGTGAACCTGCCAGCGGAAAAAGGGGCGGAGCCAGTACTTGCCTACCAAATCCGCCGGGATTCCGAACAGCCTTGGGCAATAGAAGCCACGACAGGCAAAGTCATCAATTAAAGAGCACGCAACAAACCTCCATGAAAAGACGCTTCATGGAGGTTTCGTTCTTTACTGGCGTTGGCGTGCAAGCTGTTTCTGTAAAGCAAGCGCAAGCTCGAAGGACTCGACTGCATGATCAACATCGATGATCGATTCTGTATGTTCCGCAAAGCATTGAATGGCATGACGCAAGCTCTCTTCATACGGATTGACAGGTTCGAGAACGAGGGCATTCTTGCCAGAGGATGTATATTCCCATAAGAAAGATTCCGTTTGACCATGGCTATCGGCTTCCTGAAAAACGAGCTTTGCCTTCTCAAAGTACGCTTCGTAGCCGACAGTAAATGGGTAGGAGGTCGGCATCTGCGAGGAGGAGACTATTTCAGCATGCGCATCAGGATAACGAAAGTGCGAGTGGACGATGGACTGTTTTTTATCCGATGATTCTGCCCCCCATGCGCTCATACTGGCATTGCGACCGAACAGCCATGTTACGAAGTCCAGCTCATGAATCATCAGATTCGTCGTAATGGAGGACAAGCCTAAATCCCCCCATAAGGGAGCTGTTTCTCTTTTAAGCGAGAGGGAGAGGAGCTGTCCGTACTTGTTTTCTGCATGAGCGCTACGGAGGTAGGCGTACGCCGGGTCAAATTTGATGAACTGATTCACCAACAGCTTTTTCCCCGACCGGTCCCTTGCATGCTTCATGGCTTGTGCATCGTCTAGCGTATAACAAACTGGTGTTTCGCAGAATACATGCTTTCCGGTTTCGAGTGCTTCTACAGCGTATTGCCGATGCAACTGCGAAGGCAGGCAAATGTCCACGACATCGATAGTAGGATCGCGCATGATCTCGTCCACATGCTCTGTAATCTCCACATGCAGCTCTTCCTGTAGCTTTTGCAGCTTCGATTTACTTCGACCGAAAACTACCAATCTATCTACACCATCCATTTTTTTCAGCAGATGTGCATGGTACGCACCAAAGCCGGTCCCTAATACTGCGATATTCATCTTGCATCCCTCCTATCCTGATAGCTCTATGATATCTTTGTATTGTTGACAGCATTGTGTCATCAATTTGGTCGCGTTGAAAAATAGAGTAGTTTTTTGTCGTGGAGGCTGGAGATGAGACTGCATCGATTGATTGCGATATTGCTACTGATCGAATCAAGGGGAAAAATGAAAGCACAAGAACTCGCTATAGCACTGGAGACGTCTGTTCGCTCGATTTATCGGGATATTGACGCATTGTCCCAGGCAGGGATTCCGATCGCGGCAACCTCGGGGCCTGGCGGTGGAATTTATTTGATGGAAGGATACACGGTCAATCTGAAACAACTGTATGTCGATGATGTCGTGCACTTGTACTTGACCGGGATGGGGATTCATATAGGGCAGGATACCGAGACAGGACACAAATTAACGTCTGCTTTGCTCAAATTGGAAAAGACGCTGCCTCAGACTTATCAGCCGGATATCGAGAAAGCGAAGAAGCGTTTCTATTTCGATGAGACGCCGTGGTGGGAAGAGAGAGTAGTCATACCGAATCTGGAGGTTTTGCGGGCAGCGGTTTGGCGATCAAGCAAAGTCGTCATTTCCTACCGCAAAATGGATGGGAGCAGCTCGCTACGTACGGTATGTCCCTACGGTCTCGTCGTGAAAAAAACGGAGTGGTATCTCGTTGCTTTCTGTGAAAACGCGCAGGAGATTCGAACATTCAAGTGCGAGCGGATTCCTTCTGTTCATGTACTGGAGAAGACATTCGGGATTCCAGAAAGCTTTTCATTGGCAGGTTATTGGAGGAATCAGGAGGCGGCGTTTAAGCGGGCTTGTCGTGAAATCGAATATTTTCCTGTCGTGATCAGATTGCATCCTGAAAAGCTGGCCGTGCGAGAGAGACTGGAGGTGATTTCCGCTGTGCAGTACGGAGAGTACGAGCAATTGACGGTTAATTTGTACAGTTATGAAAGAGCATGTCGCGATATTTTGGATATAATCGGACATATGGAGGTAGTGGAGCCAGCGGAATTAAGAGCTTTTGCAAAAGAGAGGCTGCGAGAATGTATGGCACTGTATACGTAGCGTACGCGTACGCCAAAAGGCTTCACATCAAGTCGATGCGAAGTCTTTAGCGGGAAAGCATGGGATAACTCGCGTGAACATGTTGTTTGAAGCTCTCATAGTCCGAGGCATGTATATGAGAGTCGTGGTCACTGATACATACATGCTTCATGCTAAGGCGCTGAGCGAAACGATTGCCGGCTTCCGTAATATTATCCATGATGATTGATTGGATGCGGCAGCCACTCTGTTCGACATGAGCCAGTACATCGAGATAATGATGTAGCATCATGGGCAAGGCAGCGCTTTTCCGATAAGATTGATCGACAACGACACAGGACAGAAAATAATAGACTTGCTCGGGAGAAGTAGTTAAATCTTCAATATCCGCAGTCGTCATTAGGCTGTCTTTAAACGTCCCTTGCGCAATTTGCAGGTAGATATGAGGCTTGACGGGAAGCAGGTTCATAAAAGCGATGATGCGCCCATTCTCTTCGATCGCAACGACCGAATCGGGACGAAACAAATACCAATTGTAGCTCTCTTGGTACGGCGTAATAAATTCAGCATCATAATATTGAAGCTCGAGTTGTTCCATTTGTCTAAAATGCTCAAGGTGCAAATGCTCCATGATCTTCATAAGCAAATCTCCTTCTTTACGCAAAGCGGCTTTGCCGTAGAGCTTCGGCTCGCTGCAAGCTTTCTTTGGTCCAAGGTGGAGTCTTGGGATGATCTGTGCGCCATGTTTTGTGTGGTGTTATTCCGTCTTACTAGGCGACAGCTCGCAGATATAGTGTATAAAGCGCTGGGTTTCCTTTGCCCGCTTGATTCTGTTCGAAAATAAAGATGGTTCGTTTGGGTGGTAGCGTATTCGCAAGGATTCTTTCAGTAAAAGATGCCATTCATTTGGGAGTTCTTGCAGAGCCTGTTCTACGGCTTTTCTCTTCGGAATAATGTCCTCATGGATGAGCGCGTAATAGATTCGGCATAAGGTGAAAACGGCGAAGTCTACCCATCCATCGAGCAAGAATTTCCGCATGCTTTTTCCTTTCGGCGACCAATAATCATGTACATTGTATTTCATCGTTTCCCCAACATCAAACCACTGGGTAGGGATGTGTAATGCTTCAACACTTTTCCCCATAACGGCAATGCCCTGTTGCTTGAGTATCCACCACGTCACATGATTGACATCATAGTGGCCGGATGATTTGAATGTCCCACTGTCAACGTAAGGATAAGGCTCCAGGGATGGATTGGTTTTTCCGATGTCATCCAGCTTGATATACATGCCATCCATTCTTTTAGCGAGTGGGTTTGCGTTTTGGAGAGCATAATGAATGTTCTTGAGCGTTTTTATTTCTGCATTCGTTAACCCACTATGCAAGATCGTTACAAAATCAATATCGCTGTTATCTTCCTCGAAGCCTGACAGCGCAATAGAGCCATACAAATACACACCGTAGATGGCATCAGGCAGTTCTGCCATGAGTCGTTGCGTATAGTCGTGTAAGAAAGGTCTAACACTTTCTGGGATTCTCTTGTCCATAAGGAAACTCCTTCTCCCCAACTTTTTCGAAGTCGCCTGTGAAATTGATCATTTCCATAATTTTCATACCACCAGTAAATGAGATAAAGTTTACTTGGTTTTTAATTTTCTCGCAAGATGAATTCTAATCTGATAGAAAAATGGTTTGATAGCCAAGGAGGGACACGGTATGATAATTTGTATGGTAACAATTGTTAAAGGAGGCGTTTATTGTGATTGAGTACATGCTAACAAAGGGCAAATTTTTGATAGGGAACTCGCGTAAGTAGCCCGCAAACCCGCGATATTCCCCGAGGATGAAAGGGGTATTATTGTGAGTCAATTATCAACCGGTATGATTATTCGGAATTTTCAAAATGAAGACTTCTCGTTACTTGGCGAGCTATATCAAGCCGTTACCTCAAAAGAAAACGCCACGTTTTGGTGGGTCGGTGAAGAAGCAAATTGGAGTAATGTCTATTGTGCATTTGAAAATGGAAAGATGGTGGCGAAGGGGCAAGTCAGTATTATTACGATTATCCCTCCTGGACGTTCAGCAGCAAATAAGCATTCGATCTACCTGAATCTGAAGGCGCTACCGGAAAGAGACAATGACTTCGATTTGCTAGAAAACGTGTACCAGCACCTATTTCTAAGAGCCTTGCAAGTAAAAGAAACGTTGCCAAGTGAATACCAAACGATGCTGTGTGTCGGTAACGATTCATCCGAAGTAGAAAACAACCGCTTTTTTATCCAAAAGGGCTATACCCATTGGAATAGCTTGTTTCAGATGAAGCGTGATTTACTAGAACCCATCCCCGCGTTAACGCTGGATGAAAACTTTCACTTTTCGTATTGGAAAATGGAGAGCGCACAGGAAGAAAAAGATTACTTGGATCTGGAAGCCACGATTTGGCCGGACGCTCCTTTAGGGTTTGAAAGACTTTCTGAATACAAGAACAAGGCGCTTTGGACATCCATGGTGATTCGTCAAAACGACACGATTGCTGCCAGCTTGATGGCATGGCAGGAGGAAAACGTAGGAGTAGTCGAGGATGTTTTCGTACAGGAACCTTGGAGAAAGCGTGGGCTTGCGAAGTTTTTACTGACACAAGCATTGGGATATCTAAAATCGCATGAACTGAAATCCGCGTATCTCATGGTGGAAACGACGAATGAAACTGCTTTGTCTCTATACAAATCGGTTGGATTCGAGGTAGATAAAGAGGAGATCAGGTACTATATGGTGCTGAAATAAGAAGGACATGGGAGGAGCGCTAGAGTAGCGCCCCTCTTTTTTGTGCAAGTTGATTCGAAATTCCCTTGCAAGAATTACAAAGATAAGGTAAATGTTGGGTGTATCTCATGCCGATACAATAGAGAGGACCCAGCGTCTAAATATGAGAAGGTGAGGATTTGCGATGAATTTTTTCAAGAAGCTATTCGGCGGTACGAACAACGGAGAAAAGTCAGGGGACGGCACTGCGATTTACACATATAACGAACAAGCTGATTATGAACCTCCAGCTCCCATGGAATATGTAGAAGAAATTGTTGCCCACTTTGAGACGGTATTTGCGGGAAGAGAAAGCAGTGTTTTTCACGAAATTATTTCCGATATGATTCATATTGATGTGAATGTAATGAGTCCTACAGAAGAAGAACCATTTTGGGTTCTGTATACGACTGGGATGAGTGATTTACCGATGACGATCCCGGATGAAATACAGGAGCAGATGGAAGAGAATTTCGATCGAGCAGAAGTGATGATATTTTTGCCGGCTTCCTGGGAGCTGACACAAGAATCGCTACAGGATGAAAACAACTACTGGCCGATCAGGCTGATGAAGCAAATGGCTCGTTTTCCTCACCAGTACAATACGTGGTTGGGATACGGACATACGATACCGAATTATGAGGACTATGTACCGTATGCGGATGGCACTGGCTTAAATGGAGTCGTTCTGTTTCAGCTATCCGAAGAGATCAGCGTCATTCCCACCAAGGATGGGAAAAAGGTTCATGCCTATTTCTTGATTCCTTTGTATAAAGAAGAGATGGAATATAAATTGGAGCATGGCTTGGATGCGCTGTTGGATAAATTGTTTGAGCTGGAAGATGATGCGCTAATTTTGAATCCGAATAGAAGAAATACGTGCAAGTAAAAATATATGAAAGCATGAGCGTGTAACAAAACGGGTTCCATATACGATATAGAACCCGTTGCTCCTTTGCTGTGACCTCCAAACTCAAAGTCAGTCTCTTTCTATACCGATCCCATAAATCGTTCCAACATCCCTATCAAAAAGCTTTATGGATAAACGTGGTTTCCCAGGAGTGTCACTTCTCAATATATAGCCGCCCCAATCCTTGCCGCCATAAGCCTTGTACCCAGTAGTGTCTATGCCAAAAATATCTTGAATAAGCGGCTTCGTGACGGGAATCGCTTCATCGATTGATTTGATGATAATATGCTTGTGTTCCGTTACATGCTGCACATCATATACTTGGCCTGTTTTTGCTCCGACTTCCACCTCATATCTTTCTTGCTCGTTGTGAAACGTCCACCTATCCTCTTTCTCATCTGATGATTTTACGGCTAGGGTAAAGGAGAGATCATTTTTATTGGTGAAGCGCGTCAAAGCTTTTTGCGCGATGTCCAGAGACTTTTGATCTGCATCCTTAGGGTTGTAATTCAAGGTATAATCAATGACTTTGTTTGTAGATAAATCAACATCAACATCCTGATCTTGATCCAAGTCAAAGCTTAGAATAGCTATGTCTTTTCTTTTATAAAATTCTGTTGTTTCGAAGTTAACCGGTTGTTTCGTAACCCTATAGGCTTCACGTGCAGTCTCTACATATTTTTGATAAGGTTCCGTCAATTCTTGGATGGCAAAAGTTGCTTTGACGGCAATCACCTCTGTCGTATCGGCCTTAAAATATACCCAGGCTTCTTCATCCTTTGTCAGTACAACAAAGGACTCCTCGTTTTTCTCGATCTCTGCAAAAGTAAAATTCTTCTCAATGCCGCTCGCCGTAGTGATTGCCTGCTGGGCAGCCGTAAAATACTTTTGCTCTTCGGGAGTCAAAGCTGCACTGCTCGTTGATTCTGCTGGTGCAGAAAATGGTTTCATCCAGAAAAAACCGAGCAACAGGCCGCAGGTGATCAGCCCTTTTGCCATCCATCCATAGTACATTCTTCGTTTGTTCACTTTTTGAAGTCTACCTCCTTCTTCTCGCACACCCTCTAATATTGCTTGGCTTCGTTCTCGGGAAAGGATTTGCTCCGGGAATTGATTCAATTCTTCTAGAATGATCTGCTCATCACATGATGGCATCGTTCATCACCTCCGCAATCGAAACATTTCGTTTGTTTTGAATCGACTTTATCGCTCGATGCATTGTGAGATTGACCTTGGCTTCCGTCCATCCCAAAACCTCCGCCGTCTCTTTGCTCGATAATCCCTTGATCCCTCTGAGTATCAGCACGTCCCGATAAGAAGACTTTAACTGATTGATCATTTCATAGAGCAGACGCTTGTTTTCACTTAACATCAGCGACTCTTCCGGTGTTTTGTCGTGCGAAACGAGATGCTGCAAGAAGATATCTGGCAACCAGCTAATCAGTTTTGTCTTGCGCCTTTCATCGATGGCTACGTTTCGTGCTATGGCAAACAGCCACGTTTTGGGATTCTCAACCTCTGTGTCGTGTATGGCTTTCAGGGCACGAATAAAGGTCTCCTGAACAAGATCGTCGATATCGGTTCGTCCCGTGTAATAGACGAGAAATCGATATATATCCTGGCTGTATGAGTGAAACCATTGCTCGATTCGTGCGCCACTATGATCCTCCACTGGTGTTACACCTCCTTGTCACTGTATAGACGGAAAAGCTGCTGACAATCTTTCACTTTCCCAAAAAAGTAGACACCCGAGTTGATCCATCAGATGTCTTTGCGAAATATCCATTTGGTTGTTGTCCTTTTTCCCGGTAAAACGCATCTGTAATGTGGAGGAGATGCTCTGCGGACATGCCTTTGCCGTTATCCTCGACTGCGATCACCTTATGTTCATTCTCCAGCTCAGTGACCACCTTGATATGTCCACCAGCACTACATGCCTTTCATGCAACGTATTCATGCGATATTCCCATGTAATCTGAGCGTCCTTCTCGGCTGCCAGGATAGTTAGCACTTGTTTGACGCCAAGCATCAATTGTTCCATACGAACGCTTCTTTGTTCAAGCTTACATATCAGATTTTTTTATTCTGAACGAATAGGAGGAAAAGAATAGCGCCAACAACACAATTAATCCCCCTAGCCAGCCTAAATTTTGAATGGCTGCGTACTTGATCACCACTCCACCTAAACCTGCTCCCAATGTCATGCCAATATTCATTAATGCAGTATGGAAGCTCAGGACAATTTCTGAGGATTGTGGTTTTAAAGAAATCAAATAAGACTGGTTTGCGGGAGTTGTTGTCCATGCAGCGGCCCCCCAAATCATAATGGTAAGAAAAGCACCTATTGTCGAAGCTGCCGTTGCCGTTAATGCGAATAACGCTACTGAATGGACGATTAAACTAATGGAAATTGTTCGGACAGGTCCCCACTTATCCACTGCATACCCACCAAAGCGAGAGCCGATGAAAGCAAATACACCTAGCACCAAAAGGGCAGAGCTAATCATTTCTATCGAAAAACCAGCCAAGGTGCTTAAAAACGGAGCAATATAAGTAAAAACCATGGTGTATCCGAGAATCCAAAATACGGTGGTGAGTAACCCGCTGATTACTTGCTTATCTTGGAGAAAAAGCAATTGCTGTTTGAAAGGAATTGGATTGTCACCGTGTGCTTTGGGAATAAATTTGTTTAACAGCATAAGATTGACGAGTGTGACGACTGCAATAATCAGGTAGACAAAGCGCCAGTCCATATATGCTGCTATTAACGTTCCAATGGGGACACCCAACACTAAAGAAACAGAAAATCCTGTAATTACGGTTGCGATTGCATTTCCTCGTTTAGCAGGTTGCCCAAGCTTGGCAGCGAAATTGGTTGCGACGACGATATACAGCCCACCACTCATAGCAAGGACAATACGTGAAAGCATGAGAACATGAAAATGAAAACTGAAAAGGGCAAGGATATTTCCCGCAATAAAAATAATCATAGAATAGAGCAACACTTTTTTTCTTTCAAATCTTGCAGTCAACATCACTAGTACAAGTGCCCCAAACGCATACGATAAGGAAAAGACGGTAACTAATTGCCCTGCCATAGATATCGACACATTCAAATCAGTCGAGATGAGTTCCAAAATGCCGGATACAACAAATTCTGCGGTTCCAGTTACAAATGCCCCAAGAGCTAGTAAATATATGGCTATGCGATTCATACTCTCTTCTCCTTTTTCATCATCTTGCCCTCATTCTAAAACGAATGATAACATGAGTAAAATTGATGTTTTTCATTTGGGAGATGAGTAAAAACTCATGACAATTGCTCGTTTCGAGGTTTTTACGAAAATCGTGGAGCTTGGAAGTTTTACGAGAGCCGCCGACCAGTTGAATATGACCCAATCAGCCGTAAGTCATGCTATCGCAAGTCTGGAGTCAGAATGGGGCGTTTCATTGTTCATTCGGGACAGAAAAAAAGGAGTCCTTCTTACAGAAATAGGACAGATGGCTTTGCCTCATATGCGAGAGATTTTGAATAGAATGGAAAAGATCAATCAAGAGGTAGCTTTAGCATCAAAAATTGAAGTAGGAACGATACGTATCGGTACGTTCGCCAGCGCTTCCGCTTGTCTATTGCCAAAAATTCTTTCAAAATTTCAGAAGAGGCATCCCAAGATAGAGTTTAAGTTTTATGAAGGTACCTATGAGGAAATTACGGAGTGGCTAAAAACTGGAGTAGTCGACATTGGATTTGTTGTGGAGCACAAGTCTCAAGCCGAGTTTGAAATGATTCCAATTAAGAAGGATAAAATGGTTGTAGCCTTTTCTGTCCATCATAAATTTAACGGACAAGAGAACATTTCAATTCAGGATTTAAAGGAAGAACCTTTTATTATGCCAACTGGAATGTATCAATCCCATGTGAATGAGATTTTTCAGGAAGCGAAGCTTAAGCCGTGTGTACGTTTTGAAGTACACGATTGTAACACCATCGCGAACATGGTAAAAGAAGGACTCGGGGTCACGATCGGCCCTGAATTATTTCTCAAATCACAGCCAAATATTCGAGTTGGGAATCTGAATGTATCGAACTGGAGAAATGTAGCGTTAGCCTGCCATTCCATTTCTGATGCTTCGCCTGCCGTAAAAGCGTTTCTTGCAGTGGCCAAGAGTGTTTTTGGGGACGAAGCATAGGCTCAGCAGGGGGAGTGGAAACTCTTTTCATCCCGAAGAAAATAAGTAACCGCCCATTGAGATTCCAACTCTGGCGGTTACTTGAGCATAAGTCTACTTAATGACTTCTAGTTTTGTTTTTGCTAGGGATTTACGCAATCTCTCTAGCCCATAAAAGTGATTTGAATTTTCGTGTTAAATCGATCGGTAACAACCCAGCCTGCTGGAATCTGTTGATTATACCTGATCCATAGCTTCGCTCCCTTTGGAGCTCTTTGAATACTCGTAATTTCAAATTTATCCGTCGTACTATCTGTAATGACCCATCCTTGAGGCATGATTTGATTGTTTCGTACCCACAGTTTATCTCCGTAACCTGCGCCTTGTGTATAAATCATTTGCAGGGAAGTACCACTGCCATCTATAACAGCCCATCCATCGGGAATTCGTTGGTTGTATTTGATCCATAGTGTTGATCTGTACGTAGCTCCAATCACGCATGTAATTTCGAATTGAGTACTAGTACTGTCGGTAATCACCCAGCCTTGTGGGACCAGTTGATTGTTCTTGATCCACATTTTCGCTCCATAAGAAGAGCTCGCTGTTAGGGATTGCTTTAGTGATGCATGGGATGAAATATTTTGTTCAGATGATTTCGAAAGCGTTGGTTCTGCAGCCTGAGTAGGAAGGGTGAAAGACAGCACAACGAAGAGAAGACCTAGACTTGAAGCCATACTTTTTTTTAGCATAAACAAACCACCTTTCTTTTAATTGTATCCATTATTTGTAATTTAAATCTTTTTTTAACAATCGTAAAGCGACGTTTTTGTGAAATGCTCTATTTTCACTGCCTTGTCACAAAAAGAAAAAGAGGGCACGAGACCCTCTTGCGAAAATGAGCTATACGTTAAAAAATTCTTTTGCAGTCTTGGTTGTAGCGCTAGCCACTTCCTCAGGGCTCAACTCCATACATTGTGCGACCGCGTGCAATATATGTCTCAAATACATTGGTTCATTTCGACCATCCACAGGCTTTTCTTTCAAATCACGAGGGGTTAAAAATGGCGCATCTGTTTCAATCATCAAACGATTCAAGGGAATTTTTTTGACAAGCTCCCGAAGATGTTTCCCACGTCGTTCATCACAAATCCATCCGGTAATCCCAATATGGAAGTCCATTTCTAAATAGGTTTCCAATTCCTTGGAGGTTCCGGTAAAGCAGTGTACAACCGCACGATTGATATTTTGACGATGCTCTTTGAGAATCGAGACAAAGTCAAGATGAGCGTCGCGTTCATGCAAAAACAACGGCAGTTGAAGTTCTGTGGCCAGGGAAATTTGTTCGATGAACCACTTTCTTTGAATATCACGCGGGGAGAAGTCACGGTTATAATCCAACCCGCACTCTCCAATCGCTACCACATGGGGAAGAGATGCCAGTTCTCTTAATTTCTTGATCGTCGATTCATCACAGCTTTTGGCATCGTGAGGATGAATCCCTGCCGTAGCGTACAGCTTTCCTTTGAAGCGACTCGCATATCGGGAGGCATCCATACTGTTTCTCAAGCTTGTTCCCGTCAAAATTAATGGGTAAATTCCTTGTTTTTCTGCTCTGGCAACGACCTCATCGCGGTCTTGTTGAAAGGAGCGGTGCATCAGGTTTACGCCTATATCGATGATCTGTGTATACAAGAGAATCAATCCTTCCTATGTAAGAGGTATGAGTACGTACTGATTTTCGCTAAAATTCCTATTTTTGGTTGTTTTTCATTATAGCTGATCGAGTTGTGATGTTCTAGAGACGAAAAAATCCTCTCTGCGGTGAAAGAGAGGACTCGTTTCTTTTTATTCTCATGAAGGAATGGCATCTAATGCTCGCCTTACTTTTCTTGCGAAAGCAAGAGGTTTATCGACTGCTTCAATATTTACATAAATCACGCGGGGACGATCGAATAACCATTCATTGCGGATAGACGAGACTATTATGCCTTGATTTCGAATGGCTGTAATGAATGGAGTGACTTCTTTCTGTAGGAATGCCGCTCTCCCTAAACAGAGGGCCTTACCCGTTTTGGGATTCAAGGATTCAAATGAAAAAGAAGACGTTACGCGAAATCTTTTTCCCAAAATGGTCGCTTTTATTTGATTTCGATTGATGGTCGAGACGCATTTTCCGCCAGCAAAGCCAGATTGCCCCCGGATAATTCTGGAGAACTGCTCACAAAGCGATACTTTTTTGGGCATTCCTCGTTTCCTCCCTGTTTTTGTCATCGTATGAAGACAGGTACAGGATGGAAACGGATGATGGCCTATTCTACGGGGGCTTCTCCTAACTAGTGCGTACATGATGAGGCATAGATTACCCACCCAATAGCCAGATTTGCCATGAAAGCCTTACACGTAAGACAGGCACGTAAAGCAGTTGGTCAATAGTTTTAGTCCACTCCTTTTAAGGATTCAATCATATTGATGTTGGTTATTTTTCTACGAAGTAGCAGATTGGACAGGATCGTAAGCAAGTAGGCAAGCATAACAGAAACCAACAGGATAGGAAGCGTTAATTGATCCGGGATTTGTTGATGGGTACTAGACAGTGCCTTGACAATCATGGAATAAACGTAGCCGCTTATTGGTAGAGCTACAAGGATCGCAAAGGTAGTGAGTATCATGTTTTCAAAAAAGATAAGTCTGTTTATTTTATGTTTTTGATAGCCTAATACCTTAAGTGTTGCAAGCTCGCGATTCCTTTCGTAAATGTTGATGGAAGAGATTGTGTAGATTGCGCCAAAAGAGAGGATGACGGCGCAAACAATAAACATGATAAAGACAAAATTGTTTTGTTTCAAAATATATTCAGCGGTTTTCTTTAGATCATTTCTATCTGCAAGGGCTTCTACTTGAGGATCTTGTTCAAAGAAGTTACGAATGCTACTAAGATCTACAGAGCTATTTGCTTGAACGAAAAGCGAGGTTGGACTGTAGTCTATGCCAAAGCTCATTAAATAGTCTGGTGTGATATAAAACGAAGGGTTCGAATACTGCGTAGATATATGTAAAACCTTCATTTCTACAGATTTATTTATAAGCTCTGGTGCTTTGAACGTTATATGGATGATATCTCCTGCTGAAATTTGATATTTGTCGGCATAAGATTTTGGTACCAGCACACCATTATTTTCTAACGTGATCCGATTATCATTGTCGTCAAAGAAATGAATGAGAGTGTTTTCTTTTTCCGTAACAACGAGAGTAGCATTATCTTTTTCATCACCGTTGATGAATTCAACAGGAAAGGTGGATAAATAATATTGATTTTTTATACCGGAGGGTAATTTTACCGTATCAGGAGATGTTCCCATCGCATAATCTACTCGCAAATCATACGTATAGACATCTTCAATTTGGCTAGCTACTTTTTGCAAGGCAGATTGAGTGCCAAAAGCCGTTATCAATAAGACGGTGCTTACAACAACACCAACTGAGCTTGCTAAAGCTTTTTGTTTATTGAGGAAAATATTTCTCAAAATGAGTTTGTAGCTATAGGAAATATGACTCCAAATACCCGGAATTCTCTCTATCAATAGTGTTTTCATCTTCTTTGGCGGTTTGGGACGCATAGCCTGAGCCGCACGTTCTTTTAACAGGGTTCTACCACTTAAGTAACACGCTAGGATACCAAAAGCACTGGAGAAAATAATGGGAGGAATGAAAGAATAAAAGGAAAGGGAATATGTAATGCCAGGCAGAGAGTAGGCTCTTGCACTCGATGCCGTTACCAATGGAACAAAAACGAGAGCGGCAATCGCACAACCGATGATTGAGCCTATGATACCTGCCAGTACAGGGTATCCCATGTAATGAAGCATGATGTTTCTGTTTTTGACACCTAAAGCCTTCATAATCCCTACTTGGTTTCTTTGCGAATCAATCATTCTCGACATGGTAAGAAACAGGATAATAGCTACAATCAAAAAGAGAACGAAAGGGATAACCATACTCATCAATTTATTATTTTGGATCGTTTCATTTATTTTCGAATAGCTGAAAGTCCGTTCTTTCCTGACTTGGTTTATATAAGAAAGATGTTTGGATTGTGCTTCAATGGATTGACCCAATTTATCAATATCGTAACCTTCTGTAGCATAGACCATGATTTCATTATAGGAAAGGCCCCCTAAGATTTCAGGGATGGTCTCTTCGGCAATATAAGCGACTCCGTAGGTTTTATGGTCTTGGATTTCGTTCTTTTTTGCATGTTCGACATTCTCACCCAAGCCGCTAATGGTAAATGTAAAATTTCTTTCATTCGTGCTAATACTGATTGCATCGCCGACTTGGAAAAGATGTTCTTTCGCATAGCGAGAATCTAATAAAATCTCATTCTTTTTTGCCGGGATTCTGCCCTCAATCATAGTAATCGTGTTTATTTCGTTTTTGACAGGGATGGAATGAATTTTCAAAGAAGTTTTTTCACCTTCAAAGGCTTGCTTGGCATCAAAGGTATAACGTCCTTCCATTTTTTTAATGCCTTCTGTTTCACTTAAAACAGCGACATCATTTTTGGAAATTTGATTGTAAAATACGTTTAGGTCACTTATGTTATGTTCTTGAAAATAACCTTCTGTATAAGCACGAAGATTATCGCTATACGTGACTAGCCCCCCATAGAAAAAGGCTCCTACTGCGATAACCAAAACAAAGGCGATAAATTGCCCGATCGATTGTCTGATATCCCTTCCTAATTTTAAAAATAACTTCATGATCACCACTCAATCCCTTCCACACTTTGCTTTTCACGATTAATGGTAACGCTTTCAATCATTCCGCTTTTTACCTTAATAATTTTGTCAGCCATAGGAGCAATGGCGGAATTGTGTGTGACCAATACGACGCACTTCTTCGTTTCTTTGTTCAAATCCTGGAGAAGCTTTAAGACGGATTTACCTGTCACATAATCCAATGCTCCAGTTGGTTCGTCACATAGTAACAGCAAAGGATTTTTGGCAACAGCTCGCGCGATTGCAACTCTTTGTTGTTCGCCACCAGAGAGCTGAGAAGGGAAGTTTTTTATACGATTTTGTAATCCAACTTTATGTAAAATCTCTTTCGCATCCAGATGGTTTTTACATACTTCCGTAGCAAACTCAACATTTTCGAGAGCGTTTAAATTCGGAATTAAGTTATAGAATTGAAAGACAAAGCCGACTTTCTCACCGCGGTATTGCGTTAATCTTTTTTCGTTGAATCTGGTGATTTCTTGATCGTCAACAAATACTTGACCTGAGGTAGCCGTATCCATTCCGCCTAGCAAATTCAAAATCGTACTTTTGCCAGCACCACTTGCACCCAAAATAACGACGAATTCTCCCTCAGCTATGGAAAAATCAACACCATTCAGTGCCTTGATTGGCACTTCTCCGATTTTGTATTCTTTCGTTACTTTTTTGAATTCGATTAACGTCTTCACGGATTACATCTCCTCGTAGCTTATTCTTGAAACTTATGTACCATAATATACCAACGGGGAGTAGTTACATCCCGCAGTCGATGTATTTTGACATCCGTCTCCAGTAGGAGTTTGATCTCGCATGTTCGAAAAAAACGCTACACGACCAGTATCGCCTTTACATTCGCCGACTATGACAAATAGCATTACACCTTGCTACGAAAAAACGGAGCAACCTCTAAAGGGCTACTCCGTGTCCATACGATTTCCTCACGAGAAACCAACGGGACTAACACCTCACATGTTTCCGTTTGAAGCCGAGCTGACCTTTACTTACTGCCTTTTGAATATTATCGAAAGCGTTTAGGAACTTGCTCTTTGCTTTGTCTTTTTGGACTTCTACAGGCCCTACTGTCTTCGCGATTTCGAACGCCTTATCGTGAAGTGGCAAATAAGAAGTCCCCACGGTGTAAATAAAATGATTCATAGCGTATTTCGTTCGTTCGGGAGAATCGTGAATCGTATTTTTCACAGTTTCAAGCATGTTGGCAATTTTGCTTTCGGAAAATTCACGATCTGGGCGATTACCCAAAAGCCAGCAGTAACAACTCCACCCAGCAGACATTCTGAGCTCTTCGCCGCTCGTGATCCAGTGATCGGCAACTTCTTGGGCAATATCTGCTTCAGACAAGGTTACTGCAACCACATAATCGGAGAGCATATAAAAATAAGCTGAATCCATCCACCGATCAAAATCTGCCTTGGTCATTGCTTTTGGGTCTGCGATCACACCGGCAAAGTACATAGCGTCGTAGTTCCCGGTAGCGTAAAGCTGCTCAGCCAAGGGTTGATTGATCTTGATTTTTCTTGCCATGGGCTTCATAGCGCCTGTAGCCACGCCAAAAAGTGGTTCGTGAGCACCATTGGATAGATAAATTTTCTTGGTTCGTTCCTTGCCGAGAGCTTCAAGCTCTTGCATGACTGTTTCTAAATCCATCGAATATCACTTCTTTCATTGTTTTCTCTACTATACAAACGCCAAAAAGGATTGACGATATTATTAGTGATTATTATAATAACTACCAAGAAACGTAGAGGTTATTATAATCATCACGAAAGACTAAAGTTAATATGAAAAGTGGTGGCTTTCTTTGGATGAAATCTATAAAGAGCTTCAGAAATTGGGATTTTCACAATATGAATGCAAAGCATATATCGGGCTTCTGAAGCAGTCGCCTATAACTGGATATGAGATTAGTAAAAGATCGGGTGTACCTCGTTCCATGATTTATGAAGTATTAGGGAAATTGTTAGATAAAGGAGCAGTTTATACGGTACCATCTGAGCCTTTGACCTACTCTCCTTTGCCAGCTAAAGAATTAATCACGCGATTGCGAAATTCCTTCGAGCAATCATTTGATTATCTTGAAAGAAATTTATCTGCATTAGAAAGTGAACAGCAAGTAGATGTAGTTCGACGCATTAGTAGTGATGAACTGGTCATCACAGAAATGGTCGACATGATAAACAAAGCCCGGGAAGAACTATGGTTATCGATTTGGCAACCACAGATTTCTTTTATTAAACAGGATGTAGATAAGCGTGTAGAAGAGGGTGTTCCTGTATTTTCCATTCTGTTTGGAGCACCCGATACCGAGATAGGCGCAACCACTCATCATGATTACATGTCTCCTAAAGTAGCAGAGGAACGTATGAGTGGTCGTTTAACGATTGTCTCCCGGGACAATGAAGAAGTATTAATAGCAAATTTCGCTCCAAATACTGCTGCATGGGCTATAAAAACACAAGACCCAGCACTTGTATTAGTAGCAATGGAGTACATCAGGCACGACATTATGTTTGCGCAATTAGTTAAGGAAATTGGCTCCGAGAAAGCGGAAGCTCTCTGGATTAACCATCCTGACCTGTTCCACGTAGTTACAGGAAAACGGTTCAAGTAATTTGAACCGTATTTTCTTTCACTTTTTCATAGTAGTTATCATAATAACTCCCTGAATATAAATCAGGATAAGGAGGGATAAAATGGGTCTAGCGAATGACCAAATCGAAACGGTGGCAGATTCAAGAGATAAGGATACTTTTCTCCAAGGTGTAAAGGATTGTGTCCCTACGTTGCTGGGTTATTTAAGTATTGGATTCGCTGCTGGTGTTATCGAAAGGACAGCCGGTCTTAGTATAGCTGAGATAGCCTTGATTAGTTTAATTCTTTATGCTGGCTCAGCCCAATTCATCGCTGCCGGAATGATGGCAGCAAGCAGTTCGATTACCACCATTATTATTACGATTTTCTTTGTTAATCTGCGGCATCTTTTACTTAGTGCAGCCCTGGCACCATATTTTCGGCATCTTTCGCCGCTTAGGAACATGCTAGTAGGGTCACTACTTACCGATGAGTCGTTTGGTGTTGCCATCAACGAAGCTGCAAAAAAGAACTACATTAGTGAAAAATGGATGCACGGTCTAAATATAACGGCCTATCTAAACTGGTGCGCAGCCAATATAGCCGGAGCATTCTTCGGACAATGGATTTCAAATCCTGAAACATTAGGTTTGGATTTTGCTTTGACCGCGATGTTTATTGGACTTCTGGTACTTTCGATGTTAAGTCGAAAGAAAATGAAACGTGATGTGGTTGTTGCGATAATCGCGGTTGTTATTGCTGTGGGAACCAGTTCCATGTTGTCTGGCAGTATGGGAGTTATCGTCGCGACAATTTTGGCTTCAACGATAGGGATGGTGATGGAAAAATGGAAGTAAGATTGGATGTTTTTTTGATGATTGTAGGAACAGCTCTTGTTACATTCATCCCTAGAGTCCTTCCTCTTATGGTACTGAGTCGTTTTCAATTACCGGAGTGGGCAACACGATGGTTAAGCTATGTCCCCATATCTGTTATGGCTGCTCTAGTAGCTCAAGAAATATTTAAAAATGGTGAAAAGGTTTCTCTTTCTATTAATAATGTTGAACTTTTAGCAGCCATACCAACCTTTTTCATTGCGATAAAAACACGTAGTTTATTGGTAACTGTACTCGCAGGCATTATTGTCGTGATGGTATTACGTTTTTTGTTTCCATCTTGATCGCTTCAAGATGTTCATATGATTTCCGTTTTCTTTCCTGACCATAACTGTCAGTGGAGTTGTTTTACAATTCATTTGTACATGACTTTACAGGGAGGGAATCACTTTGAAGGAAGTGTTGATTTTTATTACGGATGGTTTTGCGGATTGGGAGGCAAGTTACGTCAGTTCAGAGCTGAACAAACCTGGTACAGGATATCGTGTAAAGACAATCGCCATTGATCAGGAACCTAAAGTTTCGATGGGTGGTTTAACGGTCCTTCCCGATTATAGCGTAAACGAATTCAATCCAAATGTAGATATCGCCATGTTAATCATACCTGGCGGAACGGGATGGAGAGAAGAAAAGAATCAGCAAGCAAAAGTAATGGTTGAGTACTGTGTGAGCAGAGATATTCCTGTCGCTGCCATCTGTGATGCTACGACTTTTTTAGGGAATCACGGATTTTTGGACAATCATAGACATACAGGCAATACGTTAGCTTATTTGAAGGAAGGAGCTCCGAACTACAGAGGAGATCAACATTATGTAGAGGGTCAGTCAATCTGGGACGAGAATCTCATCACTGCGAATGGAAGCGGTGCATTGGAGTTTTCAAGGCATATTTTGGAGAGATTGGGCGTAATAGAAGGCGATGAATTGAATCAATGGTACGAATTATTTAAAAAGGGCTACTTTCCCTCCTAATAGTTAGGCTTGATAGGAAAGCACGAAGGCATACATGCTTGGGTGCTTTCCTATTTTATTCAGATCAGTGAGAACAACCCTGACACGATATGCCCCCATCAATTGAAAAGCCGAAGACCTGAATCGAAAAGAGTCTCCCGTTCATAATGTACTTAGTCGTAATTCATAAAAATACTGCACAATTGGATGCTTTAACTTCATCTTCTCGGTCATATTTAAAATCCTCTTTTTTCCGACCCTTCTGTCCACCAAGGCAAGAATATTCAATAAGATATCATTGCTCTCTATGCTTTCCTCTATAGAAGTAGATAAAAACCGATTAGCCACAACGATAAAATTTGATTTACTTAATGATGCCTGTGCTGACAAAAGCTCTTTTGCATATTCTGATATTTTTCTATTTCTTGCCATTACTTTTAGACGATCCTCCGGAACGATCCCCTTGGTATCTTTTCTGACTGCTTCAATTTCTTCATTGTAGATAGGAATTTGGATATCTGAATCATTCTTAATTTCCTGCTCCGTCTGATACCATCTGATTGAGCTAGTTGTATCACTCATATTAAGTACGTTCTTTTTATCTACGGCAATATAACAAATTCCGGATTTATCAGGTAAATAACGGTAACCCGTTGCACGGTATTCGACCCTTCCATTTAGCGCAGGACAGAGAAAGCTCTCCAGTTGTTTTTTCAATTTACTCCAGGACATGTATCCTCCTATGTTCATCATCTAACTTTGTAGCGATTTTACATGATTAGTTCCTGCTCGTGAACCTTCTAAAGCTACGATTTCTACTTAATCAATATTCTTCCTCTCCGTTTCTGTTACATTCTGCAGAAAATCAAGTTAGAAGCAACAAAGGTTTCATATAGACTAATGTAAAAAAGAGCGGTTTTCCACCCTTCTTTGCTATTTATATAATATGGTAGAATAATGAAATCATATAAATTTTTCGAAATCTCTATAAATACAAATTCGAAAAAAGATGAGCTCATCTTTCAGAACTTCGTCATTGAAGGTAGCCATTCAAGGGGGAGAACGATGTACACATATTTAGAGTTTGAAAATAAAATGGTTGATGAATTAGTGGAATTTTTAACATCAGAAACATGGAGTTTTCATGGACAGGAGAATCCTACTGAGAAGTCTATAAGAGAAAATGTAGCAAACGGAAATTATAACGAAAACGGGAACCAAACATTTTGGATCATGGATAATCAAACAAAAATTGGTTTAATAAGAGTTTTTGATTTAGAAGATCCCATATGTTTATTCGATTTGCGATTGAAAGAAAAGTTTAGAGGCAAAGGAATAGCAAAGGATGTCCTTAATTGGTTAAGTACTTATGTATTCAATAATTACACTCATATTATTAGAATCGAAGGTCATACCAGATATGATAATTTTGCGATGAGAAAAACGTTCTTTAATAGCGGATTTGTAAAAGAATCTTATAACCGTAGATCCTGGAGACAAAGCGGACAATTATTTGATTCTGTTGGGTATGCAATGATAAGAGAAGACTGGGAGAACAATACCAAAACAATAGTAGAAGATACCTTTCCATACTAACTTTAAAGGAAGCATAGATGAAGAAAGATTCTGAAATATAGCAAAAGAGAGTTGAACTTCAGAATAGACATGATAAAAAAGAGGCTAAGTCTGTAGGTCATGGAAGTCAACCTAAAAACGTAGCCTCTTGATTTTTAGATTATCTAATATCTAAGCGTGCTCTTATCAAAAGATATTCTTTTCGAGCCATTTTCCATAAATATTCAAATCTTCTTCTGTGTGAAAATAATGCTCGGAAGCATTTGAAACAGCAAGATCACAATTAAATTTTGTGATAAATGTTGATAAGACATCATACTCGCACAGTTCGTCTTTTTTTCCATATAAAATTGAAGTTGGAGAATCCCATTTGATGATTGGATTCTTGATAACATACTGGTAATAATCCCAATATAGGATTTGACCAATAGGTGTAGATATTTCTTTTTCTCTGCACAGATGTTCTTCTGTAATATCAAACCATTTCATCATATTTTGAATCAGTCGGCTCATGTCTAAAACAGGAGAAAGAAATAGGCTTTGCTTTAAAACTTCATCTTTATAAGCTAACAAGCTAAAATATGCTCCCATACTATTTGCCCATAGGCTGATAGTATTTGATTTCGTGTGTGCAAATTCTAAAACCTTCTTCAAATCAGAAACGCAGTTTTGCACTTTACAAAGCTTAGAACTATTTTTTCTATCGCCGTGTTCAGGCAAATCAAAACTGAGCACTTGATAGCCCAATGGAACAACTTTTTCGGCTAGAATACGAATCGGAATATCTGATTTTGAGGACATATTGCCATGTACAGCAATAAATATTTTCGTGCTGTCGTTTCCCCACAAAATAGCAGGAATATCATCTATTAAAATATTTTCTTTTAACATATATCCTCCAAATTATTGAGGTGTAACCTTACCATAGGTAGTTGTAGATTATTTTGTTACGCAGATTATATCCTTTATTTGGGGCCTACACGTCCCTCACCAGTAAAGCCACCGACTCCACATGCGCCGTATGCGGGAACATATCCACCGGCTGCACACTCTTCAACTCATACCGCTGCATCAGCTTCCCAACATCCTTCGCCAATGTAGAAGGATTACAAGACACATACACAATCTTCTTCGGCTGCACAGCCAACAAGGAACGAATCAGCGCATCATCCAGCCCAGTCCGCGGCGGATCGACTACGACGACATCCGGCCGAGTCCCTTGTTTGGCCCATTTCGGCATCAAGACCTCGGCACGACCCACGTAAAAGCTGGCATTCGACGCTTGGTTACGCTCTGCATTGCGATTGGCATCCTCGACAGCCTCAGGAATCAGCTCGATTCCACGAACCTCGCGGGCGTAAGGAGCGAGCCACAAACCAATCGTCCCTGTACCACAATACAAATCGAGCACGAGTTCTTTTCCAGTCAGTCCAGCAGCCGCCTTTACCTGATTGTACAGTTTTTGCGTCTGCTCGGGATTCAATTGGAAGAAGGCACGAGCAGACAAGTCGAAGGACAGCTCTCCCAGCTTTTCAGCGATGGAGGCTTTGCCCCACAACGACACTGTCTTGTCCCCGAAAACAAGCGATGTTTTTTGCGTGTTTACGTTTTGCGCGATACCTACAAGCTCAGGCAGCCGCGTACGCAGCTCCAAAAGAAGCTCTTTCACCCGTGGGATTTCTGGGGTAGCCGTTACAAGCGTTAATTGCGTTTCACCCGTTGCAAAAGCGACACGAGCTACGATTGTGCGGATGACGCCCGTCCGTTTTTTCTCGTCGTAGACCGGAATTCCGAGCTCCTCGATGATTTGCTTCGCTGTTTGGACGATTTTCGTTGTCGCTTCATGCTGCACCTGACAGCCTTCCAGGTTGACGAGCTTGTGGCTGCCTGTTTGATACAGTCCAGCGATGAGCTTGCCGTTTTCCTTGCCCACCTGAAACTGTGCTTTATTTCGATACGACCACGGGTTATCCATACCAATCGTAGGGGAGACAGGTGGCTGATTCAGTCGAGCATACTTGCGCAGTGACTCGATGACGATTTCCTGCTTGCTCGCGAGCTGTGCGGCATAATCCATGTGCTGCAAGCTGCATCCGCCACACTCCGCATAGACTGGACAGGGGGGCTTCGTGCGAGATGCTGATTTTTCAACAACTCGTAAAAGACGCGCGGTCGCGTATTTTTCTCTTGCCTCGGTCACCTCTGCATGGACGACCTCGCCGGGGAGGGCACCCTCTACAAAAACGATTTTTCTTTTAAAATAGCCGATCCCTTCGCCATTAATGCCCAAGCTCTTAATCGTGAGCGTCATTTGCTGGCCGACACGGATGCTGGCGTCTTGTTCTTTTTTATGCGTTGTCATCTGTTCCGTTCTCCTCAAGCAATTCAGTATTTCCCTATTATAGAGCATTACGAGAGACGTTGCATGTATGCGAGACATTCACGGGTGCCAGTCAGATAATGGCAACTTCCTGTCCAGCTTTGTTTTTGTTATAATAGAGGTTGTTCAAAAAGTCGTCTTTTGATCACGAAGTAGTTCTGAGGGCTGATGCGACATCGAAAGAGGCGTTCACCTTTGAAGTCCGGTGCTTATGTAGGTTCCCCTACACTCGGATCCTCCTTCTTCAGGTTCTCGCCACTTTCTCGGTGCTGAAAAGACGACTTTTTGAACGGGTATGAAATAGTGCGGAGAATAATGAGGGAGTTGTGACGCTAGATGCAAGATCTATTTGAAAAAATGAAAGAATATCTCAACATGGATACTGAGATTTCTTTTGACGAGTTTGATGGCTACTACAAAAAGGTAACTGCGTTTCTCAACGATAGCTGGCAGACGCTGAACGAGGAAGATACAATGCACATGCTGTTCATCCTCGACAACCTCAAGTCAAACGGTGAAGATCGCTCCAAGCGCAAAGTGAAGGAAGCGAAAAAATACGCAAAAATGGCGCAACGCACTGAGATTTGGGCGAATGCACTGATCGGCCGTCTGCGTGAGGCTGGTTTGACAGATGAAGAAATCGGCAAGCGTTACGAAGCGATTTACGAAGCAGTTTAGGATGTAGCAAATAGAAAAACGGGTACCGTTTTGAGTGTAATCGCTCGAAAGGGAACCCGTTTTTTTGTGTTACGATGTGGCTAGTTGTTACCATCATCCTCATCTTCTTGGTAGCGTTTTGCATATAATCGTTCCTTTGATTTCAGCTTTTTTTCCTCACGTTGTTCATCATCCGAGCTGAAATCATCTTCACGTTTAGGAGACATATAATCGATAATTGCTTGATCTCTAGCAGTCAGATCATCGTAGTCCATTTCCTCATCGAAATAATCCTGATAACGAGCTACCTGTACGCGCCCCGCATCAGCGCTTTGTATGAATTCAAAATCTCGTAAGAAATCATCAAAAGTGGCTTCTTCGTCGATGATTTGCCTTAGGAGTGAACGATAAATTTTGCTTGCGCCTTGTTTTCGCCATTCTTCCGCGAGATTGACGGTTGTGCTTAACATAGCGGCAGCTCGTTTTTGTAGGTCGGAATCCAATAGACTCAGATCTTCATTGAGCAGGGCTTCCGCCAGAGTAGCATCGTCTTTTGAGTTATTTTTCCCGTCTCGTAAGCCCCTGATAAAATCCTTGTAAGTAGTCCCAAGTTTCGCGCCTCCAAAATCCTCTTCCTTGGACGTAAGATAGGGGGCGCTGCGATTATGCCTAGCAGCTACTGGCCCAAATCCACTGTCTATGGACAGATTGGTCGTTTGAGCAGAAGTCCAGTTTTGATAGAATGGGAGAATTTTGGAGGTTGTAACAGAATCATCGTAAGGCTGGACGATCAGTTCACCTCCAATATTAGAAACTTCCTCGTATTTTTGTCTGGTTTCAGAATGTAAGTAGAGTTGTTTGCCGGAAGAAGAAAACTCCCCCGTCAACGTTTTTAGATTGACCTTGCTAGGTGAACCTGGTACCGTCGCCCAAACCCCCTGAATCGGTTTGCTGGCTGGCGGCGAAATAGCTGCAAGTGCTTGATAATCGGTAGTATCAGACAGAGGTTCCCCCTGCTGCAACGCTTTTGCCCCCATCTGATCGGCTTCGGACTCCAGCCCCACCTCATCATTGACGGAAACACCCACATCTTGCATTTGCAGCGTAGGCTTTACACGTCCCTGCATTTGTTGGACGATATGCCAGCCTTCATGGGGAAGATGATGCTCCTGCCCCGGCCCGAGGTGGATATCGGTACCTTGGGCATAAGCCAGCGCCCCGATCTGCTCCGGTTTATCCGACTGATAGTGTACTTTTACATCAGACAAATCAATTCCAGAAAGTTTTTCCAAGCCAGATTTCAGCGTATCTGGCATGCCTGTTTCATTTTTCTTAGGCTGAATCACTTTTTTTCGAAGCAATTGCAGGACTGCTTGATTGCCTATGCTTTGTTGGAGCTGCATGACCTGTGCAGGTGGGAGTGCGTCTCTCGATGCCAAAGAGAGAAGATTTGCTTGCTTTTGTCCCGGAAAAGTTTTTTGCTGCGCAGTTGTCTCGTTAGAGGAGTGAAGTTTTTCACGGCTGTAGCTTCTCAAAAAGGTCACCTCCGATCGAATGCTTGTGTATCCATTCGGATTTTTGCTATTACTTTCCTGCCAAATAACAAGAAGATTGACAACTTGTGGGTTTCGGCGTAGAATGTTTAACTAATTCGAATAGTTCGTATGTATCAGCGTTGAAAAGGAAGAGTAGAAACAGTAAGCAGCGTGCAGAGAGCCGTTCCCTGTGCTGAAAGAATGGCCGCCAGCCTGTTTTGAAAATCACCTTGGAGCATTGTCCTGGAAAATCAGCTTGTCTAGCCAGTGAGTATAGGACAACGAATTCGTCCTCGTTATCGGACGGGAGTTTCATAGTGAACTTCCTAAGTCTGTTTTTCGTGAGGAAGACAGAGAAGCTGAGTGGTACCGCGATGCCCTCGTCTCAGCCAGCCGTGCGCAACTTGTGCGTAGCTGGTTTGGGGCGGGGGCTTTTTGATTTGGTCTGGTCCCTACAACAACAGAGAAGTTACTGAGGAGGAACATATATATGCATACGGTCAGAGTGGAAGACATCGTAGTAGCCAATCACGCATTGAAAGACGTGGTGGAGAAGACGCCCTTGCAAAAAAACAAAGTACTTTCAGAGCGCTACGGCTGCAACGTGTATTTGAAAAGAGAAGACTTGCAGGTCGTTCGTTCCTTCAAAATCCGCGGTGCTTATCATTTTATGCGGAATCTTTCCACAATGGAGCGAGAGCGTGGTGTCGTCTGTGCAAGTGCGGGCAACCATGCGCAGGGTGTAGCCTATTCGTGTAACCATTTGGAAATCAAGGGCACGATCTTTATGCCAGCGACCACCCCGCGTCAAAAAATATCGCAGGTCAAGCTGTTTGGCGGCTCCTATGTAGAAGTTGTATTGATCGGTGACACCTTCGATGATTCATTTGCAGAGGCGATGAAGTATTGCATTCAGGAAGATCGGACCTTTGTCCATCCGTTTGACGATCCATTAGTGGTGGCTGGACAAGGAACAGTCGGTCTGGAGATTATGAATGACATGGAAGAACCAGCTGATTTCGTCTTTATGAGTATCGGCGGAGGTGGATTGGCAGCGGGTGTGGGAACGTACGTAAAAGGCATCAGCCCGAACACACAGATCATTGGTGTGGAGCCGGCAGGAGCAGCTTCGATGCAAGCCGCTTTGGAGAAAAACGACGTCGTCACCTTAGATGAAATTGACAAGTTTGTCGATGGGGCAGCCGTCAAGCAAGTGGGGCAGCTAACGATGAGTATTTGTCAGGAGCTGCTGGATGACATCGTGCTGGTGCCAGAAGGCAGGGTGTGCACAACCATTTTGGAGTTGTATAACAGCAATGCCATCGTCGTAGAACCTGCGGGTGCCTTGTCGATTGCCGCTCTCGATTACTATCGGGATCAAATCGCCGGGAAAAACGTAGTGTGTGTCATCAGCGGTGGAAACAACGATATTGACCGGATGCAAGAGATCAAGGAGCGCTCCCTGCTGCATGAGGGCTTGAAGCACTATTTTGTCATCAATTTCCCACAGCGTGCCGGAGCTTTGCGAGAGTTTATGGAAAAAGTACTGGGGCCGCACGATGATATCACGCGCTTTGAGTATACGAAAAAGAACAACAAAGAAAATGGTCCAGCGCTGGTTGGTATTGAAATGAAATGCAAAGATGACTATCAGCCATTAGTCAGTCGGATGAAGCAGCACAGTATCCGCTATGTAGAGATTACACATGATCCGTATTTGTTCAATCTGCTGATTTAGGTCTTTGTGTTACAACAGATGCGGAATTTGCGAAAATGTATGAATACAGCGAAAAAAGGAGCAATGAAGAGAGAATGAGCGAGAGAGAAAGATAAATCGGCGTAATGTATTATAACAAACTTTTATAAAACAGGTGCTGTTGTAATACAATACAGATAATAACACACGGGGGGTTTTAATCATGACGCCGATCACTACTTTCTTTCGCAATCTCGAAGCAAAATGCTGTGCTGCTTGTGGTCAGATGATTCACGAACAAGCTGAATCATATGCAACAGAATGCGTACCTTGCCAAGAGCAAGCATCCTTTGACGCTTACAAATACTATCATCAAAAACGCTAAGCCGAACATGAATACTGGATAAATCAGGTGTACCACAGGGCATGAGCCATGGCGGGTATACCTTTTTTTATTCAAAGAAAAAGCCGCTGTTCCATAACAACGGCTTTTTCGCGTGTCAGCGCGGTTTATCGGCGTGCTTTGCAGCTTCCTGCTTGACGTAATCAATCAGCCCCAATTGAAAGCCTTCCTGTGTAAGGAGACGTTTGGCTTCATACGTACTCGCATAGTAGGCTTGGACATGAGGATCGTTGTCCAGAACGTAACGACATGCCTGATCACGAGACAACTCCTGGTACCAGTCTGTCTGTTTAATTTGGGCGACGAGATCCTCATAGGCTGGTTCCGGCTTTTTCCATGGATTCAAACGATGAATAATTTCACCAAGGATTGCAACAACGATTAGAATTCCAATTAAAAACATGGCTGTCACCTCAAAGGTTGGATCACTCTCATGGTACCACTCTCCAGAAGGCACCGCCATGGGGAAGTCGGTCTGCTTGCAAAACAAGTAGAAAGCAGGCATGCTATATACTGTAAAAAGAAAGGGCCCGATTGTTTGGGAAAAGGAGGGCGCGAGATGTTTCATCCGCTTGTTTTTGACAATATCAGGGTTGTGCTGGAAGGTGCGGTATACGACCGGGACTTCGAAGGGGCAATCACGATTACGAGCCGTTCGGATGTCATGGATATGGCTACGTTCCATCGACTGTTTCAGATCGAGTTCAAGCTGGCTGATCAACATGATCATACCGTAGCTGTCCGTGCTGAGATGCAGCTTCGTACCCAGTTAGCTGATATTGCAGCCGAGCAGCTAGAACAGCCGTTGACAGAACATATCGGATGTACGATTTGCATCCATTTTTACTTGCAGATGGAAAATTACAGAGATGTGCCCGCAGAAGCGAGAGAAATCACATCGATTCTCAATGACATCTGGGGTCAGCGGCCTTATATTACACAGAAAGTATCGGCAACGCTTGCGGAGCAGCGAATCGATTGGCCGCCGAAGCAAATAACCAATCAGGTGACGCTGGACTTTCATCGGAAAATTGATGAAGGCAACATCGATGACTTGAACGAATTAATCGATCATACAGTTCAGTCACTTCAAAAGCTGCAGCTACACATGGATCAACAAGCAAAAAGGTAAGCGGAAAGAACGGGGATTTACAAAAGGGCAGATGCGTATTATTATTTTGTTAACCTTATAATATTTTTAGTTAACAAAACGGAGGCTAGTACGCATGAGAAACGAACGCTTGAGATGGCTATTGCTCTCTGCCATCTTTGCTGCAATGACAGCGGTATTGTCGCAGGTGACTATTCCCTTGCCGTTGATTCCGATTACCGCGCAGACGTTAGCAGTAGGGCTGACGGCGACTATTTTGGGAAGACGATACGGGACACTGGCTTTGGTTATTTACGTTTTACTCGGTGCAGTCGGATTGCCTGTATTCAGCGAGGCAAAAGGCGGCTTGCAAATATTGGTCGGCAAATCCGGCGGGTACATATTTGGGTTTATTGCAACCGCTTATGTGACCGGGCTCTACTTGGAGAAAACAAGATTTACCTTGAAAAACGCCATCATCGCCAACATCATTGGTATGTTTGTCACACTCGCCTTTGGTACTGTACAGCTCAAATACGTCATGGACATTCCATGGGATAAAGCTATCGCTTTTGGTGTAACGCCTTTCCTCGTTGTAGGAGTTGTCAAAGCAGTTCTGGCTTCTCTGATTGGCATTAAGGTGCGCGAGCGACTGATTGCTTCTCGTCTGTTGCGCACAGATCAACCAGTTACACGATAAACAAAATGATTTCGTAAGCCATCCGAAGTTCGGGTGGCTTTTTTTCGCATAATCTCCTTATCGTGCCGGATACTATCGGTAGGATTTTGCATGTAAAAAGGAGGAGACGCATGAATATCACGATAACCGGCCCAAAAGGCCTTCCGATCTCAGGGAACTTGATGGCATTTCGCCGATCGCCGCTTCAGTTCATCCGCGACGCAGCAGAAGAACATGGAGAAGTCGTCCATTTTCGCTTCGGTCCTTCCCGCCATGTTTACCTGTTAACGAATCCGGATCACATCAAAGAGGTTTTGGTCAGCAAGCAGGCGCATTTTCGAAAAGGGAAAGGACTACAGGCGGCACGACCTGTTGTAGGGGATGGAATTCTCACTAGTGAAGGAAAAAAGCATCTGCGACAACGGCGTCTTATGCAGCCAGCTTTTCATCGAGAGCGTATTGCCAACTACGGAGGGGTGATGGTCCGCCAAGCAGTTGATCTTATGTCGGATTGGAAAACAGGGGAGCTGCGCGATATTCACTCAGACATGATGAAAGTAACCCTTGCGATCATTACGGAGACTATGTTCGGCAAAACCGTCAAGGAAGGTGCCGATCAGATTGGACATGCCATCGATGTCGGTTTGAAATACGTGGCAAACAAAGGCTCCTCTTTTATCGACATTCCGTTGTCCGTACCCACCAAAAGCAATCGGGAGTTCCTGGAGTCGAGTGAGCTGCTGGACAAAACGATCTACTCCTTGATCGAAGCTCGTCGTAATAGCAATGGAGAAGAGCACAAGGACTTGTTGGGGATGCTTTTAGCTGCGCGTGATGAAGATGATGGGGAAGGAATGACAGATGAGCAGGTGCGCGACGAGGTCATGACCATTTTTGTAGCTGGCCATGAGACGACTGCGAATACCATGTCGTGGATTTTCTATTTGCTGGCTACTCATCCCGAGGTGGAGAAAAAGCTGCATGACGAGCTATCGACGGTGCTATGTGAAAAGCTGCCGACAGTCGAGGATCTTCCCCAGTTGAAGTATACGAATCTTATTGTACAGGAAACGCTGAGGCTCTATCCTGCGGCCTGGACGATTAACCGGGAAGTGGTAGAAGAGGTTGAGATAGGCGGTCACACGTACAAGCCTGGCGATACGCTGATGATGAGCCAATATGTCATGCACCGTAACCCACGCTATTATGAGCAGCCTGAACAATTCATTCCAGAGCGTTTTGACAGTGACCTCTTAAAACGAAATCCAGCTTATGCGTATTTTCCTTTTGGCGGTGGGCCGCGTGTTTGTATCGGGAACAACTTTGCTTTGATGGAGGCAGCTTTGCTATTGGCGACGATCGCACAGCGGTATCGACTACGACTGGCTGAACCGAATCAGGCAGTAGAGCCCGAGCCGTTGGTCACCTTGCGACCCAAGAACGGACTGCCGATGCGTTTGGAGAAGAGATAGAAAAAAATGGAAATAGAGAGCAAAAAAAGAGGCATCTTATCACTACGGTTTCGCCGATTGTGTCAGATACCGAACTGGGGGTTATTTATCACTGAAAGCAACATGCTTACAAAAATTATTTTACAAGTAAAATATAAAGAAATAATTAACTAGGAATAAATCTATATAAAGTAAGGGTAGCTTGTGAAAGCTACCCATGGAAGAAGGGGATGGTGAAGGAGAAACTGCTTCCCATTCCCAGTTCACTGTTGACCATCAGATCTCCGCCGTGAAGCCGGACGATGCTCTTGCAAATTGTTAAGCCTAAGCCTGTACCGCCACTGTTGCGATTTCGTGATTTTTCCGCCCGATAAAACTTGGTGAAAATCTTCGGCAAGTCTTCAGAGGCGATTCCTTCTCCCTTGTCGATCACAGTAAAAAGGACATGCCCTTCTCGCTGATCACAAGTCAGGTAAATGGAGCCATCCGGTTTATTGTAGTGAATGGCGTTGTTCAACAAGTTTTCCATGACACGACGCAGCTTGGTCTCATCCGCTTCGATGTGTAGTTCATTGGAGATACGCAGCTTCCAGTGAAAGGTGAGGCCTGCCTCTTTGATTCTCGGCAAATAGTCCTCAATGATTCCTCTCAAGAAGCTTTTGACATGAATGCGGTTAATGTTGAGTCGGACTTCGGAGCTTTGGGCGGTGAAGTCCTGCAACTCATCCAGCAGTTTTTCCAAGTCCGTCGTTTTTAGCTCGATTTTACTCATCTGTTTCTGTATTTTGGTCATATCCGTCACACGACCGGAACCGATATAGGACGCATATCCTTTAATCGTGGTGAGTGGTGTACGGAAGTCGTGGGCGATCGAAGCAATCATTTCGGCCTGTCTTTCTTCCGCTAAGCGAAGCTCATCAACCATATCCCCAAAATATCGAAAGAGTTGTCCAAACTCATCATGCGAGCGATACGTAAATGTGACTAACCGTTTCCCTTCCTGGATTTCTTGGGTGACGCGCGATAATTCGTTCACGGGTCGTAGTATCCAGCGAACGAACAAAGCGAGCAGAACCAATCCCACCAGACTAATGCTTCCATAAATAAACCAAAGCATCATGGAAACCCCTGTCGTAGCCATCATGTCATAATCATCTGTGTAGAAATAAACAACGATCTCCCCCGTACGCGGTGGCTCCTGCTGAAAATGGTACTCAGCGACTACTTTGAGGTCACTTTGCTTGGCAGAATCGCCACGGTTTGATGCGGAGGGAGAAGGCATTTTCAAATTATAGGCGCGTGATGTTTTGCTGTAGATGGTGTTTCCATTGGCATCCTTCACGAGCATGCGGTACATCACGTCGTCTGGCAACTGCTTTTCAAGCTCCAAACGCTCGATGGGGTCCTTGAAATTACTGACGAGAAGCAATTGATTGAGCATGACCTTCTCTGCGGCTTCCTTCTCAGCCTGGTACTGATTATGCCGATCATTTTTGAGTTGAGCGACAATAATGTCTTGAAAAACAAATTTAAACAACAAGATGTTGAGTGTGATCAAGGCAATGAAGGAGAGAAAAATTTTATTACGTAAGCTCATTTAAAGCTTCTCCCCGATAAATACGTAGCCTGTCCCCCATTGTGTTTTAATGAACTGACGCTCTGTTTCCAATTTTTCACGGAGGTTTTTGATATGGACGGTCACTGTATTGAGCGAGCCATAACCATATCCCCAGACGCGGTCATAGATTTGCTCTCTTGTAAAGACGATGCCCGCATTTTCTGCGAGGAATGTGAGCAGTTGAAATTCTTTTGTCGAGAGCTCAATCTTTTGATTACATACATAAACGGAATACGTTTCTTTATGAATTTCTAGGTCCTTGAATTTCAAAACGGTAATCGGAGAAGAGGCCGTTTCCTTCTCAGGCTGCTCTTCCGTATGCTTGCGAATGCGCTCATAGCGGCGCAGGTGGGCACGAATGCGAGCGAGCAGCTCTTCTGTATCAAAGGGCTTCGTGATGTAATCGTCTGCACCGATTTCGAAGCCAACTACCTTATCTACCGCTTTTCCTTTTGCACTGAGAAACAGTATAGGCAAATCCCATTCACGGCGAATTTGAGAACAAAGCTCGTAGCCACTCATGTTGGGCATCATAATATCCAAAAGGATCAGGTTGGGTCGGTCTCCTTGGCTGAGCAGGGAGAGTGCATCTTCTCCGCTCTCTGCGGAGGAAACGGTGAAGCCCTCGTTCTCCAAAATGTCTTCTAGCAGTTCAATAATCTCCAGATTGTCATCGACAATTAAAATGTGTTCTTTCACCGGAACAACCCCCAGTTACTTCTATTAATAAGGAATACCATTCAAAGAATGGGTCTTGTCTATCATAACATGGTTTGACTTGATCAGGGGAAGAAACCCCGTAAGTTATTAAGTTGTTCGAATATATGGGGGTACCTCTTTAGACCAGGTACTAAATTTCGTCAGAAAAAGCCAGAGACGGAGTGTCCCTGGCTTTTATTATTTTGCCGAACGACTATTTTTGAGCTGGTTTTTCCGGCAACGATGCAGCTTGCACCGCTTTTTCCTTTTTCGGAATTTCTGCTTTTGCTAGAACAGGAACGCTGAGACGCTTGGCGCCTACATAACGCTTGCTCCAGTAGTATGGATCGTTCAACTTGGTGTTGACGACTCCACGACCAGATTCCGAGTGCACGAATGTGCCGTCTCCAATGTAGATACCCACGTGAGAAATGCTGCGACCGTTCGTATTGAAGAACACGAGATCGCCTGGCTGCAAATCTTTTCTGGCTACCTCTGTACCTAATTCGTACTGGGAAGCAGAATTGTGAGGCAGGTCTACACCTAACGCATCAAATACGTAGCGCGTGAAACCGGAGCAGTCAAAGCCTTTTTTGGACGTGCCAGATGATTTGTAAGGGGTACCGTACAAGTCGCTGACTACTTCATTGAGAGAATTCTCCTCAGCAGCCTGTGCAGCGCCTGCCCCCATAGCAAGCAATCCAGCCATAAATAAAGATAAAACCACCTTGCGCAAAAGAAACTGCTCCCTTCGTGAGCCTACGAGGTTAGCTGAAGGGTTCGGTCGAAAGGACGCCCTAGGCTGCTAGGAGTAGCAACCATTCACCCCAAAAACGTGGTTCCCCCGTTTCCGCCAAGCGGAATTCGGCTATTTTTCGATGTTTTTTTACACGCACTCTTACGAAGATTCTACGCGAGTCCTTTTTTTCCTTCTTTTTATCTGTTCGTTCACATATTCGTCACAGAAATGCCGTCAAATGCTGTAACGTTTTCGTTTGACAGTGCAAGCCGCCTTTCGACGCGGGCTGGTTCTGCCATGTGGGACAGCTCGTCCGATTAGGGCAGGAAATTGTCTCCGTCCAAGGACGGAGGGAAAAACCAACCGCACGCCCGTTATGGGAAGCCTATACCGAGGGCTACAATAAGGGCATAACGTTCCACAAGCACCACATGCAAAACGAATGGAGGTAAGCGAGTAATGAGCGAACGGTCTGGCAAAGTTCTACTCGGGCTGGTTCTGCTGCTAGTCGGTGGGTTGGTTCTACTAGATCTGGTGGGTATCGATATCGGAGACTTGCTCGGGTTCATCATTCCCGGTGTGATCATGATATACGGTGCCAAAAAGATTATGGGACAAACCGGTTCACGCTTTTGGGGAATCCTGGTCTTCCTATTCGGGTTCCTGATGTTGATTGGCAAGCTTGACCTACTATTTCACGCACTTCTGGCCATTGGGGTGATTTATCTGGGATATCGCTTACTGCGTCCCAGCCAAGAACCTAAACAAGCTCCACCTGCTTGGGAGCGTGAATGGGCCCAAAAAGTATTAAAGGAAGATACGCTAGACACTTGGGAAAGAAACGTAACCAAACGGTCCTAAGCGTTTTGGTAACCGCAATAACACTGTGTCGCAAGAGTCTTTTGGATGAACAATATGATGTGATATGATGAGGAGGAAAAAATAATGAGTATCTTTAAACGTTTGCGTGACCTGACAGTAGCTTCGGTAAATGATGCATTGGATTCGATGGAAGATCCGGTAGTAATGCTGAATCAATATATGCGTGACATGGAAGTAGAAATCGGACAAGTTGAAGTAGCGGTTGCCCGTCAGGTTGCACTGGAAAAGAAATTCCGCCAGCAATTGGACGAAGCCAATGCTCTGATCGAAAAACGCGATCGTCAAGTCAAGCTCGCCTTGACTGAGGGAGAAGATGAGTTGGCTCGTCGAGCACTCGCTGACAAGAAGCAGTATGAAGGCCGTGCAGCGGAATATGAGGCTCTCTACCTGTCAGCATCCGAGTCTGCTACGCAAATGCGAGAGAAGCTGGCTGAGCTGAAGGAAGAGTTCTATAAAATGCGTGCGAAAAGGTTCACACTGATGGCACGTGCACAAGTAGCTCGTACACAAAAGCAAGTGAATCAAGCAGTTGTCGGTATCGGCAATCAGTCCGCAGGCCGTGGCTTCGCCCGCATGGAAGAGAAAGTCATGCGCATGGAAGCAGAAGCGCAAATGAGTGGACAATGGCGCCAAACGAACCGCGCTTGGGAGAACGCTTTGTCTGACCTGGAAAAGGATGATCTCGATGCAGAACTTGCCAGTATCAAAGCATCCATCAATGAAGTGAAAACACCGGTAGCTAAACCAGTACAATCCTAATTCGACAGGAACTGGGGGACTGGGTGTAGAATAGATTGTGTCAATTCGGCAGCCTGTGTATATCAGGCTGCTTTTCCCCTAGGAGGTACGATTCTTGCAGGACTTCTTGGTCTTTTTGCGACGGTTTATCGCTGAGCCTGGACGCGTCGGTAGTATAATCCCCAGCTCTCGTTTTTTATGTGAGCAAATGTTGAAAAGCGTCGATTGGGCTTCAACCGATGTGATCCTGGAGCTGGGACCTGGTACAGGGGCATTTACTCAAACGATCTATCAGCGCTTGCGTCCCGGCACACAGTACGTGCTTGTGGAACGAGATTCCCATTTTCGCTCTATGCTTCAATCACGTTTTCCCGATCTTCCTGTCAGGGAGGAAGCGACTAAACTTAGGTCTTACTTGGAGGAGCAGAACCTTGCAGGTGCAGATGTCATTATCTCAGGTCTGCCATTCGCCAATTTTCCACAAGAGCTGCGGGCAGCAATTCTGGACGAAGTTCAATCTGTACTGAAGCCAGGGGGCCTATTTATTACATTCCAATATTCGCTACAACTCCAAGCTGAGTTGCAGGATCGTTTTCCCCGGGTCAAGATCGACTTTACCCTGTTGAACATTCCGCCTGCATTCATCTATACCTGTCGTAATGGTCAAAGTGAAAACGATCAGCATGGGGCGTGAGAGAGGAGACTTTTGTGAAACTGTCCCGTTTGCACAAAATGTTGGCTGGTATCCTGATTATTTTTACGGGAATCGGCCTTTTGTTAGATAGTTTGGGTATCATTTCGTTCGGTCTGTTTGATTTGTGGCCGATGGTGCTTATTTATTTCGGCCTTCGTTTGTGGGGGCAGAAAACTAGGATTGGCGGAGGGATTCTAATCTCCCTGGGGACCATCATCGCGATGGATATGTGGTTTGGTGTCGGGATCGATGATTTGTTCCAGATTGCAGTGCCAATCGTGTTTATTTATTTCGGGTTTCAGTTGATTCGGGGCAAGAGCAGCAGACAAGATCAACGTGTGAATCAACCTTTAGGCGATAGGGAGACTCCATCTGCTGCGGAAACGATTTTGACAAGTGATGCGAGTGTTCAGAGTGACGTAAAGGTTTCAACTGAGGAACGCCCTTGGCGAGACAACTGGAATAAATGGAAGCATGTTGGTGGCAAAATTCCTCATCACGATGGAATGTCTTCATCACCTGACGACACGTTGCCAAAAGATTCCCGCAGTTCTCTGATTGGAGATTATCACCTGACCTCGGGGCGTTTTGAACTGAATCACTTACATGTCTGGCATGGAATCGGGGATGTTGTGATTGATCTTTCCCGGGCAGTGTTGATACGGGATGAGGCGATTCTTGTCGTAGAGGGCTGGGTAGGCGATGTGACGATTTATGTGCCTGTCGATCTTCCTGTATCGGTAACGGCAGGGTTGAGTATTGGTGATCTGGAGGTGCTAAGCCACCGTCAGGGAGGTATCAATCGTAGTGTTAAGATTCGTTCAGATCAGTATGATGAAGCATTGCAAAAAGTAAACTTGCATATCTCGCTGCTTGTCGGCGATATAAAAGTCAAGTACATCTAGGAGGTACTGGCGGATGCGTCGACAGCGATTGGCAAGTATTCAGTGGCAATACGTGCGCTATGGCATGTTACTGGCCGTCAGTGCAGTTACTGCCGCGTTTATTTGTTTCTTTTGGCTATACTTTTTATGGAGAGATCACCCGGGGATTCATCGGTGGTACAACGAAGTAATCAGCGACCGCAACTTCGTGTGGTGGCTTGAAGAATATATAGGCATCAATCTGCCTGCTGATCCAGAGGGCTTGATTCAGCTTGCTGCTTTTGTTGTCTCTTTGCCTGCAGGTGTCTTAGTAGCATTAATCATTTCCTATATCATCGGGAATTTGTTGAAAAAGAGACTCAGTGTACTGTGGGAAGCTGCCATGAAACTTGGGCGCGGGATGCTGTCGTATCGGGTCCCCGAATTGGGAGTCGATGAAGTTGGCGAATTAGGATGGCAGATCAATCGCTTGGCTTCGCAATGGGAAGAGCAAGTGGCATCCTTGCAGCGGCTGTCGAACCACAATGCGGCTCTCGCAGAACAATTGAAGCATGCAGCGGTAACAGAGGAGCGACAGAGATTGGCGAGAGAACTGCATGATGCAGTTAGCCAGCAACTGTTCGCCATCGCTATGACGACGGCGGCGATGAAGCGGCTTGTAGAAAAGAATCCTCAACGTGCAGCACAACAGATTGAATTGGTCGAAGAGATGGCAGCAGCTGCACAAGCGGAGATGAGGGCATTGCTCTTGCATCTTCGTCCGGCTACGTTGCAAAACAAGTCATTGAAGGAAGCCGTTCTGGAACTTTTAGATGAACTGACGCGTAAAAATACCATGCAGCTAACTTGGGAGATCGAAGACGTCGAAGGCTTGCCGAGTGGAATTGAAGATCATTTATTCCGCATTTTGCAGGAATCCTTGTCCAATACATTGCGGCATGCCAGAGCTACCCAGATTACAGTGAAGCTGTTTACGCTGCAAGAGCAGGTTCGCCTGCGAGTAACGGATGACGGTGTTGGTTTTGATCCGGATGGGGAGAAAATGACGTCCTACGGTTTACGCAGTATGCAAGAGCGCGTTGCAGAGGTCGGAGGCTCCATGGAGATTTACTCGGCAATTGGGAAGGGGACGCAAATTGAGGTGCGTATTCCTCTAATGTCACAGACGGAACGGGAAGGGTGAAGGCTCGGTGATTCGGGTACTACTGGTAGATGATCACGAAATGGTTCGGATGGGTCTGGCTGCTTATTTGTCTACAGAGGACGATATTGAAGTCGTAGCAGAGGCAGGCAGTGGAGAAGAAGGCGTGCGGATGACGCAAGAGCTGCGCCCGGATGTCGTTCTGATGGATTTGGTCATGGAAGGCATCGGTGGTGTGGAAGCGACTCGGCGTATTCGTGAAAGCTGTCCTTCCAGTAAGGTTATTGTTTTGACCAGCTTTATTGATGATGAAAAGGTATATCCGGTCATTGAAGCGGGGGCATTCAGCTACTTGCTGAAGACTTCACGTGCGGCCGAGATCGCAAAGGCAATCCGCTCTGCTGCGGCGGGTGAGCCAGTTTTGGAATCGAGGGTAGCAGGAAAAATTATGGCCCGTTTCCGTCACGGTCAAGAGTCCCATCCCCATGAGCAACTGACGCCGCGTGAATTGGAGGTTTTGAAGCTGATCGGTCAGGGCAAGTCCAACCAGGAGATTGCAGATGAGCTGATTATCGGGATCAAAACGGTCAAGACTCATGTGAGCAACATTCTTGCCAAGCTGAATGTGGAGGATCGCACGCAAGCGGCTATTTACGTTCATACACATAGCTTAGGCTAATCACATACCATCATGAAAAGGTAAACGCGCCAAAAAGCTCCTCGGGTAACAGGGGCTCTTTCGCGCGTTTACTTGTTTAAACCGTTTTTCTTATACACAAGCCGTGAGTTTTTTTCGCAGATGTGGTAAAGATAGTAAGTAACGAATGATAGATGACGGAAAGGAGGGACGGGCTATGAAACACAAACCTCAAACACGCTCCAAGGTGCTTTCGGCTGACAATGGTGTGGATATCGTCGGCGATGTTCACGGCTGTTACGACGAATTTATTGAATTGCTCAAACGCTTGGGATATGAACAAACCCGAGACGGAACATATCGCCATCCCCACGGCCGAAAGCTCCTTTCCCTCGGTGATATCACGAGTCGTGGGCCTTACTCAATCAAGATGCTGCAATTTTTTCACCATCATGTCACGGCAGGTCTGGCTGAGATGGTAGATAGTAACCACGGATGGAAAGTAGCTCGCTGGTTGGATGGCAGACCAGTGACATTGGCTCACGGAGATGAAAAGGTAGAAGAGGAGATTCGGCTGTATCAGCAAGAATACGGACCGAAGAAGGCCTCCTTGCTGCGAGAACAGAGTCGCAGATTGCTATTTTCTTCGCCTTCGCACATGATCATCAAACGGAATGAAAAAATAGTAGCGGTCGCCGTTCATGCGGGGATTCGCGATGATTACATAGGAATGGATTCGCCTGCGGTGTACACGTTTTGCCGATATGGCGATGTGGCAGGGACGGGACCGGATGGGCGCCCGATCCGTAGAGAATGGGCAAAAGAACGAAAAGTGACTTCGCCCATAATCGTATGGGGACATGATCCGCATCCAGAGCCAAAACGAAAAAATGGCACCATCAACATCGACCAAGGATGTGTGTTCGGCGGAATGTTAACCGCCTATCGCTACCCAGAGGACGAATTGGTGAGTGTGCCAGCAAAAAGAAACTATTCGGGCTTAGCGGATACGCCGCTTACCCGTTTTAAGGCAGACGATTAAAGGGAGACGTTACGTTTTAAGCTTTTCGAATAAACGCTTCAGGATGACAGCCTGTGCCCAGAGTGGCAGAGGTTGGTCAGGCTGTTGACGCCATTGTTCGTCGGTTAATAAGCCTTGATCATACAGCCAGTTGACGGCTTCCTGCTTCCAGTCAGGCACATTCCCTCCTCCGTTTCCAGGAGAAGTGGTGGGAGCAAGGGTCGGTGCTGCAGTAGGTTTTGGAGTAGAAGTGGGAGTAGTAGGGGGCTGGTAGGGAAGTTTAGCGTACGTGCAAAATGCCCGGACTACCCCTTCCGCGAGATCTCGCCAATCCTGTTGCAGTTTATTTGCGTCCAAAGCATTGTCAGCAAAGCCGTATTCGACGATTACTGTCTCCACGCTGCCAGTCTCCCGGTGCATGAAGTAGTAATCGAGTCGTGGATTATCTGGCAGTGTTCGCGTAAAAATGCGTCGATTCGGCATCCCTTCCGCTGCCAGGGCATCCTGGATCAATTGGGGAAAGGTTGGGGGGCCATAAATCGAGTAAATGACCTCGGAGCCTCGGCCGCCACCTGAGTTAATATGGTTGGATATACAGTAGCGAGCGCCGATGTTTCGAACCAGGGCAGTCCGATCCTCACTTGTCAGAGTCACATCGGTTGTCCGTGTGATCGCGACAGGAATATTTAGGGCCAAAAAGCGATTATATTGGTAGAGTGATATTTGCAAATTCATATCTTTCTCGGTAAATTGCGCGTTGTTGCCTCCGCCAGGATCGCTGCCACCGTGTCCAGCGTCCAGAATCACAATTGGAGTCATGGTTGTTTCACCTCTTGCTATTAGAATATGCTTGAAACAAAGATGTTGTTGAGGGCAGTGTTCTCATTTTCCAAGTTTTCTAATCACAATTTACAGAAGATAGCCCAACTATGGTACAATAAAAGAGTTCATAATTACGTATAGAGGATGGTAATGTATTGATGGCTTGGTACAACTGGGTAATTCCAATTGTTACATTGTTAATCGGTCTCGCTGGTGGATTTTATGGAGGGACTTATTTATTGAAAAAACAAATGTCCAACATGCAAATGGACGAAAAGCAGCTTCAAGCCATGGCCCGTTCAATGGGGATGAATCTCAACCAAAAGCAGCTTAAACAGATGAGCCGTACGATGAAAAACATGAAAATGCCAAATAAATTCGGGAAGTAGCGTGAAAGGGAGTGTCGTTTAATGGGGGCGACCCGGCTGCGCTACACGATGATCGGTTTTATTGTTGGAGTGTTTATCGTGTATTTGAAAGACCTGCCGCTAGCTGAAGGAACTCGGTTTGCGGCCCCTTTTTACGGAGCGGGGATTGGACTGCTCATTGACGGCATCATTTTACGTATGAAAAAAAGAAAGCAAGAGTAGGGGAAGAGCCTGGCGAATGATGCCAGGCTCTTTTCTGTTGGAAAGGGTTTTATTTTTCAAGAGATTCAGCAAAATGTTGGATGATAAAATCACAGAATTTGCGTGCTGCCAGGGAGAGATATCTTTTTTCGTGCCGAATCATTTGAAAATGTCGCTGGCAGATCGGGTGTTCGATCGGAATCATGACAAGGTAAGGGTCTTCCTCCCGACTGATACAACCGTAGAGGGCGATGCCAAGACCTGCGCGGACCAGCTTTTGGATAGAGCCGGGATCATCTACCCGACAGGCGAATTTGGGGGTAATCCCTGCTTTTTGAAAGAACTGATCGTATAGCATTTGGATGGGAAAGTCCTCTCTGTAACCGATAAAGGACTCTTCAGCCAGCTCGCTTAGTCGAATACTGGTTTGTTTGGCTAAGGGATGGGTGCGGGGGACAGCTACGTGAATATCTTCTTTCAATACGGGCGTAGTCAAAATCTCTGGCGCCCTGATCGGCAAATGCGTGAAGCAAATATCCACTTCGCCTGACTCCAGCAGGGTTGCCATTTCTTCAATGGTGGCTTGCGTGATTTGGAAGTGAACATCTGGATGGAGGGCGAGAAACTTGCCCAACGGTTCTGATAACAGATCCAAGGTCGACGTTGCCAGATGAATACGACCATGCTCCATTCCGGCCAGATCCGATACGACTTTTTGACCTTCCTCCAAGAGGTTCAGTGCTTTATCTACACGCTCCAAATACGCCTTCCCAAATGTATTCAGCCGAATACGTCCTCGCTCGCGGTCAAATAACGGAACCCCGACATCTTCTTCCAACCGAGCAATGGTTTTGCTGAGAGCAGGCTGAGCAATCCGCAGCTCTTGGGCGGCTTTCGTCATATGCTGCCACTTGGCCACTGTTCGGAAATAGTGCAATTGCAACAATTCCATTTGATTCAACTCCATATACTCAGGTATATCAACTACATATCAAAAGATATATTTTCGTTTATTTTAAAATCATTATAAACTACAACAAGCAAGGCCAACAATCACCTTCCCGGGAAGAAATTGGTGATAACGAGAGGTGTCTTTCCAATATGCAAACCGAACCACAACAACAATCTGCTGAAAAAGTTCTTCGCGTACTCGTGTTTACCCTCATGATTACGGTGATGAGTGCTACGATGTTCAATATCGTGTTACCGCAAATCAGGACAGAATTTCATTTATCTTTTAGCCAAGTAAGCTGGGTGACGTCTGCCTTCTTGTTAATCTATGCGGTTGGAACCGTGATGTACGGAAAGCTAGCCGATTCTTACAAGCTCAAACATTTGCTTACATTCGGATTAATTCTGTTTGCCATCGGCTCCTTTATCGGATTTTTCGCCCATAATTATGGCATGGTGCTTTTGGGGAGAATTGTGCAGGCAGCAGGAGCTGCAGTTGTTCCGGCGACGTCTTCCATTATTCCGGTGCGTTATTTTCCCCCAGAGAGTAGGGGGCGAGCTCTAGGGATCTCCATGACCGGGATGGCAATCGGTAGCGCATTAGGTCCTGTTCTTTCCTCTTTGCTGGTCAGTCTACTCGATTGGAGATGGCTGTTCTGCATGCCGTTGTTCACGCTTTTTGCCGTGCCTTTTTTCCGTAAGTATTTGGAGGAGGAGGAGCGGGAAGCTGTCAAAATGGACTGGATCGGCGGTGGGCTTCTCGCCATAACGATTGCGTTGCTTCTGCTGTCTATTACGAATCAAAGCTTGTTGCTCGCACTGGGATGCATTCTCTCATTCCTTCTGTTCTTGGTAAGAATTCGAACGACCGCCGAACCTTTTATTCGCTCTGGCTTATTCCGGAGCAAACGCTACTCGCTCGGGCTAGTCATTGCCTTTTTGATGATAGGGAGTGGCTATTCGTTCGCTTTTCTTAGTCCACAGTTGTTGGCCGATGTGAATCATCTGGCACCGGGGCTCATTGGCTTTGTCATGGTACCAGGAGCAATTGTGACCGCGTTTTTTGGGAAAAAGGCCGGGATTCTAGCAGATAAGAAAGGGAATTCGTATTTATTTTACACAGCGTCTGCGCTACTTTTGAGCAGCTTTGTCCTCTTCTCTTCCTTTGCGGGAGTATCTCCGTTTCTCATTGCCGTTTTTCTGATTTTTGGCAATGTCGGACTATCGTTTATGATGATTTCGATGTCAAACGCAATCTCGCAGTCGTTACCAAAGGAACAGATTGGCGTCGGTATGGGACTGATGGCAATGCTGAACTTTATTGCAGGTGCACTTGCAGCTACCTTGTACGGCAAAACGATTGATGGAGGAGCTGCTGTGAGCTGGAACCTGTTCAATAGCTATCCAGGAGCGTCCGTCTACAGCAATATTTACTCCGCTTTAGTGCTCGTGATACTGGGTCTTGCTCTCCTTTATTACAGACAGTTCGGCCGCAGCTCGGTGAGAGAGATCAATTAATTGGGTTATTAAAATTATTTTTATTGATAGCCTCCATTGACAATCAGATATAAACCGAATAAAATTTCAAACAATAATAACAATAACGCGAAGAACGGGAACAGTAAGTGGACTGATCTGTTTAGAGAGCTGCGGGATGGTGCAACGCAGTCAGAGAAGCCAGTGAAGCTCGCCCGGGAGCGGCAGGACTGAACGAGATGTAGCGCTGCATCGAGCAGTAAGTTCTGACGGTTAACCTCCGTGATCGGGTTGTGCTGATCGACTAGGATCAGTACATGAGGTGGACTTCTGGCGAGTAGCTGGGGTCAACGAGAGTGGTACCGCGATAGACAAGGTCTGTCGTCTCTTCGATAGAGACGGCAGGCCTTTTTGATTTTCACAACGACATAGAACAAACGCGAAGAACGGGAGCTAGTAAAGCGAATTTCTTGTCCAGAGAGCTGCGGGTAGGTGCGACGCAGTCAGGAAATGCTCGAATCTCACCCGGGAGCGGCAAGGTTGAAAATATACAGTAGACCTTGACGGATCGTCCCACGTCATCGGGACAGCGAGGTGGATTCTCTTTTGAAAAAGAGGGGATCAACGAGAGTGGTACCGCGGCAGCCAAAAGCCTGTCGTCTCTTGTATATGGAGACGGCGGGCTTTTTTTATTACGGAAAATATGACTAAAAAAATTGAGGAGGCATTACCCATGACAAAACGAATCCATATTTTTGATACGACACTGCGTGACGGAGAGCAAGCGCCAGGAGCGTCTCTTTCGCCTGAGCAAAAAATCGTGATAGCAAAGCACTTGGCAGACCTCGGCGTAGATGTCATTGAACCGGGCTTCCCAATTTCCAGCCCTGGTGACTTCATGGCGGTGCAACGTATTTCGCAAGAGGTGCACGGCGTGGAGATATGTGGCTTTGCTCGCGCGGTGAAAGAGGACATCGATGCTGCTGTTCGGGCTACACAAGCGGCCGAGCGTCGCAGACTCCACATGTTCCTGTCATCCTCCAGCATTCATCTGGACTTCCAACTCCGCAAGTCAAGGGAGCAGGTGATTCAGATTGCCCGCGAGATGATTGCGTACGGAAAACAGTTTGTAGACCGGATTGAATTTTCCCCGATGGATGCGACACGTACAGGCGATGAGTTTTTGTTTGAGATGATCGAGGCGGCAATTGAAGAAGGGGCGACCATTATCAACATCCCCGATACGGTTGGGTATGCACTTCCAGAAGAGTATGGGGCCATGTTCACTCGTGTCATGAAAAACGTTCGTGGCAGCGACAAGGTGGAGTTCAGTGCCCACTGCCACAATGACCTGGGACTCGCGGTTGCAAACAGTTTGGCAGCGATTCGAGCGGGGGTCACTCAAGTCGAGGTAACGGTCAACGGGGTCGGTGAGCGGGCAGGGAACTGCTCTTTGGAAGAGCTGGTGATGGCAATTGAGACGCGCAAAGAAGCACTGGATGCCGAGACTGGCATCAGACCGGAGCACATTTACACCACTTCGCAAAAGGTGAGCCGTGCCATGAGCTTCCCGATTGCTTTCAACAAACCAATTGTGGGGCGCAATGCCTTTCAGCACGAAGCGGGGATTCATCAGGACGGTCTCTTAAAAGAGCGCAGCACGTACGAAATCATGGACCCGGAGAGCTTGGGGGTGCCTCGCAACATGATCATTCTCGGAAAGCACTCCGGTCGCCATGCGATCAAGCACCGCGTAAACGAATTTGGGATAAAGCTGACCGATGAGCAGATGGAGACACTGTACGTCCAATTTAAAGAGCTGGCTGACAAGCAAAAAGTTGTTCAGGATCATCAGTTGCTTGAGCTGGTAGGACATACCGTGAACGCGGTACTGGAGCCATTCACACTGGTCAATGCGCAAGTGCTCACCGGCACATCCGGACATCGTATGGCTTCCTGCACGATTACGAACAATGCGACAGGAGAAGAACAAGCATACTCTGGCACCGGAGAAGGACCTGTTGAGGCATTGGTAGCGGGCATCAAGCAGGCACTGCCGTTCGACGTGGAGTTTACGGACATGGAGCTGTATTCATTGTCGTCGGGAGAGCATGCGACAGGCGAAGCGATCGTGACGGTCAGCGCCAACGGAAGTCATTTTAAAGGAGTTGCCGAGCATCGAGATGTACTGATGGCGGTAGCGCAGGCGTTTATGGCAGCGAGTAATCAGGCGGTGCGTGATCATCAAGCCAAAACTGTAACTGCTGGGGTTAACTAAGCACCCCAACATAAAAGTCAGCCTGTAGATGTTTGCAGGCTGACTTTTCAAGTGCTTATGGCTGTAGTGGAGAGAAGAATATTTCCAGTCTAGGCTCCAGGCTCCGTCCTGCTGTGGGTTTAGACTGCCCGCTCCGAAGGGATTCGCGGGGAAACGCAAAAGTGGTAGCCGCTCCGTCGTATGGGCACGGTTGCGTTTCTGTTGCCCGCGAATTCCTTCTCCGCTGGGTAGGACTCCACAAATCGCTACGTCTGGAAATATTCTTCTCTGTCGAGACCGATGCGATTCTTCAATCTTTTAAGGCTTATAAGTCTTTTAAAACCCGTTCAAGAACGGGACAGCTCGTAGAGGAAACAGGAGAAATAAGCGAAGATCTTAGGGACGCCGACCGAGACGGAATGCAAAAAGCGAAACACGGTCTTAAGCGTCCACCTCTGAAATTACTTCGGTGAATGGACTACTTTGGACGCGGTTTCGCTTTTTGCATGGAGTCGTGCAGAGGGTCCCCCAGGGGGTGGCCCTAGAAGCTGAGCGTTTTCTCCTGTTTCCTCCCCACCACTACAGCAACACACAAGAAGTCCTTTTAAACTAAGCTGTAAAAATCAACTCATACACCATCTTCACGATCAAGGTAATGGATACGACCAAGAACAACGGACGGACATAACGTACTCCCGTTTTGATGGCCATTTTAGCACCAAGGTTAGCTCCTAGCAGCATCGCGATCCCCATGATGAGCCCAGTCATGAAGACGACCTTGCCCTCCATTGTGAAGACAAAAAGCGCCGAAATGTTACTGGCCAGATTCAAAATTCGGCCATTGCCGGCTGCAATCACAAAATCATAGCCAAACAACAGCACCATCAGAAAAACAAAGAACGAACCAGTTCCGGGCCCGAAAAATCCATCGTAAAAGCCGATTAAAAAGGTAAAAGGAATCCCGATGCCGAGCGTAAATTTGGTCAGCCCTTTGTAGTTGGAATCTTGACCGAAACGTTTGTTGAAAAGGGTGTAAACGAAAATGAGTGCCATCATGATAACGACAAGGATCTTCAAAAACTCCTGGGGAACGAACAAAACTGTTTTCGCTCCGAAATAGGCGCCGATCAGGGAGACGGGAAATAAGATTAGCATGAGCTTCTTGTCAAATTTACCGCTCTTGATAAAGGTGTAGGAGCTGGTAGCAGATGAAATTGTGCCAGCCAATTTGTTCGTACCAAGCGCAAGGTACGGGGGCATTCCTAGACCGAGCAGGGCGGGGAGAGAGATGAGTCCGCCTCCACCAACAGTACTGTCGATGAATGCTGCAACGAATCCAAAGACGGCGAGAAGTACGATCGTTGATAAGTCCATTTCCACTAGATATCACCTGATTCTCTTCGTTTGTAATAATCCAAGTCTAGCACGCTCTGTTTTGTTTTCAAGATGGAAATCTTTGAAATAATAAATAGATTAATATACTTTGCATACCGATTTGTTGAAAAACTGTTTGGGTTACAGTATAATGAAGTCGTAAGCTTGACCTACATAATTTGAGGAGGAATGTTACAATGGCACATCAACTTCCTGCATTGCCTTATGCACACAACGCTTTGGAACCACATATCGACGCGCAAACCATGGAGATCCACCACGGACGCCACCATGCTACTTATGTTAACAACCTGAATGCAGCTCTGGAAGCACACGCTGACCTGCAAGGTAAAAGCATTGAAGAGCTGATCAGCAATCTGGATGCTCTGCCTGAGTCCATCCGCACTGCTGTTCGCAACAACGGTGGAGGCCATGCTAACCACACACTGTTCTGGGAAATCATGAGCCCGAATGGCGGCGGCGCACCAACTGGTGAACTGGCTGACGCAATCAACGCGGCTTTCGGAAGCTTTGACAACTTCAAAGCTGAATTCGCAAAAGCAGCTACTACTCGTTTCGGTTCCGGATGGGCTTGGCTGACTGCAGAAGGCGGAAAAGTAGCAATCAGCTCTACTCCTAACCAAGACAGCCCAATCATGGAAGGTAAAACACCTATCCTTGGTCTGGACGTTTGGGAGCATGCATACTACCTGAACTACCAAAACAAACGCCCTGACTACATCGGCGCGTTCTGGAACGTTGTAAACTGGGATGAAGTTAGCAAACGTTTCGCAGCAGCGAAGTAATTGTAACTTTACCTGTCAAAAGGCTTGTCGTTCTTTAGGAGCGGCAAGCCTTTTTTGTTCAAAGGAAAGAAATGGCATCGATTCTGGATACACTTGTAACCGTGATGATTATGAGATATAATACTTACTAAAAGTAACTAAGTTTAGAAAGTATAGAGGAGAGTGTACGCATATGATGCCGTCTTTTTTCATTGCACATGGTGCCCCGTTACTTGCCATAGAAAACAATGCCTATACAGAAGCACTGAACCAATTGCCTAGCCTGCTCCCGCGCAAGCCGCGTGCCATCGTCATATTTTCCGCACACTGGGAAGCACATGATCAAATGGTGGGAACCATGGACACCTTCCCGACCATTCACGATTTTGGCGGTTTCCCGCAAGCGTTATACGAAATCGAGTACCCGGCAAAAGGAGACCGTGAAGTAGCGGATGAGACAATCCGACTTCTTCAGGAAGCTGGTATTCCTGTCGCTTTGAACACGACAAGAGGCTTGGACCATGGGCACTGGGTTGTTTTGCGTCATATTTATCCGGATGCAGATATTCCTGTTGTTGCCTTATCGGTTAATCCGAACCTGACCGTGACTGAGCAATATCAGATCGGCAAAGCACTCAGTCCGCTCCGCGAAAAAGACATTCTGATCCTCGGTAGTGGCGGAACCGTCCATAACTTTTCCTATATGAACCTGAGAGAGTCTGATAGTGATACTTTTGAGTGGGCGGAACAATTCGAAGATTGGCTGCAAACAACATTGACTGACTGGAATGTCGAGGATCTCGCCAACTATCGCGAGGTTGCTCCACATGCCGAAAAAGCTGTTCCCGCATATGGAACTGAGCATTTTGTTCCGCTTGTATACGTCATGGGAGCTGCCGACGATGAACGTACAGCGAAGCGTCTGCATATGAGTATCCGCTATGGAAGTCTCAGTCACACCCTTTGGCAGTTTGGTGATACGAAATAATGGCCGTGCACATGGAGGATGTTTATCGGGAGTATAAATCATTACTGTTTTCCCTTGCGTACCGGATGACTGGTTCGGTAACGGAAGCGGAGGACATTGTTCAGGATACTTTTCTTGCATTGGCAGGTACCGACATCCAAGACATTCACCATGTAAAAAGCTATCTGTGCAAAGCTGTGACCAATCGTTGTCTGGACTTATTAAAATCAGCCCGTTGGAAGCGGGAGCAGTATGTAGGGGAATGGTTGCCGGAGCCGATGCTGGATGCTTCAGAAACCAATGATCCCCTGCAAACGGTGATTGCCGAAGAAGCAGTCTCGTATGGCTTGCTTGTTCTATTGGAAAATCTACCGTCGACGCTACGGGCCGTTTTTGTGCTCCGAACGGCACTCGACTACGAATACAGCGAAATTGCCGCGATGCTTGAGATGACCGAAGTAAACTGCCGTAAGAAGTTTAGTCTAGCGAGAAAAAAGCTTGCTGAAGCAGGATATCAGGCGATCGTCCCTCAGCCGAATCGGACTTCGAGCTTGGTAGAACAGCTAATTCAGGCCATCTCCAAGTCAGATGCGAAGTCGTTGATAGGCCTTTTGACAAAAGATGCTGTGTTTGTCAGCGATGGTGGCGGGAAAGTCCGTGCGGCTATTCATCCCATTTTCTCAGACGAGCGGATTGTTGCCTTCTGGATGGGGGTATGGCCGAAGTGGGCTTCTCATGCTACCATGCAGATTCGCTCGATGAATGGCCAAGATGGAATCGCCGTCTACTCCGAAGGTCAGTTGAAAATGATCATGCAGATCACAATGAATGAAGATGAAGATCGCATTGCTCGCTTGTACATGATAGTCAATCCAGATAAGCTTGCTCATTTGCAAAAAGAAAATGGATGATTCGTCACAAGAACGCCGCTTCACTCGTCTTTGAGGTTGAAAGCAAATTCGAGTGGAGAGGACAGATGAATCATGCAAGCTAGAATCAATCATCGTACAGTAAATCCCGAAGCGTATCAAACCATGCTCAAGCTGGAAAAATTCGTGAATGAGAGCGGCTTGGACAAAAAACTGATTGAGCTGATCAAAATTCGTGCTTCCCAAATCAACGGCTGCGCTTTTTGCATGGATATGCATACGCAAGATGCACGCAAACTCGGTGAAACAGAGCAACGCATTTATTTGCTCAGTGTATGGAGAGAATCCGCCGTTTACACAGAGGCAGAGCGGGCCGTCCTTGCTCTGACAGAAGCGGTCACTGTCATTACAGCTAACGGTGTTTCAGAAGAGCTCTACCAGCAGGTTCGCGAGCATTTTGACGAGAACCAGTACGTTGCCTTGATTATGGCAATCAATACAATCAACTGCTGGAACCGAATCGCGATTTCCACTGGAATGAGTGCTCCGTATAATAAGTAAAGATCAGTCAAGCAAAAGACACGCCTCTTATGAAAAGGAGCGTGTCTTTTTGCGTTACTATACATCCATCTCGACTTTTCTGCCTGGATAGAACTGGTTCTCTTCGGAAAGAGGATTGCCTTTGGCGGTCAGCGCAGTAGGCGTAATCCGGAAAATGGCGGTTGTACTGCCCATCGAAGAACGATACTTGATGACATGCTGCAAAGGCAACGGTTCTGAATAGTAGCCGGGGACGTACTTGTCGATCATGGATTGCATCGCATCGCGCATCTCCTCAGGTTCAGAAACACGCTCAATGGTTCCTGCGATAAACACACTCATGTAAGCCGTATCGATATGGGCAGGCACAGGTGAGGCGATTGTGCCGTACTCCTCGCAAACACTGAAGCATACGCGGTTGTTGCCATTGATCATTTCGATTTTTCTGCCAGAATCCGCGCCGTGAAAATAAATGCAGCCATTCCACCAAGCAAAATTCAAAGGCAGGATGTACGGCTCGATTTCATTGGACAAGCCGAGATGGCCGACCTTTGCCACTTGCAAAAATTGGTCAATTTGCTGCTGATCAGTAATGGTACGTTTGGAATAACGAATTGGTATCATGTCGAGTCCCCCAGTCTGTCGTTGTTATTTTGATCGTAATAGGTAATTGACTAGGAGAACAGGTGCAATTTCGGTAAAAATGAACGGGTCAGATGACAAAAAATAACCGCCCTCTACTGGCAAGGGCGGCAGTCTCGTCGATTACGAGCGTTTGGAATCCAATTTTTTGGTAAGCTGGTCTTCTCCGCGGTGGATCCAGCCGACGAAGGAATCGCGAATGGTCAGATCAAAATCGAGGTAGACCACGGCGACGAACATGTAGTGACTTTTCCCTTGAAAACGGGAGCGGTAGCGCAGATCAATCCATTTGACCTCATAGCCAAAGGAACGCTCCTTTGTTTCTACATGCACATGATGGGTAAAGGCGAGGAAGGATTGGACCTTGTAACTTTTTTTGGCTGCCGCAATCCGCTCATTTTCCGGTTTGATGGAGAAGGTGTCCAGGATGACGACGTCCCCCGAAATGACTTCACCTACATACCAATGCTGGTCTGTCTTGGCTACGAAGGTCCAATACGTCCAGGAAAGAGTAGGGATGATGGTGAAGGTACCAGCTTTGCCGATTCGCTGACGAACCAGCTCGGTCGTTCGTTTTTGCGCCTGATAACGCCAGTAGTAGTAACCCGCAATGATCACGTATATCCATAAAAAGACGTGTCCAGGATGCGCGCCTGCCGCCCATAGCATGAAGCCGACGAGATGAGCAGCGAAAATGAACGGATCGAAAATGAAAATGGCGTTGAGCGCCACCCATTTATCGCGAAACGGGTACAGGCCCTTTGTGCCATAGGAATTGAACAAGTCAACGAAGACGTGTAAACAGACGGCCAGGAATATCCAGCCGAGCAAATGCAGCCAATGGGGCTGTGGCATCATGGCCTGGATGAGAACGAAAATGGCTCCAGTCCAGAGAAACAAAGCGGGAACCGAGTGAGAAACGCCTCGGTGGTTGCGAATGTAAGCAGCGGTACCACGAAGGCGGACTAAGCCATCCAAATCAGGTGCCTGCGAGCCAATGACCGTACCAATCATGACGGCCACTGCAAGTGACGGAGTAGAAGCTACGACAGGATCAAGATAGGCGAGCCCGGCCAATCCAAAGCCCATGGCAAAATGTGTGGCTGTATCCATGGAATCGTTGTCTTCCTCCCTTCCTTCCACTTTTATTGTTTATTATAGCGTTTGCCTCCGGTTAATTCCCGCCCGTTCTGAAAATATTTGTGTGCTTGTTCGCACGGGGTGGGAAGGGTATGATGAAAGCGTTGAATCGTTAAAGGAGGAACATGTCGCATGCTAACGGTTTTCATTGAATACAAGCTGGATACTGAAAAACGGAGTCACGCCCTGCAATTGCTTACCTCGATGGCTCAGCGAATGGAAGCGATGGGTGCACATCAGTATCGCTCCATGGAGGGCTTGGATCAGCCCGGTCTGTTCGTCGAAACGTTTGAGGTCGAGACTGTTCACGTATACGAAGAAATCAAGGCAAACCGATTGGTAGACCAAGACTTTTGCGACTGTATTTCCGGCGGAGCTGCGAAACTGAATGTGTGGGCGTTTCGTCCCGTGGAACTGGGTTGAAAAGGAGTAGAGTAAGCGGAAATGGCAAGAAAAAAAGAAAGCTTGAAATATACACTTCCTGAACAATTTCATGTGTTTGGCTTTGCCCAGGATTTGCTGGCCTGGTACGACTCACAAAAGCGGGATTTGCCTTGGCGGATCAACAAAGACCCATATCGCATCTGGGTATCGGAGATCATGCTTCAGCAAACACGTGTAGAGACCGTTAAACCTTATTATGCGAATTTCATGGAGAAATTTCCGACGGTGAGTGATTTAGCGAAAGCGCCCGAGGATGATGTCTTAAAAGCGTGGGAAGGACTCGGTTATTACTCTCGCGCGCGCAATCTTCAAGCCGCAGCCCGCGAGGTAACGGTTCGCTATGGAGGAGTTGTGCCGGATACACCAGAAGAGATCGCTACACTAAAAGGTGTTGGTCCGTATACAGCAGGTGCCATTCTTAGCATTGCCTATGAAAAGGCAGAGCCGGCTGTGGATGGAAATGTTATGCGTGTTTTTTCACGCCTGCTGTATTTAACCGATGACATTGCCAAGCCTGCCACAAGAATCAAAATCGAACATCTCGTACGCCAAGTTATTCCAGAGGGAAGAGCGGGAGATTTCAATCAGGCTTTAATGGAGCTGGGAGCGATGGTCTGTGTGCCGCGCACTCCGCAATGCTTGACCTGTCCGGTGTTTGACTACTGTATGGCGCGTCAGGAGGGAGTGGCAGAAGAGCTGCCGGTCAAAGGCAAAGCCAAACCTCCACGTCCTGTTGATCTGCAAGTAGGCATTATCATTCGCGACGGCAAAGTATTGATGAACAAACGCCCCGACCAAGGGCTTCTCGCCGGCATGTGGGAATTCCCTACTGTTGAAACCGAACAGGAAAGTGATGCTGCCAAGCAGGAGGCACTTGCAGTTGGTTTGCGTGAACGATTCGGAATCGATGTAGAAGTCATGCAGCCGCTAGGTACGGTTCAGCACGTCTTCTCCCACTTGCAATGGAACATGCAAGTATGGTCCTGTGACTGGATCGAAGGGGAAGAGCTCCCCGCTCATGCAAGATACGTAGCTTGGGAGGAATTAGATGCTTACACCATTCCAATGGCGCATCAAAAAATTCGCGAGCTGTTAGGGCAAAAATAACAAGTAAGCAACGCTGTCGAGCATTTCTCGGCAGCTTTTCTTTATTTCATCAAACCGATGTGACGCAAGCCGTGAGATATCCCGCCCTCATCGACGCGGCGCGTTACATAATTGGCATGCGGCAGCAAAGCTTCATGCGCATTGCCCATCGCGATCCCCATCCCGACATAAGAGAGCATTTCTTTGTCATTCAGACCGTCTCCAAAAGCAACTGCCTTGCTTGGCGCAAGCCCGATATGGGAGAGGAGCGCTTCAATACCGATGGCTTTTGAACCGCTTTTCGCAAAAACATCCATACAATACTCATGCCAGCGTATAAACGAGAGAGCAGGAATCTCTTCTCTGTACTGTCGTTCGTGTGTATCTGGTGTAAACAACAACGCTTGATAAATTTTTTCAGAATGGGCAAAGTCCGCATTATGATCGGGGGAATCAAGCTTCAATTGCTGAAAGGTCCAATCCAAATACGGATGCTGCTTATGGGTAGAAAAGCCAGCCGTACTGCCTTGAAACACGATGGGATGGTCGTGCTGAGTCGCAATCTGCTGCAACTGTTCGAGTGTTTTGGTCGGGATGGGGCGATCATAAATGGTTTTTCCTTGATAGACGACATATGCGCCATTGCAACTGACATACGAGTCGATGCCGCACTGCTGGGCAAGCTCGTCAAAATAATAATGAGCTCTGCCTGTTGCTAAGACGACCTCGATCTTGTTTCTTTGCAGCTCTTGAATGGCTTCGAGTGTATCCGATGGTATGATTTTCTCCTCATTAACAAGTGTTCCGTCAATGTCTAAAAAGACGATTTGATACTCCATGAGTTCACTCCCCACTTTTCTCTTTTGAATCCATTATAAAGCTTCGAGAGAGGGGAAGAGCAGTGGAAAATAAAAAGATCATGCCCCCGCAGACATGATCTTTGAAAAACTGTTTCTTTTTATCGAATCAAAAACTCTGGAAATTGTGTGACGATCTGATGCTTTTGTTCTTCGAGGCGTTTCAACGCTTGCTGTTGCATGTATTTCGCTTCCATTTGCTTCGGTGTCAATTTCCGTTTCTCAATAATGATTGTGAAGAAAATCATTGGAATGTACATGAGTGTATCCCTCCCATCCCGTTAGTTTGGTGCAGTCAGCTGCCATCTATCGCTTTGACTCCTGTAAACCTCATCATCTGACGCCGTTGTTTGTTTTTCATACCAAAATCCCTCCTGTAGTCAAGTAATCGTGTTTCGTCCATTAAATGCGGCTCACAAATTGTGCTGCTTGAAAAGCATGTTCTTCGGCGCGTTCTTCGAGATAGTGACAGCGTGCAGATTCTGCGAAAAGTGTCTCCGCTTGTTCCTTGTTGCGTTCAATCTTGACTGTGAAAAGCAAGAAGTTCAGTACCATTACCAATCACCCCCTTTCAAGGTGGAAAATGTTAATCGATGAGAAAGAAAAAGACCACGGGCGAAAGCCTGCGGTCTTCTGGCAACAAAAACGGACATGCCGTTTTGAAGGACATAGAAAGACCACAAGCAACAACGCCCGTGGTCGGTAATAGACGAAATGGAAATGTTGAAGAGTACGAATACTACTGGAATTCGTCGACCCAGGAGGCGCTGCTATATTTAGTTGGAACACCCACAAGACGATCAATAAGAGCTGGATTTAGATTCATTGCTATCATCATCATGGTGCTGCCTCCTTTCTTTCCGTAGTAGTAGTGTGTGGAACGTACTCTTAGAATATGGCATTTTTTTCTTGTTGTAAAGCGATTTTTTACCTATTTCTAGAAGAAAGTATATTCTGAATATAATAAAAAATAATAAATAATAAACGAATGTGCAGTTTAGTGGGTAAATGAAGGTTTGCAATGAACATATAGCGGGTATCCATATAGGACAATCATGACAAGTAGAAAGGTGATGCTAGCGAATGAAAACACCCAGACTGACTGTAAAAACCAAGCTAATCGCTACATTTTCCACAATATTAGTGATCCCCATGCTTTTGCTCGGGTTGCTTTCTTACCAGAGTGCCAAGGCTGAGTTGTCAGATGAATTGCTTACGACTGCCTCTGAAAATGTTCGGCTGATAGATGCGCTTTTGAATCACACACTGATGGAGCAATCGAGGAATGTGGAATGGATTGCTTCTGATATTGTACGCCATGACATCTTAGAAGAGACCAAAATGGAGACGAAAAAGAAATTAAAGCGTTTTCTCGCAATAAACCCGGAAGTGAGTGAAGTGTATATTGGGGACGAAAATGGTGGCATGCTGACTGCGAATGATTCGAAGCTTCCAGAGGGATACGACCCGCGAAAGAGGGATTGGTACATAGCAGCCATGAAGCAACCAGGCAAGAGCATCATTGTGGACCCATACATTGATGCTATAACCGGAAAAATTGTGTTGGGAATGGCGATGTCCTTGCCAGATAAATCCGGTGTTCTGGGAATTGATATTCAACTGACAGCTCTGGACGCGACGGTCAAGCAAGCGAAAATCGGTACCCAAGGATATATGGCGATTTTGGATAAAAACCGAAAAATGCTAGTCAATCCAAATGGAGAGTCTGGTGTTGAGATTGCAGAGTCTTGGGTAGATACTGTATATGCAGAAGAGTCAGGTCGCTTACAATTTCAGCACGAAGCAAACCCTGTCCAAGCCGTGTTTACTACGAATGAAAATACGGGCTGGAAGCTGGTTGGCGTGATGTATGAAAGTGAAGCAGCAGAAGCAGCAAATCCGATTTTTTACACGATGCTCGTGATTATAATTGCTGCGTTGGTGGTAGCTGGCGGAGTCATTTACCTGATTTTGCGCTCCTTACTCCGTCCTTTGCGCATGTTGACAGAAGCAGCGGAAAAAATGAGCCAAGGCGATGTGACACAACAAGTAGATATACGAAGTGACGATGAGTTGGGTACGTTGGGCAAAGCCTTCAATCATATGGCGGCATCTCTTCGTTCCTTGCTCCATTCTGTGAATGATTCTGTTCAGCAACTGGCTTCATCGGCAGAGCAGCTCGCTGCAAGTGCGGATCAGACAAGCAAAGCGACAGAACAGATTGCAGAGACCATGCAAGAAATGGCGGAGGGAACCGAGCAGCAAGTTTCCCATACGCAAGAGGGTAACGCAGCAGTCGAGCAAATGTCGGCAAGAATTGGTCAGATCGCAGAGCATACACAAAACGTATTCAGTGCTGCTCGGGAATCGTCGGACTTGGCAGTGACCGGAAACAAAGCCATTCAATCTGCTGTGTTGCAAATGAACGCATCCAGCGAATCGATTCACGGACTGGCAAAAGTCGTGGATAATCTGGGGACGCGTTCCCAAGAGATCGGAAACATCGTGGATGTGATCACTGCCATCGCAAACCAAACCAATCTGCTCGCACTAAATGCGGCAATTGAGGCGGCACGAGCAGGGGAGTATGGACGAGGCTTTGCTGTGGTGGCGGATGAGGTACGCAAGCTGGCAGAGCAATCCGCAAGCTCGGCACAGCAAATTAGTCAGCTAATCACCGCGATCCAAGCGGAGACAAACCATGCTGTGATTGTTATGGATCAGAGCAAGCGTGAAGTAACGGAAGGTATCGAAAAAGTGAACGAAGCTGGCCAGTCCTTCGAACAAATTCAATCAGCCGTCAATGAAGTGGCAGAGAAAATCGGTCAGGTATCTGAAGCGACGCGTGATTTCTCCACAAGGGCACAGCAAGTGGTTGAGATCATTGGTCATATTTCCGAAGTGACACTGCAAGCGTCTGATGGAACACAAAGTGTATCCGCAGCTGCCGAGGAGCAGCTAGCTTCTATGGAAGAGATCGCTTCTTCAGCCGTTTCTCTTGAACACCTCGCGGAGGAATTGCAAAACCAGATCGGCAAATTCCGTATCTAAAAATAAGCCCGGCGCCGTGTTTATATACACGAGCAGCCGGTTTTTTTACTTAATCGTAAATAGGTGACGAGGAATGATCCCATCCCCCGCTGTCTCCATTCACTGGCCCACGGGATTCAAGCTCATGGATGACTTTGACGTGAAGAGAGGCTCCTTCTGCACTGAGATAAGCTGCCAGTTGTGAAAAACTGTGATGGTAATAAAGCAGCTCATTCATTTCCCAATCAGCCAGTGGCACCATGGTTAATTCGGACAATTCCCGACCTATGTACACCCTGCCATTCCTCCTTATGTGGTAGTGGCTTGCCTGATACTGCGAGCTTAGTATGGCTATAGTCGAGAGGATCAAGTCATGCCGGGATTTTTTCCGCAGGTAGAAAAAGCGCAGGTGGAGTTGTATAATGAATAAGTGATTTTTACTTATTAGTACCTGCTATTAATAGTTGGTCAGGTTGGGAGGTAATCTTTTTATGAATACAACGAAAAAAGTAGCACTGGTTACTGGCGGAACGCGAGGAATCGGAAAAGCGATTGCGCTTCAATTGGCAGAACAAGGCTATGACCTAGTACTGAACTATTTGCGTAACCGCACTGCGGCAAGAGAAGCGGCAGCAGAGCTGGAAGCAAAGGGCGCTCGTGTCCATCTGATCAAAGCCAATGTAGGGGATGTAGCAAAAATCAAAGAGCTGTTCGCAGAAATCGACCAGGAGTTCGGTCGCTTGGATGTATTTGTGAACAATGCGGCATCGGGTGTACTGCGTCCACTGATGGAGCTGGAAGAAAGCCATTGGGACTGGACCATGGAAATTAACAGCAAGGCGCTGTTGTTCTGTGCGCAAGAAGCGGCAAAACTAATGATCAAGGGCGGTAACGGCGGAAAAATCGTGAGCTTGTCCAGCCTTGGGTCCATTCGCGTTCTCGACAACTATACAGCGGTTGGCGTATCGAAGGCAGCTGTAGAAGCGATTACTCGTTACTTGGCAGTCGAGCTCGCACCGCATAATATTGTAGTAAACGCTGTATCAGGCGGAGCGGTGGATACGGATGCACTCAAACATTTCCCGAATCGTGAAGAATTACTCGGCAGCTCAGCAGAGCGTACGCCAGCAGGACGCATTGTGGAGCCAGAAGATTTGGCTAATGCCGTGATGTTCTTGCTCTCCGACAAAGCGTGGATGGTTCGCGGACAAACATTGATTGTAGACGGCGGTATTTCTCTTTTGACATAATTATTTATGGTAGATGGAGTATGGAGTTGGAGACTTTGTGGTGTTGCGACACAAGACAAAGTTGTCCATGTGTTGTACAATAGAGGAAGAAGGTTACGAAGGAGGCAACACATGCTGATTCGTCCGTTTCGACTCGGTGACTATTCGGCTATCACACGTATTTGGCAGGAGACGGGGTTGGACCAATCGGACAAAGAGTCATTGAACGATTTGGCCCAGCATTTGGCTTGGGACAGCGATCTGGTAATGGTTGCAGAAATTGAAGGCAGAGTGGTAGGGGTCGTGGTTGGCACGATCGACGGAGCACGTGCCTATTTCTACCGATTGGCTGTACTTCCAGAGATGCAAGGCTCAGGTATTGGTCGCGAACTCGTTGAAGCAATTGAAAAGCGTTTCAAGCAACGAGGTGTCAATAACGTCTTGATCATGGTCAATCAATCAAATCCGGAAGTCCTTCCGTTTTACCTTTCACTTGGCTATGAAGTACAAAAATATGTTACACTTTCCAAAAAGCTCTCTTCTTAAAGGAGGCTTGTCCCCATTCAAATAGAGAAGAGAAGAAAGGGGAGAGTCATGTCACCAACTCCGGGCTCCAATATCCGCATAGAAAGTTATAAACATGACCATTCGTTGCACCGCATATGGGACAAATCCACGTTGATTCATACCAGTGATGCGGTGGTGATTGGGGGAAATGATCGGGTCAAGGTGACAGAAGCAGACGGGCGGGAATGGCGTACGCGTGAACCGGCCATTTGTACATTTGGTAGAGGCCAGTGGTTCAATACCATTGCCATGATTCGTGATGACGGTATTTATTATTATTGCAACATTGGTTCGCCCTTCAGCATGAAGGGACAATTGCTAAGCTACATAGACTATGATCTCGACGTAAAAGTGTTTCCTGATATGACGTACTCAATTCTCGATGAAGAGGAGTTTCTTTTGCATAGCAAACAGATGAACTATCCTCCATTTGTTGTGGAAAGAGTGCAGACAGCATTGCGAGAGGTGCTGGATTGGGTAAGCGCACGACGTGGCCCTTTTCAGAACGGTTTTGTCCAACGTTGGTACGAGCGTTATCTTTTAGTGCGAGATGATGAGGAATAATCCCTTTCCCGAATGACCGGGGGAGGGATTTCCTTGTTTGCAAAGGAGGTATGATGGTTGAGCATACGCCGCTATTTGGCTTATGTCCTGCCCTATTGGAAACAAATATTGGGCACTATATGCATTGGTATTATTAAGTTTGCGATCCCACTTGCTCTGCCGCTTCTTATCAAATACGTCATTGATGACCTGCTGCCAAGTCCGCTTCCTCAAGAGGAAAAACTGAAGCAGTTATTTTGGCTGATGCTCGGGGCCCTTTTGTTATTTACCGTCGTTCGCGCTCCTGTTGAGTACATCCGGCAATACTATGCACAGTGGGTATCCAGTCGTATCCTGTTTGACATCCGCAATCAATTGTTTTCTCATTTACAACGACTGTCGATGCGCTACTACAACAATACAAAAACGGGTGAGGTCATCTCTCGCGTCATTAACGACGTAGAATCCACCAAAAGCTTCGTGGAAACTGGATTGATGAATCTCTGGTTGGACCTGATTACGATTACGCTGACGTTGGGGATCATGCTCTACATGGACGTGGAGCTGACGATTGTTGCGATTATCGTTTTCCCTTTGTACAGTATCTCCGTCAAGTTTTTCTACAAGCGCTTGCGTCAATTGACAAAGGATCGTTCTGCTGCACTGGCGCATTTGCAAGGCTATTTGTACGAACGCGTGAACGGAATGTCGCTCATCCGCAGCTTTGCTTTGGAAAAGCAGGAGAGCAAGGAATTTGCCAAGGAGAACAATCAGTTTTTGGATAAAGCCCTGGCACATACCCGTTGGAACGCCCGAACTTTCGCCGTGGTCAATACGGTGACGGATATCGCACCGCTCCTGGTCATTGCCTATGCTGGCTACCAAGTCATCGGCGGGAGTATGAGCGTAGGGACGCTCGTTGCTTTTTATGCTTATTTGGAGCGTCTGTACACGCCTTTGCGCCGCTTGGTGAATTCTAGCACGGTGCTAACTCAGGCCATTGCCTCGATGGACCGGATGTTCGAGTTTATTGATGAATCGTATGATATCGTCGACAAGCCAAACGCGGGGGAGCTTCCTGTCGACCCTGCAACCAAACGCATTCGCGGCGAAATTCGCTTTGAGAACGTGTCCTTCCGCTATCGGGAGGAAGGCCCTCTTGTCTTGAACAATGTGAATCTGAGCATCTCTTCTGGGGAAACCGTTGCGATTGTCGGGATGTCAGGCGGAGGAAAATCTTCGCTGATTAGCTTGCTGCCGCGTTTTTGGGACGTGACAGAGGGGAAAATTACGATTGATGGCATCGATATCCGCGATGTAAAGCAGCAAAACTTACGCCACCACATCGGGATGGTGCAGCAAGATAATATTTTGTTTAGTGAATCAGCAAAAGTGAATATTTTAATGGGCAATCCTGACGCAGATGACAGTGCTGTGCAAGAAGCTGCGAAGGCGGCAAATGCCCATGACTTTATTAGCGAATTACCGAATGGCTACCATACTGAGCTGGGAGAGCGCGGCGTAAAGCTCTCTGGCGGGCAAAAGCAGCGAATCGCGATTGCGCGTGTTTTCTTGCGTGATCCGGGTATTCTGATTCTGGATGAGGCGACGTCAGCACTCGATTTGGAATCAGAGCACACGATTCAGGAGTCTTTGTCCAGATTGGCAAAAGGAAGAACCACCCTAATCGTAGCCCATCGACTTTCGACGATTACCCATGCGGACAAAATCATTGTCATGAAAGAGGGACAAATTGTTGAGGAAGGCACGCATGAGCAATTGCTGGAGAGAAAGGGCGTATACTATGGCCTGTGGAGTGTGCAAGATTTAGGAAGTACATCCGACCCGCAACTGGGATAAGCAGATGGGATTGGGGGAAATCCGATGGAGATATGGCGCCGTAATTTATATGTCCTCTGCGGATCGTTGTTTTTCGTCATGGTGGCGATGAGCATGATCATGCCTTTTTTACCGCTTTACATTCAGCAGGATTTCGGAATTGAAGATCCTCATCAAGTCACGGCTTGGGCAGGGATTATTTTTGGAGCCAACTTTTTGACAGCGGGCCTCGTCTCGCCTATTTGGGGGAATTTGGCCGATAAGCACGGGCGCAAGATCATGATTTTGCGCTCGGGATTTTTCATGTCCATTACCATGGCACTGACCGGTTTTGCGGGAAGCCTGTGGCAGCTTTTGGCCCTTCGTCTGCTCAATGGACTTGTAGGGGGAATCATCCCTGCCAGTACCGCATTAGTAGCATCCTCTGTACCAAAAGAACGAATAGGCTATGCAACCGGGTTGCTTCAGTCTTTTATTACGGCCGGAACCATTATGGGACCGCTGTTTGGCGGCGTCCTCGCGGAGAAGATTGGCTTTCGGATGATTTTTGTGATTACCGGTTGTGTATTATTACTGGCTACCTTGGTCATTACGTTCACGGTGAAAGAGAATTTTGTTCCACCTGAAAAAAAGGAACGCTCGAGTCTACGGGAAGATTTTCAGATGATCTTTTCTTCCAAAGAGCTCCCGGCGCTCTTTTTTGTAACGGTAATGATCCAGTTTGCATTGTTTAGCATTATCCCTGTGTTGCCGATCTACATATCGCAGTTGCTCGGTTCGGAAGGGGCAAAGGTAGCGTTGTGGGCCGGAATTGTCCAAGCATGTATGGGCGTAGCCAACGTCTTTGCCTCGCCACAGCTCGGGCGTCTAGGAGATCGGTTTGGTTCGCAAAAGGTGCTCTTGTTCTCGCTTTTGGCTGCGGCAATCATCTTTATTCCACAAGGTCTCGTACATACGGTATGGCAATTGGTCGCGCTTCGGTTTTTATTAGGCTTGTCGCTAGGAGGATTGCTTCCATCCGTCAATGCTTTGCTGCGACGAGCAACACCTGTACATATGGTCAGTCGCGTTTATGGCTATAACAACAGCTTCGTCAGTATCGGCAGCATGCTTGGACCGATGATCGGCGGCTTTTTGGCAGGCTATGTGAGTATTAGCGGAGTCTTTTACATGACGAGTGCTTTCTTGTTTATTAACGCAGGTTGGGTGTACTACAGCTTTTTCCGAAACAAATCTGTACAGCATCCTGATTCTGGAATAGAATAAAAGGTAATTTTTCGCGAAAAGAGGTGCACCTCCATTGTGATGGCGAGTCGGTGTGAATAACTTCATATTCCATCAGGACGTATAGGCTGGTCCTGAACCGACAGGAGGGTGTGCTTCATGTGGCATCGACGCTTTATTTGCCTCTGGGCGGGTCAGACATTGGCCAACCTTGGGGATGTATTTTATATTGTCGCGTTTATTTCGGTCATCTACGCTGCAACTGGCTCCGTCATGTACACGGCGTTTATACCGGTTGTCATCGTAGCTTCACAGTCTGTGAGCAGCTTGTTGGCTCCGTTAGTGTTTCAGCGATTGTCGTTGACGGGCATGCTCGTGCTGTCGCAAGGCTTGAAGACCATACTTTTGGCTGCGGCCTCATTAGCAGTCAGCAGCGGTGTAGGAGAGATCTGGCTATTGTTCGGATTGGGGGCTGCCATCGCCTTTATGGATGGCTGGGCAAACCCTGCACGCAATGCCATGGTGCCGCAGTTGGTAGGACGAGAAGACCTTATGCGAGCGAACGGTTTGCTTGCTACCTCGGATCAAACTGTTCATTTTGCTGGCTGGGCCGCAGGGGGATTGCTCGTTTCTTGGTTGGGAGCGGGTATTGTTCTGTGGGGAACGGTTGGTGCCTATGTTGTGGCAACGATCGCGATGACAGGCATTGCACCGGCAAGCGAAAAGCCGCGTGAAGAACAGGCAGCTCGGGCGACAACAAACTGGCTCACTGGATGGAAAACAATTCGCGATGTACCTGTCCTGCGACTGCTGGTCGCGATGGATATCGTGATCGGCTTGTCTGGAGGTGTGTGGATCGCTGCAATTATGCTGCCATTTGTCCTCGATGTGCTTGGACAAGGTGAAGAATGGTGGGGCTACATCAATGCCGGTTACATGCTTGGAGCCATTGCAGGTGGGACGTTGCTATTGATGTATGCGGAGCGGATGCGTCGTCATTTATTTCGCTGGATTATTTGCGGTACGATTGGCGTTGGTTTCTTTACCTTTTGTTTTGGCAGCAGTACGAACGCGCTGGTGGCATTGTTGTTTTCCTTTGCGCTGGGCCCATTTTTGGAAATGGTGCATGTTAGCAAGCAGACACTTTTGCAGCAAGAGACGGAAGAATCAGCACTGCCCTATGTCATGTCAGCAAAGGGGACGATTGATTTACTCGTCTTTGGGGCTTCTGCCTTGGTGATGGGTGCTATCGCTGAATGGCAGGGAGTCCGGGCTGTTTATTATGTATCTGCTGGATTGTTACTGATCGCTTTCCTTTTTGCGTTGCGCTTGCAAAAAAAGCAGACGGAGCATACGAGTGGGGTTTCCGTAAATTAAAACACGAACAGGCTGTCTTATCCGTAGACTTTTCTACTGGTAAGGCAGCCTTTTTTTGATGATATGCTTCTTGGTTATAAGAAGGTATACGTATTTTTTATCTATTTCCATAAAGTGAATTTATCGTAGTACTTACATCAGCTTCATCTCTTTAATAAAATCAACAAACGCTTTTAATAGAGAGATTTGCATCGATTCCTTCCGATAAATCATCCACGATTTACGCAAGATCGGCTCGCCGTGCTTCGTACGCAATTGAATCCGGTAAAAGTCTTCACTGCCTGTCAACACAATCTGCGGGATGATCGCAAAGCCGAATCCGCTCAGGACCATCTCTTTGCACGTCTCCATGTGATCCACTTCCATCGTGATCGATGGGGGCTTGGAAAACGTCTCCTTCCACCAGTTGTCAAACAAGTTTTCGAGCGAAATATCAGTTTTGTACATGATTCTGGGGAGTTGGGGCAGCTCATGCAGCGAAATCTCCCGCTTGGATACGATCCAGATGTTTTCTGTCATGATGAGATGCTTTTCCTCCGGCCAGTTGTAGTCTCCGCGGATGAAGCCGATATGGACGTCTTGCTTGTACACGGAATTTGTCAGCTCCGAGCTGCGGCTCGATGTTACCTTGAACTCCACGTCCGGGTATTGCGTATGGAATTGCTTTAAGATATGCGGTAGCTTATAGCGGGCCAGGCTGCTCGCTGTTCCGATTTTTAATGTTCCTGATATTTTGTTGTCCATGCTCAACAGAAATTCTTTTGTCCGCTGCAACTGCTGGAGCATCTCAATCGCATACTTCACCAAATACTCGCCTTGCGGGGTGAACTCTACGCCTCTCCTGCCCCGGTGCATGATCGTAATCCCGAACGCTTTTTCTAGCTGCTGAATGCGATAGCTGAGCGAGGGCTGGGATACATACAAAACCTCCGCTGTTTTGGTCATATTTTGCTGCTCGTAGAGTGTTTTCAAAAGCAGCCAATCCTTTTCATCCACGTCTTTTTCACTCTCCCTGCACGCTTTTGTTCTGTACCTTTATTGTAGTGGAAATTGAATGAATCATACAAAAATTTTATGGAAAATGATAAAACATTCGTATTTCTTTTTATATTCATTGATGTGGTACCTTAATGGCACAGAATTAAAAAAACATTCATGGAGGCAGCAGATGTACGATTTTGGCCAAATTCACAAAATCCCAACCGTGATCATGAGGGGCGGCACCAGCAAGGGATTGCTTTTACGAAGATCGGACCTTCCTTCAGATCCAAAGCTGCGCGATGAAGTCATTTTACGCTTGTACGGGAGTCCTGACAGCACACAGATCGATGGGTTGGGCGGAGGCACCTCACTATCCAGCAAGCTCGCCATTGTCGGACCGTCTCTTCAGCCTGATGCGCATATTGACTACACTTTTGGTCAGGTCAGCCTGGAGAAAAAAGTCATCGATTACCACGTAACATGCGGTAACTTTGTCACAGCAGTTGGCTTGTATGCAGCAGAGGAAGGATATGTGCCGTTACAGGAGCCGGTTACCTACGTACGGATTTACAACACCAATATTAACAAGATGATCGTGGCCGAAATTCCGGTGAAGGATGGGCAAATCGAGTACGAAGGAGACTTTGTCATCGACGGTGTACCCGGCTCTTCAGCAAAAATCATGATCAATTTCCTCAACTCCGGCGGTACTTTTACAGGAAGAACTCTGCCAACCGGACATGCTACTGATAGGATCCATTTACAGGATGGACGTCAGTTCGAAGTGTCGATAGTCGATTGCGCCAACGTTGTGGTGTTTGTGAGAGCAGGGGATGTGGGCTTGCAGGGAACTGAGCTGCAAGCAGAGGTCAACAACAATAAAGGACTCATGTCTACATTAGAAGCCATTCGAGTGGAGGCGGGCATTTTAATTGGGATGATTCAGCCAGAAGACAGAGAGATTGTTTCACCATCGTCACATGCTTTGCCAAAGATTGCGATGATTGCTCCGTCCCAAGTGTATAGCACTTCCGATCATCGCACGATTGAAGAGAATGAGATCGATTTGATTTCACGCTATATTTCCATGGGGAGTCTACACCGTGCATATGCGGTAAGCGGAGCTATTGCAGTGGCAGCGGCGGCCAAAATCCCGGGAACCATCCCGAATGAAGCGGTCGCCACACAAAAGAAAGGAATTCGCATTGGGCATCCGTCGGGAGTGATCTATGTAGAGTCTACAGTGGAACAGGATGGAACCAACTGGATTGTGAACCGGGCAGCCAATGGAAGAACGGCGCGCAGGCTGATGGAGGGCTATGCACATGTGCCCATATCCGTTTTACGCGAGAAATGACTGATTATTCAGCCTTCGATTAGGGAAATGAAGAAAGTCTGTGCAGTGGCGAGATACCCTTTACGGGCTTTGCCACTCACAGAATAATGTAAGCGTTTTACTAAACGAAACAGTAGGAGGAATTGTCATGCAAAGAAAATCGAAAAAATGGATGTTGGCTGTTTTGTCTACAGCACTGACGGTCAGCTTGGCTGCCTGTGGGGGTGCCAAGGAGACTGGTAAAGATCAAGCGACTGCGGCTGCATCCAACTATCCGGAAAAAGCGATCACGCTCGTTGCTCCCAATGGGGCAGGCGGTGGTTTGGATAAAACGGCAAGACTTCTGGCAAAAGGTTTGGCTGACACGAAATTGGTAACGGAAACAGTTCTGGTCGAAAACAGACCTGGCGGGGGAGGCAGCGTCTACATGGCGGAATATGCCACCAAGGAAACCAAAAATCCGTACAAGCTGCTAGTGAACTCACCACCAGTGCTTTTGAACAACCATAAAAAAGAGGGAAATAGCCCATACGGCTACAAGGATACTACTCCACTGGCGCAGTTAACGAGAGATTACGGAGCGATCTCCGTGCCTGCTGATTCCAAGTATCAGGATCTTAAGTCCCTTCTGGATGACATCAAGGCAGACCCGACACAGGTGACAATCGCTGGCGGTTCCTCACCGGGCAGCATGGACCATGTGATTGCGATGCTTCCAATCTACAAGTACGGTCTTGATCCGACAAAGGTGAAGTATGTCGCGTATGAGGGTGGTGGAGAATCGATCACCGCGCTGCTCGGCAACCATGCACAAGCTGCTGCCAAGCCTGTATCACTGGTACTGCCTTATTTGGAAGCGAAAAAAATCCGTGTGTTGGCTGTGACTGCACCTGAGCGTTTAGGCGGAATTTTGAGTGACGTGCCTACTATGAAGGAACTCGGTCTGGATGCGGAATTTACGATCTGGCGCGGCGTATTGGGTCCAAAAGAGATGGGAGAAGCCGAGATTGCGTACTGGGACAAAACTTTCAAGGCATTGAGTGAAAAAGAAGAATGGAAGCAATTGCTGAAGGCGGATGGCGTAGAGGGAGATTACAAGAACTCGAAGGATTTCAAAGCATTCCTGGACGAGCAGGATAAACAGATCGAGGAACTGTTGAAGGCGATCGGTATTCATAAATAAAGCGGGACACAGAGGGAAGGGGCAGGACCTCTTCTCTCTTTCGCTCGCTTCGCAGCAGATTTTCAACAGGGAGGAAGAACAGCAATGAGTAAAACATTTGATCGCTATGCCTGCCTGGCTTTCCTTGCGCTGGGTACCGGATTTGTCTACCAGAGCCAATATATTAGCCAAAGCGCTTACGGAAGCAATGTCGGGCCAAACATTTTTCCGATGGGGCTGGGAGTTATCCTGATTTTATTGAGTCTTCGTCTGTTTTTTGAAACCTTCCGATACAAGGCTGAGGATGGTAGGGAGAAGGAAGTTCTTGATTATAAGCGATTTTCTATCATTCTGATCGCAGCGATTGGCTACGTGCTGTTGCTTGAGCCGCTCGGGTATATCATTTCTACCTTTTTCTTTCTACTGGTTGGCTTTCAAACCATGGATAGAGGAAAGCCACTGGCAACGATACTGATCGCCGCTGCTTTCGCCAGTGGAATCTATATCGTGTATGTGAAGCTGCTAGAGGGAACATTGCCAGGACTACCTGCATGGTTAGGCTTATAGGGAGGTAATAGGAAGATGGATACCTTGCAATATTTGATGAGTGGATTTGCTGTTGCACTCCAATGGCAAAACATCCTGTTTGCGTTTGTCGGCGTCTTGATCGGTACCATGGTGGGCGTACTGCCAGGAATCGGTCCGATCAGTGGTGTAGCGCTTCTGATACCAGTCACAGCATCGTTGACAGGTGGTTTGCCACCTGAGGAGGCCGCGACCAGTGCGATTATTTTGCTGGCGGGTGTGTACTATGGAGCGATGTACGGCGGGTCGACTACCTCGATTTTGCTCAATACACCGGGCGAATCATCCTCGGTGGTCACAGCGCTGGATGGATATCCGATGGCAAAACAGGGACGAGCAGGAGCTGCCTTAGCGATTGCTGCGATCGGTTCTTTTGTAGCGGGGATTATTTCTCTGATCGGATTGGTTCTGTTAGCCAAACCGTTGTCTGAGGTCGCCTTAAAGCTGGGACCGGCTGAAGAGTTTTCGCTGATGATTCTCGGGTTATGCGCCTTGAGCGGATTCGCAGGCAAGTCGATTACGAAGGCCTTGCTCATGACGACAATTGGCTTGATGATGGCGACGGTCGGGATGGACACGATCTCGGGTGTAGCTCGTTTTACCTTTGATCTGCCCGAGCTGTACCAAGGACTGGAGTTTCTCACGGTTGCTGTAGGGATTTTTGCGCTGGGAGAGGTTTTTAAAACGATTCTGGACAGAGAGAGCAACAGCGGAGAGATTGCGAAAATAACCCGCATTTTGCCGACGAAACAAGACATGAGGGATAGCGCTGGACCAATTTTGCGAGGCTCGCTGCTCGGCTTTTTCAAAGGAATCGTACCTGGCTCAGGAGCTACGCTGTCGTCGTTTCTCTCGTATTTGCTGGAGAAAAAAATCAGCAAGCATCCAGAGAAGTTCGGTAAAGGCGCTATCGAGGGTGTTGCCGGACCAGAAGCAGCCAATAATGCTGCCTCCGGAGGAGCGATGATTCCGCTTCTGACGTTGGGAATACCGGGAACAGGCACCACGGCCGTCCTGATGGGGGCGTTAATCATGTATAATGTCCAGCCGGGTCCCTTGTTATTTGAAGATCATCCGTCTATTGCTTGGGGATTGATTGCCAGCATGTTTATCGGAAATCTGATGCTGTTGCTGCTGAACATGCCTTTGGTTAAGGTGTTTGCCAAAATTATTGAAACACCGCCAAAGTACCTGATTCCGATGATCGTCGCGATTTCTGTCTTCGGGGTATATGCAGTGAAGGTTTCGACGTTTGATTTGTTGCTGCTGATCGCTTGCGGGATATTCGGCTATTTTATGTCCAAGCATGACTATCCAATGGCACCGCTCGTTCTCGGTCTTGTACTTGGACCAATGATCGAAAATAACTTGCGTCGGGCGCTGACCATTTCCAACGGTGATCTCATGATCTTTGTCGAACGCCCTGTATCCTTTGTCTTTTTGCTGATTGCCGTGCTGTGGGTAACGGTGCCGCTCATCATGAAAATGAAAGGGAAAAAAGTGATTGTCAATGAAGAAGTGTAAATAAGGGACGTTTGTACTGTTTTGTAAGAATTGTTTAAAATTTTTGTTTTGATTTTCTAAAAGTAGGGAATTCGATACATGTCTTTTTATTTTGAAGCATTGGAAAAGAGGTGTATCCATGAATTTGTTTACACGGTTTCTAGCAGCTTTTATGATCATTACACTGCTCAGCGTTGGCGGAGTAGCAGGGACAAATTATTTTTTTCTTGAGCGTCTGGTCATGGAAAATAAATCTTCTCAGCTCGAGGATTCCCTGAATTATGCGGGTGACAAGATTCGTACATGGGCACAAGAGAGGCATGTATCGCTGGCACAGGTTGCCTCTTTGCCGAATATAAACAACATTCCGTTTCCCGAGACAGCGGACAATTTGCCTCCAGAGGTCGAGTACTGGGCGCAGACGGTGAAAGGGCTGGCAGAAGCTAATCCTACGACAACCACAGCGATCCTGCGACCAGATGGCAAAGCGATCATCAATCCGTCGAGGGGGTTTCGTCTTGAGGATTTGTCCTCCCGTGATTACTTCAGCAAAGCCGTTCAGGAACAAAAGCCAGTGATTGGTTCCGCTTTTGTGTCTACAGGGGATGGAAAGGTGAAGCTGCCATTTTCTACACCGGTCTACGATCAAAACAAAAAGCTGTCCGCTGTAGTCCAGCAAGCAGTGACGCTCGATTCCATTGCAGCGTTTATTAACGGCTTTACTTTGGGAACGTCGGGTCGTGCGTACTTGATCGATCAAGACGGGCAACTGATCGCCGGCTCATCTGAGCTCAAGGAGAGCAATTGGTACAAGGAGCAACTGGATGCGCATGTAAAGCCGCTCGAAGCAGAAGTGGAAAAGGCCAAGCAATCAGGTGATGCCAAACAAATCGAAAAGGCAGAAAAAGAGCTGAAAGCGGGTCAACTTTTCCCGAACATTTCGATGAAGCAATTTCCTCCGGCTGCCAAAGCTATCGAGACAAAAGCGACAGGCCTGATTATGGAACCATATACAAGCTATAACGAGCAAGAAGCGATTACAGCTTACACTTATTTGGAAGAGCTGGGCTGGGCGCTAGTAATCGAGGAAAATTACAGCGATGTGTTGGCTAGCATTTACGAGAGTCGTAACATCAGCTTGGTGACGGTACTCGTTAGCCTGATAGCAGCAGTAGGGCTGAGCATTTTCCTTGCACGCTCCCTGATTAAGCCAATCCAGACAATCGTCACAGCGCTCGATCAAACGGCAAAAGGCGATCTTACCTGTACGCTGGCATTGAAGCGTTCGGACGAACTGGGTACGCTCAGCAAGGCATACAGCCTAATGACGGAAAATCTGCGCTCCATCATCAATCAGCTCTCGGCTTCGGGAGAGGAGCTGCAGCAGTTTTCCAAGTCCTTGATGCAAGCAAGTTCGGTGACCAGCACGGCCATGACGGAAGTGACTTCGACCATTGTGGAAATTACCAAGGGAGCCGAGGAAACCAGCGGAAATATGGATCAAATCGCGAATGGCATCAATGACCTGAACAGCTTGACAGTCGATATTCAGCGATTTACGGAGCAGACGCGAACGGCTTCTCTTGATATGATGGATGCTTTTCAGGAAGGGAAGGAAGCTGTCTTACAGGCGTCTACTAAAATGAATATGGTACAAAATTTGATGAACCAGAGCATGGAGTCTATGACAGAGCTGCATGTCCAATCAGAGCGAATCGGGCAGATCTCTACCATGATCTCGTCGATTTCCAATCAGACGAATCTTTTGTCGCTAAATGCGGCGATCGAAGCAGCGAGAGCGGGTGAAGCAGGCAGGGGATTTGCGGTGGTAGCTGATGAAATTCGCAAGCTGGCTCAGCAGACAGCCGATTCGACGCAAGACATTCAAGGGATCATTGATAACATCCAGTCGCAAATCAATCAGTTCATGAAGCGCTCAGAGGAAGGACACGGCGTGATCGAGGAGGGCGTTCGAATCGTCGGACAGACTGGAGAGACGTTGGGTGATTCCGTGGAGCGAGTACAACAAACCGTTGCTTCGATTGACGATATTAAACAGCGGATGGATGAGCAGGCCAAGCTGTCCAGGCAAATGGTCGATGCTGTTTTAGAAGTAACGGCTCTTTCCGAGGAAACATCGGCTGGCTCCGAGGAAGTACGTGCTGTGGCGGAAACGACGTTGGGCGATATGGACAGGCTGACGAAGTCTGTGACAGAACTGGATAAAATGATCCGACAGTTTGAAACGTTGGTGAAGCATTTTAAGGTTTGAGAAAGGCAGATTTTCTACCTACAATGAAGAGGAGTGAACAATAGGTAAGGATGGGTGAGCGCATGAACATTCTCGTATTGCATGGAAGCTCGAGAGACGCAGGGAATACGGAGCAATTGACAAATCTGGCACTGGAAGGCGTGCCGCACACCAGTATCCGTTTGCGTGAAAAAAACATCCGCCCGATTCACGATCAAAGGCATGACGAGGGAGGCTTCGATGCAATCGCGGATGATTACGATGAAGTGACAGAGGCGGTGCTCGACCATGATTTTCTGATTTTTTCTACGCCGATCTATTGGTACGGCATGTCGGGTCATATGAAAAACTATGTGGATCGCTGGTCGCAGAGCTTGCGTGACAAGCGTTATTCCTTCAAAGAATCTCTCGGGCAAAAGCAGGCATATGTCATTACGACTGGCGGAGACCAGCCCAGATTGAAGGGACTGCCATTGATTCAGCAGTTTCAGTATGTTTTTTCTTTTGTCGGAATGCCATTTGCGGGCTATATCATCGGGGAAGGCAACAAACCTGGTGATATATTGTCAGATCAACGGGCAGTAGAGGAAGCAAAGATTTTTAATGCGTGGCTGAAGGACAAACAATAGCCTGAAAGACCGGAGAGAATTCCGGTCTTTCTTTTCTTTTAAAAGAGCTCCTCATTCATCTAATAAAAGCTCTGCGTAATTTATGTGTTAGTAGTTACAAGATAATGGTCAATAAGTAGGTAGGGCAATTGGATATTTCCAAAAACAGGGTAAAAAGCACTAGGTTGTAAATAAAAAAAGGACTTTGTGCTTATTTATGGTAATGGAAACAACTACTACCATTAATTTATCTATAAAGAATGGTCTATTTTGGTATAAGAGATAGAACATTGGATATATCCACGGAGGGAGTAGTCTACGTGAGTAATCGGGTTTTAACCTATGGAAATATTCAAGTGACACCTTACAACTTCACGCATTTGCAATCACTAAAAGTGGTTAAAAAGATGAACGAACACGCGAAGGTAACGATCACGGGCATTATTCCAGATGAGCTGAAAGACAGCTATGTGAATCTAACAAATGAACAAACGCATATCCAAATAGCTTTGACGGATGAGAAGGGGCAGCCAAAGCCATGGTTTCAAGGCATCGTGACGAATGTAAACATCCAATCCGTCAGGGGCATTTATTACTTAACAGTGAAGGCTGTTTCACATAGCTACTTATTGGATGTCAAACCGAGAAAACGCTCATTCCAAAATCCAGCGATGACTTATGCGGCGCTAGTCAAAATGGTGCTGTCCGCATATGGGAAAGCGGATTTTATTGATTCGGTCACGAACGGCAAGGCGATCAATACGTTTGTGATGCAATATGAAGAAACCGACTGGCAGTTTCTCCAGCGGATGGCATCGCGATTCTATACGGGCTTGGTGCCTGCAACGGCTTTTGATCTACCCAAATTTTATTTCGGTCTGCCCAAAGGGAAGGACAAAGGCAAGCTAGAGGCCGCGCATTATACGGTACAAAAGAGGGTGGGGGAATATCAGAGCGCTGCGGAAAACCGAGTGCCAGGAATTGATGATCAAGATTTTACGGTATATGAAGTGGAAAGCCCGCAGATCCTCGAAGTCGGTGATGAAGTGAGCTTCAAGTCCAAGAAGCTTGTCGTCGGAGAAGCCGTCACTGAAATGAAGGAAGGAATACTGACGAATACCTACAAGCTCTTTCCACATAAGGGACTCTCGCGCAAGAAAATGTATAACAACGCGATCATAGGTGCCTCTATCCAAGGGCGTGTTCTTCAGATTCAAAAAGATAATATCAGAGCCAAACTAGACATGGATGATCAACAGGATGAGAGTACTGCTTATTGGTTCCCTTATTCGACGATCTATACGTCCGAGAACAATACAGGTTGGTATGTCATGCCGGAAATAGGCGACCAGATACGAATCTACTTCCCGAGCAAAAAGGAAGAGGACGGTATCGCCATCAGCTCGGTGCTCCGAGATAACCCAGATGCCGAATCTCCGGCTCCCCAAAAGTCCTCCGCTCCAAGTAGCTCAAGACCGAGCGCGGGTACGGGTCCCGATCGGATGAAAGATCCGGCTGTGAAGACCTTCCGCACGAAATACGGCAAGGAGATCATGCTGGCGCCAGATAAGATCGTGATATCAGCAGGCGGTATGTCTATCACAATCAGCGATAATACCGGAATCGAGATCGTGAGTGATAAAAATGTGAGCATTAGTGCTAGTAACGAGGCGTATCTGATCGGGCAAACGCTGCGAGTCAAGGCCGATAAGATCGAGCTGATTGGAAAAGGAAACACCATTTCATTAAATGAAAAGATCGAGATCAAGGGAACAGAGATAAAAATGAACTAATGGGAGGAACACACGGTCATGATGAAAGAAGAAGCACTCCAGCATCTGCACGACCAGGTGTTTTTGCCTGCTTTGGCAGAACGGGTGGCGGCAGTCCAGCTATTTTTCCATCAACATCAAGCCCAGCTCGTCGATGAGTTTGTGGAGTCGTTTCGACAGATCGCAAGTCGGATCAAAGTCATGCAGGATCGTGAGGAGCTAGCACCTGTTGGATTTATTCATTACTCCATGCTGAGGACATCTATTCTGGAAGATACTTATACCTACCTCATCGAGGCTTATACAGATCAGTGGTATTGGGAACCTGTCGAATGCTATGCCAGATACGACGCCAGTTGGGCTTTTCAAGAGATTTCATCGTTGATTCGTCTTCTAGATGAGCAGCGTAAAAAGTACATCGGTGTTCTACACACAGCGGATGTGGAGCACATGGTATGGAAGCGTTTGGATTGTTTTAGTCAAATCGTGACGGATCTGATCCGGATAGCGATCCGAGAAGCCATAAAACTCCCAGAGTATTCGGAGATAAATAAGGCGAAATGTTTGCGCATCAGGGTCGGGGAGTTTAAAGACTTTAGCGAAGATGTGCATATCGATGATGGTTCCACTCGAGATCAAATCAAGGGGGCGGGATGACTTGAGAGATTACTACCAACTCATGGATGACAGTCGAATCGCTCAAAAGGTGAAACCGCAGGGTCTACGAAAGGAAGACAGCTTCGCACAGCTCCCGCCTGTCTCGATTTTAGATGTCGCTGAACATAGCTTCAACGAGTACACAGACTGGCTGGAAAAGCCTGTGCCTATGATGTCAGGACAGATGAAGTCGATTATCGAGAAATACAATCCGAGAATTCAGTGGAAATGTGTCCATTTGATAGACAAGCGATCTGGCTCACAAAACGTGTACTGGGTCATGCAAATACCTACCTTGGATTGTCTTTCACAGGATAGCGAGTTTTATCTAAATGGAACCGTAAAGAGACTTGTGTTAGACCACGAAAAGATCAAGGCGCATCATTTTTTTGCCATTGAAGGAATTTTGGAGCCGTATATCGTGGTAAGTCTCGATGCAGCAGAAAGCTTACTGCGTAGAAGCTATACGGGCTTCGTTTTGCAAAAAGTAGAGCAGGCGTAACGGAGGGAGTCATGACTGTTTACTGGGATGAGAAGATCTTGGATGCCTGGAATGACATCCAGAAACGACGTGAAATCAAGGAAGTAGAAGAGAAGATGGCACAAATGTCACCTAAAGAATGGCTGGCAGGAGTGCAGCGTGGTGTCATTGAGTACGAAGGGCAAACGATTTATTGCGAAGAGAAGCTATTTTTCAACGAGCAGATGGCGATTCATCTCCCAACGTCTATGTGGCTCATTCCTAGAGGGATCGAATCAAAAGGAAATACAACTCACCAGCATGATCAGATGACTTACAAAAATGAAAAGGGCACAGTCATGCTTGGTCTGACACATATGACGCACCTCATACAGATGGACGATGTAGAGCAATTTTTGAGTACAATGACGATTCAGTTGAAAAAAAAGCAAGCGGGCTTGCAAGTCGTACATAACGAAGTGATTGAGCTCAGTGAAGTGAAGGTGGCGAGTAGCGAATTCGTCATACCGATAAAGAACGGGAAGTATTATCAAATCTTGTTTGTTACTGCACTAGAGGAGAGATTGCTGCTCGGTAGCTTCCATTTCGCAGCTGACGAAGTGATTGTATGGCAGCCATTAGCTAGAGCCTTGATTCGAACGATGCGACTGGTATGAGTTATTGCAAATTATGTAACGAAAGGGAGTAGGGAGATGCTTTTGTCTTTGCTTCAACTTCTGGCTCCGAAGGCACACGGTGAGTATTCCTATGTTGTACGTGGGGCAACCGTAAAATGCAGTGAGGGAACAGACACCAGCTTTTTGAATTTGCCGCAATGCCACGGAGTATACGCGCGTGGTAAACCGGTCATGAATATTGCCGATAACGTTGTCGATGCTAATATTGGATGTTTTGGTATTTGCAGGGACACAGGAACCGTATGTAGACCAATGATAGCTAACAAGTGGACGGAAGGAAAGCACGATGTACTGGTAAAAAACGAGCCAGCCTTACTCAGTAAGTCGGAGCTGATTTGTACTGTCAAAGGGATTATTACGATTGAAAAGGATGGGCAGGATTGATGTGATTGAAGGAGAGGAGTTTATGCAGGGAACGGATGGAGTCATGACCTATCAGGATATACAGATTGTCTGGTCCTATGGAACGATCCGACTTGATCGGTTGGAATTTGTCCATCAAACTGGCGAACATGCAAAATTACGCTTTACAGGTATTGTTCCCGAAGAAAAAGAAGATGAGATTATACATAGAGCAAGCAGCCACGACGTAATTGAGCTGTGTCAGAAGGTAGGAAAGCAGAAGAAGTCGATATTTATCGGACGACTACATCATGTGGAGATCAAGGTTGTCCGTGATGTCCACTATGTGACGGTGGAAGCTGTATCGCATACCTATGCCATGGATATGGGCGTGAAGATGCGTTCTTTTCAAGACGAGAGCCGATTGTACTCAAGTATTGTAGATGAGCTCGTGTCGAAATATCCTGGTGGAGATATGATCGATAATGCCTTCGATGATCTCAAACAGGGCAAATACATCATGCAGTACGAAGAGACGGACTGGGTGTTTTTAAAACGAATTGCCTCTCACGTAGGGGCTGTCCTCGTACCAGATGTGAGTGCAAATAAGGTGCGCTTCTGGGTCGGTCTACCAGAGGGAAGAAAGCAGATCAAGCTGAAAGACAGGCCATACGAGGTTAACCAGTCCATCGCACCATATAGAACCTACACGTTTGAACACGACGATGTTTTAGAGCTTGGGGATGAAGTGTTGCGAGAGGGGCAGACCTTCGCTATTACCAAGCGAATAGCAAGCATGGTAGATGGTCTATTCAGGTGGACGTATGTTTGCGCAACTCGCAAAAGTGTGAAACAAATGAAGATCTATAACAAAGCCATCATCGGTGCCGCTATCGACGGAAAAATTATTCAAATCGGACGAAACCAAGTCAAAATCCATCTCACTATCGATAAAACGCAAGATAAGAGCAAGGCACAGTGGTTCCCGTATGGGGCGGAAGGCAACCAAATCCTATACCTCATGCCGGAGATCGGCTCTAAAGTAAAATTGTATTTCCCAGGTGCCGATGAGGACGATGCGATGGTCATCAACTCCGTCCGTCATGCGCCACAGGGAAGCTTTGTCGAGAAGAACGATAAGCGAATGGTGGACCCGGGAGTCAAATCGTTTGGCATCCCACAAGGAAAAGAATTCACCATGGGAGACACCGAACTGAGGATGACCGCCAAAGAAGGTGCGTTGGAAATCTCGATGAGTAGCCTCTGGGGTGTGAGTCTGAACAGTACCACGAATGTAAACATTCACGCGTCAGGAGAACTGAATGTAAATGGTGCCGCTGTCTACATGGTCGGTTCGGAAGGGATGTACCTCGATACAGCTACGGATACGATCGCATTAGTAGAAGAGAACGACACGAGTAGCGATCAGATTCTTCTGGATGCGGAAAAGAGTCATTCGTTTGCACCAATCTTGAGTCCGTTTGAACAAGATATTAAGAGTTTAGGATGGCAGCGCGCGGTAGATAAACGACTCGCAGATCACGATGCGGCCGAAGCCAAAGGGGAAGGTGAAGTCGTTGAAGAGACCCTGTCGTCGCTATGGAACTTTGTCGTAGATGTTGCCGATGTTGCCTACACGGGCGTACAATTGTTAGCGAGTGATGAGGGTGAGACGGTCACCAACATCAGGGGAACTAAGGTTAAGTCGTTAACCGAGGGGAACAACTTAGCAAAAGAAACTGAACAAAAAGCTACGAGTGCGGCAAACTATGTAGGAGATGTGTTCCAGGGCGAGAAGTCGTTCGGTGAAATCGGTCAAGATATAAAAGCGGCTGGTGCAAAAGTCGGAGAGAGCGTCATGCAAGACTACGTTATTCCGGTCGGGGTGAATTGGCTACACCATATAGAAGACAAGTATGGAGGTAAAGAAGCAAAGCTAAAAAGAACACTGGAGGAAAGCTACCAACGAGGTAGGAATACGGGAAGAGTAGATGTCATAGGTGCTGAGGTAATCGCGAGTGGACTGTCAGGTGGAATGGGTGGAGCCGCTATGAAGACAGCGACTACAGCAGCCAAATTGACGCCAGATGGACCAAATAGGGATCGTACGCCAGATGGTAACGGCAGCAATGGAAGAAATGGAAGCGACGGAAATAGAACTCCATTATTCGGGCTTTTTGACTCGATTAAAAAAGATATGGAAACGCTGGATGGGAAGTTCAAAACGAAGGCGAAGACTGTTGAAGATGCGTTGAAAGAAATGCAAGAGATGATTGATAGTCTTGTAGCTGCTATGCAAGGATATTCCAAGCTGGTTCCTAATACAGGTAGGCCGATGTTCATTTCGTTGGACGGGAATGGTGGTGGCGGGCATAACAATAATCATGGGAATAATAGAAATAATGAGGGGACGGGTAATGCTAAGTACGATTATAAAAAGGTTGAAGAGGTAGAGAACAGAATTAGACATGAATCTAAAGAGCATGGGCAGTTTTTTGACAAGGATGGTAATTTAATTGGGGACACAGTTATTGGTACTGAGAAGGCAATAGATGTTAGTGATTATAGGGACAGAGGAAAAGATGCTGTGTTTACTCATAATCATCCTACTAATGGACCGTTTAGTTTGGAAGATATGATGGTAGCTGTAGACTTTGATATGCTAGAGATGAGAGCAATAACTCCCAATGGAAAAACGTTCAGTATGACAAGAGGAATAGACGGATGGAAAGTTGATGGCCAGTCAGTTCGAATGGTGTATCGATTAGTACAAGAGGAGTTAAGAGCAGATGTTAATTTCAATAAGTTATATAAAGAGGGACGAATGGATGAAGCATGGGACATGTTTTATGATAAGGTAGCAGAAAGAATTGGTGGGGAATATAAACGAAAATAGGACGGTGATAAATATTGAACAAGAAGTTTCTTTATAGTAAACCTAGTATTATAGGGGTATTGGATTCAGGAAATGATGAATTTAACGATATAGGTTCTTGGCTTTTTGATGATTCACCAGCATTACTCAGAAAAAAATTTAGGGAAGATTCTTTGGATATATTAGTAATGGAATTAATTGATATTTTCCGAGAAGGAAATCCGAATTATCAGGAACTGGCTGGTTTATTTGGCTTGGTTAAAATAGAAGAGGATGAACAAGAAGGATTAAAAATATGGAACGTAAGGAATATTGAACGGCTAGCAGGTGATTTAAATAAAATTGAAATGCACATTGATGCTCAAAGTTTAATTATTAATAAGCTATATTTATATATAAACGAGTTGTCTAATTTACAAACAATTAAACAGAAATTAAATGATAAGTTTGAAGAGGTATCTTATCAGGATATTAACGGAGGGCTTATATTTAATGAAAAAGAGCTTATTATAGGCATTATTAAAGTACCAGAGGAGAAGTAAAATGGTGAAGCCTTAGCGTGTTCATCAAAAAAATAGTGTAAACTTGGTTTACAACTCGAACAACAAGATAGTACAATACAACCAACAAACCAAACACTAAACAATTCAAACACTTGATAAACTTTCAAAAGCTCTTTCCAACTTGAACCATGAGTAGGAATGAGCTTTTTTTGCATGCCCGAATTCAAAGGAAGGAAGGAAGGAAAATGGCGAAACAGGCGCAAAAAGAGAGGGAACATTGGGGGTGATTGTTCAGGCACAAGCAGAGTATCAGTCAATCGGGAAGGTGAAGTCGTTGAAGAGACCCTGTCGACGCTATGGAACTTTGCCGTAGACGAGTGATGAGGGTGAGACGGTCACCAACATCAGGGGAGCTAAGGTTAAGTCGTTAACCGGGGGGAACAACTTAGCAAAAGCAACAGAACAAAAAGCTACGAGTGCGGCAAACTATGTAGGAGATGTGTTTCAGGGCGAGAAGTCGTTCGGTGAGAGCGTCATGCAGGACTACGTTATTCCGGTCGGAATGAATTGGCTACATCACTTGGAAGACAAGTATGGAGGTAAAGAAGCAAAGCTAAAAAGAACACTGGAGGAAAGCTACCAACGAGGTAGGAATACGGGAAGAGTAAATGTCATCGGTGCTGAAGTAATCGCGAGTGGACACTGTCAGGTGGAATGGGTGGAGCCGCTATGAAGACAGCGACTACAGCAGGATCGTACGCCAGATGGTAACGGAAGCGGAAGCAATGGAAGCGACGGAAATAGAACTCCATTATTGGGGCTTTTTGACTCGATTAAAAAAGATATGGAAACGCTGGATGGGAAGTTCAAAACGAAGGCGAAGACTGTTGAAGATGCGTTGAAAGAAATGCAAGAGATGATTGATAGTCTTTTAGCTGCTATGCAAGGATATTCCAACCCGGTTCCTAATACAGGTAGGACGATGTTCTTTTCGTTGGACGGGAATGGTGGTGGCGGGCATAACAATCATACTGGGAATAATAGAAATCATAAGCGAGATAATGAGGGGACGGGTGATGGTGGTCCGAATTTTAGTCCAAATTTCGGATAAAAAATTAAAAAAACATGCTCAAGATATATATGAAACTTCAAGGGATTTAGGTGTTCCTGTTAAAAAGGGGATAAAGAAGGGATGAAGGAGTTCATTTTATCAATTGTAAATGACCCCAAAAATCAAGCTAATTCGAAACCTTTTGAGTGGAATACAATCGACACTGTAGACGCTTTTGTTAAGGGTGATGCAGTTGTTTTAGTTAATCGAAATGCAAACGAAATATTGACCTTCTTAAATAAAAAAGGAGATCGTTTATCAAGTAAGTTAAAGTCCGAATTAGATTTGATTAGAGAGTGAGGATGAATATGAATAATTATATATTATCTTTTACAAAAAAGTTTGATTATCTTTTTGTGCAAAAAGAAATCTCAAATATTATTTATTTGCATGATGAGGATGATAATGAGAGATTAGACCATGTCCTTTTCCTTGAGAAAGATAATGGTGATGTCATAGGCTTGTATATAAGAGGTATGAATCCGCTAATCTCAATGAATAGAATTTACGATTTGGATGATTTTAATTTATTTGCTAGTTATGAGGGATTAATTGAATGCAAGGAAAATATCAAACTCAAAATAGAGTATGTAGGTTTGTTTTTTAGCACTCAATACAACGAATTATTTGGTTTATATTTGGCGAATAACGATGCATCTAGTTCTATATTTATCTTATTTTTACAAGATGAAATTTATGTAGAAAAGGATTGGAGTATATACGAAGCTAGAAGGATGCTTGAAAAAAGGTTTTCGACTGAAGGTTTCATAACATACGAAAAAAAATGTGAGACTGACTGGAAACAAGTAAATTTCTAGCAGGGTCTGTCTCCATATTTTTCTGTAAGGCCAACTCAACAATAAGACTGTACAATACAACCAACGAACCAAGCACTAAACAATTAACGAACACTTGATAAACTTCCAAAAGCTCTTTCCAACTTGAACCATGAGGTTGAACAGGTCAATTATGGTCAGTTACCACCATGATTCACCTGTTTTTTGTTATGTTCGTTTTCTTGCGGTTTCATCAAAAATAAATTGCAACAATGTACGTACATGGAACGATAGATAAGGTGAAGGAGCGGTCAGAGAAATATTACCGCGACTAATTGGGATCATGAACGACAAGAGTCAGTGCTATCCGACCATTGAAATGATAGCTAGAAACATCGGGTGTAGTTCTAAGTCAGTAGAACGTCATATCAAGGAATTGGCAGGCAAGACGACGACACATAAGAAACCCCCACTTCAACCGGTAGGTAAGTAGGGGGAGTATGATTCATTTTCCCTCGAGATGACGCAGGATCGCCATTAAATCCAGCTCGCCCAAGCCTTCTTCCAATGCATGACGATAGGTCGCATTTACGGATTCAGCCAATGGGGTAGAGACGCCTGCTTCATTCGCAAGGCGAAGGTCCTTGGCCATATGCTTTAGGGCAAAGGCAGCCGGATAGTCGTCAGCGAGGATGGAAGCCGCTTTTCCGCGAATGAGTGGTGTTCCTACGGCACTCTCGGAAATGATGTCCAGCATTTGCTCCGTACCAATGCCGAGGGATCGTGCGAATAGTAAAGTTTCAGACACACCTTGTACTGTAATGCCGAGCAGCAGGTTGATCGCCAGCTTCGCAGATGTACCCGCTCCGTTTGGTCCCAAATAAAAAGCGGCTTTGCCCAGCTTGTCCAGCATAGGCTTGGCTACCTCATAATCCGCCTCTTCGCCGCCTACCATGATGACGAGCTTCCCTTCTTTTGCAGGTCCTACACTGCCAGATACAGGCGCATCGAGAAAGCGCAGCCCAGCTTGTTTGGCGTGCTCGGCAAGAAAACGGGAAGTATCTGGTGAAATGGTGCTCATGTCCACCGCCAGCTTTCCTTGCACGGGAAGACTTAAGAGACCATCTGAGCCCGTATAGATTGCTTTTACGGCATCATCGTCACTTACCATGGTGAACAGTACATCGCTTTGTGCTACGAGCTCGGATAAAGTTGCAGTCTCTTTCGCACCCAATGCCACCAATGGTGCAGCTTTTCCCGGCGTACGATTCCAGACACGTACGTCGTAGCCAGCAGCCAGCAGATTGCTAGCCATTGGGATGCCCATATTCCCCAAACCAATCCAACCGATGATCATCGTATTGTTCTCCTATCCGCGATTTATGCTTTTATTTGTTGTTGGACAAGTATCTTTAAAGCAGCGTGCTTGGATTCTGTCATTGCAAACAACTCGTCAAATCCAGAAGGAAGCGTCTTGTCAAGAACACGCAAGCCTTCCTCGGTAATGCCACCTTTGGTAGCAACACGCTCGATTAGCTGGTTGAAGCCAAGCTGTTCGTTTTTGAGCAAAAGAGCGGTTCCCAGCATTGTTTCCACCAGCATGCTTCTCGCTGTATCTAAGTCAAGCTCTGGTGTTTTGCGAACGGCTGCTTGGGCGAACGAATCAAGAATCCCTGCGATCAGTCCTGGTGCGCTGCTGGTGAGGATCGTCGCTGTTTCGATCTCGACCTCGGACACTTCCTGTGATTGACTAATGGAAGACAGGAGGGTGATAAGGTTATTGCGATTCTCTGCACTTGTTCGACTGCTGCATGTAAACAACGATACACCGTGCAGCTCTTGCGAAGTGACGGTAGGAATTACCTTGCTTACGGCACCAGCATGGACGGTTTCCAAATCATCGATGCTAACACCTGCTGCTACTGAAACGATATGTACACTTTCAGGGATAGACAACTCACGCAGTACAGGCAGGATATCCAGTGGCTTAGTGCAGACAAAGACCAGCTTTGCCTGGTCGCACACCTCTTGTGCACTTTCGGCTATGAGAATGCCATGTGATGCTTGCAGATTTTCAGCCTTTTCTCTTGTTCGATTGAAGACGCTGATATGCTCGGGCTGGATCACACCGCTTTTACAGAGTGATTTCACCAGCATTTGTCCCATACTGCCTAATCCAATGATTCCAATTCGCATGTGCAAACCCCCCGTCTTATTGTAACGTAGCCTCATGAAAAAAGGTACAGCCTCCCATGTGAGAGCACTGTACCTTTGCAGTTTCGTTAACAGATTAGTCGTCAGAGCTACGGAAAATCATGATGTACTTCGCCAACTCGAGAACAGAGATCAGAGCGGCAGCTACGTACGTCAGAGCGGCTGCGCCCAGTACTTTGCTTGCTCCACGCTCTTCTTCATTGCGGATGAAGCCCATTTTGAGCATCAGTTCTTTCGCACGGCTACTTGCGTTAAACTCGACAGGCAGTGTCACGAGCTGGAAGGCAACTGCTCCGGAGAAGAAGATAATCCCGATGAGCAAGAGTCCAGCCATTTTAAAGAAGAAACCAGCCAACAGCAGCAATGGCGCCACACCGGACACCAGATTGACTACTGGGAAAATACGATGACGTGCTACCAGCATCGGGTAGGAGACCTTGTGCTGAATCGCATGGCCGACCTCGTGACAAGCAACGGACAGGGATGCAATCGAGTTTCCGAAGTATACAGGATCAGACAGGCGTACGACACGGTCAGTCGGGTCGTAGTGGTCAGTCAATGTACCCGGGATATGTTGAACAGGAACGTTCGTCAAGCCGTTCGCATCGAGCATGCGGCGGGCAGCCTCTGCACCGGTAAGACCGGAGGAGGTAGGAACTTCGGCGAATTTGTTAAAAGTTCCTTTCACACGGAACTGTGCCCAGAGCGACAGTCCGAATGCAATCAGAATCAGGAAATCCATAGGATGGAAAAACATTCCACACTCACTCCTCGTTGTAATCTATGAAAACGAAATGTTGCTAAGCCATACATGTAACCTTACTACTTCATTCTGTCCCATATTCATGTATACGAATAAGTCCTGTGACAGTTTCACTATTTTATTGTACAATCTCTGACTATTATTGACAATGTTGCTGTATGCGAAAAAACAGACACATTCCTCGTCATTTTGATTGGGAATGTGTCTGTTTTGATGCTCATCTGTCGTGATTTTGGGTTTTGTGATGCTCGGTTTTGCGCGGGTTTTGAAAGCCGGTCACTTCGAGCATTTTACTGCTCATTTTGGAATCCAACGTCTTTTCAGGAGCCTGCGGATATGATTTTTCACCTTTGGACACCGGGATATCCTCCTCGAAAACATAATCGCGAACAGGCTTATTATTTCCTTGGACGGATGCGAAAGGACGTGGGAATGGTTTACAGCTGAGAAAAGGCGCGGTCTACGGCTGCGATGGTGTATTGAATGTCTTCTTCTGTATGAGCTGTGGTCACGAACCAGGCTTCATATTTGGATGGTGCCAGGCATACACCTTCATTCAGCATCAGTTGGAAGAAGCGGGCAAAAATTTCTCCATTCGCTTTCTGAGCTGCATCATAATCATGAACAGGCTCGTCCGTAAAGTAAACAGCCAATGCCCCTTTTACACGATTGAGTTGAATGGTTACGCCGTGTTTGTTGGCTGCTTCGGTGATTCCGTTCGCAAGCATGGCGCCCAATCGTTCGAATTCATCGTACACGCCCGGCTGCTTCAATACTTCCAGGCAGGCAATTCCCGCACGGATGGAAGCAGGATTACCGGCCATTGTTCCTGCTTGATACGCAGGTCCGAGTGGAGCGACTTGCTCCATGATTTCCTGACGTCCGCCATAAGCGCCGATTGGCAGACCGCCACCGATAATTTTGCCCAATGCAGTCAGATCAGGCTCGACTCCAAGGAGGTTTTGTGCTCCGCCATAGCAGAAGCGGAATGCCGTAATTACTTCATCATAGACGACAAGTGCGCCTGCTTCGTGAGTGATGCGGTTAACCTCTTCAAGGAAGCCTGGCTCAGGTGCCACGATACCGAAGTTGCCGACAATCGGCTCAACGAGGACGCAAGCTGTTTCGCTTCCCCATTTGCTCATAGCATTTGCGAATGCTTCGACATTATTAAAAGGTACCGTAATGACTTCACTGGCAATGCTTTGTGGAATACCCGCACTGTCCGGAATCCCCAAGGTAGATGGACCGGAGCCGGCAGCAACGAGTACCAAATCAGAGTGACCGTGGTAGCAGCCTGCGAATTTGATGATTTTGACACGACCGGTATAGGCACGTGCTACACGAATGCAGGTCATGACTGCTTCTGTACCGGAGTTATTAAATCGAATGCGCTCCATCGAAGGGATTGCTTCGCGAATCATGTTTGCGAAGGTAATTTCCCATGGAGTAGGAGTACCGTACAGGGTTCCGTTGGTAGCTGCTTCGCAAATCGCTTTGGTCACATGTGGATGGGCATGGCCAGTAATGATGGGGCCATATGCTGCTAAATAGTCAATATATCGATTGCCGTCCACGTCCCAGAAATACGCGCCCTGGGCACGTTCCATCGTTACGGGTGCTCCCCCGCCTACAGCCTTGAAAGAGCGGGAAGGGCTGTTTACCCCGCCTAGAATGACGTCGAGTGCTTCCTCGTGCAGTTGCGCGGATCGTTCACGTTTCATGCATATTCCCTCTTTTCCTTTGGAACTACCTCTTTTGGAAAAAGTCCTTCATTATCTTACCACAGCTGTTCAACAACTGGATATGAACGGAGAGCTATAGATGAAGGAAAGGAAAAATGATACAATTTTCAAGCAAATCACTCCATGCGTAAAGGCGGGGTCATCATGAAACTTGAGTGCATTTCCATGAAAGGAAGCGGCAAAAGCAATGAGGACGCCTACGTGATTCATCAGGTAAAGCATGTGTATGCGGTTATCGACGGCATTACGTCGCTGATCCCGTATGAGAACGCAACAGGACAGACAGGCGGAGCTATCGCGGCTGAGCTCGTTAAAAACCAGTTGGAAGCAATGCCGGAGGATGCAGCTTTGCACGATTATTTGGAGACGATAAACGAAGCCCTTCAGGAGCAGATGCAGCAAAGTGGCATCGATCTTGAGAAAAAGGAAGCATTGTGGGGAGCGGCCTGTGCAGTCGTCCGTGTAGGAGATGCCCATATCGAGTACGCGCAGTTGGGAGATTGCATGATATTTGCCGTCTATGAGGATGACGCTGTGCGACCCCTGACGCATACGCAAGTCAGCCATTTGGAACAGTCCGCCTTGGCGAAGTGGGAAGAAGGAATTCATGAAGGATTGTGTACGCGAACAGAGCTGTACGAGCGATGTATGGACATCCTGATCCATAACCGCTATCAGGCGAATGGACCAGGAGGCTATGGCGTGTTGAATGGCGATGCTGCCTGTCGTGATTTTATCGAGTATGGACGCATGAATCGAATTGGCGTGAAGGCATTGGTTCTCATAACGGATGGCCTTTTCATGCCGAGAGCTTTAAGTGGATCACAGCCGAAGTGGGAAGAGACGGTGCTGCCGATCGTACATAAAGGGCTGCAACGTTATACAGACGAGCTCATCTCTCTGGAAAACAACGACCCCGAATGCATCCGCTATATCCGCTTCAAAAAGTCAGACGACAAAACGGGCATGATCCTTTATCTTCATTAACAGTTTGGTGCAGTTTGCCTTTTGCACAAATCGATTGGCTCATATACACTACAAATGGTATTTAAGCGAAGAAAAAAGGACGGTTTTGCATGATTCAGGTAAATCATTTACAAAAGGATTTCCGCATCCATCAGGCCAGACCGGGCCTTGGTGGTGCTTTTCGTGATTTGTTTAGTCGGGAGTACAAGACGGTAAATGCGGTGGATGACCTTTCTTTTACAGTAGAGGAAGGGGAAATGTTCGCACTGATTGGGGAAAATGGTGCCGGAAAATCGACCACGATCAAGATGCTGACCGGTATCTTGACCCCGAGCGACGGCGAAATCGTCATTAACGGTTATGTGCCCTTCAAGCAGCGGGAAGAGTACGTTCGATCCATCGGAGTTGTTTTCGGGCAGCGCTCTCAGCTTTGGTGGGACCTATCTCCACTAGAGTCCTTCCGTCTGTTGAAAAGTGTTTATAAGGTTGACGAAGCAGAAGGAGAAAAGTGGCTGGAGCGTTTGATTGAGGAGCTGGAAATTTCCCCGTTCGTCAGTCAGCCAGTGCGCAAGCTGAGTCTCGGACAGCGGATGCGCTGTGAAGTGGCTGCTTCGTTGATTCATAAGCCGCGCCTGCTGTTTCTCGATGAACCGACAGTTGGACTCGATGTGCTCGTTAAGCAAAAAATCCGTGAGTTTCTCCGCAATCTGAACGAGACGGAAAATATGACAATCTTGTTGACGACTCACGATGTGTCAGACATCGAGGCCCTCTGTAAACGCGTGCTTGTCATGGACAAAGGGAAGCTGATCTTCGATGGCTTGCTGAATGATCTCAAGGAAAAATGGGGCAATGGCACAGAGGTATCCTTCCAAATGAAAAAACGCACTTCAGCAGCAGCACTCCGTCAAGCATTGGGAGAGATGCCTTGTGAGATCGAGCAAATCAATGATTTTACCCTCAGTGTAAAAGTAGCGCGCAGTCAGGAAATGCTGCCCTTTGTTTTGTCGACAGTCATGTCATCCTTTGAAGTCAGTGACGTGAAAATCGAGGAGACGAGCACAGAGGATATCGTTCGCAACATTTATTCCTCAGACCAAGAGGTAGCCAGCCATGCGTAAGCTTTATATGGAACTCATCCGCATGAGGTTTTTGACGATGCTTGCCTATCGTGTGAACTATTACAGCGGGATCATTATTTACGCGATTAACATCGGTGCGTACTACTTTTTATGGGGAGCGATCTACGGAGGCCAGCAGCAGTTGGGCGGGCTTACGGTGGAACAAATGACTTCCTACGTTGCGATTGCTTGGATGTCGCGGGCGTTTTATTTTAACAACATCGATACAGAAATAGCGCAGGACGTCCGAGAAGGCAAGGTCGCGATCGAAATGATACGCCCTTATAATTACTTGTCCGTGAAAACGGCGCAGGCGTTTGGGGAAGGGATCTTTCGCTTTCTCTTTTTCGCGGGTCCAGGGATATTCCTTATCAGCCTAATCATTCCGTTCAGCTTCCCGGCGACAGCGACTGGATGGGGGCTGTATTTGATCAGCTTGATGTGTGCGTTTTTGATCAATACACAAATTAATCTGGTAACAGGCTTGCTGACTTTCTTCTTGTTCCGAAACGATGGCATGATGCGAGCCAAGCGAGTCGTGGTGGATCTGTTGTCTGGTCTCGTGCTGCCGATCAGCTTTTTCCCGGGATGGGCGCAAACGGCAATGGGGTATCTTCCATTTCAGGCGGTCAACTATTATCCGAGCCTGATCTTCACAGGTGCGATTACAACGGAACGTTCCTGGGAATTGATCGGTTTTCAGGTCATCTGGATGTTTGTCATACTGGTTCCCATCTTGGTGATGTGGCGTCTTGCCCGCAACAAGCTGGTTGTGCAAGGAGGGTAGAGTAGAGCATGCAAAACATGAAACATATTTTCAGTATCTTTGCCGACTACCTGAGCCAGTACTTCAAGACGAGACTTGCCTATCGAACGGATTTTCTCGGGGATTTTGTGTCCAATCTGGTTTCTGAGCTGATCAATCTCATCTTTATTATTGTCGTGTTCACGCATGTTCCGCTGATGGGGGATTGGACGCGTGACGAGATTATCTTTATCTATGGTTTCTTTTTGGTTCCATACGCGTTGTTCTCGATGTTCTTCGGTTTTTGGGACTTCAACGAACGGTATATTATCCGAGGCGAGATGGATCGCATCCTGACGAGACCGATTCACAATCTGGCACAGGTGTGTCTCGAGTCGATTGCGCCAGACCGCATTTTTGGAGTCATAACCGGGATCATCATCATGGGGTATGCTGCCATTCAACTCGATTTGTCGTTTTACTGGTACGACGTGTTCATCTTTATCGGGCTCTCGATCAGCGGGGCATTGATTTACGGTGGCGTGTATACCGCGATTGCTGCGGTTAGCTTCTTTTCCGACTCGCGGACAGGGATTGCCCCGATGATTTACAACATCCAGCAATATGGGCGCTATCCGGTAGACGTGTACAACAAGGCTATACGCTTTGTGCTCACCTACGTGCTGCCGTTTGCCTTCGTAGGTGTTTATCCGGCGGCATACTTTTTGCGCAAGGAAGTCTGGTACACATATGCGGCAATGACGCCGGTAGTGGCTGTTATTTTCTTCGGGATTGGGCTGTTAGTCTGGAACTGGGGAGTCACGAAGTATCGGGGAGCGGGGTCTTGATGATTTATAATCCGAAGTCGTTGTGGTAATATTGGATGTAACGAGATCGAAAAGCATAAGGTAAAAAAAGACCGTCCCGGCGGCAACCGGAACGGTCGGTACAATAGGCGCTTCCCCTAAAGGGGGCGGCTCAATACTATGTTGTGAAATAGACCGCAGAGCTGTCAACTCAAGGGCGGTCTATTTCTTTTTGGTCAAGGTAACAACCAAGCCGAAGACCAATATCCCTACTAAACAAATCGGAAAAATAAACAAGAAGTGTCGCTTTGGCAGTTTCCTCTATTGTCAAATCAAAAAACAGCAGTATAATATGCTGTATACAACTACACATTCCTTCGGGGCAGGGTGAAATTCCCGACCGGCGGTGATCATGCTTTGTGCATGTTAAGCCCGCGAGCCTCCCGAGCTGTAAGTAGCGACGGAGTGCAGGATCTGGTGTGATTCCAGAGCCGACAGTACAGTCTGGATGGGAGAAGGATGACGACAGTACGTTTATCACACGTGCTTGTTTGCCTGTGCAAACGGGATGAGAACATAGAGGCCAGCCCTCTTGTTTCTTGTACCTTTTATTTGCGCACGGTTTTGTCATACGCTTGCAAATGCCCTGTGGAACTTATAGCCACAGGGTTTATTCTGTTTGTGTAACAAGACGTGTGAGCTTACAACGACTGTTGCCATTCCTCAAGAAGGAGTAGAAAAATGAGGAGATGGTAAACATGAAAGAAACAGCGCTGCATTCTTCGCGCACACGTGCAACCCAAAAGCTGGTGACGATTCCCATGCTGGCGGCCGTTGCATTTATTTTGCAGTATCTCGAGGTTCCCGTACCGCTCATGCCAAGCTTTTTAAAGCTCGACTTCAGTACACTCCCCGCATTAATTGGGGGACTCATGTACGGACCAGTAGCTGGTGTTATTATCGAGGTTCTGAAAAATACACTGCACATGCTCTTTAAAAATACAGACGGTCTGTTGATCGGTGAGCTCGCAAACGTTGTAGCAGGATCAAGCTTTATTTTTGCGGCTGTCTACATGCAGCGTCTCGGTCAAGGCAAAAAAGGCTTCCTGACTGGTCTCGCTCTGGGAACGATTTTGATGACGATTGTCATGGCTATTGCAAATGCTTATGTGCTGTTGCCTGCGTACGCTGTGCTTTATCAAATGCCGATTGAACAGCTCTTGACCATGTTCAATGCGACAAGTATCTGGTCATTGGTTCTGTACGGAATCGTCCCGTTCAATCTCTTCAAAGGTGTTATGATTTCAGTGGTCGCGTATCCGATCTACGTGAAGCTCGGCTCGAGAATCGCTGCGCGTACCAACAATTGACAACCACGATGTGACTCGCTAATATGTTTAGGTAATAGATAGTCACAAAAGGCTATGAAAGGACCCGCAGCTATTCCCCCGTGACAGAGAGTCGGCCCTAGTCTGGAAGGCTGATACGTAAAGGATACCTGCACCCCATCCTGAAGCTGCTGGTGAAGAGCTAAGCCGGATGCCCACCGTTATCGGGTTATCGAGAGGACTATGGCGTCTGCTGTAGTCAATCAGGGTGGTACCGCGGAAGTTAATCCTCCGTCCCTTTTTGGGATGGGGGATTTTTTGCATTTTACGTAAGAACAAAAAGGAGCGTAGACGGATGAAAGAGGACAAAGCGTTTGTAAAAGAAATTACACCGCAATCGGAGGATTTTTCGCGTTGGTACATCGATGCCATTAAAAAGGCGGATTTGATGGACTACACACCGGTACGCGGCTGCATCGTGTTTAAGCCAGATGGCTTTGAACTATGGGAGCGAATTCAAGAGGCGATGAATAAGCGCTTCAAGGAGACAGGGCATCGCAATGCCTATTTCCCGATGCTGATCCCCGAGTCCTTCTTTCAAAAAGAAAAAGAGCATATCGAGGGCTTCAATCCGGAGCTGCCTTGGGTAACAGAGGCTGGGGGAGAGCCGCTAGAGGAAAAGCTCGCGCTACGTCCAACCTCCGAGACGATCATCGGACATATGTACAGCCAATGGATTCAAAGCTACCGTGACCTACCTGTATTAATCAACCAATGGGCAAACGTTTTTCGTTGGGAAAAGCGGACGATGCCGTTCTTGCGGACATCAGAATTTCTCTGGCAGGAAGGCCACACGGCGCATGCGACAGAGGAGGAAGCTCGTCAGGAAACGATGCAAATGCTGGAGATTTATCGAGAGGTCGTCGAGCAGGAGCTGGCTATTCCGGTTTGGAAGGGACAAAAAACACCGAGTGAACGCTTTGCTGGTGCTGTTGACACGTATTCCATTGAAGCGATGATGAAGGATGGCAAAGCAGTGCAAGCGGGCACCTCACACTATTTGGGCGATAAATTCGCGCGCGGCTTTGAAATCAAGTTTTTGGATCGTGACAATCAGTTCAAGTACGTTCACACCACATCATGGGGAACCTCTACGCGACTGATTGGTTCAATGATCATGGTGCATGGCGATGACCGCGGTCTAGTGTTGCCGCCTCGCATGGCTCCGACACAGGTTATCATGATTCCAGTCGGTCCGATGAAGCTGCGAGAGAAAGTAATGGAGGCGTTTGATCCTCTCTTTGACGAGATCAAGGCCGCAGGAGTGCGTGTCCGTGCTGATCTTCGGGAAGAAACACCAGGCTGGAAGTTCAATGAGTGGGAAATGCGCGGGGTTCCTCTGCGTCTGGAGCTCGGCCCGCGTGACGTGGAAAATGGTCAAGTAATTCTGGCTCGTCGTGATACAGGGGAGAAGGTGACGGTTTCACTTGAAGGTATCGCGCAGACAGTTGTTCAACTGTTGGAAGAGATTCAGCAAAATATGTTCCAAAAAGCACTAGCCTTCCGTGATGAAAACTCACATTTGGGGATTGATACACTGGAGCAGCTATCCGCTCATATTGCCAAAAACGAGAGCGACAATAAAACGAGTGGATGGGTGTTAGCTGGCTGGTGTGGGGATGATGCTTGTGAATCGAAGATCAAAGAGGAAACTAAGTTCACCTCTCGCAACATCCCGTTTGAGCCTCCTGTAAAAAAGAAAGTCTGCATTTGCTGCGGCAAAGAGTCACAGCATAGCGTCTGGTTCGGTCGGGCTTATTAATCAAACAAAGGGTGTGTCCACGCTTCGGCGGCAGGGCACACCCTTTGTTCATCTAGCGTCCGAGTATCCAATCGGTAAAAGCTTGCACATCCGTAAAGTGGTAGTCAGGCTCGGGATCGAATTTTCCCGACTTTTGTGTAACCAAAAGCCAATCCACACCGACTGTTCGCAAACCAGCGGCTCGACCAGCCAACACATCAGCATCACTATCACCTACGAAAATGGTTTCCGCAGGCGTAGCGCCTAGCTGTTTCATAGCGGTAAAAATACCTTCTGGATGAGGCTTTGGTTGTGTAACCTCATCCCCTGTGATCACGACGGAAAAATACGAATCTAATCCCCATTCTCGAAGGGAAATGTCAGCGCTTTTGCGTCCTTTTCCTGTTACGATTCCCATTTGGATACCTGCTGCGTGAAGTTCATCAAGCATGCTTCGGATATTTTCCGGGTTTTGTACGCGAGAGTGCTCGTCTGTGTATACACGATAAAAATGAGCGAGGGCGTTGTCATGGGCATGTGAGGGAAGCTTGTTTTGCAAAATACCTGTCTCTGTGGGGCCAAAGAGAGCTACAATCTGCTCGTCGGTATAATGCTCTTGTAAAAACTGCTGAAAGGTAGAGCGAAAAGCGGTGAAGATCAAGGGGAGGGTATCGGCAACTGTGCCGTCGAAATCAAACAAGATCGTCCGCATTGGAGTCCTCCTTTGATTAGAAAATGAAAGAAAACCATCGTATCTGATGGTTTTCTAGGTGACTTACTCATCCGAATCATCAAAAGGATCATCTGCATCATCTGTTGGGTCAGCTGGAGTCAATGGGAACAGGGTGTCGAAAAACTTGAATTTTCGACGGCCAGATTCCTTTTTGAACCCTTTGTACTTTTGCAACAGCTCAGAGATGTCTTCCACAAATTGATTACGTTCATCTTGACTCAAATAAAATTCAGTCAAATTATAAGCGAACGTATTCTGATACTCTTTCCTAACATCTTGGTCGCTTGCGACGAAGCGATTGAGAGTTCGCATGAGGTCCTTTTCCGTAGTACGAAACGGAGTAAACATGACATCACTTAATTGTTGAGCGTTTTCTTCAATCATCAATTGGAGCTTGACCTGAATGACCTTGGCAACAGGCTCATAATATTTCTCCACAATAGAGCCTTTTACCCGGGTATCCACTTGCTCGAGCAGCCCAACACGCACGAGCTCCTTCACATGGTAATGTAGCCGTGCTGCATTTTCGCCTAGTTCTGTAGCGATTTGTTTGGCCGTTCTGGGCTCCAAATCTTCAAAGAGTTCCAAAATTTTAACCCGTTCCGCTATAGCGAGCGATTTTAGCGCTTCTGGATCTGTTACTTCAAAAAACTCTTTCATGCGAATTCACCATCCAACTGACTAGGCCAAATTTTATTTTTTTTAATTCTATCCTTTTCTGAATCAAAGCGCAACTTGTATGCGGATGAAGTGACTACTAGATTGTGGTAAAATGGGACCAGCAAAAACAGGATATTATCGAGAGGAGGGAAAAGTTTGACGGCAGTAGGACAAGCTGCACCTGCATTTACTTTGCAGGCGAGCGACAATCAGACCCTCTCACTTTCCCAATTTCATGGTCAAAATGTAGTGCTATATTTTTATCCGAAGGACCAAACACCGACATGTACCACAGAAGCATGTGATTTCCGTGACTTCCATTCCGGCTTTGCTGAGCTGAATACAGTTGTTCTCGGAATTAGTCCGGACTCTGTGAAATCGCATGACAAATTTATCGCGAAGCACGAATTGCCTTTTCCACTTCTGGCAGATCCGGATCACCAAGTGGCAGAGGCTTATGGTGTGTGGGTGTTGAAAAAAATGTATGGAAGAGAGTACATGGGCATAGAACGCACGACGTTCGTCATCGACAAAGAAGGCAACATTGCAAAAGTATGGCCAAAAGTAAAGGTAAAAGGGCATGTGCAGGAAGTGCTTCAATTTATTAAGGAAGAGCTTCAATCCTAACGTTTGTTTTGCAATGAGTGAATGGAGGAACTTACAGATGAGTGTATCTACGGAATATGTTGTACAATGCTTTTGCCAATTGGCGAACATCCCAAGTCCATCTGGCAATACGGAAAAAGTAATGGCCTGGGTTGCACAAGAGTTAGAAAAGCTTGGCGTTTCTTATAAACGGACAAACAAAGGGGCAATCGTTGCAACAGTAGCGGGGGCCAGTAACGAAAAGGCAAGACTCTTGACCGCTCACGTCGATACGCTGGGCGCGATGGTAAAAGAAATAAAGAGCAACGGACGCTTGAAGCTGACCTTGATCGGCGGCTTTGCATTCAATGCGATTGAAGGGGAGCACTGCGTTGTAGAGACAAGCAGCGGTCGTCTTGTAACCGGTACCATTTTGTCCACCAAAGCTTCTGTACATGTTTACAGCTCAGAAGCGGGGAAAGCTGAGCGCAATGAGGCGAACATGGAAGTTCGACTGGATGAAAAGGTCACAAGCAAAGAGGAAGTCCTTGCGCTTGGGATTTCCGTTGGAGATTTTGTCTCCTTTGATCCGCGCGTGACAGTTACAGATAGCGGATTTATCAAGTCCCGCCATATTGACGACAAAGCGAGCGTAGCTGTGCTGCTGGGGGTTCTGAAAGAACTGAGTGAATCCGGTGTGAAGCTGCCTTACACCACGCACTTTTTTATCAGCAATAATGAAGAAATCGGCTACGGCGGCAACTCCAGCATCCCTGACAACGTGGTGGAGTACCTGGCTGTCGACATGGGTGCGATTGGGGATGGACAGACGACAGATGAGTATTGCGTGTCCATTTGTGCGAAGGATTCCACAGGACCTTACCACTACGGATTGCGCAGCCATCTGACCAAGCTCGCACAAGCGCACGGTCTGAACTACCAAGTAGACATTTATCCCTACTATGGTTCTGACGCAAGCGCTGCACTGAGGGCCGGATATGACGTTGTCCATGGTTTGATCGGACCGGGAGTAGATGCATCCCACTCCCATGAACGTACACATAAAGAAGCGCTCGATAACACGGCAAAGCTCGTTATGGCTTACCTTCAATCAGAAGAAATGCAAGCATAGGAGGACCAGATGAGCAATATGTATCAATGGGCTGACTACTATGACCTCACTCAACGCGGTGTTGCGGGTGATGTTGAGTTCTATCTGGAACAAGCGAAGCTGGCAGGGGGAAAAGTGCTGGATCTCGCTTGCGGCACCGGAAGAATCAGCATTCCGATGGCGCAGGCTGGCATCGACGTTACCGGAATAGACCTATCCCAAGATATGCTGGCAAGGGCTCAAGTAAAGGCAGAGGAACAAGGTGTAACATCCGGCTTGAAGCTATTGCAGGGGGATATGCGCGCTTTTGACTTGGAGGAGACATTTTCGCTGATTATGATTCCTTTTCGGTCGTTTTTGCATCTGTTGCATGTTCAAGAGCAAATGAAGGCATTGACGTGCATTCGCAAGCATCTGGCTCCAGGCGGGAAGTTCATCATGAACGTGTTTGTGCCCAAGATTCATCATTTTTACGAGGAAAATGAAAAAATGTCCTTGCGTGGCACCTATCCACTCCCGTCGGGGGAAGAGGTTGCAATGTGGGATTACACCCGTTATGACCATTTTCAGCAACTGTCCGAAGTGACACGCATTTATGAGCGTACGAATGCACAAGGCGTTGTGACGGAACGGGTGAAAGGCCGATTTACTCTCCGCTATATTTTCCCCGCGGAGCTCCATCATCTGCTTCGCTTAAACGGCTTGAAGGTCACACAACGATACGGTTCTTTTGCAAAGACACCTTTTGATGCAAATAGCTCAGAATTGATTCTGGTCGCAGAAGCTTTGTAAACGGAACCTGTGGAGGGGATATGGAATGAAGATTTATACAAAGTCAGGGGATAAAGGTGAGACGTCACTGGTTGCAGGTGTCCGCGTGCCTAAGTTTGCGGACCGCGTAGAGGCATACGGTACGTGCGATGAAGCCAACTCGCAGATAGGATTGGCACTGGCTCTGTTGCCTGCGACAGAAGAATGGAAGGAATTGCAGGATGTCTTCCATGTCATTCAGACAAAGCTGTTCCATGTAGGGGCTGAGCTGGCAACGCCAGAAGGCAAAAAGGTAGGTTGGCCCATTGCAGAAGAGGACGTTACTTTTCTGGAAGAGCAAATTGACATGCTAGATGCAAAGCTTCCTCCGCTCACCAATTTTATTTTGCCTGGCGGACATCCGGCTGCGGCTGCCTTCCATGTTTCGCGTACAGTCGTCAGACGTGCAGAGCGCAAAGCAGTCCATGTGGCACAGCAGGAGCAGGTAAACCCGTCCGTGGTTAAGTATCTTAACAGATTGTCTGATTATCTGTTCGTTGTGGCTCGTCATATTAATAAAGAGACAAGTGCAGTGGAGAAAACGTTGCACGAATAGGCAAAAGCCCCCTGGGATCAAGCAGGGGGCTTCAATTTTTTATTTTGTACGGAGGTAAGTGGTGATTCCGGGGAGAAAGTCGATTTTCTCGGTGTGAAAAGTATCGTAGAGAAGCTTTCCGTCCTTGCATGCGTTTCCTTCTAGCAGCATAGTGAGCTGCGTGTTGGTAATCGGGAAAAATGGGAATCTCTCCATCATATTTACCACAGGCTTCATGAAAGCAAGAGGAATGTGAATTTTGTTGACCTTCCGCTTTCCGATAGCTTCGCCAATCGTATCTAGGATTTGCCCGTAGGAAAGTGGTTCGGGTCCACCTGTTTCGTAAGTTTGATTGGTTGCTTCGGGTCTGCTCAAGGCTTGGACGAATACATCGGCCACCGTCTTGCGAGCAACTGGCTGCAAAGGGTAGGAGCCATCGCCAATGACTGGTGTGACAGGTAATCGGACCAGATCGGCGAGCATATTTACGAATTCATCCCCGGGACCAAAAATGACAGATGGACGGAAAATGACGTACGGAATACCGCTTGCTTGCACAAGCTGCTCCGCTTCGTATTTGGTTCGATGATAGGCGCTCGTGGCGTTTTTGCGTGCGCCCAGAGCACTCATATGGACAAAGCGCTTGATTCCAGCTTGCTTGGCAGCCTCTAGTACATTTTGTGTACCCTCTACATGGATACGAGAAAAGAGAATGCCTTTCCCCGGTTGTTCGCGAATAATTCCCACGAGGTGGATAACAGCATCGCAGCCTTGCATCGCTCTCATCAATGATACTTTATCAAATAGATCGCCAGTTGCTTCTGTTATACGTGCATTGGTGGTTTCGTTGTAGGGAAGCTTACCTGTTGAACCAGATCTGGTGAGGCAAACTGTTTCATATCCTTCTGCCTGCAAGCGCTCGAGAATACCCCGTCCAACAAACCCAGTGGCACCAGTCAGGAATACTTTCATGGAAAACCTCCTCCCGTTAAATACTTCCAGACTCATTGTACAACAGGTTCAGCCTGCGGTGCTATCGATCGCTATGTTGACCAAGGCGGTATAATGTAGGGAAAAGGGGGATATATTTATGGCACAACGCAAAGTACCTGTTGCCGACATCTTGGATAATTTGCAACAGCTTTATCCGGATGCGCACTGTGAATTGAATTATACAACCCCGTTTGAACTTCTCATTGCGACCATTCTTTCTGCCCAATGCACGGATAAAAGGGTGAATGAGATTACGGCACCCATGTTCCAGCAGCTAAACCAGCCGGAGCATTACCTTCATTTGACACAGGAAGAAATGGAAGAGCATATAAAAGGGCTCGGGTTGTATAAGAATAAGAGTAAAAACATTTTAGAGACCTGTAGAATCTTGTACGAAAAATACAATAGCGAAGTACCACAAACGCATGCCGAGCTCGAAGCATTGCCGGGAGTAGGGAGAAAGACTGCAAATGTCGTTTTGTCCAATGCATTCGGGATTCCTGCGATCGCGGTGGATACGCATGTATTCCGCGTAGGAAACCGGTTAGGCCTTGCGAATAGTGACAATGTGGATGAAGTGGAGCGTCAGCTCATGAAGCGTATTCCAAAAGAGAAGTGGACGGATGCGCATCATTGGCTAATTTGGCACGGCAGACGTGTATGCTCGTCGCGCAATCCACAGTGCGGCAGCTGTACACTTCAATCCATGTGTAAGTTTGCACAGGCGGAAGCCAAAAAAGCCAAAAAACCTGTAACCAAAAAGCCCGCAAAAAGCAAAGTAAAAACTTGATTTTCCACTTCTTTCTTTTCAAATCGAATGAATGGATATTGACAGTTTTCGCCGACTAGACGTACACTTATTTATAGTAATTCTAATCAATGACATTAGAGAAGCTTGTTCTTTTGTCTTGCGAAAGACTGTGGGGTGTAACAAGATGGTACAACGTGTGGAGAAAGCTGTTGAAATCCTGAAGAATACAGGGGTTCGCATGACACCTCAGCGCCATGCAATTTTGACCTATTTGCTGGAAACGATGACCCACCCGACGGCTGACGAAATATATAAAGCCCTTGAAGGCAAATTCCCGAATATGAGCGTTGCAACGATTTATAACAATCTACGAGTCTTTAAAGATGCTGGATTGGTTACAGAGCTCACTTACGGGGATGCGTCCAGCCGATTCGATGCCAATGTGGAAGAAGATCATTATCACGCGATCTGTTCCTCCTGTGGTGCGATCAGGGACTTCCACTTTCCGTATTTGCGGGATGCAGAAGTAGCTGCTTCCAAAGACATCGGCTTCAAAGTAACTGGACATCGTATGGAAGTTTATGGCGTTTGTGATTCCTGTCAAAAGAATCCCCACTAAGAATGTATTTGATGGATGAGCACCTCCTGCTTGAATCGGATAATCCCGGTGATGCAGGGGGTGTTTGCTTTTGGAGAACATAACCCTTTTTGTCGATATCTGTAACCTTTTGGCTTCTCGTACGTCTTTTTCTTGGTAGAGCTTGTCCGTGAATTACCAGAATACAAAAGGTTGTGAATGGATTGAACCAACGCTATGATCGAAATAATGAGTCAAATCATACAGCCCAAGTCAGAAGACAGGCTTATGGACCGGGAAGCAGGTGGAGATTATGAGCAGGGAGTCGGGTAGAGTTCAGCGACCAAGAAGAAGGAAACGACGGGCTTTTCGCAGGTTGTTTTTGTTAAGCTTTCTCTTGTTGGCCATCTTCGGCAGCATTTACTGGTTTTTTGTGCTCCGTGCCTCAACTGAGCATGTGCAGCCGTATGATGGTGAGAAAAATGTGATTGTATACGAAGGCTCGCGAAAAGAGTCCACGTATGTATTGGAATCAGAGCAAATATTGCTGCCCTTTGATTTCATTAAAGAGAACATTGATCCTGCGATTTTTTGGGATGAGCCAACACGTTCCGTTATCGTAACGACGAAGGATAAGGTGCTTCGGATGGAGAGCGGAGAAGTTGTTGCCTATCTGAACAAAAAACCTGTGGATTTACTCGTTCCGGTAAAAGAGGTGGACGGTACACGCTATGTCCCGTTGGATCCATTGGAAAAGCTGTATCCTTATTCGTTTGAGCGAAAAGCAGACACGGGTGTCCTCGTCGTCGAAAAAGAGGGCTACGAAATCCAGCAAGCGAAAGTAATCGCTGCCGAGGAAAAACAAGCAGTCCGTACCGGTTCTTCTCACCGAACCCCGATCGTAGCAGAGCTGTCGTCAGGAGAGGTTGTTGACGTTCTTGGCAAAAAAGAAAACTGGTATCGCGTTTTGACGGCTTCGGGAGTAGGCGGATTCATTTCAGAGAAAAGTATTGAAATGACAGATGTGCGCAAAGTCCAGCTAGAGCACACGACTGCTACCGGACAACAACACGCTGCTTGGAAGCCTGACGGAAAGATCAACCTCGTATGGGAGCACGTCGTCAGTAAAAATCCGGATGTTTCAAAAATTGGTGCATTACCAGGGGTAAATGTCGTTTCACCTACTTGGTTTGAAATGAAGGATGCAGAAGGAAATCTGTTAAACAGGGCCGATCCTGCGTACGTCAAATGGGCCCATAAAAGGGGCTACAAGGTTTGGGGTCTCGTTACAAACGGCTTTAATCCTGACTGGACCAAATCTGTTCTCAGTAGCTATGACAAGCGAGATAAGTTAATTGCCCAACTCTTGTACTACGCTCATCTATACGATCTCGATGGCATCAACATCGATTTTGAGAACGTATATTTAGAAGAGAAAGAGGAACTCGTTCAGTTTGTACGGGAGCTGACGCCGTATCTCCATCAGCAAGGACTGACCGTTTCTATAGATGTGACGATCAAGTCAAACGCGAAGCAATGGTCCATGTTCCTGGATCGAAAAGCTTTGGCCGAGGTCGTCGATTATGTTGCGGTGATGACGTATGACGAGCATTGGGCTGCGAGTCCAAAAGCTGGATCTGTCGCATCGTTGCCATGGGTGGAGCGAGGCTTGCAAGGAGTGCTGGAAGAAGTCCCTAATGAAAAACTGTTGCTGGGTGTACCTTTTTACACACGCTTGTGGACAGAAGCCAAGCAGGCTGATGGCACTGTGAAGGTTAGCTCCAAAGCTTATTCCATGACGAAAGCCCAGGACTGGATCAACGAGCGCAAACTGACGCCGGTTATGGATGAAGCTTCAGGTCAACATTACGTGGAGTATAAAGACCCGAAGGATGGCAACGTCTATAAAATGTGGATAGAAGATGTAACTTCAATGAAAAAGCGTATGGAAATCGTCAATAAGTACGACTTGGCGGGTGCAGCTTCTTGGCGCCGTGGTTTTGAGGTGCCGGAGATTTGGCAAGCAATTGATGAGACTTTGAAATAAAAGACACACAGCTTTTACGAAAGAAAGCCACCTGCACCCCGAATGCTCGGGAATTAGCAGGTGGCTTTTTGCATATAGATGAAAAGGAATCATATTATGTCTGGTTTTGCTGAGGATGTCCATCTTCTAGGCGTAAAGGTTGTCCACAAAACATACAGGCGTCTTCTTTACCCAACATCTTCGTGACTTTTTGGCATGAAGGGCATTGCACCTGTGGAGCTGACGTGGAGACCATCCCAGAAATCATAAACAAGACTGTACTGCCCATTGTCAGAATGAACCCGATGATCAAAAGCAGCGTCATAAAAATGTAAGAGCCTTTCAAGAGGCTTCCAAGTAAAGGAATAAAGTCCAAATAACCTGCAAAAAATGCGTACCCTGTATACATCAGCAAAATGCCGATTACCATGCTCCAGTTGCCCCATGTGCGCATGCGTTTGATCTTGCTCAGGCGTTCTGTATTTTTCATGATCATTCCTCCTACCCTATAGTATAGCATACAAAGGATTTGTCTGTTGACAAGCAGGAAACGGACAAGACTTGTAGAATCCATAAGTTCAACCCAGGGGGCAGGGAGGAACAAGGCATGACTTTAAGGCAAACGTATCTGAAAAATCTCCAGCAGCGTTTGGATGTGCAAGCGGTGCTTGTTTTAAATGATTCGGATATGCTAGTCCCCTTTCGCGAGGGAATCTTTTATTTCGTCGTAGTAAATGAGCCCCAAGCTGATGGAAAAATCCGTCGCATGCTATTTCAGGAACAAGTGATCATCGAGCAGCAAATCAGCACGTGGCAACTGGAGAAGGGGGCCATATGCGGTTTGGACGAACGACTTGCCGAGATGCTTCGAAGGGCAGAAATCGTTTGGGACAAAGAGCATTATATGAAACAAATGAAGCTGCGCCTGGCTAGTTTGTCATCTTCTCTCCAGAAAAAACATATCTGTAAGGAGTATTCCCAAATTCTTCGTTTTTTTCACGAGACAAAAGAGTTTTTGCAGCAAGGTATGATGCTGGATGCGCATCACTCTGCCATTCAAACGATTCACTATTTGGCTCGTCTCATTGTATATGAAGCGGGAGATCATCCTCAGCCAGCTTTATGGACACAAGTCAAACAGATAGATCCTTCTATATATAAGTTGTATGAGGAGCTGTCTTTTAATGCAGAAGCATTGGAGAAGCGAATTGAACTGCTTGTGCTGGCAATTGAATTTTGGATCGCATCTAGGACAAAGGAATCTGTTCGATATCTGATTGAGCTCATGGAGACGAAATCAGGGCCTTGGCGTTTGGAAGAGTTGATGAATCATCCGATGATTCAAGAGGCAGAGATTGAGGTTCCTCTCGTGATAGATAAGATGCTTCAGCGCTTGTTGATCCAAGAGATCGTATGCAAAGAAGGGGAAAATGCCGACAGAGAAACAGGTTTTATTTTAATGGGATAAAATTTTTTCAATTAGTGTTGACTTCTATTTGTGATCCATGCTATATTAACAAACGTCGCTGCTACGCTAACGCAGAGTGGCCGAAAAAAGATTTAAAAAAACACTTGATTTCACAAGTGGTTATGTGATAAATTAAGAAAGTCGCCTCTGGGCGACGAAACAAAAATGCTCTTTGAAAACTGAACAGCGAAAGCGTTAATGAGTCTATCATGAAATGATTTGCCAGCTTTGGACCAGTAACAAACTTTATTGGAGAGTTTGATCCTGGCTCAGGAC
>NZ_LMPN02000034.1:0-116222 GCF_001423865.2 Brevibacillus sp. Leaf182 | reverse complement strand
CAGTCTTTTTACATATTATAGGAGTCGTTTTGCACGGCTCTCCATTTGGGCACAGCTTTTTCTTGCAATCCGTACTTTTACGCGCGGGAAACGTATGCTTCCGTACGAGTATCGATGATCAGACGCTCTCCTTCTTCTACGAAGAGAGGAACGTTTACTACGAAACCAGTTTCCAAGGTTGCTTTCTTTGTTACGTTAGAAGCAGTGTCACCTTTTACACCTGGCTCACATTCTGTTACAACGAGTTCAACCGTATTCGGCAATTGAATACCGATTGTTTCTCCGTTGTACTGCATGATTTGCACGTTCATGTTTTCCTTGAGGAAACGCAGTTCACGCTCGATTTGATTGTGAGTGAACGTCATTTGCTCGTATGTTTCCGTATTCATGAAAGTGTACTCGTCTCCGCTCGCATACAGGTATTGCATGGTGCTGGATTCGATGCGGGCAGGGTTAACTTTTTCACCGCCACGGAAAGTCATTTCCGTCGTGTTGCCATTGCGCAGGTTGCGCAGTTTGGAGCGAACGAAAGCCGCACCTTTACCTGGTTTTACGTGTTGGAATTCTAGCACGGTATAAATATTGCCATCCACTTCGATTGTCAAACCGGTACGAAAATCGTTTACAGAGATCATGGTAGTCCTCCCAAATCAATCAATAACAGAATAAGTATAAATTACACAGGCAAAATGAGCAACTCTTTCGTGGACTTGTTCAGGTTCTCATGACCATCAGCTGTAATCCACACATCGTCTTCGATCCGAACGCCACCAAGTCCCCTTACATAAATGCCTGGCTCCATCGTTACAAGCATACCTGGCTCCAATACGAAGGTACTTACAGTCGACAGCCCTGGCATCTCGTGAACTTCCAGTCCGAGACCGTGACCTGCGCTATGTCCATAGGCATCGCCATAGCCTGCTGCTGTGATAATATCTCTCGTTGCTGCGTCAGCGTCTTTTGCAGATACACCTGGCTTCAGTGCTTCTAAACCTGCGAGCTGGGCACGCAAAACGATTTCGTAGATTTCACGCATTTTCGGGTCTGGCTCTCCCACTGACAACGTGCGTGTAATATCGGAATTGTAGCCCTGATAAGCAGCACCAAAGTCGAGCGTAACCATTTCCCCTGCCTGGATCACTTTCTCGGAAGCTCGTCCATGTGGCAGAGCACCGCGCACACCTGATGCTACGATCATATCAAAGGCAGAGCCTGTCGCTCCTTGTTTGCGCATGAAGAATTCCAATTCCAAAGCAACATCGGATTCACGTACACCTGGCTTGATGTAGCCTTGAATATGCGTAAATGCCGCTTCCGCGATACGAACCGCTTCACGAATAATAACCATCTCGGATTCGTCTTTAAACATGCGGATTTTTTCAAGCAGACCGCTTGTTGGCACCAGTTCTACTCCGTCAAATCCTTTGTTCCATTCCTGATAGGTGCTAAAGGACACGCTGCTCTCGAATGCCAAGCGCTTAATCCCTTTTTCTTGCAGGAGCTTTGCCATCGCTTCAACAGCTTTTCTCTCGTTATTTACCACCGTAAATTCAGGTGCTTGTTCTTGCGCTTGTTCCACATAGCGGAAGTCTGTGACGAGAAACGCCTCTGTTTCGGTGACAATCACCCATCCCGTTGATCCGGTGAAACCACTCAAGTAGAAGCGATTCTCTGTTTTTTCGGTAATAAACGCCTCTGCTCCAACTTGTGTAAGTGCCTCACGCAATTTATGCAGACGTTGTTTCATGGCAGCTTTTTCCCCTTTTTGAATGCTATTATTTTTTTTCGATTTTACGGACGAGCGCTCTTAGTGCCCATTCATATCCATCGATCCCCAATCCGACAACTTGCCCAATCGCGATAGGAGCGATGACGGAGTGATGGCGAAATGGTTCCCGTGCATGAATATTGGAAATATGTACTTCAATCGTTGGCAGAGCCACACTGGCCAATGCGTCTCGGATCGCATAGCTGTAATGTGTGAATGCCCCTGAATTGATCAAGATGCCGTCATGGACACCTCTCGCCTCATGAATCGCATCGATGAGGACACCTTCATGATTCGATTGGAGATGCTCAAGCTTTCCGCCCAACTCATCCATGACACCCGTCAGGATTGTCACCACATCCTCCAGCGTTTCCCTTCCGTAAACATCCGGCTCTCTTGTCCCCAATAAATTCAGATTGGGCCCATTCAGTAACAAGACGGAAGTCATCGACCATTCCTCCCCCATAATTTACAGTCTTCGAAAAAAGTTTTTTTACTAATGAAACATTTTACCACAAGCCGTCCTGGTTCCATAGTGGGCATTCATCTATACAACATTTTGAACATTGTTACATCCATTTTGACAAGGAATGGAGAAATCCTCCTACCTTGTGGACTCATTCCATGTATGATTCTCGTCTGATTGCTCGAGTATGATGGTCATCCCAATGAACAAGCCAAACGTCAAATACCAAGCGGCTTCCGTACTTAAAGTGGCCACCTCCCAATTTTTGATATGGAAGAAGAAACCCGCTATCACTAACATGACTGCGCCGTAGACGAGTCCCAACCACCACGCACGGATCCGGCTAAAAAGCAAGCTGAACACAAATGAAGCAACGGCTGTTTCAACGAACAAGACGATACCGCCAAGACACACGCTCGTAAACGTATTTTCGTCCTCGATGCGGATAAAGGGACGTGCAAAGGCTCCAACTCCATATGGAGTCATGTTCAAAAAGTGAGCCATCAAACGAACGAGCCCCCAAATGATCGTTCCCCAGAAGGCGACCTCCAAAATCTTCGAAGTGGAGATTCTTTTACTCCCTTGTCTGCCTTCTTCTGTATGGGATACGCGCGCTTGCTTGTGCTTCCGCCCTAGTTTGCTTATTTCCATTTCCATCACCTCTGTTCTCTAGTATGCTCTTCCTCTAAGCTTTTCACTTTCGCTTTACATTTGTTGGAAAAGTGCGAACTCCTTGTAGCTTCAAGTCGCCATTTCCGTTAATATAGTGGTAAGGATGGTGATAGTATTGGCGCAACAAAACGTACCTAGCTACGGCGGTCAGGCCGTCATCGAAGGTGTTATGTTCGGTGGCAAAACCATGACTGTTACGGCTGTTCGCAAAAAAAATCATGAAATTGAGTATTTTGAATCCCCAAGATCGGAATATAAATGGATTACTACGCTGAAAAAAATTCCGTTTTTGCGTGGGATTGTTGGTTTGGTCGAAGCCAGCGCCAATGGGGCCAAACATCTCAACTTCGCCTCTGAACAATACAGTATCGAGTCTGGAGAAGAGGTTTCTGAAAGTCCATCGAAGCTCACCATGATTTTAGGTGTTGCTGTTGTCGGGGTACTTTCCTTCCTGTTCGGGAAATTCGTATTTACACTCGTTCCCGTTTTCCTGGCAGACTTTTTACTCGGAAAATGGGTACCGGATGGCGTTCCACAAACGTTGGCTGAAGGCGGATTTAAAATCTTGCTCCTCCTCGGCTACATTACAGCGATTGCACAAGCGCCGTTGATTAAAAGGCTCTTTCAGTACCACGGAGCCGAGCATAAAGTGATTAACGCATTCGAATCCGGGGTAGAATTAACAGTAGCGAATGTACAAAAATTTTCCGCTCTGCATTATCGTTGTGGGAGCAGTTTTCTCATTTTCTCAGTGTTTGTCGGTGTCGTGATTTACTCACTGTTCAGTTATGACTCCCTGACGGAGAGGGTCGTACAGCGCATTGTTCTTTTGCCACTGGTAATCGGTGTCTCTTATGAGGTTTTGCAGTGGACAAACAAGCTCCGTGATGTACCAGTCCTACGTTACCTTGGTTATCCAGGATTGTGGTTGCAAAAGATCACGACTCGTGAACCAGATGACAGCCAAGTCGAGGTAGCCATCGCTTCCTTCCAAAAGATGCGGGAGCTTGATCAGAAGCACGTGCAGGAAAGAATGGTTACGACCGGATAACGTGAGGCATTTTTATTCCCATAGAGGTGAAGCCCTATGTTACGCCGTATTCCACCAGTGATTATGATAGTGATCGTATTGGCGATTTACGGATTTTTGATAACACTCATCAATGATCCTGTCAGTACGATTATCATCTTGGGATTATCCGTTGTACTTTTCTTGGTCGTGCGCAACTATTTACAAACTGGCTCCTTCTTTTCACTAGGCGCAGGGGCGGGCAAACCTAGACAACCAAAGGGCAAGGTGAAGCCAAAGCCCTCCATTGCTCGGCAAGCAGTGAAAAAGCAGTCGACCACCCCGCGAAAGGATCATCCGTTTCGTGTGATCGAAGGCAGCAAAGGGAAGCCAAAAGAGAAACAAGACGAAAAATCGCAAAATAATATCTCTCATTAAAAAACAAAAACAGGTTGCCTGAAATGGCGACCTGTTTTTTTATTAGACCAGCATTTTCGGAGAGCTATTGCGAAACACCTTGACGTAATCTTCAAAGTCCCATTGTGCCAAAAATTTGTGAGCGGCTGCCTCCCCTGACTCAAACAATTGTTGTCGCATTTCTTTTGACAGTTGAAACTGAGTAGTCCTCACCCCTAATGTATGAATGAAAATCGTCCGAACGGCTTTTGCCTTTTCCACAAACAGACGGTCATGGGCATCAAGCATGGTCGCCAGCAATCCCCGAGAGAAGGAAAAAAGACCCTTGATGCTAGTCGCTTCTCTCTTGTCCTGATCATCACTCAGGCGAAAACCAATCGTCGGCCACCGGGGAGTCCCCGGTACATCAAATAACCACACGGGGTAATTGCTCAATAAAGCACCATCGACGATGTAGTGCAAATGTCCAGCACTTGTCAGCTTTGCCGGCTGAAAAAAGAATGGAATCGAGGAAGACATACGAACGGCCCGTGCCACAGGAAAATGATCGGGTTCTACACCATACCGTGCCAAATCGTCTGGTAATATAAGCATTTTTCCGTCCGTTACATCAGATGCGACAACTTTCAGCTTACCAGGAGGAAGATCTCCGAATGTTCGTACTCCTTTTCGTAGTAACAACTCCTCTATGAACAACTCGATTCGATCTGCTCGATAAATCCCTTCCCGCACGACTAGTTCATAGATTGGTCCGATGAGAGGGAGCCTGCCCAGCCCTGAGCGCTTGAGAAAATGAAGGTAATCCAGCTCTTCAAAGATCGGTTTCAATTCATGGCTGGAATAGCCTGCGCCGAGCAAAGCTGCAACAATGGAGCCTGCCGAGGTACCAGCGAGCCTTTCCCATGTGTATCCATTCTCCTCCATGACTCGCAAGGCACCGATAAAAGCGATTCCTTTTACGCCGCCACCTTCAAAGACCGCATCCGCTTTCACCTTTTTTCCCCTCCCTAAGATTCCTCCCCATTTTCCATGTATAAGACGACAGCTTTTCCGTTACCACAAAGAAAAACGCAAGCCTGGTCGGCTTGCGCTTTAATACGATAACGATATAGACTATTCCTCTTTTTGCTCATCTAACAAACGAATGTTACGAAGCTCTTCTATACGTTTTGGATCTGCCTCGAAGTACTGAACCAGATACTCCAGGCATGTAATCGATTCCCAGCTCAGGTGGTGCTCGATTCCTTCCACATCCTGATAAATATGCTCTTCATCCAAGCCAATGATCCGCATAAATTCTTCCAGAAGACTGTGACGGTCCACTAGGCGTTTTCCGATTTTCTTCCCTTTTGGCGTCAAGACAAGCCCACGGTATTTTTCATAGACGAGATACTTGTCTTTGTCTAGCTTCTGAACCATTTTCGTGACCGAAGAGGGATGTACTTCCAACGCTTCAGCAATATCGGAGACACGAGCATAGCCCTTTTCTTCAATTAAGTTGTAAATGCGTTCCAAATAGTCTTCCATACTCGGCGTCGGCGGCATTGTGAACCCCTCATTTCCAAACCGTTATTTCATCTAGCCAAAAAAGGCACGTAGAAATATGATACCGTGTAATGAGAAGCATTTGCAAGAGAAAAGTACCTATCGCAGTTGTTTTTCTGGTGTTTGGTTCATCATTTGGACATATTGGACGAGTTGTTGACCCAACTGCTCCATGCGCGCTTGCAGACGCTCATCCTTTAGCTTGCCTTCTGGTGTAAAGGCATTGTAAGCACTCGGGATGGAAGGACTAGATGGCAACGGCCATGCATGCAGATTGCGCATGATTAACTGCAACGTGTTGACCGTGTTCGTAGCACCCATGCTTCCCCCAGCTACGCCAATGATGGCAACCTGCTTATCACGCAAAATGCGCCCTTCCAGGAAGTCGATGGCATTTTTCAAAGCACCTGTCATTGTGCCATGGTATTCAGGCGAACCAATCACAAGTCCATCTGCTTCAGAAACCGCTTTGACAAATTGATGGACAATTTCAGGGTACGTACTGGTATCATCACGATCATCATACAGCGGCAGCTTCCAGTCCGCGAGATGAATCATTTCAACATCGGCACCTGCAGCCTTCGCTGCTTCGAGTACAATATGAACCGCTTGTTTTGTCGTAGAATTGGCATTCATGCTTCCGGCTATTCCTACAATTTTCATGGTTTCACCCCATCGATAATCTAAATACTGGTATGATCATCATTATATTCCATTAAGTATATTTTGTAAACATTTATGTTTATTTAATATCATCTGTTCTGAACAGACCTGTTTGTCTCATACACTTGTACCAAGTTGCAAGTGAGGATGATGCCTATGGACAAAGTCGCTTGGCATATCGCCGTGCTTTTTGCAGGGTCTGCGTTAGGCGGATTCTACTTGGGTGGATATGAGTGGCTACGCTTTTTTACTTATTTCGGTTCCTGGGGGACAATCGGCATTGCACTTGTGGCTCTTGGCCTCGGCTGGTTCGGCGTCCAGTTGTTGACCTTTTGCCATCGCAAGCAAATTGGCTCCCTGTACGAGCTGTACTACGTATTGTGTGGCGAAGCATTCGCTTCTAGCCTATCTGTCATTACCCACATTCTGCTATTGGGCTATACAGGAGTCATGCTTGGCCAACAGGCAAATTTCCTTTTGGAGGAGCTCTCTCCTCTATGGTTCATCCTTCTGACTATTTTAGCTATCTTCTTTATCATAAATCGTTGGAGATGGATTGTCACTGCAACAGCCATATCTCTATCCATCGGTTTATTATTATTCGGATTGATTTTCAGTGCACAATCCCATGTCCCCATGCCAAGCTTGGGTTATCAATTGAATGTGAACTGGCTGATTCACGCCGTCTTTTTCCTTGCCTTGCATTTTCTTATCAGCTTGGCTACGACTCTACCTCTTGCAGTACGTGCGTCCCACGAGCGAACTGTTCGAACGGGGGCCATCATCGGAGCTGGAATCTTCCTTTTGTTCACCATGTTAGGTCAAGCTATCCTTCTTGCCCACTGGCACGATGCCCACGCCTCTGTACTGCCTATCAAACAAATTATGGTTCAAATGATAACCGGTGGCGATTGGCTTCTCGCTATCCTCTCGCTTGTACATGGTGGAGTCATTGTCGCAGCCCTACTCTACTCGCTGACACATCCAATTGTGACACGTCAACATCTACAAATACTGCCACTGATTGTCGTCATGCTGCTTACCGTATTTGTATTCGCTCTCCTCACACTCCTTGTTCCGTGGAGTATGTCTGCGATCGCCAGTGCAGCGACCTATTGCGGCATGTTCTTAATGGGCTGGTACGTTTGGAAGCATCAGAATTAACCTGGATGGTATACTCGTAGCTCCTCTTGTGGTCAAGACAAATCTTGGCCACTTTTTTTCGCATTATAGGATCGCATTCAATATACCAATCAGTACCAAAAGTACAAGGATAAACACCAAAATATTTAATGGACTCATCGTCACGTAGTCCTCCTCTATATATGGTTGCTTCCCCTCATTTTACCACAAATGAAAAACGTCCCCCGTAGGAGACGCTTACTGTAAAGCCTCACTTTCCGCTCTCAGTTGTCCCCCATTTGGAGAACCCATCGGATAAGCTGGCGTTGTTTGATCCGTAATTTTGTGAATCGCTGAAAGTACCGCTTTCGTCGCCGTGGCAATATGTTCCCAATCCAATTGCGCTAATGAGTCATCTGTTGCCTGTACCGTCCCTGCACTCGTCAAAAGTGCCGTAGGAATGCCTGCGGCTGCCAAAGAGCCCGCGGCACCGTTTCGTTCACGCCTCCCATCCTTATCGGCAGGAGACACCCCCGCTGCTCTCAGCAGTTGGATTGGCAGGTTTTCGTTGCCCAGCGAATTGGTTGCAACCAGCTCTGCCTTTTGACTGCCCACCCCATCGACATAGAAGGCTGCTATCATGGCTTGTCGGTCCTTGGCTGATAAGGCATTCGCATAAGCTATCGGGCCTCTGCTTCCCGCTGTAACCGCGCCAAAGCTTACGAACCTCACTTCCGTATCAATCGGCTTGTCAGCCATATTACGCGCTATCTCTAGCAAGGCCGCTACACCGGAGCCATTGTAATTTGCCCCAGATGATAATCCAGCGGAATCATGGTGAGCAGATACCAGGACGACCTGACCGGTGTCGTTTTGATTGGGCTTTCGGCTTGCCACGATATTATACGAGGTTTGCTTAATGGTTGCGGCTCCTTCTACCTTGACGGTTCCCTTTACGGGTCGTTTGTCCATGATGCGTTTTTGGAGCCTCATGCCATCCGCCTTGGACAAAGCAATTACAGGAACAGCGATATCCAGGGGTTCGCCCAGTGAAGCATTCCACCCTTCCTCTCGATCATTCCAGATGATAAGAGCAACGGCTCCGGCAGCGGCTGCTTGGCGAACTTTTTCTCCGAACGGAATCTCACCTCGCTTGACCAAGGCAATCTTCCCTCGGGATGCCTCATTCGCAAAATCAACTGCTCTTCCCAAGCCTGCATTCACCACTTCTGCTGTCGCGGTTCCATTGATCCCAAAAGTAAATCCGCTTACTGTCCAGTTTTGACCCGGCCATTCTTCTATCGTCAGTGATAGAGTAGTAGGCTTTCGGTACGTATAATAAGAAAACGGATCGAGCTTAGTCTTGTACCCGTAAGATCGAAGTGTATTTTCCACATAGATAGCTGCCGCAAATTCCGTTTCAGTCGCAGGTGGACGGGCCGTTCTCGCCAGTTGCTCGACATGGCTGTACAAGCGTTCACTATCGATCCAATCTTGAGCTACCTCTGCATGAGCACGATGTGAAAGGAAAGGTAACGGCAATATCGTTCCACAGACAAGCAGGGCACATAGCGCATAATGACGGACAGATCGCATGGCATTCTCCCTTTCCTTCGCTCTTTGCATTTATTATGGGCGGTTACGACAAACCGAGTCTAGTCAGAATAGTTAGTCAAATAACTTCATCCTGCGCCATCCCTGGACAGCTTTCGCTTTCTTTTGCCCAAAACGTCGATATTTCGCGTGACTCCCTTCCATATGAATTCTTAATAGAAAGGGGCTTTACTTCGTAAAATTATTGATAAAGAAAAGGCGACTTTCAAATTGACCGATGTCCTTGCCTTTTGCTAAGGTGGAATCAACAAAATACCGTTTGAAAGAAACGGATTGGAATCCTGAGGGGGAAGTACCATGCTCTATGTAGATGGCAAATGGGTAGAAGAAGGACAAGTCGCAGTTCATCCAGAAGACCGCGGTTATAACTTTGGGGATGGCATATATGAGGTAGTACGCATTTATAAGGGGCGCATGTATCAATGGGATGGACATCTTACCCGTTTGTTTCGAAGTGCCAAAGAAATAAAAATGGAGCTTCCTTGGAGCGAAGAAGAGCTGACAGACTTAGCGAATCAGCTCATGTCCAAAAACAACATCACGGAAAATGATGACGCCAGCCTTTACTTGCAAGTATCTCGTGGCACCTCTCCGCGTGTACACGATATTCCGTCTGGCATCAAGCCTGTGATCATGGGCTTTGTCCGTCGCAAGGACCGCCCTGTCGCCGATATGAAAAAAGGCTGGTCCGCTCAGCTCATCGAAGATATCCGCTGGCTGCGTTGCGATATTAAAACGCTCAATCTGCTAGGGGCTGTTCTTGTCAAACAATACGCAAAGGATGCAGGTGCCCAAGAATCGATTTTGCACCGCAACGGCGTCATCACAGAGTGCAGCTCTTCCAATTTGTTCGTCGTGAAAAATGGCGAGCTGTATACGCATCAGGCTGACAATCTGATCCTGCACGGAATTACCCGCCAAGTGGTCATTGATTTGGCTCGGGACAATGGCATCACTGTCCATGAAGAAGCATTTGACATTGCTTTCTTGAAGCAAGCCGATGAAGTATTCCTCACCAGCACGACCGCAGAAATCATGCCGCTCATCTCGATAGATGGCGTTGCTGTGGGCAACGGACAGCCGGGATCAGTCGTTCTTACGCTACAAGATTTGTTTGAACAGCATATCAACACAAGTGTACTCGTGTAATGAAAAAAAGCTCTCCCGGTGTGCAGCGTATACATCCAAGAGAGCTTTTCTTTATGGTTTAACGACGCAGATTCCATTCGTCTGTGGCATAGCGCGTCTTAACGAGTTCTTCTGCCAACGCGAGTTCTTCATCGGTAAGCGTTGAAGGCATCAGCTCCACTTCCAATCCGGATGCAAAGCCTTTCGAGAACGCCTCGATGGATTCTTGGAGACTGATTGGCCGAGGGCTTACTTCGTTGATCGTCACTGCTTTTTGTCGGAAACTATCAATCATCCGTTGTTTTACGCGCTCCGATGGGAAATGCAAGAGCGAGAATAGCAAATCTACGTCCATATCAAGCAGAATAGAGCCGTGCTGAAGAATAACACCCTTTTGTCTGGTCTGAGCGCTGCCCGCTACTTTTTTCCCCTCTACCACGAGCTCATACCAAGAGGGCGAATCGAAGCAGGCGGATGACCCTGGAGAGTTATACTTTTCCTTCTCCTCTTCACTTGCCAAGGAGACCATTTCCGCCGAGAGTCCAAGGTTTTGGAATCCGTGCAGCAGTCCCAGGCTGATGATTTTGTAGGCTTCCGTCACACTCGAAGGCATTTTCGGATGGTCTTCGGATACGATGACACTGTATGTCAGCTCCTGATCGTGGAGAACAGCACGCCCTCCTGTCGCTCTACGAACAAAGCCCAGTCCTCTATTTTGAACTTCTTCCAGGTTGATTTCCTTGATGGCCTTCTGGAAATAACCAATTGACAGTGTCGCCGGGTCCCATGTGTAAAAACGAACGGTCGGGGGAACTTTGCCCTCACTGTGCAACTGCAAAATTGCTTCATCTACTGCCATATTCATCGCGGGTGACATTGCTTCCGTCACGATATAGCGCCACTGTTCCATCTATGTACCTCCTCATTCACAACGCCTTCATTGTACGCTTCTGGCATGAAGGACGGCAAGCTTTTGATGGGCTATTTTGCGCGGGCTGTTTCCTGCAAAATGGCCAAGACCTGCGCCAATGCATCTGTTTTCTTCTCATTCTCTTCGCGCATTCGCCGCAAGATGGACTCCCTGCTCTTTTGCAAGTCATTCACCGCTTGGAAAAAGCGATCATCCGTTAGCTCTTCTTCCAGCAAAACATGACACAAGCCCTGCCTTTCAAAGGACTGTGCATTTAAAATCTGATCGCCCCGACTTGCATCACGGGACAACGGTATCAAAAGCATTGGCTTTTGCAGGGCTAAAAACTCATAAATCGCATTGGAGCCTGCTCGTGACACGACAAGATCAGCCATCGCCAACAAATCGGGTAATTCCTCCTGGACATACTCGAATTGCTTGTAGCCTGCCACCTGAATCGTTTCATCTACTTGATTTTTGCCACAAATATGTACAATTGAGAAATGCTCGAGCATGGCAGTAAGCGAATGGCGCACCACCTCGTTTATTCTCCGTGCTCCCAAGCTTCCACCCATGACAAGCAGGACAGGTTTCTTTGCAGAAAAGGAGCAGGATACCAGGCCCGCTTCTCTTCTCCCCTGCTTCAGCTCATCTCGCACAACTGCACCTACGTGAATCCCTTTGTTTTTCGGCACTTTCGAAAGCGTATCCGGAAATGTTACGCACACCTTGCTGGAAAAAGGGACAGCCAGCTTGTTTGCGAGACCGGGTGTCAGATCCGATTCATGGATAACAACAGGAAGACGGTTTAGCCACCCTCCCAATACGACTGGCACGGAGACGAAGCCCCCTTTGGAAAAAATCACATCCGGCTTCCACTTGCCGAGAAAGCGAGAAGCTTGCCAAATGCCTTTGAGGACTCGCAGCGGATCACTCATGTTTTTCCAATCAAAGTAACGTCGCAGCTTTCCTGAAGAAATGCCAACATAGCGAACATCCGGATGGCTGGCGACCAGCTCTCGTTCGATCCCTGTCGCAGAACCAATGTAGGCAACTTCCCAACCCAGCTTGATAAAGTGGGGGATGAGTACAAGATTCACCGTGACATGTCCTGCCGAACCACCACCAGTAAACACAATCCTTCTCTTCATTCGGCTCGAACCATCCCCTGCCTCTTCTTCCCTCATGATAGCACCAATCCGAAAGAAAAGCCGCCCGTAACAACAGGCGACTTTTCTGGAATCTAGAATTATGCTTGCGGTTGATAACGCAGGATTGGCTTTCTTGCCGCTGTCGCTTCATCCAAACGTTTGACTACAGTAGTATGAGGAGCTTCCTGAACGATTTCGGGCGTTTCCTCGCACTCGCGGGCGATTTGCAGCATCACGTCGATGAACTCATCGAGCGTTTCTTTTGTCTCGGTTTCAGTCGGTTCGATCATGAGGCACTCGTCGACGATCAATGGGAAGTAGATCGTTGGCGGGTGATAGCCGAAGTCGAGCAAGCGTTTTGCAATATCGAGCGTGCGTACACCCAGCTTCTTCTGGATTACACCAGACAGGACGAACTCATGCTTGCAGACGCGATCAAATGGCAGATGATAAGCCGTTGCCAGACGACGCATCATGTAGTTGGCGGAGAGCACCGCATTTTGAGAAACTTGCAGCAAGCCTTCTGGACCCATGGTACGGATGTAGCTGTACGCACGAACGAGAATACCGAAGTTTCCGTTGTAGCCTTTTACGCGACCGATGGAAGCCGGACGATTGCTGTCCCAGTAGAAGCTTCCGTCTTCCTTTTTCGCTACGATTGGTGTTGGCAGGAATGGCTCGAGAATTTTTTTCACGCCGACCGGACCTGCACCTGGACCACCACCGCCGTGAGGCCCTGTAAACGTTTTGTGCAAGTTCAGATGCACCACGTCGAAGCCCATATCTCCCGGACGGGCAATTCCCAAAATCGCGTTCGCATTCGCACCATCATAGTACAAGAGGCCGCCAGCTTCATGGACGATTTTCGCCATTTCCACAATATCTTCTTCAAACAATCCGAGTGTGTTCGGGTTCGTCAGCATCAACGCAGCCGTGTCAGGTCCTACTGCATCACGCAACGCTTGAATGTCAACCAAACCACGCTCGTCAGATGCGATGGTTACAGTATCCAAACCAGCTACAGCAGCAGAAGCCGGATTCGTACCATGTGCGGAGTTCGGCACGATTACTTTGGTACGATGTCCTTCCCCACGGCTCTCGTGGTAGGCACGGATCATCATCAGACCTGTCCACTCGCCCGCAGCACCAGCCGCTGGTTGCAGGGTAACTGCGTCCATGCCTGTAATTTCACCCAGTTCTTCTTGCAGGTTGTACAACAGCTCCAAAGCGCCCTGTACGGTTTCTTCCGGTTGGTACGGATGTGTCTGCGCGAAGCCTGCGTAACGGGCAACATCTTCGTTGATTTTTGGATTGTATTTCATCGTGCAAGAACCAAGCGGATAGAAGCCATTGTCTACCCCGTGGTTGCGACGAGACAGTTCGGTATAGTGACGAACCAATTGCAGCTCAGATACTTCTGGCAGCTCAGCCGGCGTTTCGCGAATGAGGTGCTTTGGCAAAAGGCTTGCTACTTCTACTTCTGGAACATCCAGTGCCGGCAAATTGTAGCCCACACGGCCTGGTTTGCTCATTTCAAAGATCAGTGCTTTCTCCTGGTCGTTACGCACGTGTGATCGCCTCCAATTCAGCCGCCAATGTGTCGATTTCTTCTTTGGTACGTAGCTCGGTTACTGCAAGCAAGGTATGATTCGCAAACTCTGGATAGTCGAGACCGAGATCATAACCCCCGATCATTCCGGCAGCCAACAGACCTTTGTTCACTTCTGCAACTGGTTTGTTCAGCTTCACGACAAACTCGTTGAAGAATGGAGAAGTGAAAACGATCTCCAAGCCTTTTGCTTCCAGGGCATTTTTGGCGTAATGAGCTTTTTGCAGGTTCATCATCGCCATTTCTTGTACACCCTGCTTGCCGAGTGCTGTCATGGCAATGGAAGCAGCCAATGCGAGCAGCGCTTGGTTCGAGCAGATATTGGAAGTCGCTTTTTCACGACGAATATGTTGTTCACGCGCTTGCAGCGTCAATACGAAGCCGCGTTTGCCATTTTCGTCCTTCGTCTGACCGACGATACGACCTGGCATTTTGCGCATCAGTTTGGATGTGGTAGCAAAATATCCGCAATGTGGTCCGCCGAAGGATGCTGGGATACCGAATGGCTGCATGTCTCCCACTACGATATCTGCGCCCAATTTGCCCGGCGCCTCCAATACACCCAGAGCAAGCGGATTGGAGGATGAGATCAACAGTGCGCCTTTTCCGTGTGCAATAGGTTCAATCGCTCCCAAGTCCTCTACATTTCCGAAGAAGTTCGGATACTGCACGATGACCGCTGCTGTGTTTTCATCAACAAGCGCTTCCAGAGCCGCTGTATCCGTAACGCCATCGCTGTTGATACCTACTTCAACCAGCTCAACGTTTTGTCCATACGCATAGGTTTTCAAAACACCACGCGCTTCCGGGTGTACAGCGCGGGAAACGATTACGCGCTTTTTGCCAGTGTGACCTGCAGCCATCATCGCTGCTTCTGCCAAAGAAGTCGCGCCGTCATACATCGAGGAGTTAGCTACCTCCATGCCAGTCAGCTCACATACCATCGTTTGGAACTCAAAAATAGCTTGCAGCTCACCTTGGCTGATTTCTGGCTGATAAGGTGTATAAGCAGTAAAGAATTCCCCGCGGAGCAGCATGTGATTGACTGTGCTCGGCGTGTAATGTTGATAAACACCCGCACCTAGAAAGTTAACATGCGTGCTGAAGTTTACGTTTTTATTTGCGAGGTGTGTAAAATACTTCACCAAATCTGGCTCGGAAAGTGCTTCTGGAATATTCAAAGCACCTTTGAAGCGTACTTCTTCCGGAATATCAGCAAACAGTTCTTCTATACTCGAAATGCCGAGGGTTTCCAGCATTTCGCGCTTGTCCTGATCAGTTTGGGGCAGGTAGCGGTATTTCACGGACGTTGTCCTCCTCTAAAAGGATGTATGTGGTGTATCGTTTAGTTTTTTGGGCGTTTATAAAATGGAGCGGCAACGACTTCTGCTTTCAGACGTTTTCCGCGAATTTCTACTTCTACTTGTGTACCTAACGCAGCATGCTCGGTTTTTACGAGAGCGAGACCGACGTTCTTCTTCAAGGTTGGAGATTGTGTTCCCGTCGTCACTTCGCCAATGAGCTCTCCCCCCACATAGACGGGGTAATGCGTGCGCGGAATCCCACGGTCGATCATTTCGATCCCTACCAGCTTGCGTGGAGCACCGTTTTCTTTTTGTGCCTTCAGCACTTCTTGACCGATGAACGGCACTTCTTTGTCTACCTTGACAGCAAAGCCAATGCCCGCTTCGATCGGAGTGATGTCTTTGCTGAGCTCTTGTCCGTACAGTGGCAGCTTGGCTTCAAAACGAAGCGTATCGCGCGCACCGAGACCACACGGCAAAAGACCTTCTTCTTTTCCCGCATCCAGCAAGATGTCCCACAGCTCTGCTGCACGATCGGCATCCAAATAAATCTCGAAGCCATCTTCGCCAGTATAGCCAGTGCGGGAGACCAAACCCGGAATACCGCTCACTTGCACATCACGCTCAAAACGGAAAAAGCCGATTTGAGACAAGTCTGTAGTCGTCAGCTTTTGCAGAATGGATTCTGCCAAAGGACCTTGAATCGCGATTTGTGCTGTTTGTGGCGAAATATTCTCAATCGTTACGCCTGGAATCAGATGTTCTTCTAGCCACGCATAGTCTTTGTCGATATTCCCCGCGTTGATGACGAGCAGGTAATGATCATCTGCATATTTGTAAACAAGCAGATCGTCTACCGTCCCCCCATCTGGGTAGCAAAGCACACTGTACTGCGCCTGCCCGACTGCCAGCTTGGACACGTCATTCGTAGTCACACGCTGGAGATAAGAAAGAGCGTTTTCCCCTTTTACGTCCACTTCTCCCATATGGGAAACATCAAATAGACCAGCTTTTGTCCGAACGGCTTCATGCTCTTGACCAATGCTTGTAAACTGCACCGGCAGATCCCAACCACCGAAGTCGATGGTTTTCGCGCCATACTTTGCATAAGAATCAAATAGTGGCGTACGTTTCAAATTGGACATGTGGCACCTCCTGTGAACAATAAGATCTTAGAAAACTTGGCTATCGACCAAAACAAAACAGAGGGGGAAAAACGGGTACACCAAAAGAATGGCGCCCATTTCTCCTCCTCTGTCCTTGGTACCTGAGAGTTACCTTGCGAACCACATGGGAATTACTTTCCCCACTTGCAAGTTTCCCCTTTGGTGGCTCGTGTGAGCTCTCTCCAGAGTTGCGTCCAGTAGAGGTACTTTTGCCTGAGAGATTCACCGTTACCGGCTTGCTCCTTCGGCGCTGCCAAACGTTCAAGCAGTCTCTCCCTACTACCTTCATTCGCGGTTGTTTCATGGTCATACATAAGTTTTTGCTATCATTTCCATACTAATGGATGTACTACCTCTTTATCCTACCATGAGAGACCAAAGTTGAAAATATACAAATTAACAGTCAGATTCAGAAAAACTTAACAAAACACATTGACAATACATAAACGTTCAGTTTTTTGACGTCAATCATGAAAGTTATGGCAGAGCTATGAAAAGGAGTATCTTATATGCCGAATGTTCCTATTTCATTTGACACCAGTTGGATTAATCCGCTTACAGAACGTATGCAAGAGGATGGTCCCTGGGATAAGTGGGAGCTGTTCAAGCTCTCCTTGGAAGCCGAGGAAGCGATGGCTGTTAGCGAATTTGATCAGCTGCAATGTCTGAAATATCTTCCACTCTTGTCGCCATTTCCTCACCAGTTGGAAACAGCGAAACGTGTCCTATTAGAGATGCGCGGCCGAGCCATTCTCGCTGATGAGGTCGGTCTGGGAAAAACGATCGAAGCAGGCTTGATCATGAAGGAGTATATGGTTCGCGGCTTGGCTAAAAAAATTCTCGTTCTGGTTCCAGCCTCTCTCGTGATTCAATGGACAAAAGAGCTTCATCAAAAATTCGGCATTGCAGCAGTCGCGCAAAAAAAAGAATATATGTGGCGGCAGCACGAGGTCGTTGTCGCATCCATAGACACAGCAAAACGAGATCCTCACAGGCGTCACGTCCTCGACATCGATTACGACATGCTCATCATCGACGAGGCCCATAAACTCAAAAATAAACGGACACGAAACTATCAGTTCGTCAAAGAAATCCGCAAAAAATATTGCTTGCTCCTTACCGCAACTCCTATTCAAAACGAGATGGACGAGCTGTACAACCTCATCAATTTGTTAAAACCAGGTCATCTTGGCCATACTTCTACCTTCTCTACTAATTACGTTGAGGGCAAACGCCAATCCAAAAACAGCGAGAAATTGCGGGAAGAAATTGAAAAGGTCATGATTCGCAACAAACGAAGTGATGGCGGTATTCAATTCACCAGTCGCCGCGTTCAGTCGATTCCGATTGACCTTTCTCCTGAGGAAATGACCTTGTACGAAGGTGTGACCCACTTTGTCCGCGAGCAATACCGAACAGGATTTGGGGTTGGCGGCTTCAACTCGCTCGCTCTGATCACCTTGCAGCGTGAGGTCTGCTCCAGTAAGGAAGCTGCGTTCATGACGCTGTATAACATGCACCAGCGGACCAGCGAGGACTCTCCTTTACGCGCACAAATTCTTGAGCTAGTCGAGTTGATCAAACAAATTGAAACGCATTCCAAGGCTGCCAAAACGGTTGAGCTCATTCAACAAATCAACGACAAAGTGATCATTTTTACAGAGTACCGAGCAACTCAAAACTATCTCCAAAAGTATTTGCACGACCACGGCATTACTTCCGTCCCCTTCCGCGGTGGCTTTAAACGCAGCAAAAAGGACTGGATGACTGATCTTTTCCAAAATCGTGCACAAGTCCTGATCGCGACGGAAGCAGGCGGCGAAGGCATCAATTTGCAGTTCTGCAATCAGGTGATCAATTACGACATGCCTTGGAATCCCATGCGAGTGGAGCAACGAATTGGTCGCGTCCATCGTCTCGGACAAAAAAGGGATGTACACATTTATAATTTATCGACAACCGGAACGATCGAGGAGCATATTCTCAAGCTGCTGTATGAAAAAATCGACCTATTTGAAATGGTCATCGGTGAACTCGATGATATTGTGGAACGCTTGAATTTAAGTCATTCCTTGGAAGACAATCTGATTCAAATCATTATGGATTCCCGCTCCTCCAAAGAAATGGCGTTGAAGCTCGATAACATTGGACACGCGATTCGGGCAAGCAAAATAACAAAAGACGCTGTTCCACTTTCTGAGGCGGCTGACCAATAACTCTTGTTGGAAACGAAAAAGAAATGAGGTCTCCTGATGCAGCAACAACAGGTCAGACAATTTGTCGAGCGCTATTTGGCGACGTTTTCTGCCCATATCGTTGAGTCTCACCCGGATTATTTAACAGTCAAACTCCCTGTCGAGGTGGACAAAGATATCGGCAATCGTCCTTTTTACTGGAGCTGGGTGGATAAGATGAATTTGGCTTATCAGCCATTGGTGCTCACCTTTACTTTTCATCCGGAATGCATGCCTGAAGGTTTGCGATCCGAGCATCTGCATCTAGGGGCTGCACGCATGCAACAAATTTTCGCTTCAGCCAAAAAGCATGGCAGCTTTGTCTGTATGTACGAGCAACAAGGGGGCCTCTTGGGCAATGCCGGCAAACGTCGGTCAACCCCTCTCATGCCTTGGCTCGGGATGAACCTGAAGGTATCTCTGCTTTGTGATAAGCGACGTGACATTTTATTGTACCTGGGGATAAATTTGCATCAGCCACGGATAGTGACGGATTTCACTTCGTTTTTATTTTCACTTTCCTTGACCCCTGCGATCCCCGATTACTATTACACGTTGGATCGAAAGGTAACGATACAGGAAGCCCTTCAAATGGCACAACAGGAAGTCGAGCATACATTGGAACAAGAGGATCAGCAATGGGCAGAGGAAGCGCGTACACGTCTGAGCGAAGAAATGGCCATCTTGGAAGCGTATTATGAAGAGCTGGCACGGCGCGAACCAGAAAATGAGCAGACAAACGCTGACCAAACCGAAGAAGAATCAGAACAGCCGGAAGCCCAGTCGTTACTCGAGCGAGAAGCCCTGCACCCCGAACCTGGTTCAGTTGGACCACCTTCTGTCGAACAACCCCTATCTTTTGACGAATACAGGACTTCTGGCGGACGAATCCTCGACTTTTTGCGTGCAAATGGAATCCAAACGACTCCACGTGAAGAGATTCATCAGGCAGAATGGAAAAAAAGCACGCCAGATGAGGAGAGACAACGCCGAAAAGACGAGCTGGCATGGCAATACGAGCCGCGGATCGAGGTTTCGTTCATCAACGGTGGCTTGTTCTATTTATCTTCCGTTCCTCCACTCATGCGGTCATCGAAAGCAAAAAGCATGCGACATCTCCCCGCATCAGGGCGAATCATGTAAAAGATCAACGAGAAAATGTGAAATAGAAAAGACACGTTGCAACAAATCTTTTTGTCATAGCTGGTTACAATAGGAATAGGTTAAGCCTTTACAAAAGGTGGTGCATAGTTGTGACCAGACGATTTCTTCCTGTTATCGCTGCTCTTTTGTCTCTGATGCTGCTTTCCTTACCAGCTTTTGCGCAAGACGAACCAAGCTGGGACCAGCAATTCCAAGCACAAATTCGAGAATGGATGGATGCAATCGCAAGCCGAGACCCTCAATTCAAGCAATGGCAGGACGCAAAAACGGACGTGCAAACACTTGGTGCAGGGCAGCATCAATGGCTGGTAAGTATAAAAAAAGCGGACAAGCAAGTAGGGTATTTGGTGATAGGAGAAGCACCTGATTCTACTTCCCATGAGAAATTTGTTCTGCTGGAATACGGTGTCGGGGAGTACATCTTGTTCGATGACGCTTTTGCTCCGAAAGAAATCGCGGCAGAGCCAGTTTATGACGGGTTCGCTTCCTACTGGCTGATCACCCAGAAGTCAGATACCCAAATGGTCAATGCCAAAACGGGAGAAATGTATCCCACTTCCTTTCAAATTAGTGAGCCCGCCGTCGGTGCTTTTGCAGGCGAGCAGCTCATACAAAATGGACAACGCCTGACTCAAATGAGAATTTTAAGCGCAGCCGAGGCTGATCCTTTTGATCATATCGGGTGGGTCAGCCAAATGAGTAAAACGAACGCAGATGTGTCTTGGAACCAATTGTGGCAGCAAGATTATACCTCGCCAGTAACATTAGCCGTCCCGATTCATCAGTCACAGGTTTTGGCACCCTTTGTCGTGGGGTCCCTGCATTTATGGAATGACCAAAATGCTTATGTAGGCGTATGGGATGAGGGCCTGCGCTTTGTCCCCTATTCGTATGCCCATCGCGTCGGACGATTTTTCGTAAATGAAACAAGCTCTCCTGCCGAATAACCGGTTGGAGAGCTTGTTTTTTTACGATTTCTATTCACCGATGTTCTGTAGGAGAGAGGCGTTCATGAACGGCATGAAAAATTTCATTGACCGTCATTCCCTCTGCATTAATAACGGGAGCTCCTGTAATCGTTTTGTTTTGATTACCCAGAACGTTGATATCCTGTCCAGTAATGACAATCGCATCTACCACCTGCTGCCAGTTGCCTAAATCAACAACTTCGTAACCATTTTGACGCAGCATCTTGCACACTTCAGACAGGGAATTTTCTACCGCTACTCTCGCCATATGCACCCTCCGTCTTCGTTCATAGGTTTACGAATTTTATTTGCGCCACAACAGTCGAATGGACATGGGAATGGCACCAAACCAGCGTGATGACCAGGACTCGCGTGGAGTCTTACGCAAACGGCGTTCATCTTTTGGGGTATCCATGTACTGGACAAACAGTTTCGTCAGGTACTTTAAATATTCCTGAAAGGACATCGCACTTGACCTCCTTCTTACTCGCGGATTCACACCGCGGCGCAAGCGCTGTCCCCTCTATTGTTCCCCGTCCTGCGTTCTTTCAACCACTTGGCTCGTAATTTCCATCACAATATCGGAAAGGCTCTTTCCTGTCGTATCCACCTGAATCGGCGCGAAATCGTATACACTTGCGCGCTCTGCCATTAAGGTCTTTACCCTTGTCGCTACTCCTCCTGCCAATAAGGGCCGTCCTGTATCCTTTTCCAAACGCTTGATGAGCTCCTCTTCCGTGGCATGCAGCGCGATTACGATGCCTTGCTCCATCATCATCTCTACGTTTTGTTTCCGTAATACAGCTCCTCCCCCAGTTGTTACGACCTGAGATCCTACTGCCAGTAATTGCGCAAGACATTTCGTCTCGACGTCTCGGAAATACACTTCTCCTTGATCCGTGAAGATCTCTGGAATGCTGCGGCCTTCCCTTTCCACAATCGCATCATCCAAGTCTGTATGCTTCATCCCCAAACAGGTAGCGAGTGCGGCACCAACCGTGGTTTTTCCTGTTCCCATAAATCCGACTAACACCAGGTTTTTCATTTTGTTTCTGCCGCCTTTCCAATCGTTCGGTATGTATTGATCTTCACCGTTTTTTGCTGTTGATTGTACGCTGTCTCATATCCCAATGCTTTTTCAAAAAAGGACAGTGGAACCATCGTACGTTCTTTGATTTCGATTAACGGGCTGCCTAAATCTATTCGCTTCCCATCTACGTCAGCAAAGCGCTCCCGTTCCTTTATAAATACTTCGCGCCCATTTCCTTTTACTCGGATCATTTGTTTCTTGTCGTCCCAGCTAATCGCTAATCCCATTTTCTCACCGAGCTCACGTAACGGAATATACACCGTATTTTGGGTGACCCGAGCCGGAATCGAAGGATAAAAGCTCATGTTATTGATAATCGTTGTGATATAGGGCTCCAATTGCACTGCACCAAAGCCATTCTTATTTGCACTGTTGGTATACAGGGTGAAATATTTGGCTTCCCCTTGCAAAGTTTGCCCAAGCGCCTGATCGAGATGCTCTGCACCAATGACACTGCCATGATAATTTTGCTGGACGCGCTGCAAGAATCGCTTATAGGCATCATCACCGATTTTGCGGCGGAGGTTGTCAAACAAGAGTGCTCCCCGGGAATACCAGGTCAGCTTAAACTCTTCTTCGGTGGCGAACTTCTGCAATGGCTTGTCCAGCTTTCCATTTGGATAACGCTCTTGCAAACGTTTGACATCCCGGTTGTACTCATCTAACAAAGTCGTAGCTGATTGGGCACCATAACGCTTCTGCAAGTAATGAGACACGCCGAGCTCCACCAGCCCCTCATCAAGCCACCCATGTGAGGATTCCAAGGTAGCCACACTGTTGTACCACCAAAGATGCCCTACCTCATGCGGCAGCCAATGATCGATCAGATTGTTGTGATGCATGTCTCTTTTGAATACGGCGAGATTCGCGTATTCCATGGCGTACGTCGTTCCTGTACTTGTTTCTGCAATCGCCACGTGCGGATACGGCAACGGCCCGTACATATCGATGAAAGTAGGAAATACTGATTGAGCTATGTTCTTGATTCTTTCTATGTTTCCTTTATCAACGGAAGCAATGTCAACCGTTAAATTTGGAGAAAATTGAATCGTTTCAATGTGATAAAGCGGACTTCCCACAAGTCCAAAGTTCAACAGATTTTTGGCTTGATAATGGACTTGCTGCTTACTGCCACCGATTGATTTCGTTTGTCCTCTGCCCCATGAACTGACCCATTTGTAGCCTTGTGGTGAGGTAAACGACACATCGTAATCTCCATAGTGGTAGACGAATGGATCACCAAAATCAACGCGTTGCGGCGGGTCGTACCAAACACCTTTTTGATTTTGGGCCCCGAGCATCGGGTACCATGTCGTTAACGTCCAAATATCGTCTTTGACCCCAAAACGTGTGCCCCTACGTGGAACCGGGTTCTCGAATTCAATGGTTAGAGCGCCACGAAGCTCCTTACCGAGAGGATTTGCCATCTTCACCAGCGATTGACCACGTTCAAAAGAAAGCGGCTTGTCCTTGTATCGAATCGACTTCACCGTCATTTTGTTCCAAAGGTAGTCGTAAATATACAGCCGTACATCTGGAGTTTTCGGGTTGTCGAACTCCAAGGTCATGTTTCCGGTTATTTTTGCTTCGGACGTATGTAATTCAGCTTGAATCTTATATACAGGGTTCAAATCCTTTACATAAGACGGCAGAGGCGGATCATAAGAAAATGGATCAACGAACGTCTGCTCCTCCCCAGGTGATTGATTCATGGCAATGATTTGAGAAATGGCTGGCCAATACGCGACGACCCCAACTGAGCCAAAAAATACGAGGATCGTCACACATACTAGCAAGCTCGTTTTATGTAGTGATTTCATGACAGCCCCCATATAATAAACCGCCCGGCGGCAGGCGCTAAATGTTTTTGTTTCATTGTAGCAAATATATGTCAAACTGAGTAGAAATTCAGGAGATTCTGTAGAGAAAACGCCTTATTTGACGATGTTCTTCCTGGTGAAATAAAAAAGCCGCCACTCATTGTATCGTAATGATTGGCAGCTTTCTTTAGCCTTTACCAGGTTTCGTACATAATTTTTCCGGTCTGGCTAAGATCATAGCCCCCGACTGCTTCCAATTCCATTTGAAACGGTCGCGACCCGAGAACATCAAGAACGGCCTGAATGAGTTGTTCATTGTCCTTATTTTTCAACAAGACGAGGTCATATCGCTCACGCACAGTTGGGACAAACTCGACTCCGACGAGTGAAGCTGCCTTTTCAATACCCACCCCTACGTCTGCCTCGCGCCGTGCTACTACCCCTGCAACTGCCAGGTGATTGGACTCTTCCCTTTCATAGCCAATCACATCACTTCCCGCTATTTTTGCCAGTCGAAACTGTTCTTCAATCAGCGTGCGTGCACCGGACCCTTTTTCCCGATTGACCATTCGAATGCCCGGCTTCGTAAAATCGCTCCATGCCTTGATCTGTTTCGGATTGCCAGCCTGGACGTAGAATCCGGCCCAACGTGACAACATATTGATAACAACAAAACGATGCCCACATAAAATGCGACGAACATACGGGACATTGTATTCGTTGGTATCCCCATCGTACAAGTGCGTGCTGACGATATCAGCCTTACCCGTATACATCGCCACGAGGCTGTTTAGAGAGCCCACGTACGATCGGAGCGGTCGGTATGCCGCATCCTTTTTCTCCAAATGACCAGCCAGTAGGTCCAAGCTCACATCCTGCCCGCTGATAATGATATTGCGGCCTGTACCAGCCTGCTCATGTCGTGACATTTGCTGAGCTTGTCCTGTCTGTGGGATGCTAACGGCTGAGGCTTGTCTGTACTCTCCTTTTGCCTTCGCCTTGTACGCTTCCAGATCGCTTTCGTCGACGCGCATTTGCCGGCCGACGCGATATGCGGGCAGCTCGCCTTTTTTAATCAGATCGTAAACCGTCAGCTTGGAAATGCGTAGAATCTTTGCTATTTCTTCGGTGGTATAAGAATTTTGTTGACTCATGTCCCGCCTCCGTCATCTCCTTTGCTCTATTTTCAAACAAGTGTCGTAAAATCGCAATTGATTATTCATTACGAATCCATATAATCTAGTTATGTCCAATTATAATTAATTATAACTAAAAATAATTATGGAGGTCTTTTTTTATGAAGAAGCACTGGTTAGCCTTATTGACGGCATTTTGCTTGATGCTCACTGCTTGCTCCACAACGCAAACAGCCCCACAAGCAAGTGAGCCAGCCAAAACCGAACCAGCAAAGGTAGAACTGATGATTTCTGCTGCTGCTAGCTTGACGGATGCTTTGAATGAGTTGAAAACGCAATATGAAACGGAACATCCGGGAACGACCCTCACCTTTAACTTCGGAGGCTCTGGCAAACTCGCCACACAAATTACGCAAGGCGCTCCGTCTGATGTATTTTTGTCGGCTAGTAAAAAAGACATGGACGGTCTAGAGGAACAGCAACTCATCGCCAAAGACACACGCCAAGACTTCACAAAAAACTCGCTCGTTCTCATTGCAGGTAACACGAGCGCTGTCCCTATCTCTTCTTTTGAAGAGATGAACAACGCAGCCATCAAGCATATTGCCGTCGGTGAGCCTGAGACAGTCCCTGCTGGACGATATGCGAAAGAAACATTGGATACGCTGAAAATGTGGGATTCTCTTTCGGCACAAATGGTATTTGGCAGCGATGTTCGCCAAGTTTTGACCTTCGTAGAATCCGGTAACGCAGAAGTCGGTATTGTCTATTCCAGTGATGCCGCAGCTTCGAAAAATGTAAAGGTATTGGCGACAGCCAAGCCTGAATGGCACAAGCCGATCGTTTATCCAGGTGCGGTCGTCAGCGCATCAAAGAACCCAGATGCGGCAAAAGCTTTTCTTGCCTACTTGACAAGCGACAAAGGAAAAGCGATCTTACAGAAGTACGGTTTTCAATAAACCAACCGAATCGAATTGGAGGTGGCAAGCGTGATCGAAACCAATCTTACTCCTCTCATGCTATCCCTTAAAGTAGCTGCGCTCTCCACCTCCTTTGTATTTGTCCTTGGGATGCTTTCTGCAAGGTGGATGACACAAAAGGATTTTTGGGGGAAGAATGTGCTAGAGTCCTTCTTTTTGCTTCCGCTTGTTCTCCCTCCTACTGTTGTTGGCTTCGGCTTGTTGATGCTTTTCGGAAAAAACGGTTTTCTCGGCCAGCTTCTGCATGAATGGTTCAACATTACCATCGTCTTTACGCTTTCAGGAGCCGTTATTGCTTCGATTGTCGTTTCCTTTCCGTTGATGTATCAGAGTGCAGTCGCAGCCTTCACGGGAGTGGATCGTCGTTTGGAGAATGCGGCACGCACGATGGGCGCTTCCGAATGGCGATTATTCTGGACCGTTACCTTTCCGTTGGCTTGGCCTGGCCTGTTGGCTGGCTTTGTTCTTTCTTTTGCTCGCGGTTTAGGGGAGTTTGGTGCTACGCTGATGCTCGCTGGCTACATCCCTGGGAAAACCGATACGATTCCCGTCGCCATTTATTTTGCTGTTGAGGCTGGTCAAATGGATAAGGCATTGTTTTGGGTCATCATTATTGTTTCCTTGGGTATGGGCACGACTCTCTGGCTGAATTGGTGGAGTCGTCGCAACGTGCGCAGGTACGCTAATCAAAAGTAAGGCAGGTGAATGGTAAATGCTCTTTGTCAACATACAGAAGCGTTTGCCTGATTTTATTTTGGATGTGTCCTTTTCGGTACAGAAGGAAATTGTCGTATTGTTCGGACCATCCGGCTCTGGTAAAACAACGATATTGAACAGTATTGCAGGTCTGGTACATCCTGAAACTGGCGTGATCCAATTAAACGAGAACGTTTTTTATCGCGAAGGACAGAAGCCGCTTCCCGTACAAAAACGCAACATCGGGTATTTATTTCAAGATTATGCGCTGTTCCCTCACATGACGGTCGAGCAAAATGTTCGATACGGCTTAAAAAAGGGACATGAGCTCAATTTAGCCCCATTGTTGTCCACAGTGGGCATCGATCATCTACTGCAAAAATATCCTCACCAGTTATCCGGGGGACAAAAACAACGGGTGGCACTCGTACGTGCACTGGCTACTGAACCAGACATCCTGCTCCTTGATGAGCCTTTATCGGCGCTGGACGCGGATACGCGTAAACAATGCCAGGATGAGTTGCTACGCCTTCACGCCATGTGGAACATCCCGTTTTTACTGGTCACCCATGATCGTGAAGAGGCCGAGAAGCTCGCAGATGTCATTTTGCTGATCGATAACGGCACAATCAAAGAACGGAAACATGAAAAAAGCCATTCAGCAACGTCCATTTCCCGATGATGGGATGGCATTGCTGAATGGCTTTTTACTATCGAGCTGTGATTGGTTCAATTTTCACATCGTTTTGCTTTGCCCACTTATGTACTTCGCCAAGGAATTGCAGTACGTCATGGCTCTCGTGATGGACACAAAGGGTATCGGCCGCCAAGTCAATGTGCTCGCCATTGACCGTCATCACTCTTTGTTTTAAAACGAGCTGTCGTGTCTGCTCCATGCGTTCTTCCTTGCTGATCAGCACGCTTCCTTCCAACTCACGCGGGGCCAATCGACCATTCGGCAAATAAGCCCGCTCTGCAAATACTTCCTCTGCCACCTGAAGCCCGTGTTCCAAGCCTGCCTCTACAAGCTTACTGCCAGACAGTGCATAGAGGATCAGTTCTTCATCAATATCCGCAATGGCTTGGACAACCGCTTCGGCGAGCTCTGGGCGTTCAGCCGCTTCGTTATAAAGTGCGCCATGCAATTTCACATGGTGCAGCTCCCCGCCAAGTGCTTTTGTAGTCCCAGCCAAGGCTGCGATTTGATACAGCACCAGCTCATACACTTCATTGACAGACAAGTTCATCGAACGACGTCCGAAGCCTTGAATATCTGCATAACCAGGATGTGCCCCGATTTTCACATCATGTTTGAGTGCAGCTTCGATTGTTCTGCAAATAATATGGGGGTCCCCTGCATGCAATCCGCAAGCAATATTAACGGAGGTGATCCATTTCATAATCCCCAAATCCTCTGATTGTCGACCTCTGCTGAAGCCCTCTGCCATATCGCAGTTAATATCCAGATGAATCATGTATGCTCACCTTTCTTTCGCTAATCTATCTCTTGAAAACGCATTCACACGCGTGGCTTCTCGTTTTCTTCCACTTTAGCATACCATGTACGCCAGTTTAACAAAAGCAAAAAAGCTGCCGAAAAATGGCAGCTAATGAACAACTTATGTCGAACCAACGGTTGCTTGGCTGCTTTCTTCTGTCTGTAAGGTCTCTGCTAGTGCCATTACCTGGTTCTTCTCTTGTTTATAATCGTATTCCTTTGCCTTATCCGGTCTGGCATTGTTGTATTCTACCGGGATCTCATGGCGATGGGAACGTTCAATTTTTGTTACGAAGTGCAGCTTTTCCATAATGCGAATCGTTTCATCCAACAAATTGGCATCCACATACATCGAAACGTAATTTAAGCGTTTGGAGATGTAATGAATGGTGCCAAATTTGCGTAAATTTTTAGCGGCACGCGTGTTTTTCACCCACACGGCGACTCCCAGACGTCGCTCTCTCATGTTTGGCCGTCGGTCTCCTTCCCAATCGTGGTATACTTACTGGTGAAAGCTAATTACAGAAAGGAATCGTGGTCTATGCTGGCTACGTTTTATCATCAATTCGAGGAAGCGCTTCACCGCGAAAATATCGTGACCCATAGCAGTTGGCGAACATATGCTGGCCAGCTCTTTTTCTATGTATGCAGTACGCTCCCCGCTCCTATGCTGACAAAGCAGCTCATGGAGACAGGAGAGCGCCTGACCACTGATACCAAATTACAGCCAGAATGCATTTACGTGCGTTCTGATGACGCGCAGCATGTGTATCGCTTCCGCTTTCGCGTACCTGACGAAAAGCAATTTTGCTGTGGCAATCTTTGTGAAGACTGCTTTTTGCTGCGCCAAAATGAACCGGGAACAGCGTAAATTACGATGGCTTTTTCACACTACAGCCGCAGCTTCCACCTGTCCCGCAACCACTACCCTGCGCCTCTAAAAATGGATTGTTGCTCGGTACCTTGATCGTTTCCGATACAGAATGAGCGATGGTTCTACTCACCTGATACAAGAGCTCATCCAGAGCATCCTCTGCCCGCTTGAATGCCTGCACGGAATCCCTCAGTTCAATGTTGCGCTTCAGTTCCCGTACTTCTTTGGATATATGATTGTAATCCGGGTGATACTTCCCGAACCGTTGCACATCTTCGTACTGTTCCTTCTTAGCCTCGAACACGACGAGCAGACGTTGCACTTCCTCATCTGCTTCCATTTGGCGTTTGGCCTCCAGATACTCCGAGACCTCGCGCGATTGGTTAATCATCGTGGACAGCTCATGAGACTCCATGATCAACTGTGACATATCCACAGCCTCCAATGTTTCCATAAAGCGAGACCTCCTTTCGCCGTAAAGCTAGAAAACTTTACGTCATTCTTGATTGTATCACGATGCACACCCTTAGTACAGATATTCAGGCACTACAATGCGCACTCGCTCAATGTTGTCGAGACGGTAACCCTGTTTGCCGCCTTGTCCGGCAATCGTAACCATCCAGTACCCCATTTCCAGGCGTACTTCTGTCGGTAGCCCTCGCAGCTTTTCTTTTCCGCTTTGCTGAATCTCGACTTCCAGCTTCAGTTCTATTGCGCGCTTAAACAAATCCCGCATCGATTGTGGATGATACGATTGGAAATGCTTTGTCCACATTTTGGGTAGTGCTGCGATTTGCTCATTTTGCTCAGGAAACGTGTTTTCTATAGCATATCCGTCCCAAGGTCGTTCGATGAGAAGCAAGCCTTTATTTCCCGCTTGACTGTTTTGGTGCGGCTGGAGCTCTTTGCTTGCGCTAGCAACATGTGACAGCACTTGCGGCTCATAACCGAAGTGACGAAGTAAACGGATCAGTTCTTTTTCCTGTGAGTACGGAATCAAAAACGAAGTCGGCGATATCACTTGGGTAAGGAATGAGCGAAAGTCAGGAATTTCGCGCCATTCCTCCAGAAATCCAGCATGTGCTGTCCGAACGAGGAAGTACGGCTCCATTTGAATCTGCCTTGCTGTTCTCGCCCATTGGCTGACAACTTCAATCAAGCTCTCAGGCAACGGATGAACACACGAGACACGGAGCTTTTCGATGACTTGCTCCTCCGTCCCTCCTTGTGCCAAATACGATTGCAACAGCCTTGCTTGCAATTCACCCCGAATCAATTGCCCATCAAATTGGAGCTGGCAAAATCGGCTGATTTCCCATACATCCAGCAACGGAACAAGCGGAGGGATTGTAATGGCACCTGTAGGGTCTACAAACCAGCCTTCCTCCGACGATAATCGCGGCAAGCTGCTCCAACGCCAAAAAACCCCTCGCTCCTCGTCCAGCCCAAGCTGAATCCATCCCAAGCCTAACAGCAAATGCATCCATTGCTCCACAATGAGCTCCTCTGCATGGTCGGGCAAAGGGAATCCTGCTTCTTTTAGCATGCGCAATTGCTCATGAATGGAACACCACTGCTCGACAGGAACCTGTCTCATCAATTGAATGAAAAATTCCCACCAGTCGCCATGCGGCAAAAATTGTTCCATGACGAGTTGGTACATCTCTTCCCAACGTACAAGCGGCGGTTGATGCAGCCATTGCTTCGTTCGATTGAGATCAAGCACGAGTTCTCGCTCTTTTCTATACACCAAGCCCAGTCTGAGCGCAATATCAAGGACAATGGTCAAGGATAAGCCCTCTCTATGTTCCTGATCGAGCGGCGGAATCACGATTCCTTTTACATGCTCGTCTGTAAACGAGAGCAGCGGCAGCATTTTTTGCGACATCCTGCGATGAATACTTCCTTTTTGCGTAATGGGAATTTGGTTGTCTCGAATAAACAACAGAAGCCCAAAAAGATCCAGATGTATCCCTCTGCCTGCTGATATATAATAAGGGAGCGTTTTTGAAAGAGAAACAAAAGCCAGGGAGGCTTTCGGCAGCATTTGATTCGTAAACTGCTCTCGAACCTCTTGTGGCATCAAATAGCCGATCTCACTCCACATTTTCCGTACAGTCAAGATCAGTCCAAGCCGTCGCAATTTCGTCAAGCCGACTGACAGATGTCTGTGCTCTTTTGCCGTTTCGCGTTCCCAAGTTCGTTTGCTAAAAAAGCCTCTCGTCGCTTTGGTTACGAAAAGCCGGATAACGGTTCGTTCCAGCTCATCTGCCTGTTCCCATACTCGCCCAATAAAAGCGGGATCCAATAATCTCGCTGTTAAATCTTGCTCTTCGGCAATCTGATATCGTTTGGTCTGTTCATGTAGAATCGCTTGTCGCGTTGATTCGGACAGGTATTCCAGCGAATCCTTCACACGCACGCCTGTCACCTCAGTCTATATGATGTTCGATTCATTACTTTTACCAATTGGAGGGATCTTGATGTTGCATGTATTTCCTAGCTTACTTTTAACAGCAACTTTGGCAGTAACGGGTACACAAGTCTTGTCACCTCAACATCCTACCGTATCTGAGCCTGTGGCGAAAGAGGCTGTACAAGCAGATGCTGCTTACGAGGCCGTTGCTGCTCCTTATCCGCCGGCTGTGCAGGAAGCTTTGAAGAAAGTTCGTAAAAATGGCGGACACACTATTGTTCGTGCCAATGGAAAATCCTATGTAGTCGTGGGTGCAGGACAGCGCCCTACAGGAGGATATCGTTTAGTGGCGGACCAAGTCAAGCGGACAGGCCCTCATGCCTTTGCCGTACACGTTCGGGTACAAGCACCAGCTCCAGGTTCGATGAAAACACAAGTCATTAGCTATCCGACTTTGGTGATTGCCCTGCCAGACCAGCAAGCAAAAGTCAGTGTGCATATGCGCTAATCTATCTCTATCCATGAAAAAAGCCGACAGTTCGAAAGCCACAAGGCGTATCGAAGTCGGCTTTTTTCCTTTTCCCAACAGTTACCCTTGCTTATCAGGGCTTTACCTCAATGGAAAAGCTCTCTGCAACACCATACGACTCGTGGTTATTATGGGCCAATTCTACCTTGACTTCATGCTTCCCAGCCGGGATATCCTTCATGACATAGCTAGGCTCAAATACTTTGGCGATCTTTTTGCCGTCGAGGTACAGGTGAACATGCCCTTCTCCGTGCTTGTTTTCCTTCCCCATGTTTTCAAGGGAAAAAGAGAAATTCGTAACAGCCAATTTGAGTTGCAAATCATCTTTCACAAGGGTATGCGTCACAGCGAGTGTCGGCGCCGCATGATGAGCGTGCGACTCGTCTGCTACCACTTCGGTCTGCGCTTGTTGGTTCGCGTACACAAACCATTCCACACCAGCCGCAATGGCAATCAATAGAAACAAGCGGAAAAGAAATCGTTTGGTTTTCACCGGAGCTGCTCCCTTCCAAAATGAGTCTTACCCCAGTGTGCCCGACACCTGATTGGTTCATTCATCCATTTTTTCCTCATGATCTTACTAACCATCATACATACTCAGCTTTCCAATAGGTAAAAGTAACCACAAGAAGCTCTGGGGAGGTCAGTGACTACATATGAATGTAAGGAATGAAACTCTTTCTATTTTTGCTTTAGGAGGAGTATATGAAATCGGCAAAAACATGTACGGGATTCAATGCGGGGATGAAATTGTCCTCATTGATTGTGGCTCGAAGTTCCCGGATGAGAGTTATTTAGGAATTGATCTGATCATACCAGACATTAGTTATCTGCTGGAAAATGAGGAAAAAGTCCGAGCCTTGATTGTCACGCATGGGCATGAGGATCACATCGGAGGTATTCCCTATTTTTTACGACAATTAAACGTCCCTGTTTACGGTACCCGCTTAACATTAGGACTTATCGAATTGAAGCTGAAGGAGCATAATTTGCTTCATCAGACTACCCTCATCTCCATCGACCGTCACTCTACTATTTCATTAGGCTCGCTCACGATCAGCTTTTTTCAGACGAACCATAGCATTCCTGATTGCTTGGGTGTCGTGTTTGAGACAAAAGCAGGCTCTATTGTGCATACGGGCGATTTTAAATTTGATTTAACGCCGGTGCATAAGCAATCCCCCGATTTGCACAGAATGGCTGAAATCGGGCAGAAAGGTGTATTGGCCTTGTTGTCGGAGAGTACCAATGCGGAGCGCCCAGGCTTTACTCCATCAGAAAAACACGTGGGCGATCGTCTATTAGAAGCATTCAGTAAGGCACAGCAGAAAATATTTGTCTCGACATTTGCTTCCAATGTATACCGCCTGCAACAAGTCATTGATGCCGTAGAAGCGACGAATCGAAAGCTTGCTTTGTTGGGCCGAAGTATGGTCAATGTGGTCAAAATCGCATCGGAACAAGGCTATTTACATATACCGGATGACATGCTGGTGGAAGTAGAAGAAGTGAACGAGCTCGATCCAGCCCGTGTCGCTGTTCTATGCACGGGAAGCCAAGGCGAACCAATGGCAGCCTTATCCCGGTTGTCAACCTCCGGGTATCGGCACGTGAAAGTAGAACGCGGCGATACTGTCATCCTCTCTTCTTCTCCCATTCCAGGGAACGAACGAAATGTAGCCCGCATCGTCGACAACTTGTTTATTATGGGTGCCAACGTTATATATGGCTCTGGGACAGGCATGCATGTGTCCGGCCATGGCTTCCAAGAAGAGTTGAAGCTCATGCTCACTCTCATGAAGCCACAATACTTTATCCCCATTCACGGTGAGTATCGGATGCTCCATCAACATCGTCTGTTAGCCGAATCCGTCGGTGTTGATATCGAGTCCATTTTCATTGTAAATAACGGAGATGTCGTGGATATTCAGGATGGTGTGGCTGTGCAGGAAAGAAAAATCCCTGCCGGAAATACCTTGGTGGATGGTTTAGGTATCGGTGATGTAGGGAATGGAATATTACGGGATCGCAAACATCTTTCGGAAGATGGCATTCTCGTGATCGTTGTGACGCGCAGTAAAACCGACGGCAAAATTTTGTCGGGTCCTGACCTTATTTCTCGCGGATTCATTCACGCCCCGGAATCAGAGGGCCTGTTGGAAGAAGCGACTCGCATTGCATCCGAGGTGATCACCAATTTGCAGGAAGCGAATGTGAGTCAGTGGAACCGCTTGAAGCAAGGCATGCGGGAATCGATTGGGAAATTCGTATATGCCAAAACAAAGCGCAGACCTATGATCCTGCCAATTATTATGGATGTGTGAGGGAAAAGCCTTCTCATAATAGTCATTCCACCTGCCTTTGAACCGCAGCAGCCATAAAAACAAAAAGAGAGCCCTCCAGCTCTCTTTTTCCCCCTCAAAATATCTTCTTCGCATCCCGCTCTTCCTTCAAAATCTCTACAGCTTCGCGAAAACGCATCGAGTGAACGACTTCCCGCTCTCGCAAAAACTTCAAGCTGTCCTGCAAATCAACATCATCGGTCATGTCAATCAGCCATTGATACGTCGCACGGGCTTTTTCTTCGGCCGCGATATCCTCATACAAATCCGCGATCGGATCTCCCTTGGCAGCGATATAGGCTGCCGTCCACGGTACACCACTGGCATTGTTGTAAAAGAGCGCCCGATCATGATTGGCGTAATGCTCACCCAATCCCGCTTCCTTCAACTCTTCGACAGTCGCGTCTTTGGTCAGCTTATACACCATCGTGGCAATCATTTCGAGATGCGCAAACTCTTCGGTAGCGATATCCGTTAATAATCCGACCACTTTATTCGGGATCGTATACCGCTGGTTCATATAGCGCAGTGCGGCTGCCAGCTCACCATCCGCCCCTCCATATTGCTCAATCAAATACTTCGCCATTCTTATATCGCACTTACTGACACGAACCGGATACTGCAATTTTTTTTCATAGATCCACATCGGTGTCGTTATCCCTCTCTTCTAAACTTGCCAAGGCCATGGATCATCATTCCACTGCCACGGATAGCCTGAATAGCTGCGGCCAAGATTTTGCAAAGGCCCGTACAAATTCTCATATTCGTTTGCCAAAACCCAGCGTTTCTCCGTTAAATCATTAAACTGCTGAAGCGCATTCTGATCGGTGGGATGCGTATCTAAATAAAGACTGAGCTCTACCAGTACAAAGTCGATCGCTTGCAGTTGTTCAAGCAATGCATAATATTGTTCATCGCCAAATCTATTTTCAGCTGTCATGAGTGCCCCCTCCCTAAATGACTCAGTCTGGGATCATACGGGCTAAAAAGTGCCGGCCATAACGTACCTAATTTCAACGCTTCCATCGGGCTATATTGCGGTAAGTTCTCCGGCTGAAACGTCATGAACAGCTGAGGGGGCACCTGGTACGTCTTCACCCGAATTGGCGGACAAGGATCGTAGGGACCAACGTACGGATAATAGTCGCGTGTTTGCGAATGCAATGCCAATATCCTCCTCCAACTTGCAATGTCTGTTCCTTCATGACTACACTATGCAGCCCACCCAGTAGGCGTGATTAATCCCCAAAAAGAAGAAACCGCTCTCCTCCAAAAAAGGAACGCGGTTAACATCTACGATTCCACCTGTCCAGTCCATTTCGCCATGCCACCGTCCAGATTCGCAACATCCTTGTAGCCATTTTCAAGCAGGAGATTTCCACTTTCTACTCCCATCCGGCCAGTATGGCAGACGAAGACGACTTTTTTGTCTGTGGGAATGCTTCTGTATTTCTCATTGATCTCTGCAAAAGAAATATTAATGGCATAGGGGACTCTTCCCTCTTCAAACAGCTCAGGCTCGCGCAAATCCACAATCACCATATCTTTTTCATCCGTCATCCATTGTGACAACTGTGCTGAATCAATGATTTGCAATGATTGTTTCGTATTCCAAAATACTAGTGCTACAGTCGCGAGTACAACCACCAAAGCGCTCGTTATCCATATCTTTTTCATCCGATCCACCTTTTCGTATGTTATCTTGTCGCAGCCTTACCAAAATGCCATAAAGTCCGAAATACCGAGCAGGACAAACACGATTCCAGCCAATTTTTGCGTTGCCGTACCCCATTTCCTTGTTTTCTTCATCAGAGAAGGGCTATCACTTGCGACGGCTAGCAGTAGTAATACGATGAGTAGCGGCAGCGCCGTGCCAAGTGCAAATACAGTGGGAATGATCGGACCGAACGAGCTCGTGAACATCAAGGGCATTGCTAGTCCAAAATAGAGCCAAAACATCGTCGGACAAAACCCGAGGGAAAAGGCAACGCCAAGCCAAAAGGATTGTGTCTTTCCCTCAAATCGCTCCGAAAAACGCTTGATTTTTTCTTCAAATGAGTGCGTATGTAGAATTGGCGGTTTAATCCATCCGATTAAGAACAATCCAATCAAAATAAACATCGGTGCTAGTAATTTTCTCGCCCACTGAAACAGAGGGATCGCTTGTGTAGAGAGTTGTTCGCCGAACGAAAATACAATTGCTCCCAACGCGGAATACACGACTGCTTTGCCAAGGATGAACATCCAGACATGACTACGAAAGCCACCTTTGACGACGACATTCTTCCCGAACACAGTAAAAGCAGCCACATTCCCTGATAACTGGCACGGTGCAAACGCCCCGACGATCCCGAGTAACAACGCTCCAATCAACGGTGCTTGTTCGCCCATTCCGTAATACAAATCGGAAAAGGGCTTGCTGATCCATGCTCCATATTGATACAAGTACGAATACCAATCCATGCTTCTCCTCCGAATAGGTCTTCCTTTTCTTTTATTTTACTGACAGGTTGTGTGGAAACTATGAAGAAGAAAAAAAGAAAGGCAAGATTCGCCTCTCCTTTCCTTCATCCCGTCACTTGCAAGCTTCCTATCATGCCGCTTTCTTTGTGTCCAGGGATCGTACAATAAAATTCATAAGTTCCTTCCTCCAATGCCTTCCACACGGTTTCAACTGACTCTCCCGGCTTGGCGTACAAATGAACCACGCCATCAGCCATTGCTCCATGATGATGTTCCGAGCTTGATTCTGAAATCGTTACGATTTTTCCATGAGACACCACCTCGATATCGTGCTCTACATTGCCATCATTTTGAAAGACGACTTTGATCTCCGTATTTTTTTTCACGATAAATTGGTTCGGTTTATAGGAAAAGTCTACGGCTGTGAGGTTGATTTCTGTCGCACGATCACCTGCATAAAGAGCCGGGGATGGAAACGGCAATGATTGAAACCAGAAGAAGACGGCAAGCAGCAACACAGCCGGCGTAGCAGGATGATGAAAAAAGGAGGACCGCTTCGTTTCATTTTTATGAAAATCAATCAGCTTGGCTACGAGTAGCATACATACGGTATAGAGCATGACGAAAACAAACAAGAGAGGCTCTACTTTTTCACCGGGAACCATCTCTCCCAGCATGGCGCCCATCATCCCGCCCATGACGCCCGATAAGATTCCTTCCACAATACTCAGGATCGACAATGGAACTCCTAGGAGAAAACCAGACAGTCCCCCTGCCAGCATTCCCCACATGGTGGATACATACAGGTCTCCCCTGTAAACATCGCCGAGGATCAACCCTCCGATCAAGCCAATCATCATACTGACAGACATCGTGCTCATCATGCCTTGCATATGGTCGATCCCCTGCTTTCGTCGCCATATAAACCATGTGAAGCAAACGTAAGCGAAACCGACGTAGATCAGGACCTGATACACCGCGCTCAAGATACCACCCCCGAGTATATTCCCCTCATTGTAAAGTATGTCCTACGCCAACAAAATAGGACATAACGAACAAGAAAACCCTCTGACTGCTGTCGAGAGGGCTCGCACATTTTCTAGTTCGCATGCCTATTGGTAACCTTTGTGCTCTCATATTCCCCCTGTTGATGAATACATGAAACATAGTGGTCGGGTGAGATGCGCTCTAGCATTGGTACCGTATTGCGGCAATGATCAACCTGATGGGGGCAGCGAACAAGAAAAGGACATCCTTTTTGGATTCCTTCATTCTGCACTTCCCCATCTATTATCAGCTCTTGCCTGTGTTTGAGAAAATGATTGAGATCGGATACTACGGCTACGAGTGCGCGTGTGTAAGGGTGAGAGGGTTGATACAGAATCTCATGGGTCGGTCCGATCTCGACGATATTCCCTTGATACATGACAGCTATCCGATCACACATGTAGGCAGCCGTCGACAGGTCATGGGTAATAAACAGCATCGTCAGACCCATTTCTTCTTTCAATGATTTTAATAGCTGCAAAACGCCCATTCTGACCGACACATCCAACATGGAGGTCGGCTCATCAGCCGCAACGAACTTTGGTTTTAAAATGAGGGCTCGAGCGATTGCAATCCTTTGTCGCTGACCCCCGCTTAGCTGATGCGGATATCGTTGCAAAAAGCTTTCGGCAGGTCTAAGCTCGATATGGTTGAGAATTTGAAGCACTTGCTCCCTCTTCTCTTCGAAGGTACTCGCTTTTTGATGGGCATGGAGCGGCTCCATTAAGATTTCAAGAATGGTCATTCCCGGATTCAATGAATCGTACGGGTCCTGAAAAATCATTTGCATCTCTTGCCGAATTCCCCTTACTGCCCGTTCCCCTAATCGACACAAGTCTTGCCCATCAAAAAGAATTTGACCGGATGATTCTTTTGTAAGCCGCATAATCATTCGAGCCGTTGTTGTTTTCCCGCATCCGCTCTCCCCGATGATCCCGAGAATCTCCCCCTTTTTAATAGAGAAATTCACATTGTTTACTGCATAGACCGTCGTCTTTTTACTGCGAAAAAACGCCCCCTGCTTCTTTTCAAAACGTTTGACCAGATTTTGCACCGTTACCAACTCATCGTTGGATTGCGACTTTTGCGTGATTGCCATGTCTTACCCTCCTACAAAACAGGATACAAAATGCCCTTCATGCACTTCTCTTAAAGGAGGTGACTCTGCCTTGCATTTGTCTTGCGCATGCTGACATCTCGTATGAAATCTGCACCCTTTGGGCGGGTTAATGAGCAACGGCACTGTCCCCGGAATCGAACGGCATTCTTTCTCGGGGTCATTAATATCGGGAGTGGCGGCGAGCAAACCTTGTGAGTACGGGTGTCTTGGGTTCGTAATCAATTGTTCCGTTGTCCCATATTCCACAATCTTGCCTGCATACATAATGGCAATCCTTTCACAGATGGCTGTCACCATCGGCAGGTCGTGAGAGATAAGAATAATGGACAAGTCCATGGATCGTTGCAAATCTTTCAAAATCGCAATGACCTGCGCTTGGGTCAAAACATCCAGTCCGGTCGTCGATTCATCCGAGATGACGACCTGCGGATTACAGGCTAGTGCCATCGCTATGGCTACACGCTGTTTCATTCCTCCGCTGAATTCATGTTGGTACGACTTGCGCCTTTGCTTTGGAATCCCGACCATCTCTAATAGCTGTTCGGTTCGTCGAATCGCTTCCTCCATTGTTATTTTATCGTGTAACAAAATCGCTTCCATAATTTGTTCCCCGACCGTAAATACAGGATTTAAGGCATTCATCGCACTTTGGGGAATAACAGAAATTGATTTCCAGCGGAGCTTTTCGATCTGCTCTGCTGGCGCCTGCAACAAGTCGACTCCCCCCAGCATGGCTTTCCCGCTCATGACCTTCCCCGGGTATTCAAGCAATCGCAGAATGGACTGAATCACGGTGGACTTCCCGCAGCCAGACTCTCCGATCAGCCCGAGCATTTCCCCCTTTTCCAGGTGAAAACTAACATCCTCAACCGCTTCTACTACACCATTTGCCGTAAAAAAGTGTGTGTGCAAATTTTCGACGACGAGAACTTTATTCATGGCGAGTCACCCTTTCCGCAGCCGAGGATTAAAGATTTGTTCCAGCGAGTAGCCAGCAAAAGCAAAGCCGATAACCAGCGCTGTAATTAACACACCCGGTGGCAATATCCACCATAGCCATGCATCCGTCAAAAAAGCACTTCTCGCCTGTGCATAATACAGGGTCGTTCCCCAGCTTTTATTCAAAGGGTCGCCTAGCCCTAGAAAACTGAGAGAAGCCTCCAACAGGATGGCATTACTCGCCGCCATGATGAATTGCGATAAAGCAATCGGTACGACTCCCGGCAAAATATGACGGAACATCACGGTAGGAGCGCTGCTGCCAATTGATCGCGCGGCCTCCACGAACCCTTTCGTTTTTATCGTAAGGACCTGTGAGCGAACCACCCTAGCAGGAGATACCCAGGTCAATACGGTAATGACGAAAATGAGATTCCAAAAGCTCGGACCGATAAACGCGGCGAGCAAAATCATCAAAGGCAAAAAAGGCACAACGAGTACCAAATCTACCAGTCTCATGAGAGCAGAATCGATTTTTCCCCCGAAGTAACCGGCAACGATCCCCACAAGAGAACCGAGCAAGATAGAAAACCATGCAGCTAAAATACCGATCGTCAACGAAATGCGCGTGCCGTATAAGAGCTCGCTAAAGATGTCTTGTCCAACGTCATTGGTTCCGAGTACATAATCTCCGCCTGGTGGAAGAAATGGCGTGGCTACACGTTCGTCCGGGTCAAAAGGTGCTAGGAGTGGTGCCGCTAGCGCAACGATGACAAATAGAAGAAGGATGATGCTACCAATCGCCCCGAGTCGGCTAGATTGAAAAATAGTCCAGTACTGTAGCCATTTGCCTTTATCCATTGTTCCTTCCCACCTTTGGATCGAGAATCGGGTATAAGATGTCCGCTAGGAAGTTGGCGATGACGACGCTCAACGTAATGATAAGAAAAGCAGCCTGTATTACCGGGTAGTCCCTGCTTAATACGGCCTCAAACATCAGCCTGCCGATACCTGGGTAGGCAAACACGGTTTCGATCACCGTTGCCCCTCCAAAAATATTACCGAGACTGAGCATAAAAACCGTAGCTACGGGGAGTAACGCATTCCGCATCGCGTGACGATATTTAATCATTTTTTCTTTTACGCCTTTGGCTCTGGCCATCATAATGTAGTCCTCGCCTAGCACGTTCAGCATCGAATAGCGCATCGTCATATAGGTTGTCGTAACGGTGATCAATACGAGTGTCACCAGAGGTAAAACGAGATGATGGGCGATGTCGGTAACGCGATCTAAGCCTGTCAGATTGCTCCATGCCGTCTGCGCGCCAAAAATGGGAAACAGCCCCCATTGTGCGGCAAAAATCGCTACCAGAATCATGCCCAACCAGAAGGACGGCATCGCGCTTAAAAACATAAAAATTGTCAAGAGACTAACATCGCTTCTTTTCCCCCATTTCCAGGCAGATATCGTCCCAAAAATAACGCCTAACAAGGTAGAAATCACTAAGTTCAGTCCAGTTAACAGCAGTGTCCACGGCAACCGCTCCGAAATCAATTGCGTTATCGGCATCTTTTGTTGGTAGGAATAGCCGAAATCCATCGTCGCCATATTCCCCAAATAGATGACGTATTGTTCCAAGAGTGATTTATTCAATCCGTGTGCCTCTAATATGGCCTCCTTCTCTTCTGTCGTCATGAGCATGATGTCTTCTCCAGCTATATACGCGAGGGGACTGCCTGGCATCAAACGTGGGAGGAGAAAGTTCAGTGTCAGCATAATAAAAATAACGAAAATATATTGAGTGACCTTGCCTGTTAGAAATCGGGTCATGAGTACACCTCTTCTTTCGATGATCAACAGGAACAAATGGTTCCCCCGCAATAACAGTGAGGAGCATTACTACAGGGGAAGCTGTCAACATACTTACCGTTCGCTCTTCGTTTTTCTTCTGCTGAGCAAATACCATCCACCCGCTACAATGACAATCATGATGAGAATGGTAACGATCGAAGTCGTACCTTTTCCTGTATTCGCATTCGCCTGTTTTTGAGTGGGTGCAGATGTAGCACTTTCTGTAGCAGCGGCAGGCGTTGTACTTGCAGGTGTTGTACTTGCAGGTGTTGCTGCTGGCTGTCCTGCTGTCACAGCGGCTTTTTCGCCATTTTTAACAAAGGAGAGCTTGTTGATGATGCCTTTCCCATCCTGGAATACCCATCCGTTGTATTTAGAGGGATTGTACGCACTAATTTCCTCTGCATAGTACAAAGGTACGATCGGATAATCTTTGGCTACCTGCTCTTGCATCTGATTGATAATCTGTTGGCGTTTTTCCGGTTCCAATGTAGCATCGAGCTGCTCAGCCAGCTTGTCAAACTCTGTACTTTTGAATCCGCCAATATTGGTTCCCCCCATGCCAGCGAGATCAGAGTGGAACAAGTCAATCAATCTGGCAGGGAACAACTGCATCGTAGTCGACCAGCCAAACATTGTCATGTCATAATTCCGGCCTTTGGTGACATCATATTCGGGCCAGACAAGACTAATCACGGTATCGGGGTCCATCGGTCGAACTTTCATATCAATCCCGATCGTTTTCATCCATCCGGCAATGATTTCGGCAGAGCGTATGCTAGAAGGATTGTTTGATTGGACCAGATTGACGAGTTCGAGCTTTTTGCCATCTGGCGCCTCTCGCAGGCCGTCATTGTCCGTGTCTTTATAGCCTGCTTGTTCAAGAATGGATTTGGCTTGTTCGACATCGGTTTTATGTACGACCGCCTTGTTGTAAGAAGAAGTAGCTGGATGAATAAAGCCGGGACTTCCTTTTGTGCCAAAACCGAGCAAAACCGTATCTACCAAGTATTGCGGATCGATAGCAAGACTTATCGCTTGACGAAATTTTTGATCGGACATCGGGAACTTTTCGGCGTTGAATTGGAGAAACGTTGTAGCAAAACCGGGGCCTCTTTCCACTTTAATAGAAGGATTGCTTTCAAACTCTTTGACGAGTTCCGGCTGGACTCTACGACTGATAACATCTAGCTGCCCTGCCTTTAATGCTGTAAACATGGCGTTAGCTTCTGCGATGATGGGGATGACTAACGTATCGATTTCCGGTTTTCCTTTAAAGTACTGCGGGTTCGCTTTCAGCTTATAAAATTGATCCTTTTTGTAATCCTCTAAAATAAAAGGACCGCTTCCCAAGGAATTGTTGAAGTTATCAGGATCAGTCACAGAGCTCCAAATATGTTTCGGAAGAATCGGCAAATCTGCGAGAGGTTGAATGAAGAAATCTGGCTCAGGCTTCTCAAGCTCCATGATTACGGTGGTTGGGTCGGGTGTTTGAATGGTTTTCACGAGTGCTGCCGGGGTTGTAAAGCGGGATTTTTTATATTTCAACAAGTATTCATAGGTGAACTTCACATCCTCTGAGGTCAAAGGCTTTCCGTCCTGCCACAAGATTTGGTCATGCAAAATCATTTTGTATTGCTTGCCGTCATCGGATACCGTGAATTCTTTGACCAGCCAAGGAATGGGGTTGTTGCTTTTATCGAGGATAAATAGCGGGTCGTAAAGCAGATTGACCAGCTCGAGTCCAGGAAAGCCGGTATTGTATGTGTACAGATTCAAGGAGCGTTCATCCTGTGTGATCCCTAGCTTCACCTCCCTGTGATTCTCGGCACCAGCCGGAATAGCGAACAACGTGGAAAACAGAGCGATGAGCAGCCATATCATCCCGATTCGATAATGCTTCATCCGATATCTCTCTCCTATTCGTTGATCAGTTCTTTCAAATGGAAGTTCCCATCACGTTTATATGCTTCAGCTAATGCAAAATGACCATGTGTTGCCAAACCGTGATAAACGTGAATGGCTTGATCGAGTACCTTGTGTACTGCTCTTCCCTTTTCGTAGTCAGAGGGTAACGCGGAAAACCCGGGAACGATAGCCTCCAATGCCTTCGCATCGACTGCTTCTTCAAAATGTCGGCCACTGAACTCCATCTGACTGTGTAAGACATCCATCGCTCGATTTTTTTGTTCCCACACTGACGAAATATCAACGACACAGTTGGGATGATGCGGAGTCATGTAATAGATCGTCGGGATCGGGTGAGCTTCCAAGCCAAGCATTTCATCTAAGGCAAACTCCCGGCTTGCCAATGCGATACTTTCCAGAATCAAAATCATGGCCTGTCTACGGTCTGGGTCCAAATCGTGAAAGGAATGCTCCGGGTCCTGTGTAATGATAATATCTGGCTTCACTTCGCGGATAATCCGTACGAGCTTTTTCTTAGATTCCGGACTGACATCTACATACCCGGATTGAAAGCCGGGAAAATACATCTGAACCCCCAATACCGCTGCCGCCTCTGTAACCTGCGGACGTGATTTTTCGCTAGACAGCATGATCGAGGCGTACGATTCCCCTCCATTGTTCACGTTAATGGCAAGAGCACCGCCACTCTCCACCACTTCCATGCCGTACACACCTAACAGCAACATTTTCTTGCCCATTTTTTCATCTCCCTTGTCATCCTGTATGATTGATATTTTCTGTATTATGAAAATATTCTGACTTGAAAATACTATACCCCACTAACCTATATTTCGCAATAATAAAAAAGCTTCATTTCTGAAGCTTTTTATTTCATCAGCTTATTCATCGTGGTTAACAGCTCGTCAATGACTGCGCTGTCCCCTTCTTGGATGCGTTCAATCACACAGGATTTCATATGTCCTTCCAAAAGGATACGTCCCACTGAATTTAAGGCAGATTGTACCGCAGCAATTTGATTCAAGACATCATCACAATAAGCATCCTTCTCCACCATGCCTTTAATCCCGCGAATCTGTCCCTCAATCCGATTGAGGCGCGCCTGCAAGTTTTGCTTGGTTTTTTCTGAATGATGACTGTTTCGATCAGATGTATGACAAGACTGGACAACGTTCAATTCTGCACTTGACAATGAGATTCCTCCTCTAATCATCCTCGCAAACATACGCTTCGATTATAATCCAAATTTTCAAAACGTAGCAAGTTCCCTATTCACCTATCGATCAGGAGGACAGCCCCAATTCTTTTCGGACATTTTCCAATCCATATCGCTCGACAAACTTGAAAAACTTCTCTCTCTTTTTCCCCTGCGTCTGATACAACGTTATGATGCTTTGGACGATGGAGGATAATTGTTCTTCTTTCACCTGCTCGACCAGGAGCTCGGCAGTTTTGGCCTCCATTGTTTTCGATTGACCTCCGACGTATATTTCAAAGGTTTCTTTTCGCTTGACGATCCCGATATCTTTTACCAACGGCTCTCCACAGGCATTTGGGCAGCCCGTATAACCGACTCTCATCGGAAAGGGAACGGCCATCCCTGCAATCGTATCATTCAAATTTCTCGCTGCCTCTAGCCCTTCAATCTCTGCTCCTTTGCAAAAAGAACAGACAGACAAATTCTTCACGACAGAGCCCGTTTCGTACACGCATAAGCCTTTTTCACGCAGCGCTTTTTTGGCATCCTCCGCCTTCTCTTCCTTCATCTCGACAATAAGCTGCTGAAAGGTTGAAAGTTCAATCTGTGCATCCTCGCCAACGATTTGACCGATCGTCACCATATCTGCTGGAGAAAACACAGAACCACCGACACGAATTTCTGGACTTACGGCAAACTGTACACGCTTCAAAAAGCATTCCTCCTACACATTTAAATTTGCAATTTTCGGTCAACTGTTAGGTTAAGAAAGGCTGCCATTCTACAATCACAGCCTTTCCCGCAACCTTACTTAAACGACATCGTATCCTTGATCTTCAATGGTCTCCTTCACACTGTCCAGCGAAACAACGGATTCATCAAAAGTCACGCTTACCTGATTGTCAGCAAGGCTCACCGTTGCTTTGCTAACCCCGTCTAGTTTTTGAAGAGCACCTTCTATAGAGATGACGCAGTGATTGCAGGACATTCCTTGTACGTTCAAAGTGACATTCATTTTACATCCTCCTTTGTTTTTGGGAAGCATATCTTGATTTCATTTTACGATACCCCTGTAGGGTATGCAATACCCAATTTTACATTTTCCTGCTGTGTACACACAAGAAAAGCTCCCCATCTATAAAAGACAGGGAGTTTTCCTTACGCTTCTTGGCTGAGATGATTTCTGATGGGAGCAAAAAACGCTTGCTCCACCTCATTTGCGGATAATGGGCGACTGTAATAGTACCCTTGAATTTCCTTGCAATGATTTTCTGTCAAAATATCTAACTGATCCTTCGTTTCAATCCCTTCTGCAATCACATCCAATTTCAGGTGCTTCGCCATCGAAATAATGGTGGCCACAATGGCTTTATCGTTATCATTTCGAGACAGGTCTGTTATGAAGGAGCGGTCAATCTTTAATTTGTGAATCGGAAACTTTTTCAAATAGCTCAATGAGCTGTAACCGGTTCCAAAATCATCCAGACTGATTCTCGTTCCGATTTTGTTTAACTCGTGCAGGATACTGATCGATACGGCAGGGTCCATCATCATGCTCTCCGTGATTTCCAGTTCCAAAAAGTGTGGGGAAAGCTTGGTTTCCTCGAGGATGTTTTTGATGTACTGGACGAGGTTCCGTTGGTGGAATTGATGGGAGGACAAGTTGACGGAGACGGGTATCAACGGTCCCCCTCCATCATGCCACTGCTTCATTTGCCTGCACGCTTCGCGAAGCACCCATGTACCGATCTCATAGATCAACCCTGTCTCTTCAGCAATAGGGATAAACACTCCTGGTGAAAGCATTCCTTTGGTCGGATGATTCCACCTGACAAGCGCCTCCACTCCGATCATGCGATTACTTTCGGCATGAAATTGAGGTTGGTAGTATACTACCAGCTCATTACGTTCAATGGCTTTTCTGAGATCACTTTCTATCTCAATATTCTCCAGCAATTGAACATCAAATTCGGGCGTATAGAACAGGTGACCATTTTTCCCCTGTTTTTTCACCTCGTACATGGCCGTATCCGCTTTTTTGAGCAGCACGACAGCATCCGTTCCGTGGTCTGGGAATATCGCTGTTCCAATACTTGCTGATATGTAAAACTCACTGTCTTTTAGCGAGAATGGCTGTTTCAACGCTTCAATGATCTTGTCCGCTAAACTCGCCGCTTCCCTGTGGTCCGCTCCTGTTTCGCACAGGATCGTAAATTCATCCCCACCCATCCGGGCAATTGTTGCGTGGTACCCTTCCGCACTCTTTACGATTCTGTCGCTGACCCCCTGCAAAAAGATATCGCCGTAGGAGTGCCCCAAGGAATCATTGATCATTTTGAACCGATCGATGTCGATAACCATGACGGCAAAGCTCGATGAATCTTGGCTACTTTTTTCAATCGATTGATGAAGGACTTGATTAAACTTTCTTCGGTTCGGTAAATCGGTCAACTCATCGTGATAAGCCAAATACCTGATTTTTTCTTTCACGCGATTCTCTTCGGTAATATCCTTCACAATAATGTGATTCCCCACCACTTCTCCCTCAATCTCAACCGGGACATTGAGGACACTCAGCTCTACACGCTTTCCATTCGGATGAAAGATGGTCGTCTCAAAGTTATTTCGATTTGGCTGAAAAGACTGGGCAAAAGAATCCTTCGTAAGTTCCCTTTGCTCCTCAACAATATGCATGCCAATTTTGGATACGTGTTGATTGATGAATTCATCCTCCCGCAGTCCACCAATCTTTGTGACAGCCGGGTTCATTTTGATAATACAGCCACCTGTATCTAAGGAAATAATACCGTACTCATTATTTTTATAAAGGGAACGATACCAGCTTTCATTTTCCTGAATGACCGTATCTTTTTGCGAGAGTCGTTTGTTAATAAACAAGCCGAACAATGTAATCCCGATCAGTAAAAAGGTGGCCAAGACAATGATATAGGCCAAGGTTTCCGATTCGATCTGCGTTTCTACCTCGGTTGTCGGCAGTTCCGTTACGTAGAAATGCGCCGCAACCATCCCGGTGTAATGCATACCCGCGATTGCGGCTCCCATAATAAGTGAGCTGCCCAATTTGTATAGATACGCGTATTTCGACTGATCACGGCGAAAGTAAAACAAGAGCCAAAGTGCCGCTGCCGAAGCGGTAGTCGCAATGATAATGGATAAAACAACGATCCACATATCGTATGTAATTTCGATAATCATCGCGGCCATTCCAACGTAGTGCATCCCAGATATTCCAGCAGCCATCAAAATTCCCGCGATACCTAGCTGTCTCGCATTGAGATCGCTTTTCGTGACAGTAAACAAGGCTATGCTTGAGACAAAAATGGCAAGAATGACAGATAGGATGACATACTCCATGTCATACAGAACCTTAATGGGGAGAGTAAGTGCCAGCATTCCGACAAAATGCATGGACCATATTCCAAGCCCCATCGTTGTGGCACCAAAAATCAACCAGAGTAGCTGATGCTTCCCCTTACTTATACTCACTCTGGCTGCCAGGTTGAGAGCAGAAAAAGAAGCTGCAACCGCGATTAAATAAGATAGTATCACTAGGAAACTGTCGTACGTCCCATGTATCTGGTGATCCAAGCTCCTTCACCGCTTTCCTTTTGTAAAATCTCGATAGTCTCACTTAAACCATGCTGCCTGATTCCCTATAACGATTTACCTGCAAGAAGGAATCGATTTCGTTTCCGGGCAGCGGTTTACTGTAGAAGTACCCTTGGACTTCATTACACATTTGTTCCTTTAGAAAATCAACATGTTCGTGTGTTTCTACACCCTCTGCAATAACAGCAATTTTCATGTTGTGTGCCATATGGATAATCGTTTTAATAATCGCTTGATTCCGTGGATTCAAATTCCGGACAAAGGATTGGTCAATTTTGAGCCGATCGATCGGAAATTGACTTAGATAGCTCAAAGAACTGTAGCCCGTCCCGAAATCATCGATACTGATGCTTACCCCAAGACCTTTTAAGCGATTTAAAATCCGAATCGTATAGTCTACATTTAGCGCCATGCTTTCCGTGATTTCCAGCTCTAAGTATTGCGGAGATAAGCCTGTTTCTTCAAGGATCGAGGTAATCATCTCGATGAGATTGTTTTGCATAAATTGGCGTAAGGATATATTCACCGCAACCGCGAGCTGTGTAAAGCCTGCTTCCTGCCACACTTTTGTCTGTTGGCAAGCCGTTCGCATTACCCATTCCCCAAGAGGTACGATTAAGCCTGTCTCTTCTGCGATCGGAATAAATTGAATAGGCGGGATGAGGCCAAGGTCTGGATGTTCCCAACGAATCAACGCCTCCATGCCAATGATCTGACCCGTCTGCAACTGAATCTTCGGTTGGTAGTGCAGCGTAAATTGTTTCTCATCCAAAGCTTTTCGCAGTTCTCTTTCAAGCTGTAGCTTTTTCGCTAAAACCTGATGTAGCTCCTCCGAGAAAAATTGATAATTATTTTTCCCTTGCTCTTTTGCCAAATACATGGCAGCGTCTGCATGCTTCAACAGCGCTTCAATATCGTCTCCATCATCCGGAAACATGCTGATGCCGATACTTGGTGTGATAAAGATTTCGATATGGTCTAACGTAATCGATTCGGACATGCTCGTGATGATTCGTTGCGCAATTTCACCAACCTCTTTGTGTGTGACACCTGTGAGAAAGATGGCGAACTCGTCTCCGCCTAGTCGAGAAACAGAATCTTCTTTTCGCAAACAACCGATGAGACGATTTGCTACTGCTTGTAAAAGGACATCCCCTATGGAGTGACCTAGCGTATCATTTATGTTTTTAAATCGATCCAAATCGATGAACATGACGCCGATTTTCTGATCTTTTTGTTTTGCTTTGAGCATTGCCTCTGCCAGTTTTTCATGAAAAAGCGTTCGATTAGGCAGGTTGGTTAAGGAGTCGTAATGGGCCATGTAGCGGATCGTTTCTTCCGCCTTTTTTCTCTCGGTGATGTCAATCATGGAGCCTACCATTTCTACGATTTCTCCGTTTTCCTCGATAGGTGATAACGTAATGTAATAATCTTTTCCGGATAGTTTCAGTTCGAAGGTAACGGACTCGCCAGCAAAAGCTCTGCGAAAATAGCTTTCCATTTGCTCTGCGACCTCATAAGGAAAGATTTCATACGACGTTTTTCTCAACATCCTCTCAGACGTTAGCCCGAGCTCTTCCGCAATTTTCCCTTCACACAAGGTGTAGGTGATGTTCCCTCTCGGATCAGTCACGATCTTGAATACACAGTTTTGCAAGTTTTGGACCGTCCTGCGAAAATCGTTCTGCAATGCTTCTGCCAAAGCTGCCTCTGCTTCAATGCGGTCGGTTATATCCGTACGGATCGAAACATATTGATACGGAACGCCCCGGTCGTCTAAAAATGGAACGATAGTCGTATTCATCCAGTATTCATTACCGTTTTTGGCGCGATTCTTCACTTCGCCCTTCCAGACTCGTCCTTGCTTGATCGTTTCCCACATCAATTTAAAAAAAGACTTGGAATGATAGCGAGAGTTAATGACCCGATGTGTATTTCCAACCAATTCATCCACTTCGTATCTGGAGATTTCACAAAACTTGTCATTTACATAAGTAATGACGCCTTTGTCGTCTGTAATCGCTACAATGGAAGATTCATCCAGTGCATTTTTGATATCGTGCAAGTCCTTCATCGTCTTTGAAAGAGATTCTTCCATCTGCTTTCGTTTCGTGATGTCCGTCCCGATTGCCACGTACTGATAAAGGAATCCACTGTCGTTCATGAACGGTACTAACGTCATGCTAAGCCAATATTCCGTACCGTCCTTTGCCCGATTTTTCATCTCGCCTTTCCATACTTTTCCTCGGCTGATCGTATCCCATAGCGATTTAAAATAGTCTCGCGGATGGAAACCGGAATCGACGATGTTATGGTTCTTTCCGATTAATTCCTCTCTACTATACTTGGATATTTGACAGAAGTTGTGATTGACGTAGGTGATGATTCCTTTTTCATCTGTTATCGAAATGACAGATGACTCTTCCAATGCAGATAATGCATACTTTACATCTCTGATTTGATTAAACACATGACACCCCCGCCTGTTCTCGCACTACAATTGAAACTTACGGATGGAATACTGCAGCTCTTCTGCCATTTCAGCGAGTGTACTGGAAGCGGTCGTAATCTGTTCCATAGAAGCTGTTTGTTCTTGTACAGAAGCAACTACGCTTTGCGTATTTTCCGCTGCCATTCTTGAAACATGCGCAATTCCCTCTATAAATTCCACTACGGAAACCGTTCCGTTATTGGCTTGATTGATTTGTCCCGACATTTCTTGTGTTCTTTTCGAGAATTCGTCTACTACCCCCAAAATTTTATAGAAGGCAACCCCAGCTTGTTCGATCATGATGACTCCTTCTTTAACAGCTACGTCCCCTTGACTCATGACGTGAATCGCCTTTTCCGTATCTCTTTGAATATCCCCGATGATGGAAGCGATCTGCGAAGCTGCTTGCGCGGATTGTTCTGCTAATTTGCGGACCTCATCTGCTACAACTGCGAATCCTCTTCCCTGTTCTCCCGCTCTCGCCGCTTCAATCGCTGCGTTTAACGCCAATAAATTCGTTTGACTCGCAATTTCCGTGATAATCGAAACGATTGTGCCAACTTCTTTTGATTTTTCGCCAAGCATGTTGACCACTTCGGTAGAAGAGCTCACTCTTTGATTAATCTCATTCATTTGTTCGATTGATTTGGCAATCACTTCATTGCCATCGGTTGCCGTTTTATTCGCTTCAGCGGATGAGCTGATCGCATGATCCATGCTCATTGATACTTGCTGCATAACTTGCGAGATGCTCACGGCAATCTGTGTGGCGTTCTCTGCATCATGTACTTGCTGCTCAGCACCTGCTGCTATACCTTGGATCGAATGGGATACGTGCTCTGCTGTCTGTCGTGTTAATTCGGAGCTGGCTGTAAATTCCTCGGAGGAAGCGGCTACTTGTTGTGAATGGAAGGAGACTCGTTCTAATAAATCTTGCAGATTGTGCTTCATTTGGGAAAAATGGCGGGCAAGTTCCCCGATTTCGTCGCGATTCTTGATTAGAATATCTGCTTGGGCCAAGTTCCCTGCGGCAATTTGTTCGGCTGCATGCGTGATCAGTAAAACGGGATGAGAAATGGCTCGTCCAATCATGAAGGCGATACCTGCTCCTGTGAGAAGAGCAAGTAAGCTAAGCAGGACAACCAGGAGCTTCGTAGATTGAATACTGCTATCCAGCTCGGCAATATCTTGTTCCAATAGCTTCTGTTCGAGAGCAACAAATTCTTGGGCTTTTTGAATAAACCATTCGCCGACTGGCGTACATTCATCCCTGACCAAGCGCGTGTACTCTTCTACCTTGTTTTGTTGTTTTAACGCTACAACCCGATCAATAATTTCCTCGTGTTTGGCATGCAGCTCGTTCATCTCTGTGACGAGCTTTTGCCCTTCAGAAGTCATGCCCAAACGGAACAATTCTGCTGTAAGCTCTTTATAACGGTCATTTGCTTTTGTATACCCCGTCAAGTAGCTGTCATCGCCTACAATTACATATCCACGTGCATACTTTTGTCGTTCACTGACACTTGCAATAATGTCCTTGGACAACATCTCCTTGTTGACTCGATCTTCAATCATCCTCCCATAACGGGAATCGATGGAAGAAATCTGAGAAAAACCAATCCCTGCTACTGCTACTAACAGTAATAACACTGCCAAAAATCCTAAAAAAAGCTTTTTCCTTACCGTCAACTTCATAATAGTTGTTTCCCCCATCGTAATTCTACGAATTATTCCTTCATTCTGTGAAATATGTAAGTTATTTTATAATCCCTTCCTCTTATGTAACGGTATTTTCTATAGGTCTTTTGACCTTTTTATCATACAACATCATTCTGTAACATTTTTGGAATTCTTTTCGACAATGAAAAAGCCTCGACTGCCAAGGCGGACGAGGCTTACCTATCTATTAATGCTGCTACTTTTTTCTTACAAGTTTTATCGTTTTGGCGCCCGAAAGCCTGCTTGCTGCGCTTCTTCCTCCGTCGCAAACCACATTTCTGCTGTTGTTTGCTCGTAGCTAGCGGAGCCAGGAATGTGATAAATTTTCTCGCCTTTGCTGTTGATATTGCCCTTGATGGTCTTCCCTTCTGGTGGTGCGGTGTCTGCGGCGGTAGTTTTATTGGCCTGTTTTTTGGGCTTGGCATTTTCCTTAGGAACCTCTATCTGCTGCCCTTCTAAAGCCCACAGTCCGCGATTCTGCTCCCGCGCCTCCCGCTCTGCTGCCAGGAACAGCTCTGCTTGGGCTACATTCGGTGGGATCGTCATGATTCGTGCGTAGCCGTCACGAACGAGCTTTTCATTGACAAAGGTGCCGTCCTCCAAATATACGTAAGCAAGCAAACGCTTGTATTTGTCATAGGGCTCGACATCGAACTTCAGCTTGACCTTTTTGCCAGTTAAAAGCTCCTTGGAGTAATTGCTCGCTTCTTTCCCATACGGTTCGACTGGATGGTTAGGTTTTACTGTCTCTGGTGTATCTACGCCTATCATACGGACTTTTTCCCCGCTGTCCAGCTCGAATGTATCGCCATCCACTACTCGTTTGATCATAGCATCCATCTCACCGTTAGCTTCTGGCTGGCCGGACGATCCACATGCCGAAAGCAAAACAACCAGTGTGAGCAAATATATCGTTAATCGTTTCATAGACTTCCTTCTCCTCTTCTACGTTGCATTGTTTTCCAGCGTAGTGGATTTGCCAGCGCAGGTCAATAGGAGAGGAAAAAGTACAAACGTTCAAGATTTTTGGTTCCTAACGAAAAAAACGACCTTCACCCAAGGTCGTTTTGTCTATACGTCCAGATTTTAGTCACGATCGGCGCTAAACAAGAACAACAGGACGACCACGACAATAATAATCCATATAAATTCCTCGTTTTCGCGATCAAAAAAACCGTCGAACAGACCCATGGCGGAGTCCTCCTTTCCTTCTCGCTACAGCCTATGCAAAAGGCTAGACGCGTGCCAGTAGGTGGAAGAGCCCAAAAGTGAAATGCGTGTTCAAAAGATGACTTTTAAAACCTCTCCAGGAATGTACTACTTACAAGTAGACAAGATCAAATGGGTATAGGTACCTAGCTGTCTTACTTCATTCGTAAAACCAAGGTTGGCAAGCTCCTGTAGCAATCGAGAGCGATCTGCATAACAGCGGTCCTGAATATCTGCTATCACTCGCGTTTGACCTGTCTCCTCTAGGGTATCCAGATGAGCTTGTCTATGCGCCTGATCCTTAAACATCAAATCGGCAATGATCAACCGTCCCCCTGGTTTTAACACGCGGCGACATTCTGCCAAGGCAAGCTGCTTCTGATCATCCGTCAAATGGTGCAAGGCGTAACTCGTAGCCACAAAGTCAAACCGATTTTCTAAAAAGGGAAATGCGAAAAAGGTTCCTAGCTTCGTCTCAACCTCTGGGTGTTTCGCTCTGCATTGCTTCAGCATTTGCGGAGATTGGTCAAACCCGCTCATCCTTGCTCCTTTTTTCACGAGACGCCCTGCGAGGTTTCCAGTACCCGTTCCGGCATCCAGGCCACACTCTCCCGGTTTGACTGCAACTGTCGCAACAACCTCATCTAGTACTCTTTCGTATGATTCATGACCATTCCCACCATGTGCCCATTCGTCGTAGCGGTCCGCCCATTCATTAAAATTCCAACGATCCACCCAGTTATCCCGTGTCTGCTTCAATCGCTTGTTCGCTTCTGCCAGTGTAAACAGCTCTCCTGGATCAATCGCTTCTCTCCCCTTGATCCGCTCAATCATCGCTTCAGTCGTTTGGATGACCTTGCTCATTTCTACCCACCTTGTATACATAAACGAACGCTGTAGCTCTAAATAATGGAGAAGACTGCCTTCCTGATCTTTCATTTGAATCAGGAGCTCCCGAATGTCTTCTACCGCCATCCCGACCTCGCGCAGTGTAATGATGGTTTGCAGCCTCCAGACATCTTCCTCTGTGAACTGCCGATATCCGGACGCATCTGCTTTCGATGGCTTGATCAATCCTTTTTCTTCATAATATCGAATCGCACGCGGAGTTATTTGCAAGCGATGGGCCATGTCTTTGATTTGCATGAAACTCTCTCCCTGTATCATTCTTTCCCTATCATAAACCTTGACGCAGCGTGAATGTACAGAACGAAAGAAAAAAAGCTGCCGGATTCCTTCCGACAGCTCGTTTCTATCTGATTAATGTGTCGTCGGCTCAGAAATTTGTTGGAGAGCGTCACTCGCCTCATCATGGTGAACTTGGCGAACAGCCATATCTGCCAACGCCACAATTCCGACCAGCTTGCCCTTCTCAACAACAGGCAAACGACGAATTTGATGCTGAGCCATCACCTTTGCCGCTTCATCAACTGTCATCCCCGGTTGACCGAGAATAATGTCCCGTGTCATGACCACCTCGGTGGCAGTCGATCCTTCATGCTTTTCAGCCAAACCGCGAATCACAATATCGCGGTCTGTAATGACACCGATCACATCTTCTTTTTCATCCACAACCGGAATGACCCCTACATTCCAATCGCGCATTTTGCAAGCCACTTCATACACATTATCCTTAAGCGTCACAGTAGCGACATCTTTTGTCATAATTTCGCGCAGTGTGCGATTTTCCAGCTTCGCCATTTCATTCTCCTCCTTTTGCTAATCAACGCTTGTAGTTTGTCCTCTCCCCTATCGTTTCATGCGCAAGAAAGAGTATGATATATTGCGCTTCTTCCAAAAACAGACTATGATTAATAAGTGAATATCTCACCCATTTTTAGGAGGAAAAAGAATGGTCATTAAGGACACGGGGATTGGCACGAAAGAAGTCTTTTTCGCCGATCTGGAGCACTACATGAGCGAACTTGGCTTTGATCGCGGCGCCTGGGATTACAAGCATGCTACATACGATTATAAAATCCAAGATAAAGGCACTGTCTTCTACCTACGCATCGAAGCGAACGTGACAGAAGGCAAACTTGAGGATACGCACGCCGTACTGAAGCTCGAAGATCCTTATATGGGCAAACATCTTTTCCCACACGGTCTGGATTACGATTACCCAATGCCAGACTCCGTTGTAAAAACAGCGAAATTGAAGCTGCAAATGCTGGGCGAAAAGCTGTCCTCACACTAAAAAAATGAACTGGCACGGTGTACAGAGAGGAATCCCCTCTCTGTTTCACGTAGAGGGGGGTTATTTTTATGAAGACGAGGGGCGTACCTGACTTCTTGCTCCTGTTTTTGACCGCCCTACTTGTTGGGTTTGGGATAACCATGGTGCTAAGCTCCAGCTCCATTTTCGCGTTGACAAGCTTTACAGGCGGCGGCTGTAAATATTGTGGCGGGGATGAGCTCTATTTCGTGAAACGACAATCCATTTTCTTACTGGCGGGTGTCGTTGGAATGCTTGTCGCCATGAACATTCCCTTCTCCTTTTATAAAAGGAATTTCTTATTGATTGCGCTGGTCAGCTTCTTTTCCTTGTTTCTGGTGCTCATACCAGGGATCGGCTATGAGAATAACGGGGCTCGATCCTGGTTTCGATTGGGTTCAATCACCATACAGCCTGCTGAGTTTGCCAAGCTTGGCCTTATTCTGTACTTGGCAGCGATCATCTCCAAAAAAGGGAACGGGATACAGAAGCTCAAATCTGGTTTGATGCCTCCACTGATGGTAACCGGGATGTTTTTTATGCTGATTGTAGTCCAACCCGACCTCGGTTCTGCTGCCATCTTGCTCGGATGCGCTTTGATCGTCATGATCTGTGGCGGTGCCAAAATCCGTCACCTGTTTGGACTTGGCGCTCCCGTTGTGACTGTCGCCTTGTTAGCATACATCGCGGCGAAGCCACATGCCTTGAATCGGATCTACTCCTTTCTCAATCCGTGGAATGATATGGACGGTACTGGGTACCACATTATTCAATCCTGGATTGCCATTGCACATGGCGGTTTGACGGGGACAGGCTTTGGAAAAAGCATCCAAAAATATTTGTATTTGCCAGAGATGCATACCGATTTTATTTTCTCGATCATGACAGAAGAGCTAGGCTTTATCGGCGCCTCTGTGTTCCTATTGATCTATTTGCTTTTCTTGCTGCGCGGCATCCATATTTGTCTGCGGGTAAAAGACACTTTTGCCAGTCTGGCAGGAATCGGTGTCGTCAGCATGTTCGCCATTCAGGCCCTCTTAAACATCGGCGGAGTAACGGGTTTGATTCCATTGACAGGTGTACCTTTGCCGTTTATCAGTTATGGTGGTTCTTCCTTACTCGTTTGTCTGCTCGCCACTGGCTTTTTGCTCAGTATTTCGCGGGAAGTCAGTCGCCAGAAGGTAGAAGAGCAATTACAAAAACAGCCATATGCCATGTAAGAAACAGACATAAGGGATACCGGATGCGTCCAGTATCCCTTTTTTCTTACTCATTTCGAAGGAATTCAATTGTTTCCACCCGTACATTCACGGCTTCCACATAAAGACCTGTCAATGTTTCCACCGCTTCTTTTACTTTTTCCTGCAAGACGTGACAAACGTGATGAATCTGCGCCCCATAACGGACGGACACACGCATGTCAATGATGACTCTGTCGTCTATTACGGATACGGTAATGCCTTTCGCGCCGCCATTCAGCTTTTTCGCCAAATCTTGATAAATTCCGCCTGAACGAACTGTGACTTCCAACACTTCTTCTACAGCTACAGCAGCAATGATCGCGATCACCTGATCTGCTACTCTGATTTCGCCAAGTCTGTCAGCCATCAGGACGCCCTCCTCTTCGCCCGTTTCGTACTTCCCCCACTGGTTTCATTTGCCTTTTCTTTCATTATAAACAATTCATGCTTGGGCTTGGAAGGAAATTTGTTTTTTTCTCTCGGTTAGTGTCGGAGACGTGCAATGAATGTCAACAAGTGTCAACTGATCTGCATGAAGCGCCTCCCGCAATACTGGCTCTAGAGATTGTACCTCTTTGACGACCTTCCCGCTGATTCCGCATGCATTCGCCAATTGTTGAAAATCTGGATTTTGCAATTTCACTCCAAAAGGAACCAAGCCCGCCTGACTCATTTTGACCTCTTCCAATCCTAATGTCCCATTGTTCACCAAGAGAATTACAATCGGAAGTTGGAGCTGGGCCACTGTCATAAGTTCTGCCAGATTCATTTGCAATCCCCCATCCCCAGCGACGCAGACGACCTGCTTCTCCGGATAGGTTAGCTTTGCAGCCACAGCCGCAGGCAATCCAAATCCCATCGTTCGCCACTTCCCGGAAAAGAGTGGGGTCTGCTTTTTCCCACGAAACGCACGATTAAACCAGATCGTGTGCTCACCCGTATCCAGGACGATAATCGCATCTTCATTGACCACGCCCCCAAGCGTATGCATCAAGGTTTGTGGTTTTACTAGCTCACTCGCTTGTTGAATGACCGCTTGTTCTGTCTCCTCGCCAAACTCTCCATGCCACCGCTTGATCTGATCCTGCCACGCATCGTTCTGTCTGCGCGATTGCAAACGTCTCATCCAGATCGGCAGGACATCGTCCAATTCAGCCGTGACAGACTGAAGGTAGGGATGTGCATGTATCGATCCAGGCTGATGATCTACTTGAATGACGGACAGTTTCTTTGGTAAAAAAGCGCGAGGGAACCAGCTCGCTCCCAAAATAAGCAACAGATCGGCTTCCGCTAAGGCATGTAAAGCTGTTTCGCTGCCCCCCTCCCCCCATCCGCCGATCACAAGTGGATGAGATTCATCTACTGCCCCTTTTGCTCCGAGCGACAGCAACACGCCTGCCCCTAGCTGTTCCGCTAGCTTTACACACGAATCCGCCGACTTGCGGGCACCGATACCAAGCAGTATGAGAGGCTTTTGCGCTTTCGCAACCTGTTCGCATGCGAGCTCGATCTCCATCCGATCAGGGTAAAAGGCATGTGGAATGCGTGGAAGTCCTGGAAGGACAGCGTCTGAAGTCGTTTGGGTAAAGACGTCCTTACATATGGAGAGATGTGTCACTCCTTTTTGCTGCATAGCCGTCACAAATGCTTTGTGCAAAACACTCTGGATGGCATCTGGATGTGTAATCGTCGTCGAATAAAAACTGATGGGACGTATCATGTCTTCTTGTGAGATAAACTGCTTGTACGCGCCACCCAGCTTGTATGTCTCCACTTGACCTGTAATCGCAATGACAGGTGCACGATCCGTATGCGCATCTGCAAGCCCATTCAGCAGATTGACGAAACCCGGCCCCATCGTCGCGGTACAAACAGCCGGATTTCCCGTCAGTTTTGCTTCTGCACTTGCCATCATGGCCGCAGCAGATTCATGCTTGCACGCAATGTATTGAACGTCGGATTGCTTGGCAATCTGATCCAGCCAGGCAAAGATTCCGTCACCTGCCACTCCATATATTCGTTTTACTCCCCATCTGATTAATTGTTCCGTCAAATATTGCGCGACCTGCATAAAAACATCTTCCCCTTCCAGAACGAAAGTGCAAATGCGTTACTGGTAGTCTGCGCAATCTCCAATATTTTACTAAGCCCAAAATGACGGAAGTTGGAGAACCTAACAATAATCAACTGATATTCAAATCCATACCCGAAGGAGGGTAAGAAATGAAACAGCCTGTCAAATGGCTGCTAGCTGTAGTAGTATTCGCACTTCTGGTTACGACTGCGGTTATGGTATCTCCGTTGCGCTCAGATGCATTCAGTAAGCAGATCGTCAAAGTAGGGGCAGAAGGCTCAGACGTGCGTGAGATGCAGTATCGCTTGAAGCACCTTGGTTTTTATACGGGAAAAGTAGACGGCGTATTCGGGTGGCGATCTTATTGGGCGTTGCGTAACTTTCAATATGAGTTCGGCTTACCCATAGACGGTGTCCTCGGAGCGAAGACGAAAGTAAAGCTGTACAACGCAACGAAAAATTATAAGCCCACTGCTTCTGATCTCGGGGTGCCACAAACCGCAACCCCTGCACCATCGAAGCCTTCTACACCTTCTAAGCCTACTAAGCCTACGTATCACGCAGCCGGAATATCGGAGAATGACCTGCGTCTAATGGCGAATGCCGTTTACGGAGAAGCCCGTGGAGAGCCTTACATTGGTCAAGTAGCAGTGGCCGCTGTCATTCTAAACCGGACGAAGAACGCGTCCTTTCCTAATACACCCGCGGGCGTTATCTTCGAGCCTCGTGCCTTTACAGCTGTGGCGGATGGTCAGATTTGGCTGACACCGAACGAGCAGGCAAAAAAAGCAGTGAATGACGCGCTCAAAGGTTGGGACCCATCAGACGGAGCCATTTATTATTTCAACCCCGATACAGCTACATCCGGTTGGATTTGGAGCCGCCCTCAAATCAAAAAGATCGGCAGACACATTTTTTGCCGCTAGCATTCCATAAAAAACAGGCACGACAGCCGTAAACTGTGTGCCTGTTTTCCTTTTCGAGTTTCATTTCGAACGTTGTGATTGCATATGCTGGGCCATTTTGACGAATCGCTCTTCCGGTTCTGTAGTCCCGCAAACTCCGCATTGTATCATGTAGTTCTCACCTTTATAAGGCTGGTGAAACATATCGAGCTGTTCTTGATGGAGTTCTGCTACGACTTCGCCTGACTGTGGGTCCAGTCTTATATAGCGAGGGGTCTGCTCGATGACAGTAAACCTCATCCGATTCGATTTACATGTCGGGCACAACAAAGGCTGGGTCATAAAAAACACCTCACTTTTCTTGTTCATGGTTAGTTTTGTCCAGAACAGGAACTCTATACCTATGAGGTTTTTAGGGACGAGTAAAAACTACTGAGGTGATGAGATGAACTTGAAACTCTTTTTCTCATTAGTAGGCGGGAGCATGCTGTTAGCTCTTTACGCCCACTATTTTTCTGGAAATGAAATGCTCCAATTCGTCACGTCTTCACTTGCCATCATTTTTTTGGCGGCTTGGCTAGGAAAATCGACAGAGAGCGTCGCCCATTATGCTGGGGACCGAGTCGGCGGGTTTCTTAACGCTACCTTCGGAAATGCCGCCGAACTCATTATTGCTTTTTTTCTTGTGAAAGAAGGCTTGTTCGATATGGTCAAAGCCTCTATTACGGGTGCGATCATCGGAAATATGCTGTTGGTTCTTGGCTTGAGCACATTTCTGGGCGGTCTCAAGTACAAGGAACAAACCTTCAATAGCAGGCTGGCAAGTCACAATGCTTCGCTGATGACACTCGCGATCGTCGCATTGTTCATACCAGCAGTCTTCATGTTCGATCTGCCTATGATCAAGGTGGAGATCATCAGCATCGTCATCGCTAGCCTGCTCATCATTGCCTACATTTTGTGGCTCATCTTTTCCATGATTACCCACAGCGATTTTTTGTCGGATATCGAGCCACAAGAAAGTGATGCGGTATGGTCAAAGGGTGTCTCTCTCTTGATGCTTGCTGTCTCCACCTTTTTCGTGGCCGTTGTCTCGGAATGGCTGGTAGAGGGTGTACAGCATGTCTCCGAATCGTTAGGATGGTCGGAGTTATTCGTTGGTGCTTTTGTCATTGCGATCATCGGGAATGCCGCAGAGCACAGCGCTGCCTTGCTTTTGGCACTAAAAGGACGCATCGGTGCAGCAGTAGAGATCGCGATCGGCTCCAGCTTGCAGATTGCCTTATTCGTAGCCCCTACTCTCGTCATCCTCAGTCTTTTGCTAGGCAATCCTATGGACATCGTGTTCACTACCTTTGAATTGGCTGCAATCGGAGTTGCTACCTTTATTACCATCTCCATCACACGGGATGGCGCCACGAACTGGTTTGAAGGCGTACTTCTGCTGACGGTGTATGTTATTTTGGGTACAGTCTTTTTCTTCGCGTAGGGTTCAGTAACAAAACAAAGGCTCCGCCATCCTCTGTGGCGAAGCCTTTCGTTGTTTTACCAGATACCCAGCATTTGCAGGAAAACGGCGAGAATCGCGATAGGTGCTACATATTTAATCAGGAGAAGCCAAATGAAAAACATGCGTTTGCCCAGAGAAGAATGTGCCCCCAACTCGTTGATCAATGTCTCACGCTTCATTTTCAACGGAACGAAGATCGCAATGAGCAACGCTCCCATCGGCATCAAGATATTGCTGACTAAAAAGTCCATGGCATCAAAGATAGATTTGCCGAACAGCGTAATCTCGCTCCATACGCCGAATGACAAAGCCGACGGAACACCAACGATAAAAATGAACAGACCAATCACCCAAGCGAGACGCTTGCGCTTCGTCTCGTCCCCCTTTGCAAAAGAGGCAACGATAATTTCCAGCATCGAAAAAGCTGAAGTCAATGTAGCAAAAAGGAAAAGAGCCAAAAAGATTAACAGAAAAATACTACCGAAGGCAATTTGTTCAAACACAGAAGGCAGTACGATAAACAGCAATCCTGGTCCTGCTGTTGGCTCTACTCCAAGGGAGAAGACGGCAGGGAAAATCGCCAAACCGGCAAACAGCGATACGAGCAAATTCAAGCTGACAATCGAACCAGCAGAACGAACCAAACTTTCGTTTTTGGCAAGGTACGAGCTGTACGTGACCATGACGGACACCCCTACGCTCAGCGCGAAAAAGGATTGACCCAATGCGTACAGGATCGATTCAGCAGTCAGCCTGGAAAAATCAGGACGCAGAAAGAAAGAAACGCCCTCCATCGCCCCATCCAACGTCAAGGAACGAACCATCAATACCATGAATAAAAGGAACAAACCAGGCATCATGTACTTGTTAGCGGACTCAATTCCACCCTGTACGCCTCTCGCGACTACCCATGCGGTAATGAGCATGAAAACCAACTGGGCAACTACTGCACCAACAGGATCACCGATAACATCTCCAAACACCTTATCATAAGCTGGCCCTTGCAATTGACCAGTAAACCCGCGAAGAAGATAACTAAGAATCCAGCCTCCCACCACACTGTAAAAGGACAGGAGCAAGAAACAAGTGAGCACCCCAAGGCGGCCGATCCAATGCCAGAGTGAACCTGGCGCAATTGTTTTATAGGCACTGACCGCCTCTTTTTGTGTACTGCGTCCGATTGTGAATTCTCCTAGCAACAGCGGAAGACCAATTGCTAGCGTAAAGATGATGAATAGCAGAAAGAATGCTCCACCACCGCTCGTTCCAACCATATAAGGAAATTTCCAAATGGCCCCCAGTCCGATCGCCGAGCCTGCTGCTGCCAAGATGAAGCCGAGCCTGCTCGTCCATTGTTCGGCTTGTTTCATAGTTTTCACCCTCCAAAGATATTCTTTTTATACTCAAAAATGGATACAAAAAAACCCGCCCCAAAAAGGGACGAGTTATTCATTTCTCGCGGTACCACCCTACTTAGACATCCCCAAATGGCAATGCCTCGCTTCGTCATTGATAACGGGAATGACCCGGACTCTCCTACTGGCGGCGCCTGCGTTCAGAGGTCAGCTCAAGAGTGAATTCAACGGGGCTTACATCAGGCTGCTCTCAATCTATGGCAGCCTTCCCTGTCATGCAGCAGGTCCGTTTACTAGTCTCTTTCCTTGCTTGTTTTTATGATTTGCTTGTTGGGCATCTCCCGAAATAAAAAAACCCGTCCAAAAAAGGGACGAGTTATTCGCGGTACCACCCTGATTAAGTGCACGGGATATAAATTCCCTGCGCACTTCTCTCCATCATTGATAACGGGAATGACCCGATTCCTCCTACTAGGCAAAAAGCCATTAAGAGGGCTGCTCAGGAGGGAATTCTACGGGGCGCGCTTCAAAGCTGCTTTCAGTCTAAGGCAGCTTCTCCCTGACAAGCGGTGATTCCGCATACTAGTCTCCGTCATTGCATTTCAAAATTAATCAAAAATTCTAGAGTTTAATTTAATATAAATATACGAAATAGGCAAGTACTTTTTCTTTCAACAAAATGAAAAGCGAGGATAATCGCCGCTCTCCTCGCCTTACTTTTGATTAAACAGTTCATGAAGATGGGCCAATTTACGTTCCAATGAACCCATAATTTCTCGACCAATGTCTTCGCTAATCAGTCCTAAGCGGACCGCGTACTCTACTTCTCGAGAAAGCCCGAACATTTGGGTATCCAGCACTTCTTCATACAGTGGGCACTGCGGCATGGTCAGGTTTTCCATCTGTACGTCGATCAGCTTGTAAATTTTGTCGGCGTCTGCTTGAAGCAACGCTAGCGCTTTTTGTTCCAGATCGGGAACCTTAATTTCTGTCAAAACCTATCCCTCCGTTTGCCTCCATCCTTATCATACATAGTACGCGATTCTGGGCCATTTGAAAAGGGGCGAAGACAGATCAACTGCAAGAAGCTAAAAGATACCAAGCTTCCACTCTTTTGAGAGCTGCTCCAACAGCTTGACACCGGCTACCGAATTTCCTTTATCATCCAAAGATGGACCGAATACTCCAATCCCCATACGATGTGGCACTGTTGCCATAATACCGCCGGCAACTCCACTTTTCGCGGGAATTCCTACATCAATCGCGAACTCACCAGAGGCATTGTACATCCCACAAGTCACCATGAAGGTCTTGCAGATTCGCGCTACTTCTTCTGGAATCACTCGCTCACCCGTATTCACGAGAATTCCGTCTGCTGCAAGCACCATCCCTAGTGTAGCTACTTCCTTCGCTGTCACTTCTATCGAGCAATGGCGAAAATACAGATCAAGCGTTTCTTCTACATCCGTTTCCAGTATGCCGCTGTCCTTTAGAAACCAAGCCAGGGCACGATTGCGATCTGCCGTTTTCTTTTCCGAACAATAAACCGCTTGATTGATAGAAAGATGAGGATTTCCCGTCATTTTCCGCATCAAAGTCAGCACAGCATCTAGCCGTTCGTCCACGTTGGCACCGCGAATCATGCCCGCAACCGCAATAGCTCCTGCATTAATCATCGGATTCAGTGGTTTATGGGATTCGGTCGTCTCGAGTTTAATAATCGAATTAAACGGGTCTCCCGTTGGTTCTTTTCCCACATGCCGAAACACGTGGTCCTTCCCGTTCTGGCATAAGGCGACGATGAGAGAGAATATCTTGGAGATACTTTGCATCGAGAAAGGCACATCTGCATCACCAGCAGAAAAAATCGTCCCATCGGGCAAGCATACAGCCACTCCCAATTGATGCGGATCGACTTTTGCCAATTCAGGGATGTAGGAAGCTACACTCCCCTTGTTTGTATACGTAAGTGACTGGTTGCGTACTTGCTCCAGTTGTTTGGACGCTTGTGTCAAATCCATCGAAAAACCCCTCAGTCTATTACGTCGATGTATATAGATTCGATTGTAGATTTCTATATGAGACATGTCAAATTTCTCCTACTTCTGCACGGCCTGCTCCAATCGTTCCATCGCTTCGACTAAAATCGATCTCGGGCAAGCAAAATTGATTCGCATGAACCCTGCACCATCGGGCCCAAACGTCGTGCCATCGTGTAACCCGAGCTTTGCTTCCTCGCGAATGAGCTTGTTTAGCTCCGCCTGACTACGTCCTAGCTGTCTAAAATCCATCCACCCCAAGTATGTCGCTTCCGGAATCGCCATGGATACCCCAGGAATACGAGCCGATAAAAACTCATGTACATAGGCAGCATTCCTATGTAAGTAGATCAACAGTTCTTCCAGCCATGCTTCTCCATGTTGGTAGGCAGCAATCGTTGCTTCCATCCCAAACAGATTCAGATTCTCATAGCCCATTTTGGATGCTGTGGTGGAGAAGTTCCGCAATAACTGCTGATTTTCTGTCATCAGGTAGGAAGTATACAGACCTGCCAAGTTAAACGTTTTGGCGGCTGATAGGAAGGTCACACTCTGGTTGGCTATTTCCGGTGCCAGCGAATAGAAAGGCGTATGAACATTTGGCTCATAGACCAAATCCGAATGAATCTCGTCGGCAACCACAAGCACGCCATTTTCTACACACAATTGTCCCAAGCGCTCCAGCTCTTCTCTCGTCCATACTCGCCCGATCGGATTATGGGGTGTGCAGAGCAGCATGAGCTTCACCCGCGGGTCGCTCAGCTTTTGTGCGAGATCATCCCAATTCATTTCATAACGCCCGTCACGCTCCAAGAGTGGGCTGGTCACGACATGACGTCCGCGATTTTCGACTGCATGGTAAAAAGGATGGTACACAGGCGTCTGGATCAAGACACCCTCCCCTGGGGCTGTATAAGCCTCTACCGCTACGTGTATGCCAGGAACAACTCCAGGTATTCCTGTCATCCAACTCACTTCTACCTCTACACCAAATCGTTTGTGTATCCACTCTTTCAAGCTCTGATAAAGGGCATTTGACTTCAACGTGTATCCGTATATCGGGTGACTTGCTCGTTTGATCAGTGCCTCCGTGATTTCAGGAGCGCAAGCAAAATCCATATCCGCCACCCACAGCGGAAGCATTCCTTCACCGTTCACTTTTGGATTCTGAATCTCCCATTTGACACTATCTGTCCCTCTGCGTTCGATGCGCTGATCAAAATCGTACACTTTCGTTCCCTCCCTTAATTCCCTTCACATTCATACACACAGCATAAACCGTCTTTTTCCAATTGTCCAAGCTTCTGGTGTACGAAAAAAAGAGCCGCCCAATGAGCGACTCTCTTCTTACGAAAGAACAGATTAGCGAGCGTATACACCAGGACCAAATGGGAGATCCAGGAAGTACCATGCTGTCAATTGCAAGATCCAAATGACCAGGAAAACGATTGCATATGGAGTCATGGTAGAGAAAATCGTTCCCATTCCTGCATTCTTATTATACTTCTGATAAAAAGCCAGGAAGAGCGGAATGTACGGATTCACAGGTGAGATCGTATTGGTTGCAGAGTCTGCGATCCGATAAGCGACTTGGATAAACGCCGGATTGTAATCCAGCAGCATCAGCATTGGCATAAATACAGGTGCCAGGATCGCCCACAACGCTGAACCACTTGTGATAAACAAGCTACAGATACCTGTGAAGAGTGTAAAGGCAATAATGATCGGCAAGCCAGTCAAGCCCATGTTTGTCATGAATTCTGCGCCATTGACAGCCATCAAGATACCGATGTTGCTCCAGTTAAAGAACGCGATGAACTGCGCTGCTGTAAACGCTAACACAATAAAGCCGGACATATCCTTGATTGCTTCGGACATGTAATGCGGAATGTCCTTCGATGTTTTAATCAGTCCCATTGCTCTACCGTACACAAACGATACGGTCACGAAGAACAACAGGATGATGGGAATGATCCCTTTCAAAAACGGTGATGTCAAGAAGTCGCCTGTCTTTGGATCACGCAACAGTGAACCTTCTGGAACGACCAGCAATCCTACGATGACTACGAAAATCAACGCTGCGATACCCGTTTTACGCAGTGCTTTGTTTTCTTGAGGCGTTACTTCCTCGAATTGTACGTTTCGATCGCCGTGATACGTGCCAAGGCGTGGTTCGATAATTTTATCGGTAATCCATCCACCAATGAAAGCGAGGATGACAACGGAAGCTGACATGAAGAACCAGTTATCTACTGGTGTAACCATTGCATTCGGATCAATCGTTTTCGCTACTTCGGTACTGATCCCTGCCAAGAGAGCATCTGTACCGGCAATGAAAAAGTTCGCTGTAAAACCGGAGGATACACCAGCCATACCAGCTGCAAAGCCTGCAATCGGGTGACGCCCCATTGCCAAGAACACAAGACCGCCGAGCGGAGGAATAATAACCATGGCTGCATCAGAAGCAAGATTTCCTAATATACCGACAAAGACAATTGCATAACTGACAACCGCTGCCGGAATGCCTGCCATCATTTTGCGTAGAACGGTCGTCAAAAGACCGATTTTTTCTGCCAGTCCAATTCCAAGCGTCATCGCCAGAACGAGACCAAGTGCTGGAAATTCAATAAAGTTTTTCAGCATACTCGTTAAAATCCAGTGAATCCCTTCGACGCTAAGCAAACTCTTAACGGCAACCTCTTCGCCTTTTGCAGGATGCATAACCGAAAAGTCCATGGCTGCGAGAATTGCAGAGACTACCATCAATACACCACACAAAATAATGAACAATACAAATGGATGCGGGAGCTTATTCCCTACCGTTTCAATCCACTTTAAGATACCTTTTTGCTTCATCAGATCTGCTTGCACATTCGTGCCTTTCGCCATAGTTTCGCCCCCTAAGTCGTTTGAATTCCCTGAATGTTTCTGCGGCTTTGCAACCATCCTCGGGATGAATGATGTGGTCTTCCTTCTCAAGCGCTCATCGCCGTTGATGGTACAGCGGGAGAAAGACGAAGTGAGCTTCCCTTTTTCGTGAAAGCCTTTTCAAGAATTGAAAGACTTGTACACAATGCCTTTTATCTGACCCCAACTTTTTAGTCAGAATTCAAATATAGCAGACAAAGTTCACTCTCACATAATAACTTTCTAATATGATTATATAATCTATTAAATACTTGTCAATAATTTTTAGACTATTTTATGAAATTTTCGCTTTTTAGATAATTGCTGTCATTTGCGAGTCTATAGTAATATAGAGATTGATTATGAATGATCACGGAGGAATGACGTATGTCTGATGTTATCGTGTTCAAAGGGGCCATTGCTTTCCCTATTACATTGGATCCAACCGTTTGGGTTTTTGATGAACGCAAATTCGATCTGAAAACATACTCGGGCGAAGATGATAGCTCGCTGGCTACGCAAGCAAAGTATTTGGCTGGCACTGGGACGCAGTGGGATAAGGAATTGCGCGAAGGGGCTACGCTTCCTTCCGAACGAAAAAGCTTAGCCGAAGAACGTAAAGTGCTTGAAGGCGAGTACGGAATTCGTCTCGATCCCTTCATTACAAATGCTGAACCCCTACCAGAGGTGACTCATGTCCGTCTTCACCGCGAGGATCAGGAAGCGATCGTTCTTCCACTTGCAGAGGCAAGAAGAGCCATCCTGCAATTCTCCAAAGACGGCAGGCCTATTAAAGAAGATGGTCCTGTGTACTTTTATTTGCCGGAAGTATTGCTGGCAAATGAAGCGCCGATCAAAGGAATTACCGCTTTGGAGTTTATTACCGAGAAAGCGTAAGATAACAAAAGCCATCCTCCCTTCGAAGAAAGAGGATGGCTTTTGTTATATGTTACGTATGTGTGATGATTTTGCTCTTAGGCGCTGAACTGCGTGATACGGATATTCCGATGCTGTAGTTCTTCGCGAAGCAATTCGATAAAAGCTGCATCTAGTTGAAGGTCGACAGCTCGATGATATACTTCTATCAACATTTGGTCACTTAAGTATTTCACCTTTGCTCACCTCCATCTCTAATATGAGCCCATTGTAACAGAAGCACCTGTATCGAACAACCGTTCGGATATCCACAAGCAATGTGGACATCTTGTTGGTAACATGTGGGCAAATTGTGTGTAACTCATAAGTATCCAAGCATTTCCTTTGTGGATGTTTTTTTCCATTTATCCACAGTCAGTCGAAATTTGTCGAACGAATGATGTGACTATTCTGCCATAATGACCCTTCAAGAAAAAAAGCCACCCTGTTTACAGGATGGCTTTTGTCGTTGCTATTATGCGTTTGCAGCTTCTGTCACGTGCAGAACTTGCTTGATGCGATCAATTGCCCAATCCAGGTCTTCTTTGCTGATGACGAGCGGTGGTGCAAAGCGAATGGTCGTCTCATGTGTTTCTTTGCACAGAAGTCCCAGTTCTTTTAGTTTTTCGCAATATGGACGAGCCGCTGTTGTCAGCTCCAAACCAATGAACAGACCTCGACCGCGAATTTCCTTGATGATCGGGTTGTTGATTTCTTTCAATTTCTCCATGAAGTATGCGCCCATTTCAAGGGAGCGCTGTACAAGGCCTTCGTCAGCCAATACATCCATAGCTGCCACAGCAACCGCACATCCGAGTGGATTTCCGCCAAAGGTAGAACCGTGGGAGCCTGGCTCAAATACGCTCAAGATTTCTTTATCTGCTGCTACTGCGGAGATCGGGAACACACCACCACCAAGAGCTTTCCCCATGATGTACATGTCTGGTACTACATCTTCCCAATCGCTGGCAAACATTTTACCTGTGCGTCCGAAGCCCGTTTGGATCTCATCGCTGACCAAAAGTACGTTGTTTGCTTTACATACCTCTTGTGCTTGCTTCAGGAAGCCCTCTTGCGGAATGATGATCCCTGCTTCGCCTTGGATCGGCTCCAGCATGAACGCTGCTGTATTCGGTGTAATCGCTTGCTTAAGCGCTTCGATATCGCCGTAAGGAATGATTTTGAAACCAGGCGTGAATGGTCCGAAGCCACGTCTGTACTCTTCTGCAGAAGAGAAGGAAGTTACTGTGACCGTACGACCATGGAAGTTGCCTTCACATACGATGATTTCTGCTTGGTTCTCTGGTACTTTTTTCACGTCATAAGCCCAGCGACGAACTGCTTTGAGTGCTGTCTCTACTGCTTCTGCACCAGTGTTCATTGGCAGGATCATTTCTTTTCCTGTCACCGCAGAAAGCTTTTCGTAGAATTCACCCAGTTGGTCATTGTAAAAAGCTCGGGAAGTGAGCGTTACTTTATCTGCTTGATCTTTCAGAGCTTGGATGATACGTGGATGACGATGCCCTTGGTTCAGCGCAGAATATGCACTCAGCATATCCAGATATTTATTGCCTTCCGGATCGTGTACCCATACGCCTTCTGCTTTGGAAATAACGATCGGTAGCGGATGATAGTTATGCGCACCAAATTTTTCTGTTTGTTCAATAACCACGTTTGTTTTACTCATGTCGTTAGCCTCCTTCAAGATCACTTGCTAAAATTATCTAGCAAGAACGATGCCAAATAGGAAAACCCCATAAAGTCGTTCCAATCCGATCAAACGAGCAAAAAAATTTTGCATCTGGCATTCATATTCTTTTGCAGTGCATAATGTTTTTGCACTCATTCCCTTTATGCTATGATACCTTCATAAGGAAAGGCTGGTGACCACGGTGTCGTCTTCTACGCATAATTCTTCATCTGATACTCTCTTGCGCATTTATGAACATATTTTGGACAGAATGAATGAAGGTGTACATGTCATCGATTCGGACGGGACAACGATTGTCTACAATTCCAAAATGACCGAGCTGGAATCGATGACCAGACAAGACGTTTTGCACAAACCTTTGGCAGAGGTTTTTCAGTTCCCATCTGGACAGGAAAGTACCTTGCTCACATGCTTGCGTACCGGAAATAGCATTCGCAATACACGCCAAACGTATTTCAATGACAAGCAAAAAGAAATTTCAACCATTAACAATACCTATCCCATCATTGAAAATGGCAAGATCATCGGCGCAATGGAAATCGCAAATGATGTTACCAAAATGGAACGGTTGATCAGAGAAAACTTGCTGCAAAAAAACGGGTCACGCTACACATTCGAGCACATTATCGGGAGAAGCGGCCCTATTCTCGATGTCATGGAAAATGCCAAACGCGCAGCACGCACCTCCTCATCCGTGTTGGTAGTCGGTGAAACTGGTGCCGGGAAAGAGCTGTTTGTGCAAAGCATTCATAATGCCAGTCTCCGTGCTTCTGGTCCCCTTATTTCACAAAACTGCGCTGCGCTTCCGGATAGCCTGATCGAAGGACTTTTGTTTGGAACGGCTCGCGGAGCATTTACTGGCGCAGTAGAGCGACCCGGATTGTTTGAGCAAGCGGAAGGCGGAACCCTTTTTCTCGACGAAATCAACTCGCTTAGTATGCCACTCCAGGCAAAATTGTTGCGCGCTCTGCAAGAGAAGTCGATTAGACGTATTGGGGACACCAAGGATCGGTCGATCGATGTACGAATCATTGCCGCTATCAATGAAGATCCTGTTGAGGCAATCGCCAATTCCCATCTGCGAAAAGACTTGTACTATCGGCTCGGCGTCGTCACATTATTTCTCCCCCCGCTTCGGGAACGCAAGGAAGATATCCCGATGCTGGTCAGCCATTTTATTGAGAAATACAATGAGCTGTTCCAAATGGAAGTAAGTGGAATCAGCGACGAGGTCCTGCAATTTTTTATCCAGCATGACTGGCCTGGGAATGTGCGTGAACTTCAACACTTGATTGAGGGGGCCATGAATCTGATGATTGACGAATCAACGATCCGCTATGAACACTTGCCCTTGCACTTTTTGCGTCGTATGCCAGCCGCTTCCGTAACAATCGAGCAACCCTCCCCTCACACGTTGCCTTTTGTGGACGAAGGAAAACCACTGAAGGAAACCATGCAAGAATTTGAAACAGCATATATTCACCATGTTGTGGAACGCTATAACGGGAATATTTCACGAGCAGCCAAGGAATTGCAAATCAGTCGTCAGAGCTTGCAATATCGTTTGCGTAAGCTGGGGATTAAGGGATAAGGCATACTAATAAAAACGACGTTCTGGTTTGAATCAACATGGTGGAGGAGAAGAAAAAGCACAGTTCTCTTCGACTCTGACACGCCGAAAAGGGTGATTCACTGTTCGTCTACACTTCAAAAAGGGGCCCGTCGAGCCAAAGCCACCCTACGGGCGGAAGGTTCTCGAGGAAGAAGTGTTCGACAAGCGTGGACCCCGTTTTGAAGTTCCGACTGGGTTGGCTTTGTCAAGGTCTACGAGCCCTGCGCTTTTTCTTCTCACCAGTTTTATTGGTTAATTTCAGTCCAATTTTCCCCTTATCAACTTTAATAAACGCCAAGAATTTTGGCGTTTTTTTAATTATTTTGCATCAACTGCCGAATGTTTTTGCGCTTTTTGGCAGTATATACCTCAAAAATAATATTTTCATAAAGTATTTCGTTTGGTATCATTCTTGCAGAGCATATATCGCTATCGCGCCTGAAAACGCATACATCCATTTAACATACTCGCGTGAAGGAGAGGGTTATATGTCCACAAGCAACATGGAACAGCACAATCAATTGAAACGCACGATGAACAGCAGACACCTCTTTATGATTTCTCTTGGCGGCGTAATCGGAACCGGGTTATTTCTCGGATCAGGTTATACAATTAGTCAGGCAGGACCAGTTGGTGCCATTCTCTCCTATTTAGTCGGCGGCTTTATCATGTATCTGACTATGCTATGTCTGGGCGAGCTGACAGTTGCCATGCCAGTGGCGGGTTCGTTCCAAACATATATGACCCGCTTTGTTAGCCCAGCACTTGGGTTTGGTGTAGGCTGGTTGTATTGGCTTGGTTGGGCCGTGACCGTTGCTTTAGAGTTGTTGTCATCAGGTTTGCTGATGCAACGTTGGTTCCCTGACTCACCTGTTTGGATGTGGTGTGCGATCTTCGGTGCAGTGCTCTTCTTATTAAATGCTTTATCTGCTCGAGCTTTCGGTGAATCTGAGTTCTGGTTTTCCAGCATTAAAGTAAGCGCTATCATCTTGTTCATCATCTTGGGTGGAGCGGCGATGTTTGGCTTTATCGACCTGAAAAACGGACAGCCTGCGCCAATGCTCACCAACTTTACAGAGAGCCCGCTTCTGCCCTTTGGAATCACAGGCTTGCTGATGACGATGATCACCGTGAACTTCTCCTTCCAAGGTACCGAGCTGATCGGGATTGCGGCTGGAGAAAGTGAGAATCCAGAAAAGACGATTCCGAAGGCCATTCGTACGACGGTTTGGCGTACACTCGTATTCTTCATTCTGGCGATTGCCATCGTGGCAGGGATGATTCCACACCAACAGGCGGGTGTGATTGAAAGTCCGTTTGTCGTCGTTTTTGACAGTATTGGGATTCCTTATGCGGCTGACATTATGAACTTCGTTGTCCTGACAGCACTTTTGTCTGTGGCTAACTCTGGTTTATACGCAGCAACTCGTATGCTTTACTCCCTGTCCAAGGAAGGAATGGCTTCGAAAAAGCTTGGGGCTGTAAATGGAAAAGGGATTCCGATGAACGCTTTGTTGATTACGTTTGCAATTGCTCTCTTGTCTCTTCTGTCCGGTATTTTTGCAGAAAATACGGTGTTCATGGTACTGTTGTCAATCGCTGGTCTTGGCGCACAGGTGGGATGGATCTCCATCTCCGCTTCGCAGCTCGCTTTCCGTCGCCATTACCTGAAAAATGGAGGCAAGCTGGAGGATCTGAAGTTCCGTACACCTTTGTACCCTATACTGCCTTTGATTTCCTTGATCCTGAACTTGCTCGTTCTCGTGAGTCTGGCATTCGATCCAGAACAGCGCATCGCCTTGTACTGCGGAGTTCCGTTTATGATCATCGCGATATGCGTGTACCAATTCCATTTTAAAAAGAAACTCGAAGCGTAAATCAAAAAGAAAAGCTTGCAGCCCCCTCTTCAAGAAGGGACTGCAAGCTTTTCATGTTTTATATGCGATGCAATAGGCTTGGCAATGCTACAATGAGATTCGGACAATTTCCGTAACGACTACCATGGCAAAAACTGCAAATCCAAGGGAACTCGTTACAAGCAACATGCGCTTTAGCTTTTTCATATCTTCCATAAAATTCCCTCACTTTCTTGCGCCAATCATCTCTATCGTTATATACGTGTGAACGATGGAAAATGTTTCATTTCGCCCAAAAATATTTACGATCGAGCTATTTTCTTCAGATCATTCCCGATTTGTCCGGTTTGTTGTTCCATGCGATACAGCATCCAGGCCACCCAAAACCCGATGACCAAACAAATGGTCCACGGCAGCCACGGCGTTTGCAAGCGCAGCCCTACATCGTACACCCATCCTCCGGCTATTTGTCCGAACGAACCTCCGATGGCAATCGAATACCCATTGAAGCCGTAATAGGCGCCCACCAAGTCCTTGGGAGCAAAACGAGGAACGACATCCACCAGATTCGGAACAGCAATCATAGTGCCCAGTGCAAAAAGGAACACATCCAAGAGAATGAGCCACAATGAATCGGCAAACGTGAACAAAAATAGTCCCACACTCATAAACAACGTCCCGATGCCAATCAAGGTCAGCCTTTGCTGATAACTCTCCAGCAACTGTGTCACTTTCATTTGAAATAAGATAACAAACAGCGAGAGCGCAGAAAGCACGATCCCTACATTCACCTTGCTATGCGTAACATTCTCAACAAACAGTGGAATCGTTAAAAATACCTGCATATTCAAGTAATAATACCCCATCAAAATAAAGGTATATCGTACAAACAGCTTGTCCTTCACTACCGTGGACATACTTTCCCATATACTATGCCGTGTATTTGTAGCGCGAATCGGTGGGAATAAAAAGAAGATCACGATGGCATTCACTCCGAAGACGGCCCCTGCAAACAATGAAATGTACGTAAAATCAATAGCCGAGAGTGCTGTTCCCACGATTTGGGAACCGACAACCGCAATATTGCCAAGCACATTGCGAAGGGAGAATACTTCTTTTCGGATCGTCTCAGGTGTAATAATCGCGTAGGCAGCAGAGCAAGCAGGCTCAAACAGCGCCCCACCCAAACCGGAAAGAATCGCGGCAACAAAAAAGTGCCACGTCTCGGTACAAAAAGCGAACATCGCAAAACCAATCGCACGTACGCCCAATCCGAGGAACATCGCCCCTTTGTATCCGAAGGCATCCGCAATCACACCGCCTAAAAAGGCAAGCCCTTGTTGGGAAAACTGTCTGACACTCAAGACAATCCCTGCCATCGCCAGTGTCCAACCGATACTACCCGTTAAATACAAAGTGAGATACGGGATTAATGCATAAAAACCCATATTCATCATAAAAGATGTGCTTAACAAGAGCTTCACTGAAAAGGGCGTTTCTCGCCACCATTCCCACTTCATCCCAATACCCCTCGCTCTCCCGATAGCCACATGAAATAAGGATATCCCCAGCTTAGCGAACAGGGTATAATTTGGGAAACGAACATTTTTGTATATGGTAATCAAATATTTAGATAAGAGGGATTCCAACTGTATGGACTTCGAACAATTACGCGCTTTCTACACATTGGCCCAAACGAAAAATTTCACCAAGGCTGCGGAAATGCTCCACTTAGTCCAGTCTACGGTGACAATGCGAATCAAGCAACTGGAAGAAAAAGTTGGCAAACCTCTTTTCATTCGTGATAAAAGAAGTGTTGAGATTACCCAGGCGGGTTTAACCCTTTTGCCGTATGCCGAGAGAATCCTCAAACTTTCCCATGAAGCGCTAAATGAAGTCGCTTCACTCCAGCCTTATGAAGATTATTTATCGATCGGCAGCTTAAACGCGATCTGGACTTCTACCCTCGAGCCGATCTTGAAAGAGTACCACTATCGGTATCCACAAATTGCGATCAGCACCAAGACAGGGCATTCGTCCGATGTCATCCAGTATTTGCTGGACAACGTGATTCAAATCGGAATCGTGTACGTCCCCCCATCCTTGCCCAATTTTGATGTTATTCCAACGTGGGATGATGAAATTGTCTTGGTTTGCTGTCCAGAGAGCCCCATTGCCGCATCTACACACGTCGATTCGCGCGAGCTGCGCAATCTACCGCTGCTGTACATGAATTGGGGCCCTCCTTTTAACGAGTGGATTAGACAGACACTGCCGCGTAATTACGTCCCCAAGCTGACAGTAGACAAAGCGGAGCTCGCCATCGATCTAATCAAAGAAGGTCTTGGCGTTAGCCTGTTGACGCGCTCTACCGTCAAAGCCGAGCTTGCGGCAGGTACCTTGAAGGAACTGATCATAACAGGCAATAAGCCTCCCAAACGCTCGGCGTACATCGTCTTGCCGAAGGACAAAAAAAATAAACCCAGCGTAGAAAAATGGCTGAGTTTAATGAGTGAATTAGGATATTCCACCTAGCTTGCCGTTTACCTGGAATGCGGTATGGGGTCGACGACCGTGCTTCGTCTCCCCATCCATTCTTCATAGCCAAGACGAAGGAGAAAATACCAGCACATCGACAGGAAAAAGCCGGTAAGCACATCACTTACATAATGAACGCCCAAGTACACACGGCTGAACGCGAGCAATGCTACGAAAATAAAAACCGCAGGCTGTACGAGCGACGACCATCTTTTCTCCGCAAACCATTGGGAAATCCAAAATGCAACCATGCAATAAAAGGCTGGTCCAATCATCGCATGACCGCTCGGAAACGAAAAGGACTCCGGTAGCTCAATCAGATTGACGCCACTCGGTCTAGGTCTGGCAAAGAACAGCTTTAAGAGCTCATTTGCGACTTCACTGACACCAAGGGATATGAGAACAAACATTGCCTCCACTCGATATTTCTTTATGTACAGGACAACGATCATCATCACCGCTACTGGTACAAGGAACATGCCTCCGCCCAGATTGGTTACCAATCGGAAAAAAGCGGTCCCAACATCCGAGCGGATCGACTCCGCAAATGCGATGGCAGCTTGGTCCATACCCGCTACTTTCCCCGCTACGTAGAGGGCAAACATAATCGTAGCAAGAACAGCAAACGTTAGTGCTCCGCCTACATATCCATTTTTTCTCGTTGTCTGATTCATTGTTGATCTCCTCTTTCCATCAAAAAGCGCAAGGACTCAGCAAATCGCTGATCGTCTTCACGCGTGCGAGCAGCAGGCCCCTTTGTACGACCTCCCCCGCGCCGATATCTCGCTTTTTCATTTCGTTCTTCCAAATGAAACGCAATCCGTTCTGGGTCAAAAACCATCCCGTGCGGTGTCATAGCATGGGCTTTCTTCCCGAGAATGAGCGCTGCCAGACCAATATCTTGCGTCACCACGACATCTCCTGAACTCGTTTCGTTCGCCAGCTTCATATCTACCGCTTGTGGGCCGGCATCTACCGTTACATGATTTGCGTTGCCGATTTGATGATTATAGCTGGCAAAGGTCAAACAGATCCAGTCGAGCTCCTTGCACAATGCTTGGGCAGTTAAGAGAGCCTGGCGCGGACAAGCATCCGCATCGATAAGAACACGTCCTTTTGACATGGTTGCTCCTTTCATGTGTATTTCTCTCCCCGTATCGATTCATTTTTGGTATGATGGAGGTGGAGAGGAGTGAGTTCACCTTTGCGCTATCAATTTATCCATAATGAACGGCTAGGTATACGACTTCCTGTGCTGCATCTGGAATGGGAAGATTATTCGACTGTAGAAAGAGCGGACATGTTGCTGGAATGGGAAGAAATCCGCGCGACCATTCCGGATCAAATACACCGGGTAGAGAAGGTCATCATCGAAAAAACCAAACAAATGTCCGAAGAAGAAAATTTCGTAAGATCTTGCGAATTGAACAGCGAGATCCACGAATTGGCCAGTGTTATTAACGATCTTAATATATGGTTCCGCGTCCAGCAAGACCATGACACCAAAATCCATCAATAATTCGTTTATGAAAATCCAACAGCTCCTTGGCTTCTTTTTTAGCCGCGGAGCTGTTTTTTATAGGAACGCTATGCTTTTTTTCGCTTGCGACCAATTTCTAACGCCTTCAGTCCTGCAATATGCGGGGCAGCCATCGAAGTGCCATTCAGCTTTTTAAACTGATTCCCCGGCCACGTAGACAAAATATCAACCCCGGGTGCCTTCATATTTACGCCCTTGCCTCTCGCACTGAACGATGCCAATTTTCCCGTTTGATCGATCGCACTAACCCCTAAGACTCCATCGTACCGCGCTGGATACTCCGCTTCTCCCCCTCCGTTGCCTGCCGAAGCTACCAGCACGATTCCTTGCTGATGGGCCCGATTAACTGCTCTCGCCATGGCTTCGCTATACTGGGGCATGCCAAAGCTCATGTTGATCACATCCATCTTATTGGCAATTGACCATTGCAAGGCCTGCAAAATGGTCGACAACGATGATTGACCTTCATGATCAAAAGCACGGACGTCATACAAATGGGCCTCTGGAGAAACTCCGACAATTCCTCTTTGATTCATCTCAGCTACGATGATCCCTGCGACATGCGTCCCGTGCCCATTTTGTTTGCCGCGCACTAGCTGGATGCCGCCCTTTATTTGATCCTTCAAATCAAAGTGATCGCGGGAGATTCCCGTATCGATGACAGCGACCTTGACGCCTGCTCCGCGCCCCTTTCGCCACAATCTCTGTGCCCCCACATATTGAACGCCCCACGGGATTTCATCCTCCCCTTGCGCATGGACGCTTACGGTAATGTTCTCTTCCACCATCGCTTTATACCTTCGAAAAAGCTCCTCATGCTGCTCAAAAATCTTTTGTTTGACACACAAGCAAGAAAGGTCATCATAGCATCGCCATGGAAGTCTCTCGGTTTTAGTCAGAACCTTGGTTTTCAAATCTGACAGTATCTCGGTAAACGGCGTATCCCGATGAAAGCTGACAATTTTCAACCCACTAGCCTCCTGTCATGCATCGTTCTGACTCATCCTATGTCACGGCTCCCCCTATGGGTTTGGGCCATTGCACAACGTTGAGCAAAATAGGCGAATAGCGGCGTGAATCTGTCCAAGCGAACTCCCTTGCTTTTCCATATAACTGCATAGGGCAGGCGTATTCTTTTGAAAGGAGCGAACATCATGGCAAAAGCAAAAGGAAAAGCAAAGGCAAAAGTCAAGCTCAAAGCGAAGGGCAGTCCACGTGATTTATTGAAATCCATTAACAAGAAAAGCAAGAAAAAATGGACGATGGGTGATGTACGATCGCTGGCCAAAGACTTCTCCATGAAAGACTTGAAGGACGACAAGAAATTAAGCGAGCTGATTAAAAAAGTCAGCAAGGCGGTCGGTGTCAAATTATCCGACCAGCAAATGTCCAGTGTAAAAAAACAGGTACACGATCGCCTCGGATAATAAGGTCTCCCCTTGGCTTCGCCCCTCTATGGCGAAGCTTTTTTTGCACAACAAAAGAGAGAGCGAAAAATCGCTCTCCCTCCTGGCGAAGCTACCCAGTGTTTTCGTTAATCGCAAGAGCAAGCAACGATAACGAGCAATACGAACAACACCAGTATTAAAGCAAAGTCGTCAAATCCTCCGTTGAACAGACTCATTCGCTTTCCCTCCTTTGCCAGCAACTAATCATACTGTATGTGCGAATGCTCAATGATGATTGGACCATCGCCTATACAAGACCGTTTTTCCCCGTTTTTTACACAGTTACTGGCAAATGGAGTGGAGATCAGCTCGCTCGTCTTTCAACTGGGTCTGGCAGACCATACTGCTTTCTCATAACTTGACGCCAAAACGGAATCGTCCGTTGAATCATTGGTCCCGTTAACAGCGCGATTAGTATCGTGCCGATTGACACAGGTCCGCCCAAAGCAGCGCCTGCAAGTAAAACGGTTACTTCTATGATGAGGCGGACTCGCTGGATACTCCAGCCAAGACGTTCGTTCATCGCAAGCATGAAGCTGTCACGCGGACCTGCTCCCAGAGAAGGAGACAAATACATCCCGATCCCGACAGCCAAAACAACAACGCCTGTGAGAAACATCAAGAGCCTCGCCCAGATTGATTGCACCTCAGGAATAAAATCCAACCATAAGATAAGATCGAGAAAAACGCCAAAGCAAATCATATTTAAGAACATTCCAAAATTAGGCTTGATTTTTGCCACCAAATACGTGGCGAAAATGACAACGACTCCTACAATCTGAGACCATAGACCAATCGTTAATCCAAATGTTTTTTGCAGACCGATGTGAAAGGTTTCCCAAGGTGCTACGCCAAGGTTTGCTTTAATAGCCAGTACCGTACCGAATGCACCAACGAACAAGCCTAGTACAAACATCGTGTAGCGAACTGCGATCGACCTGTTGAACCCTCTGCCAGACACGTCTGCTCATCTCCTGACGATGTGGTTTACTTCCAGCCTGCAATTACTTCGTAAAAAAGCCCGTCCTTCCGGTAATACGCTTCGGATTTGGAGAAGTCCAGGTAAGTTTTTGCCTCTGCAAGCTGCTCTCCCGTCAAAATGACCTGGCGCTGCTTGTTCACATCGTCTCGATATTCGACGACGAGACTGACTTCTTCCGACTGACAATGTTGAATGAGTTCTTCAGGTGTTGTAAAAGTAATCCGCTTCATGCTCCCCCACCTCCTCCATCGTGATCATTCATTATAGCAGGGATTATGGCTTTCTCCCATCGTTTCTCTCTCGCTTTACAGAAATGCTGCCAAGATCATCAGCCAATTGGGTCGCCGGAAAAATTTGCTGAGCTTCTGCCAACAGATCCTCCATCGAAAAATCTCCGTCCTCATCTTCATAACGTGGACTAAAGTGAGTCAGACACAGTTCTTTCACGCCCGCGTCTTTGGCAATTTGAGCCGCCTCGCGTGCTGTCGAATGTCCGCTTCTGGTCGCCAGCTCCTTGTCATGATGGGCGTAGGTCGCTTCGTGAACGAGCAAATCTGCCCCTTTAGCCAGTTCCACAACCGCTTGGCTCGGCTCCGTATCTCCACTGAAGACGATTTTGCGTCCTGGCTGCGGCTCTCCAACGAAGTCCTTCCCGTCCAACACTCGACCATCCTCAAGTGTGACCTGTTCTCCTCTCTTCAAGGCTCCAAATAACGGCCCTGATGGCACCCCGGCTTGCTTTGCCAGTTCTACTTGAAATGCTCCTGTCTTTTCCTTTTCCATCACGGCATAAGCAAACGAAGGCACGCGATGCTTCGCCATTCGACAGCTCACCACGATCTCTTCGTCCTCGTAGATTACGCCCTCACTGACGATTTTTATTTCCAACGGATATTGTAAATGAACCGGACTTGCCTCCATGATACCGCGAAAATATCGGTCGAGCCCTGGTGGTCCATACAGCTCTAACGGAGTCGGTTCGGTATTGCGCAAAGATCGGCTCGCAAGCAGTCCGATCAGTCCATACAGATGATCCCCATGCAGATGGGTGATAAAGATTTTATCCAATTGACTAATTTTCATCGGTGCTCGCAGTAGCTGGTGTTGAGTCCCCTCTCCGCAGTCAAACAACCACCACTTGCCTGCCTGTAAAAATCGCAAGCCGATCCCGCTCACGTTTCTTCGCGTAGTGGGTGCACCTGATCCGGTGCCTAAAAATGTAACGATCACGCTATGTCCATCTCCTTTTGTGGCCTTCCCTCATCATGTGCCTGTCTCTATCTCTAGGCATTCACCCTTTTTTGTCTGGGCGCATAGCCTACAACATACAAAGCCTAGCAAGGAGGGACTCCTAATCATGAAACGATTTTTGGCGCTGGGGCTGGCCGCTTTTCTCGTTATGACAGCCGTCTTGACTGGCTGCTCCAGCACTCCCGAAAAAATAAGAATTGGTGAAGTAACTCGTTCCTTGTTTTACGCCCCGCAATATGTCGCACTTGAAAAAGGATTTTTCAAGGAAGAGGGTCTGGAAGTGGAGCTCTCAACCATACCCGGCGGAGATAAAGTGATGTCGGCCCTCTTATCTGGCGGCATCGAGGTAGCGCTCGTCGGCTCCGAGACCAGCATCTACGTCTCTCAGCAAGGAGCTGCCGATCCAGTTGTCAACTTTGCGCAGCTCACGCAGACCGACGGTACCTTCCTCATCTCCCGCACCAAAATGGATGACTTTACTTTCGACAAGCTAAAGGGCAGTGTCTTCTTGGGTCAACGTAAAGGCGGCATGCCGCAAATGGTCGGAGAGTATGTACTTAAAAAGCACCATATCAATCCGCAAGGCGACCTGGAACTCATTCAGAATATCGAATTCAAAAATATTGCGTCTTCCTTCGCATCTGGTACCGGAGCGTATGTACAGCTATTTGAACCGGAAGCCTCCCGCTTTGAACAGGAAGGAATCGGCCATGTCGTCGCCTCTTTTGGCAAAGAGAGCGGAACCGTTCCTTATACCGTCTTCATGACAAAACAAAGCTATATCGACAGCAACGCAGCAGCTATCCAAAAGTTTACCAATGCGGTCTACAAAGGGCAACAGTGGGTTGCCAGCCACAGTGCAAAAGAAACGGCTGATGTGATTGGCAAGTACTTCGAGCAAATCGATCCAAAGATTCTGGAAACCGCTGTACAGCGTTACCTGGAACAGGGCTCCTATGCGACAGATCCCATTCTGGACGAAAAGGAATGGAACCAGCTACAAGATATTATGGATTCCGCTGGTGAATTAAAACAACGTGCTGATTACAACAAGCTGGTCAACACCACTTTTGCTACCCAATCCAAGGAAGGGAAATAGGCCGTCATGAAGCAGATTTCTTCTACGCCGGCAAAAATAGAACTCGGCCACGTGACCCATCTTTATTTATCCACGACCAGGGCGTTCATGGCGGTCCAAGACATTAACCTGCGCGTGGAGGAAGGCGAATTCATTTGTCTGGTTGGTCCCAGCGGTTGTGGAAAGACGACGCTGCTCTCACTCATTGCAGGGCTTGAGAAGCCGACAGCAGGGAAGGTGTGGATCGACGGAAGAGAAGTCAACGGAACGTCAAGGCAAGTTGGCTACATGCTTCAGCAAGATTATTTGTTCAATTGGCGCTCCATCGAGGATAACGTGTTTCTCGGACTCGATATCCAAGGCATCCGCACCAAGGAAACAGAGGAGTACGCGCTGCATCTGCTGGATGAAATGGAACTGTCTGATGTGCGCAAATCCTCTCCCCTGCAACTGTCCGGCGGCATGCGGCAACGGGTTGCACTCGTCCGAACACTCGCCTGTCAACCTGATGTGCTGTTGCTTGACGAACCATTTTCTGCATTGGATTACCAAACCAAACTCAAGCTCGAAGACTTGATCTTTTCAACGCTGCGTCGGCATAAAAAAACGGCAGTCCTTGTGACACATGATCTCTCCGAATCGATAGCGATGGGAGATCGCGTCTATATCTTTTCACGCAACCCGGGACGCATCAACAACGAGATTGTCGTACCCAGCCCGATCCGGGATGCTCTGCCATTCGACGCCAGAAATCATGAGGGATTCCAAGACTTGTTCCATCGCGTGTGGAAAGAGATGGAGGTAGTTTCTGATGCAGCTAAAGGAAATTGAATCCGTCCATCGTCGCTACTTACAGCTAGAAAAGCGTATGAGCTATTCCGTCTTTGCCACCCAACTATTCCTCTTTCTCGTTTTTCTCGGCTTATGGGAGCTCTTGGCTCGAACCAATACCATTAATGCGCTCATCTTCAGCTATCCCTCCAAAATTTGGGCTCAATTTTGGTTGCAGTTGCAAGATGGCAGTCTTCTCCCGCATGTCGGCTTGACCGTATGGGAAACAATCATCGGCTTTCTCTTAGGAACGATTCTGGGAACCGTCATGGCAACGATCATTTGGTGGTCCCCTTTTCTCTCGCGCGTACTGGAGCCTTATCTCGTAATTGCCAACAGTATGCCAAAGGTAGCACTCGGTCCGGTTTTCATCGTCGGCTTTGGTCCAGGTTTGCTCTCCGTCATAGCGATGGGGTGCGCGATCTCGATCATCATCACCACGATCAACGTCTATACCAGCTTTAGGGAAGTCAATCAAAATTACGTCAAAGTCGTGCAAACACTCGGCGGGAGCAAACGGCAAATCTTCACGCTCGTCATTTTGCCAGCTACCATCCCAACCCTTCTCGCAACGCTGAAGGTGAATGTCGGACTTTCGTGGGTAGGCGTCATCGTCGGAGAGTTTCTCGTATCCCAGCAAGGCTTGGGGTATTTGATCATATACGGGTTCCAAGTATTTAATTTCACCCTGGTCATGATGAGCTTAGCCATAATCGCGGTCATCGCTACCCTGATGTATCAAGGTGTAGCCTATATAGAGCGGCGGCTCACCAGCCAGTTCAAATAGATGGCTTCTAAAAAAACGGTGCCAACCATCTACCGGGGATGATTGCACCGTTTTTTCATGGATCAATATGTTCTGACGGGGTTAGGGAGCGACGATCTCGACCTTAATTCTATCTGGGTCCTCGAAAAACAAAGCATAATGTCCCTCGCCTCCAGCATGCGGATGCCGATCCTGATAGAGCAAAGAGATACCGCGACGAGCAGCTTCCTCCCGCAGCTTTTCCACATGTTCTCGATCCCGTGCGTAAAATGCCAGATGATTCAAACCGACTCGACAACGATGATGCGGAATATCGAGGAATCGCTCCTCTGCCTGGACAAAAACCAGATAGGTACCGTTCTGTTTCCAGCTTACCCCGCTCGCCCATTCTTGATAGCGCGTATAGCCCAGCTCTGCTTCCAGCAACCAGCCCCAAAAATCTTTGGAGCGCGCCAGATTGGAGACATACACTTCCACGTGATGCAGCATCGCACAGTCCTCCTTTTTACAGAAAAACGCCCGACAGTGAATTGCCGGGCGCTACAACTATCGATTTACTTCCAAAACTTCCACTTGCTCTTCTTCGCCGTCGAATCGTCCATTTGGCTCTCGACGACTTTCTGTTGGGCCGCTGCTTCCACTTCGAGGGCTCCAGGTACTCGATTCAGGAAGTGATCGACCATAGGCTTGTAGTTATCTGGCAAATGCTCTTGCATGTTTCGCAGAATGACGATTGCCTTTTCCATTTGATCGGTCGCCAGCAGAGCGTTGGCATAGTTGAAGCCTGCATACGGATAGGGGAAATGTGGCGTCCAGAACTTTTCACAAATCTGAATCAACTGATAGACATATCCCGCTTGTCCCAATTCACCTGTTACAGTCATGACGACCTCAAAGCGATCTTTCGCTCCTTCAATCGCAACCGTGTACCATTTCATTGCATTCAGGAGATCCTCCTCATTCAACGCAACACGTGCCAACTGCAATTGTGGTCTCCAAGCGCCTTCTTTACTTGCCAGCGCCTCAAGCTGCGCTTTCAGCTCATCCTTCTTCCCTCTTTGCAAGAAGCTCTCCACAAACATGTTCAAGCCATTTTCTTGATTCGGGTCTTTGTGCAGACCTGTATGTAGGGTCTCGAACGCTTTTGGCTCATCTCCCTCAAACGCGAAGATTTTTGCCAAATTGGTACAAGCCGTACCCGAGGAAGGGAATCGTTCCAGACAATCTGTCAGAATTTTTTTAGCGCTTTCAAATTCTCTCGCCTGCATATGAACGACTGCACGGAAAATGAGAGCAGACTCGATTGGACCGTATAATTCGAGAAGCCTGTCGGCAGCGACAGCGGCTTGCTCATGAAATTGACCCTTCACCAACTCCATCGCAAAATCGCGAAGCTTATCTTTTTCATCCCAGTACTTATCCAGATTTTGCGGAATGATTTTTTTCTGGTAATCCTCTCGGGACATATCGATGGTTTGACCGAACTCATTGGTAAACGTCACAAATTCAGACATGAAACAGCCTCGCTTTCATTTCCTCACAAAAGTTTCAAATGCTTGTATCGCCAATTAGATCCATGCTTTGATATTTACTTTACGGATAAATTCCTCCATTGATTCCTTCGCGGGTTCGTCATTTGCCTCTTCTGCATCTTCCATGCCCATCAGTTGTCGAAACAGTGCTTCGTTCCTTGTCGCCAATGCAAAATCAATCAAAGCCTCATGCGAGATGCGATTTGCTTCTTCCTCCAGCAACTGCTCCTCCAAGGCGATATCCTCTTCTACAACGGCGATATGCTTATCAATTTTCGGAATGCGTAAAACCCAGGAAAATGCGCTGTCCGGATTGCGGTCACGAGCAATCAGGTATCCGTATTCACCCAAAGGCAAACCTTGCTCGAAGGAGTCGGCAACAATGACGACGCGTTGTCCAAGCTTGAACATGAGCGTCAACTCCCAATAAAGATTAATTCTAATCATACTAAATTGTATGTGTTCTTGGGAAGAGCAAACCCCAAGGATGGGTAAACACACAAAAAGTTTGTTGCTCGAACCAAAATAAGGTACAATTTTTACTAATGAATGGATATTGGTAATGAGGTGTACAAGGTATGGGTGAAATGTCTACAGGGTTTTCCCTGTTTATCGTTGGTTGGACCATCGTTCTCGTAAGTCTTATGGCGATTGGCGGGTATTTCATGTTCCGCAAATTTCTCAAGTCCATGCCCAAGCAAGACGGAAAATCTGACTTGGATTGGCAAGATCATTTCATTGATCAGACACGTTCACTCTGGACAGATGAGGGTCTGACCTTGCTCAATGAATTGGTTGATCCTGTGCCACAGTTGTTTCGTGATGTTGCGAGACGTTCCATTGCAGCGAAAATCGGGCAGATCGCGCTGGAAGAGAAAGCAACGACCATTACGACAGATTTGATTGTAAAGGGGTACATCGTAGCAACGCCCAAGCGTGACCACAAATGGCTCATTGCCCACCTGAAATCCAAAGAAATCGATTACACGCCCTATGAGAAATATTTAAATGCCGAGGGATAATTGAAACTTCCAGTGGAGTCATCCGTAAAAAAGGGTAAGACCTTTTTGGCAAGGAGACGATGTGGATGTCAGTCCTACTCACGATTTTGGGGATCGGTTTCGTTATATTGATCGTTGCGATTGTCATTGTGGCGGTCCTCTTTAAGAAAGGCGCACGGTTCTTGTGGAAAATGACCGGACGTGGCTATCACAAGTACAGCAGCAGTGATTACCGATATCACCCTTTTTGGAAGATGGGGCATCGAACATACGGTCATCGTCACTATCGTCGCAAATATTCCAGCCATAGTGGATTTTTTAGCAGTTAACGTAATGAAAATGAGAAGGCACTCAAACCCGTTTTGAGTGTCTTTTTTTTATGTTATGGGAATACCACCTCTGACAACGATCGCTATAGTACCTACAGAATTGAATTGAGAGAACACTAAAAAGTTCCCAGCAAACAAGTAACAAACCTCCAAAACCACAAGACTCGTCGTGCTGGAGGTTTGTATTATTTACGCATCGCTGCTTTTTTTGTTTACGTTTTGCGGCCCTCCGGATACTCCACCCGATACCAGGAATGCCATGACTTCTGAGCTTTCCGTATCAAGCAGTTGTACCTGATCGCTCGGAAACAGCAGGAGATTTCCCGCAAAATTGTACGACTGTGGCAGATAGACCGCTACGTGGCCTGTGAGACCGAAAGAATCGAGGCTTTCCTTTGTAATAAACCCAATGGCCTTCGCATTTCCATCCTTGGATAGCGTCACGAGCACTGGCTTGTCGAAGCTCTTCTTCTCCCCTACAAAAGCACCGATCAAATCCTTGATGGACGTATAAATGAGTTTGATAAACGGCACTTTCTCGAAAACGGCGGACACGAGCGAAAGCACTCCGCGTGTCAGCACATTGGATGCCAGGAAACCTACAATCGTGATGCCTAGTATCGTCAAGAGGAAGCCAAGCCCTGGAATTTGGAGATTAAACCAGTTGTTGACCAGCAGATAGAACCAGTTATCTACTGTCGTGAATATCCAGTACAAAATATAAATCGTCACTGCCAACGGAATGACAAACAATAACCCCTCTAAAAAATAGCGGATGAAACGCTTCATCTCTCTGCTCCTCTCTCCTAACCACCTTACCGTAATTATTGTACCTGATTGGATTGCCATCTGCTATGATGAAGAAAAAAAGAGAAAGTAGGGAGATTGATGCAAGCACTTGTCACACCTCAATGGCTCAAGGATCATCTGAACGATGAAAATTTGGTGATCGTCGATTGTCGTTTTGCTTTAAGTGCTTCTGAAGCAGGTGCAGAGGAATACACAAAGGACCATATCCCGCAAGCCCTCTACTTTCATCTGAACCGTGACCTTTCTGGCTCCAAAAGCGAGCATGGTGGGCGTCATCCGTTACCAGACACGGATCTGCTCGCTGCCCATTTTTCAAATGCGGGAATCGATGCCAACACGACTGTCATAGCCTACGATGATCAGGAAATGGCGATGGCAGGACGTCTATGGTGGCTGCTGCGATACCTTGGTCACGATCAGGTAGCTGTACTCGACGGTGGATACGCTGCTTGGAAAAAGGCTGGCTATGAGGTAACAGCAGAAGTACCTACTGTACAAGCTCGTCAGTTCGTCCCTCATGTCCGCCACGACATGCTGGTTGACATGGAAGGTGTCAAAAAACGTAGCGAGCATACTGTATTGCTCGATTCTCGTGCGCCAGAACGCTACCGCGGCGAGAACGAACCGATCGACGCTAAAGCAGGTCACATACCCGGGGCGCACAATTTCTTTTACAAGGACAACCTCACTGCTGATCAGACGATGCTTCCGGCAGACGAGCTGCAAAAGCGTCTCGCCCCTTATGCTGACAAAGAATTGATCGTCTATTGCGGCTCAGGCGTGACGGCTTGCTCCAATTTACTTGCTTTCCATGCTGCTGGTCGAACAGATGTGAAATTGTATGTGGGCAGTTGGAGTGATTGGAGCTCGTATCCAGATAATCCGGTAGCTACCGGCGAAGAGTAATTCCATAATTGGACTGTCGGCGATCGCTTCCTTACGATATTGAGGAGCGGTCGCCTTATTTTTTCTTCCTCTATCATTTTCGCTATTATTCATAGATAATAATTATCATTATCAAAAACTTGTGCACTTGCCTGAAAAGGTGGATGGATTCATGAAGTATAACGAAGAATACGAGCCTAGTCGTCAAATGTCACTCAGCGAGGTTCGCTCCTATATGATCTGTAACTTCGATCGTCCGTTAAACGTAACTACGTTGGCAGCGATGGCGAACTTGAGTCCGAGCTATTTTGGTGATTCGTTCAGGAAGGCTTACGGACAAAGTGTCATGGACTATGTAACGAGTCTGCGTATCAATCATGCCAAACGATTGTTACGCGAGACGGATATGAAGCTGCGGGATATTGCGAAAACAATCGGGTATAGCGATGAGTTTTACTTTAGTCGGAAGTTCAAGAAGGAAGTGGGTGTATCCCCGTCTGCGTATGAAAGAGCTTCCGAGCGCAAAGTTGCCGTTTACTCCCCTTCCCTGTTGGGCCATCTGATGGTACTGGGGATTATACCAGTCGCTGCTCCTTTGGATGCGAAGTGGACCCCCTACTATTATCAGCAGTATCAGCAGCGAATTGCCGTTCATCTAAAAGCGGTCGAAACACCTTGGAGCGATGGCGATCAGGAAATGATGCTTTTGGCTGCCAAACCGGATGTCGTCATTAGCCACAGAGAACTTCCTGAAACTACTAGGCAACGCTTGTCCGCACACGCCATTGACGTCTGGACCCTCCAATCTTCTGACTGGAGAGAGCAATTACGTGAAGTTGCCAGCTACACGGGCAAAGAAGCTGCCGGTGACTCCTGGATCGCTTTTTATGAAGCGAAAGCTGCTGACGCTCGCGCAGAGCTTTTGTCCGTGCTCAAGCAAGATAAATTTGCGATCATTCGACTTTATCGGGATGGCATCCATCTCTACAACAACAAGGGGATGAAGGAGCTTCTGTGCGATGATTTGCAGCTTTCTCTTGTGGAAGAGGAAACGGAGCCTTGCAATCAGCCCACCACGCTCGAGCAGCTTGCGAGCTTAGACCCGGAGCGAATCCTGTTGTTCGTTTGTCTGGATGAGTCGACACGCCTAAGCTGGCTGACAATACAACATCATTCGCTTTGGAAAGGACTTCGCGCTGTTCAAAATGGCTATCTCTACCCCTTGCCTTCTAATCCGTGGTACGAGTATTCACCGGTTGCCATGAACCGCATGCTCGATGAGATGGTGCTGATGGTAACGGGGAAAAGTCCAAATGCAATTCAAGGTGTTGTCCATGGAGCCCCCTTCTTGTGTGAATTATAATGTTTTCCAGTGAGAAACATTATCATCGAGAGGGGATTCCACGAGTATGACAAAGAAAACTAGCCTTGCGCTAATGCTGACCACGACGATGCTCGTTGCTGGACTTGCAACAGGATGCGGGAACAACGCAAGCAGTGAGGCAGTGACGCAGAAGGCCAATTCGTCTACCACTGGGAGTGCTAAAGGATCGACAAAGAGCTCTTCTGAACAACCTGCCTACCCGCGGGTACTAAAAGATGAAATGGGTAACGAGGTGACATTACCAGCCGCACCTACCAAAATATTCGCTCCTAATCTGGAAGATACATTGGTCGCATTAGGCGTTGCTCCGGTCGTGCAGTGGTCAACTGGCTTACGACCAAAAATGTATTTGCAAGATCAGCTAAAAGATGTTCCATCCATTACTTTCGCAGGTGGATTGCCTCCAGAGCCGGAAGCGGTTATGGCCCATGAGCCAGATCTCATCCTCTTACACAATGCCAACCATATCGAAAGCGGCGTGTATGACAAATATAAGATGATTGCGCCGACGTATGTGTTCAAGCAAGCAAATGCTGATCTAGCATCTTCCGTACGCGTGGTTGGCGATCTGTTGGGCAAGTCGGCAGAAGCTGAAGAAGCTTTGCAAAAGTATAAAGAACATGTCGAGTCAGCCAAAAAGGAGCTGGCCCCCCATATCCAAGGCAAAAAAGCAGCGATCATTCGCTTCAATGGCAGAGGGATGTTCTTCATCAAGTACGATTTCTTCAGTGGATACGTACTTACCAATGAGCTAGGCTTTTTGCCGAGCCAGGTTGTATCCGGCGGTGACATTCATTTATCACTAGAGAGCTTGCCTGATTTGGATGCGGACTATATTTTCCTCATCAATGACGCTGGTACGGGGGATACGTTCGAGAAAGATTTGACAGAGAGTCCCGTGTGGAAAAGCATGGAGGCTGTGAAGAACGGTCGTACGTTTAAAGTAGAGGGAGATCACTGGTTAAGTGGCGGCCTGATCGCACATAGGAAAGTCATTGACGATGTGAAAGGATTGATTGCAAAATGAGAATCATAGAGAAAAACAGCTACTCCCCTCGTAATTGTGTAGAGTGGACCCTGCAATCAAGCCAAGGTCGTGACTATCGGATTATGATTGCGATTCCGGAAGCTGAGGCCCCTCCTGAAGGGTATGCGGTTATTTATGCTGTGGATGGCGATGCGATGTTTGGAACGATTGCCGAGACAGTGAAGGTGCAAACCCGTAAGCCCAAGGGCTTCAACCCAGCCATTGTTGTAGGAATCGGCTATCCATCACGTCTCCCCTTTGACATGGAACGCCGTTGTTATGATCTGACCATGCCTGTGGACGCAGCTACGCTCCCTGACCGACCAAATGGGCAGCCGTGGCCAGAGCATGGCGGAGTTGATTTGTTCCTCGATTTCCTTGAACAGCAGCTAATGCCAGCTATTTCTTCCGAGTGGAAAATAAATCCGAACAGACAGGCGATTTTCGGCCACTCCTTGGGTGGTCATTTCACACTGTATACGATGTTCTCGCGTCCGAAGCTATTTACTCACGTCGTATCAGGCAGCCCTTCCGTCTGGTGGGGCAACGACGAGGTATTGAGGGAGCAAGAGCGCTTCATCGCCCAATGGAAAGGGGATTACGAACGAAAGCTGCTTGTCATTGTTGGCGGTGATGAGCTTTCCTTCATGGTCGAGGGTGCACAACGGGTTGTCGAGCGCATGGAACCACTCGTTACCAAAGGTGTTCAAGTGAGCTACCTCAAATTCGAAGATGAGGGCCACGTAAGCGTGCTGCCTTCCGCTATCAATAGACTTGTGCGGTTTGTGCTTACGGATTAGCCCTCTGAAACTACTTTCGTAAACGTAAAGGACAGACAAATGATACGATATATTCGTTTATTGCTTCATTTCGGCTATCAAGAAGCCATGTCTTGCTTGTTTCCAGTCTTTATTTTTGCTTCACTGGCCTTATCCAAGCTCGTCACCATTCCTGGTTTGCCTAGGTATGACCTCCTGCTATTGCTCTGCCTACTCTTCCAGATCTTCATGGTGAAAAGTGGCTTGGAGTCTCGGGACGAATTGAAGGTCATCACGGTCTTTCACGTGATCGGGCTGTGTTTGGAAATATTCAAGGTACATATGGGATCTTGGAGCTATCCAGAGGATGCGTACAGTAAGGTGTTTGGCGTTCCTCTTTACAGTGGGTTCATGTACGCCAGTGTCGCGAGCTACTTATGTCAAGCGTGGCGACGACTTGAGGTCTCTCTCTCTGGCTGGCCGAATCAGATTATCGCCACCATTTTGGGCGCCATGATTTATCTGAACTTTTTCACCCACCATTATATTTGGGATTTGCGTTGGGTGCTGATGGCAGCTATTTTCATTGTCTTCTGGAAAACACGTGTTTATTTTAGCGTCGCGAACGAGCGATTCTTCATGCCCATCCCTCTTGGTTACTTTTTGATCGGTTTTTTCATTTGGATTGCGGAAAATATAGCAACGTTCCTCGGTGCTTGGAATTATCCGAATCAAAAAGCAGGCTGGGAGCTCGTGCATCTCAGTAAAATCAGCTCGTGGTTTTTACTTGTCATCGTGAGCTTCATTATCGTGGCGGAATTGAAGCACGTAAAATCCAGAAGATCCCAGTCCCATGATAGCAAGAAACACATGTAAAAAGCCTATCCACTCTTCGTACGAAACGTCAAAGGGTGGATAGGCTTTCGCTTCTTACTTACTAACGTTGCTCAGTACATTCTCAATCATTTGGCGGTTGGCAATGACGCCTGTGTACAACCAACTGGAATCTTTCGCAAACGTATAGGCATTTCCATTCTTCACAGCAGGGATATTCGCCCAGACTGGATCTTTTTGCAGTTGTTCCACAGCAGTTGGATTACTGTTTACGATAAACAAGTACTCGGCATCGAGTTCAGCCAATTTCTCCATAGAGATCGCGTTCCAGTTTGCTTCTCCTGACTTGGAGATTTCCTGAACGATGGCAGGAGCCTTAAACCCGAGGTCCTTGTAGAGCACATCTCCGCTAGACAAGTCCTGACGTGCTACGTACACATTTTTTCCCGTCATCCACAGTGCTGCCGCTGATTTTTCCCCGATCGCTTGCTGCAACTTTTGTTTGGACTCGGTTGCAAATGTCTCATAATCTGCCAGCACTTTCTTCGCTTCTTCTCCTTTGTTGAGGACTTCTCCTACCGTCAGGAGCTCTTTACGCCAATCGCTGTTCTTTTCTTTTCCAATGGTGTAAGTAGGAGCGATTTTCGAGTACTGGCTATACTTATCCCCTTGGATCAGGGATGCGCTTTCCAAAATAATCAGGTCGGGGCTGTGGCTCATCACGACCTCTGGCGGCAGATCATAAGGAATCGCTGGAATACCCGCCAGCTCTTTTTGCAGGTAGCCTTGTACCTGGCTGTTCCCTACTGACCATTGAGCAACTGGCTTCACTCCCAGCGCTACTAAATGATCCTCCAGATAAGAAGCGATCACGCGTTGCGGTTGAGCTGGGACTGTTACTTCATTTCCCATCGCATCCTTCAGTACCCGTGGAGCTTCGGCCACTGGTGCCGCGGTCTGGCTGTTGTCCGCTTGTGCCTCTGGACTTGCAGTGTTCTGCTGGCCAGAGCAAGCGCTCACAATGAGCACTAAGCTTGCTAATACCATGCTGGCTATCGAATGTTTCGTTATTTTCTTCATGCGTTTGTTCCTCCATCTGTGCCTTGTCATCAAGCCAATCTTGCTAACTCGACCACAATCACATTGAGAATAATAATCAAAATCACAATGGGTATTATAACGGATTATGCTGAGATGCTCAACTTTTTGTTTATCGAAACGAAAAAAGACCTCCTGCCTGCGAAGCAGAAAGTCCCTCTTCTATCCGTCTTGCAGCTTTATCGCGGAACCCCGCTTAACAAGAATCGATGCAGTCCCCCAATCAGACAAACACCGGCTGTTACAAAAAACGCAATGAAGTACGAATGGTGCCAATTCCCCAGCAAGCCTGCCAATACTGGGCTCAATACCGCTCCGATCGACAATACCGCTGAGTAAATACTAAACACGCTACCGTACTGCTCTCGGGGTGAATGTACAGTCAAAATGGTCGCAAAAGCCGGGAACAGCATCCCAAAGCACGCACCGAAGAAAAACATCATCACATGAATCGGAATCGCCAAACCGATTGCGAGGGCGTACAAAAGAAGGCTAAGCACACCCAATCCAGCAAATGTTCTCGTCTCAACGGGGACGCGATGTAGCCAAAACTGACACAAAATCGCAAGTGCCCCCAATCCTTTCAAGCTGAACAATATGCCAGTAACGGCCGGGGACAGCCCTTGTCTTTGGATGAGCAAGGGCACTTCGTAGATGATCGTTCCCTGAGCGTAAATGATCGCAAATCCCCCAAGAAACGCGGGATACAGCATTCGATTTTCCAGGATGGCGGTAAGGCTCTTCCTGCCTCCACCTTTGATCCGTGGCGGGGATGGCGTGCTTCCCTCTACTCTATCCGGCAGCATCATCCAGGCGAAAACGCCAGCAATGATCATCATGTAGCCAAGAATCACGAACGATTGACCATAGCCGAACTGCACCGCCAAAAAGCTACCGACTGCCGGGGATACGATACCTGCCGAGGTAAGGACCAATCCCTTTTTACCCATGATCTCGCCCTGCTCAAGTGCCGTCTTCCCTGTTTCTCCGAGCAAGGCAGAACAAGCAGGAGATACAAACGCCATCAAGAACCCGAGCATCAGACGAAAGGTAAAGAAACCCGCGGTATTTTGCACGATGCCTTGACCAATCAGCATCACCCCAGCCAAAATCAATCCACCTGCAATAAACCATTTTTTCGGATAGCGATCGAGAAAAGGACCAGCGATCAGGTTCCCTGTCAAATTACTGATCGCATAACCGCCGAGCACGAAGCCGATCATCGCAGCGGATACACCCAATACGTTTAAATACGGCGCAAGAAGAGGCGTCTGCGCATGCATGTCAAAGGCAACAAGAAACAAAACCACTAACAGGAGAGCCCTCAAAGCATTCCCTTCCTCTCTAACGGCCTGTCTTTGTCCCAGTATATGAAGGGAATGGTACAAGTAGGATACAAAAAGAAGAAGGAAGATTCAGAATAAGTGTAGCAATTATTTTTGTATTGCCGTAATATTTACTGTATTACTGTAATTGTTTTTTGTGCAGGAGGTGACTTTTTGGAACAAGTTTACAAAAAAATACGAGCGCTTCGTATACAGCAGGAGCTTACTTTAAAGGATTTAAGTGAGAAATCAGGATTCTCCGTCAGTTTCTTATCGCAAGTAGAGCGTGGTAACAGTTCGCTCGCGATTACTTCTCTGCAAAAAATTGCGGAATGTCTGGGGGTTCCCATTACGTACTTCTTTGAAGTAGAAAAAGATGTTACGTACCACACGCCCATAGCAAAGCGTAAAACGTTGCAGATTGAAGGGTCACCTGTGAAATACGTTCGAATCGGTGGGAATTTCCCTGACAGGGCGCTTGAGCCTCTCCTCAATGTGTTGCCACCCGGACAGACGAAGCATGTCGCCTTTCAGCATCCCGGTGAAGAGTTTTACTACGTGGTAAAAGGATGTGTCACCATTGTCGTCGACGAAACGGAATACCATCTTGAGCAAGGAGACACGATTCACTTCCCTTCCTCTCTCCTTCATACGTGGTACAATCCTTCCACTGTTGAAGAAGCCGAGATCCTGTCCGTTTTGACGCCTGTTATTTTTAGAACCTAACATTGTCTACCAATAAAAAAGGGTGATCTGGATGCAGGAAAGATTGGAAAAGCTGCACGCGTATATGGAAAGCAGGAAACTGGACGCATTGATTATTACGCACCCCAAAAACGTGTACTATTTTACCGGATTTTTGACAGAGCCACATGAACGTTTTATGGGTCTCGTTTTAGTGAGAGGCGAGTCCCCCTTCCTCTTCGTTCCATTGCTGGACGGTGAAAAAGCACGGGAGGCTTGTCCTGCCATTATGATTTACACGCATGACGATTCACAGGATGCGCTAACCGTGCTCAAGCATCTGCTGCCGACTCCCCTCTCTCACATTGGTGTGGAGAAGAACCATTTAACAGCGAAAGCATATGAGTCGCTCGTATCGATCGTGCAAGCTATAGAAGCAGTAGATGTCGGAGAATTGCTGTGCAATATACGCGTGGCTAAGGATGAATCTGAAATCGCTACTATCAAGCGAGCGATTTGGGTGATGGAGGAATCCCTACGCCGTACACTCCCTCTGATATCTGTAGGAATGACGGAGCTGGACGTCGTCGCAGAGCTGGAATACCAGATGAAAAAACTAAAAGCCCAAGGCCCTTCCTTTTCCACGATTGTACTGGCTGGAGAAAAAGCAGCACTGCCCCATGGTGACCCGGGGAATCGGCTGATTCAGGCAGGAGAAGTTTTGTTAATTGATGCAGGGGTGTATGTCGATGGGTATGTATCGGACCTGACTCGTACTTTTGCAGTTGGTCAACTGGGTGCGGAATTGCTAGACATGTACGATACAGTCTTGCAAGCGAATCTGGCCGGGATACAGGCCGTTCACCCAGGGGCTCCGATCGCAGATGTAGACCTAGCTGCACGAGCGGTCATTGCAGACCGGGGCTATGGAGAATTTTTCATCAATCGTGTAGGCCACGGGATCGGATTGGAGCTTCATGAGGCCCCGTACGTTCACAGCCAGGCAGCAGGAGAACTCATGCCAGGCATGGTTTTTACGATTGAACCGGGCATTTATCATTCGCAGATCGGTGGCATCCGTATTGAAGACAATGTGCTTGTCACGAAGGATGGCGTAGAAGTATTGACGTCTTTTCCCAAAGAATTGCAAATCATCGGATAAATGATAAAAGAAAAGGCTGGTGTCGTTCCCTTGAAAGTGCTGGAAACAGATCGTCTCATCCTCCGCTGGCAAACGGCCGAAGACGCTGATTTTGTCTTGAAACTGATGAATGAGCCTTCTTGGATTCGATTTATTGGTGATCGTGGTCTTCGTACAACGGAAGACGCCCGCAACTATATTTTGAATGGTGCTGTCGCAATGTACGAGAGTCTTGGCTTTGGTCTGTATTTGACAGAACTGAAGGAAGGAAATGTTCCGATCGGTTTATGTGGACTGATTAAGAGAGATTCGTTGGAGGATGTCGATATCGGCTTTGCCTTTCTGCCTGCATACTGGGGCAAAGGCTACGCGTATGAGGCAGCCTCTGCCGTTCTTGCCCACGGAAAAGAAGTTGTCGGCTTACAGCGCATCGTAGCAATCACCAACCCCGATAATGAGTCTTCTGCCAATCTTCTAAAGAAAATCGGCCTGCAAGAAAAAGGGATGGTTTCCCTTCCAAATGCTACGCAGGAGGTCAAATTTTTTGCCATCGAGTTCTAGTCCATGCTGTTCAAATGATTCGTCGACAAAGAGGGCCTCACCGTGATCGGGAGGCCCTGTTTTTCCTTTTTCAATTAAGAATGAACGGATTTCAAGCCAAGAGAACTCTCGTGGAACTTGATATTCGAGTACTTATCCATCGCGACACGCAACTGGTACTCGCTCTCAAACAGCATAACCGGGCGGCCATAACGGTCAGAAACGGTTCTGTTCTTGACAACATCGAGGTCTGCTTTCTCCCCTTCGAGCCAGCGAGCGATTTGATACGGCATACGCGTCAGCATGATGTCTACCCCGTACTCGGATTTCAAACGGTATTCCAGTACCTCGAACTGCAGTACACCCACCACGCCAAGAATCAGCTCTTCCATCGGATGGGTACGGAATAACTGCACCGTTCCTTCCTCGGTCAACTGCATGATCCCTTTTTGGAATTGCTTGTGCTTCATGGCGTCCTTCACCATTACTTTGGAGAAAAACTCCGGCGAGAAGTGCGGCATTTCTTCGTACTCAAACGATTTTCCGACGCAGAGTGTATCGCCGATCTGGAAAATGCCCGGGTCAAAAAGACCGATGACATCTCCCGCGAACGATTCATCGACTATTTCGCGGTCCTGTGCCATAAACTGTACGGGCTGTGCCAATTTGATATCTTTGCCAAGACGGACGTGCTTGACTGACATTCCCCGCTCAAACTTGCCGGAGCAAATACGCAAGAAAGCGATGCGATCTCGGTGAGCTGGATTCATATTGGCTTGGATTTTAAAGATGAAGCCGGAAAACGCGTTCGAATACGGATCGATCAAGCCTTCTGTACTCTTCTTCGCAGAAGGTGCTGGTGCCATTTGCAGGAAGTTGTCCAGGAATGTTTGTACACCGAAGTTGTTGATGGCACTACCGAAGAAAACAGGCGTCAGTTGCCCTTTGTTGATCAGTTCAGGATCGTATTCATCTCCGGCAACATCCAGCAGGGAGATTTCGTCCTGCAATTGCTGCCACAGTTCTTGACCGACACGTTCTCCGATCAGTGGATCTTCTGCTCCCTCTACAGGGAAAAAGGAAATGTCCTCGTGCTGTGTATTACTTTGATACATCTCGACACGAGACTTCATGCGGTCAAATACGCCGCTGAAATAGCTGCCCATCCCAATCGGCCAGTTCATTGGATAAGAACGAATACCCAGTACGCGCTCAATTTCTTCCAAGAGCTCGAATGGATCTTTACCGTGACGGTCCAGCTTGTTCACAAACGTAAAGATTGGAATCCCCCGCATCCGACAGACCTTGAACAGCTTGATCGTCTGTGCCTCTACCCCTTTTGCTACGTCGATAATCATCACAGCAGCGTCAGCAGCCGTCAGTGTGCGGTACGTATCTTCACTGAAGTCCTGGTGACCAGGTGTATCCAAAATGTTGATGTGATGTCCGTTGTATTCGAAATCCATCGCACTGGACGTAACGGAGATTCCACGCTTTTTCTCGATCTCCATCCAGTCGGAGGTGGCGTGCTTGGAATTTTTGCGCCCTTTGACCATCCCTGCTTCACGGATGGCTCCGCCGTAGTAGAGCAGCTTTTCCGTCATTGTCGTTTTACCCGCATCCGGGTGGGAGATGATGGCGAAGGTACGGCGTTTTGCTATCTCATTTTCCCATTGGGGATTGGATTGACTCATCTTCATTCTCCTGTCATCGCAAATAAGTAACACTTTCGTTTCCTCTACGATTATACCGACAAATGCTTGCCGCATCCACCTCGTAATTTTTCATCTACTTTTGGCAAAAATAATGATTTCAAGGATGATAGTATAAGCGCAACAAAGGCCACGTACAAGGCTTTGCGTAGCCAAGCTTCCTAAAAACCGTTATAATATTTCAGTAGTAAAAATTTTTTGACTGCATGACTTACATATTGTTTACCAAGATATGACAAAACGATAGGAGGAACCCTATGTCAACGACTGTGGAAACACGTGCAGCCGAATTTCGTGACTATGTGAAGAAAATAACCAGCTACACGCAAGCGCTGAACGTTCTTTATTGGGACAAAGCTACACAAGCGCCTCGCAATGGTATGGATGCCCGTTCCGAAATCATCGGGACATTGGCTGGCGAGCAATTCAAGCTGGCGACGTCTAAAGAAATGGAAGCGCTTTTGACGGAGCTGAGTGAGCCATCTGTCCTCGAAACATTGGATGAAATTACCCGTCATAGTGTGCTGGAATGCAAAAAGGAATTTGACCGGAACAAGAAAATTCCTGCTGACAGACATCAAGCATACGTCGTGCTGACCGCTAAGGCAGAAACAGTGTGGGAAGAAGCTCGTGCCAACAACGACTTTTCCATGTTCCAGCCGTACCTGGAGAAAATCGTGAACTTCCAGCTCGAGTTCATCGAGTATTGGGGTCATGACGGCAAAAACAAGTACAATACCCTCTTGGACATGTATGAGCCTGGCATGACTGTCGATCAGCTCGATCCGATCTTTGCCACCTTGCGCGAGAAAACGGTCAAGCTGGTAAAAGCGATCGCCGACTCCCCGAACAAACCAGATACATCATTCTTGACGAAAAACTTCCCAGTGGCAGACCAGGAAGCATTCAGTCGTTTTATCCTCGAGAAAATCGGGTACGACTTCAAGTCTGGCCGCATGGATCGCAGTGCTCATCCATTCTGCACCACCTTTAACCCTGGTGATGTCCGCATTACGACGCGCTACGCTGAAAATGATTTCAATTCTGCGCTCTTCAGTTGTATTCACGAGGCTGGCCACGCGATGTACGAGCAGAATATCAATCCTGACTTGCTGTTCACTCCTCTGTGCGATGGTACCTCCATGGGGATTCACGAATCTCAATCCCGCTACTGGGAAAACATGGTCGGACGCAGTCTGCCGTTCTGGAATCACTTTTTCGCTGACTTGCAAAAAGCGTTCCCTACTCAATTCGAGGGTGTGTCTGTAGAAGACCTGCATCGTGCGGTTAACGCTGTTACTCCTTCCTTTATCCGGACTGAAGCAGATGAGTTGACGTACAACCTGCATGTCATGATCCGCTACGAAATCGAGAAAGGCTTGATCAATCAAACCATTCAAGTAGCTGATCTGCCAAAAATTTGGAATGAAAAAATGAAAGAATACCTCGGTGTTGAGCCACCGACAGATGCACTGGGTGTGCTTCAGGATGTACACTGGTCAGGCGGAATGATCGGTTACTTCCCTACTTACTCGCTGGGTAATGTGTATGCGGCACAATTCGTCCACGTTATGGAAAATGAGATCAACGGCTACGAAGAGCTGATCGCAAAAGGCAACTTCGCTCCGATCCGTGAGTGGCTAAAGGAAAAAATCCACCAGTACGGTAAAATGAAGAGCCCTCGTGAACTCGTTCAAGCAATTACAGGCGAAGGTACAAATGCGACTTACTTGATGAATTATCTGGAGAAAAAATACACAGACGTATACAAGCTGTAAGCAGTTCTACCCTTGGTATCCAATGTTCTCCCTGCTCGGGGAGGACATTTTCATTTTATCAGTTACTTTTCGTAACCTACGTACATAAAAGTGCATCCTTCCCCCCGCGGATAAATGATAGTACACTGCACAATATACATGAGATTCCTATTGTCTTGAAAAAGGAGTGTTATCGATTGGCTATCGATCTAAAAGGAAAAACCGCAATCATTACAGGAGCAGGTAAAGGCATCGGTCGCGCTACTGCAATTGCTTTGGCAAAAGAAGGCGTGAATCTCGGCCTCTTGGCTCGCTCTGAGGAAAATTTGAAGCAAGTAGCCAAGGAAGTAGAAGCATACGGCGTGAAGGTCGCAATTGCGACAGCAGACGTTTCCAACTATGATGACGTCACGACAGCGGTTACCTCTATCAAAAATGAACTGGGTCAAATTGATATCCTGCTCAACAATGCAGGCGTCGCTAAATTCGGTAAATTCCTGGAGCTGGAAACGAGCGAATGGGAGCAAATCATCCAAGTCAATCTGATGGGTGTGTACTACGTGACTCGCGCTGTACTCCCTGGCATGATTGACCAGAACTCCGGTGACATTATCAACATCTCCTCCACTGCTGGGCAAAAAGGAGCTCCTGTCACTAGCGCGTATAGTGCATCCAAGTTTGGTGTTCTTGGTCTGACTGAATCGTTGGCTCTCGAAGTTCGTAAACACAACATTCGCGTAACGGCGCTTACGCCTAGCACAGTAGCAACCGATATGGCAATTGACTTGGGTCTGACCGACGGAAATCCAGAAAAGACCATGCAGCCTGAGGATATTGCTGAGTTCGTGGTTAGCCAGTTGAAGCTGAACAAACGCATCTTTGTAAAATCCGCTGGACTGTGGTCCACCAATCCATAGAAATGGCATGGCAAAAAAGCGAAAAGAGTCCGCTCGTACAGGCGGATTTCTTTTCGCTTTTTTTCGAGGCCCTGTGAAATCGCTTCATTTTTGTTCACTTTCTATCCACGATTTCTTCACGTCTTATTCACACCTGCCCAACCAAAAATGCCCTCAACTGGAGTATGATGAACATGTAAAACATTTCCACAAAGTGGAGGGTATCCTTATGATACAAATGCTGTCGAATTGGTTGTGGGGTAATGAAGAACAAGAAGTCGTTCCATTCGAGACGAAAAGATACGTCCGGAATGAAATGGAGCAATTCACGTTCAATGAGCCACAGCAAGTGCTGCCGTATCCGCTTCCCCAGTTATAAGATCCAATACTTGATCCAATATAACCCTGAAGCTGCCGAATCTGGCAGCTTTTTTTGCTCCTTTCTGAAAGCGCTCACTGATGTGCTACAATGTGGTAAACAGGAGGGGTCGATTTGGTCGAGTTCACAGAAAAATGGTTGCCCACATACATTCGCCGCGATTTGGCGGTTTTATTTTGCGGTATCAATCCAGGACGTATATCGGCTACGACGGGTTTCCACTACGCCAATCCAGCCAACCTGTTTTGGCGCGGATTGTACGAAGGCGGCCTGACACCTCACAAGCTCTTACCCGAGGAAACCGCTACCCTCTTAGATTACAACTATGGAATTACCGATCTGGTCTCACGTCCTACCCGCTCCGCAACAGACCTGCGTAATGAGGACTATGCCACAGGTGCAGAGCTGTTCGTCCAAATGATCCAGACCTACCGACCTCGTGTCATTTGTTTTAACGGCATTACTGCTTTTCGTCACGCGACTGGGCAAAAAAAAGAAGCAATTTCACTGGGGCTACAGCTAATCAGGTACTTTGGGACAGAAGATTGGTCTGGCAGCTATGTGTTTGTCGTCCCGTCTACCAGTGGGGCTAACGCATCTTTTACCCGTGAGGAACGAATCGCCAAGTTTACGGAGCTGAGTCATTTTTTACGCGAGATGAATTGGCACCCTCTTCCCTTGCCTGGTGAATAGCTCCTTCTGTGTCAATCACTGCTCTTCTTCCGTACAATACTTGTAGCTCTGTTTGCAAGGAGGGTCATCAGCAGTGGACGACCTCATCAAAAAAATCCAGAACAGATACGCCATGACTGTTTTGCATCACAAAACCATTCGAGATACATCCAAATCACTTGTCATTTACTTGGAAACAACCAATGGCAAATTCATCGGAAAAGTTTTCCCTCTGGAAAAGGAACGTTTACATTTCATTTTGAATGCAGAAGCGCATTTGCGCAAAAACGGCGTGCTCATCCCCGACATTCAACGTACCGAAAATAATAAGCGTTACATATCTCATAAAGAAAACGTTCTCGTTCTCCATAAAAGGCTATCCTGGGCAAATATTGCGTATAACTCCCCTATTCGTATGGAACGGATCGGCATCGTATTAGGCAAATTTCATGCAAGGTCGCTCGGCTTTTCCTCCAGGCATGGCGAGCTTTACCATGGCGCAGAAAAATGGTCCGGGGAGTACAAGGCAGATTTAGCTGCTATTGAGAAGTGGGAACTTCGACATGCCGGGAAGAAAGATCAAAAATACGCTGTTATCGCGGAATACCTTCCTTTTTTCAAACAAGCGGGGAAGACAGCCAAAGAACATTTGCTATCCTCTCGGTACTTCTCGAAGTGGAAAAAGGAACCACTGAGCAACCACTTTCTCTGTCACGGCGATTTTAACAATGGGAATTTGCTCGTCAGTAATCAAAGAATTGCGATCATTGACTGGGAGGACGTTCGTTACGATTTTCCGTCCAAAGACATTGCCCGTGTTCTATCCCTTGCTATGCGAAAAAATGATCAGTGGAACGAGGAATTGTTCTCTCATCTATTGCGTGGCTATCTCCAAGAAAATCCCCTATCGATTGAGCAACTGCATTTGCTCTTTGTCGATCTCGCTTTCCCGCATATTTTTGAACGTTTTTTACGCAAGAAGCTGTATGCCCAGATGGGCCTTGCTGAGATCCAACAGCTTTGCAATCGGGAAGCTCTCAAGACCGCCTTTATGTTAGACGAAATGAAGGCCCATGTATAATAGACACAAGCCTATAGCCTGTCTATACACATAGGCCTTCTCTATTTAACTGGCGTATACCGTTAAGTCTGGGCCAGCTTCACCAATGAGCTTTGCTGGCGCGTATATTGAATGAGCTCTGCCGCCATCTCGTAATAATTGAAAGGTGTAATCAGGTAGATGCCATTGAAGTAACGAACGGCCGTGTCGACCAATTCCTTCGCGATCGCGATTCCTTCCTGTCGGGCGGCTTCTCCCTGTACCTTTTTCATTCGTTCCAGAGCTTCTGTCGACAGCTTGATTCCCGGCACTTCATTATGCAGGAACTCCGCATTGCGCGAGCTGGTCAGCGGCATGATCCCGATAAAGACAGGAATGCCGATGTGCTTCGTCGCCTCGTACACATTCCGAATGGACTCAGCATCGTACACAGGTTGTGTCATAATGTAATCCGCGCCTGCCTCGACCTTCTTTTCCAAACGTGCAACGGCAGCATCCATATTTCGGACATTCGGGTTAAAGGCTGCGCCCACGATGAACTGGGCTTTTTGCTTTAACGGACGTCCTGAGAACGAAACACCTTCGTTCAACTGCTTCACCATGCGAATCAGATCAAACGAGGTTACATCAAATACCGAGCTGGCACCTGGCAAGTCCCCAAAGCGCGACGGATCACCAGTAATCACCAGTATTTGATCGATCCCCAAAGCGTGCAGCCCCATTAAGTGCGACTGCTGCCCAATCAGATTACGGTCGCGGCAAGCAATGTGCAAGAGCGGATCGATTCCGTGCCTGCCCTTCATGAGTGCCCCGAGAGCCATGTTGCTCATCCGCACGGTCGCCAACGAGTTATCCGCCAGCGTAATGGCGTCCGCTCCTGCTTTGTGCAGCTCGCAGCATCCGTCGAGAAATTGGTCTGCATCCAGATCACGCGGCGGATCAAACTCGACAATAATCGTCGTTGCTGTTTTGACGCGCTCGACAATGCTTGGTTTCTCCCTCTCCCTCGTGTTCTGCACAGAAATCGAAGGACGATCTCCAGCAACAATGGTCGGGTTCACACGCGCTTGCGGCTCAAGTGACTCAAGTGCATCCGCCATCGCCTTTACATGTGCTGGTGTTGTTCCGCAGCATCCGCCAATCAAGCGTACCCCCTGCTCACGCAAGCGAAGCGCGCTCTGTCCAAAATATTCAGGTGATGATTTAAAGGCGTATTCTCCGTCAGTCATCCCCAGACGCCCCGCATTCGGGAATACGGATAAGAGTGCATCTTCTGGTATCACTGTATTTTCAAACGAACGTAGCAATTCAGCAGGACCAAGGCGACAGTTCAGTCCGATCACGTCAGCGCCTGCGGCTTTTAGTTCGGAAAAAGCGTCTGTCAAGTCGTAGCCATCACGTGTGCGCCCTACTTCCAATGTGGCTAACTGCGCGATTACAGGTACATCTGTGAGTGGACGGATTACCTCAATCGCCAGAAGCAGCTCCTCCAAGTCCAGGAACGTCTCCAGAATCAGTCCGTCTACCCCCGCGTGCAACAGTGCAATTGCCTGTTCCTCATACTGGTCACGGTATTCATCCAAAACCTTTTTCTTCACCCGTCCAGCCAAAATCGATCCGATGCTCCCAGCCACATAAGCATCATCCTGTGCGGCTTCCCTTGCAATAGCGACTGCGAGCCGGTTAATCCGTGCTACCTTATGCTCCAGACCGTAACGACTCAACGCATCTCGATTGGCAGAATACGTATTTGTCTCCAGGAAACGTGCACCGGCCTGATAGTAAGAGGTATGAACTTCATGTACCAAACGAGGGTTGGATAAACACAGCTCCTCAAAGCTGACGCCAACCGGGACGCCCAGCCCGTGTAGCTGGGTCGCCATCGCACCATCTCCGATTAGCAAATGGTCTTTCAAATAAGCTCGTAAATCTTTCTTTCTCGTCGTCAACTCAATCCCTTCTCTCCCATATTCATTATCATTAAACTTCAAAAATGGATGGACCTGCATTGAAATAACGAGCTTCAGGGTGAGCAAATACCATCGCCGATACGGAAGCTTCTGGCTCCATCATGAAGCCCTCTGTCAACTGAACGCCGATATCCTCCGGCCGCAACAGACGGAACAACTGCGCCTGATCTTCCAGGTTCGGGCAAGCAGGGTAACCGAAGGAGACACGAATGCCCTGATATCTAGCACCGAAGCGCTCGAGCATCGTCATCTCAACCGGGTCCGGTATGCCCCACACGTCGCGCATGACATGGTGAATTCGCTCAGCAAACGCCTCTGCCAGCTCCAATGCCAAGGCTTGGAGGACATGAGAGCGCAAGTAGTCACCACGCTCTTTTAGCTCTGTAGATTTTTCGCGAATCCCGCCCCCTGCCGTTACGGTCAGGAATCCGACATAATCCATTTCCTTGCTCTCCACTGGTCGCAGGAAGTCGGACAGGCAAAGATGAGGTTCTTCCAATTGACGCGGGAACGAAAAGCGCTCCAGCAGCTTGCTGTGGTCTTTTGGATCATAGACCAAAATATCGTTGCCATCTGACTGAGCCGGGAAGAACTGATACACACCGTGTGTCGTAATGGTTCCTTTTTGCTTCGCTTCATTTAATAGCTCTTCCACAATGCCATACAGTTCCAGTACCTTCTCGTCGCCGGCCTCTATCAATCTATCTACATTTCCGCGAACACCGAGATGTTTTCCGAGGAGCATCCGCAGGTTCAAATACGGTTGCAAATGGCTGAGCGGATATTGTCGCAAAACATGTCGTTCACAATCAGGCGGCAGATGGATTGGAACGGTTCTGCTGATGGCTGAGCGAGCTGGCAATGGTGCTTTATTCTCCTCGACAACAGGCTGAGCCGTTGCAACTGCTTCCAGCAGATGCTGCTGTTCCTCTACCAAGCGATCACGTTCTTCCGGGTTTTGCAGACGATTCACGAGCTCCAGACCATCCATGGCATCTTTTGCGTATAAAACAATTCCACGGTATTCCGGTGCGATCCGGTTCGATGTGAACTTGCGCGTCAACGCCGCACCGCCTACCATCATCGGGATATCAATGCCTGCATCACGCAGGTCTTGTGCAGTAATGACCATTTGCTGTGCGGATTTTACCAAGAGTCCAGAAAGACCGATGGCATCCGGCTTTTCTTCTCTGCAAGCGGCAATCAGTTGCTCTGGCGGTACCTTGATCCCCAGGTTCACGACATTGTACCCGTTGTTTGACAAGATAATTTCCACGAGGTTTTTTCCGATGTCGTGTACATCGCCCTTAACTGTCGCCAGCAAGATTTTCCCCTTGGCAGCAGCATCGCTTTTTTCCATGAATGGCTCTAAAAACGATACGGATGCCTTCATCACTTCCGCGCTTTGCAACACTTCTGCCACGATTAGCTGGTTGCCGTTGAACAGGCGACCGACCTCTTCCATCCCAGTCATCAACGGACCATTGATGATCTCGAGCGGTGTGTATTTATCCAAAGCCAGCTTCAGGTCTTCCACCAGACCATCCTTGGAGCCTTCGACAACATAACGGGCCAAGCGTTCCTCGAGTGTTAACGAGGAGACTTCCACACTGACTTCCTTCTTCTTTTGGCGATAAAATTCGGTGAAGGCCGCCAATGTCTCATCATTTGTCTCGAATAGAAGGGCTTCTGCCAGCTTTCTCTCGTTTTCTGGAATCGAAGCGTAGCGCTCCAGCTTTTCCGTGTTGACGATGGCGTAATCAAGCCCTGCGAGAGTCGTGTGATACAAGAAGACCGCATTCAGCACTTCCCGACCCGCAGGGGGCAAGCCGAAGGAAACGTTACTGACACCCAGGATCGTCTTACAAGCAGGCATTGCTTGTTTGATCAAACGAATGCCTTCTACCGTTTCCTTTGCAGAGCCGATGTATTGTTCATCCCCTGTCCCTACTGGAAAGACGAGTGGATCGAAAATAATATCCTGTGGCTTTATGCCATACTGGTTGACAAGAAGGTCATACGAGCGTTGCGCGACCTCCAGCTTCTTTTCGCGCGTGATCGCCATACCTGCTTCCTCAATCGTCCCAACGACAACGGAGGCACCGAACTTGTGAATAAGCGGAACGACTTCCTCAAATCGCTCCAACCCGTCTTCCAAGTTGATCGAGTTGAGAATGGCTTTCCCTTGTGAGTAGCGAAGTCCCAGCTCCATGACCTTGGCATCTGTCGAGTCGATCATGAGGGGCGCTTTTACTTTTTTCACGATGAACTGTAGGAATTTTTCCATATCTTCGTATTCATCACGGTCAGGATCAGCCAAGCATATATCGATGACATGTGCGCCGCGCTTTACTTGGGCCCGGGCAATATCGGATGCTTCTTCATAGTGACCAGCTGCAATCATTTCACGGAATTTTTTGGAACCGATGACATTGGTTCTCTCCCCTACTAGCAGGGGGCGATTGTCATCTTCGACGTAAACGACCTCGATCCCGGAGACCGCGCTCAGCGTTTCTACGGCTGCACTGCGCGGCTTGCAGTCTTTTAATGCTTCTGCCATCGCTTGAATATGGTCTGGCGTTGTTCCGCAGCAACCGCCAGCGACGTTTATCCAGCCCTGTTCAGCGAACGCCAGCATTTTGGAGGCAAGTCCTTGTGGCGTTTCATGGTAATGGCCGTTCTCGTCTGGCAAGCCTGCGTTTGGATAACAGCTAACCGCACATTGGGCAATTCCTGACAGTGTCCGCAGATGATCACGCATGAACTCTGGGCCTGTCGCACAGTTCAGACCAATGGAGACTGGCTTTATATGCTCCAAGGAGATGTAAAACGCCTCGATGTTTTGGCCCGCCAGCGTCGTGCCCATCGGCTCAATCGTACCTGACAGCATCACCGGGATCTCCTGTCCAAGCTCTTCAAAAGCTTTGCGAATCCCAATTCCACCAGCCTTGACGTTCAACGTATCTTGCGAGGTTTCCAAAAGAAGAACATCGGAGCCGCCGAGAATCAGACCTTTTGCCTGACGATAATACGCCTCGACCAGTTCTTCGAAAGTAACACCGCCTGTCAACGAGAGGGTCTTGGTCGTAGGTCCCATTGCACCTGCTACAAAACGCGGCCACTCCTCTGTGGAATAGGCATCCACCGCTTCTCTGGCCAAGCGAGCTGCCGCTATATTGATCTCAAGGTCTTTCTCCGGCACATCATACTCGGCCAAAACGATGGAAGCAGCACCAAACGTATTTGTCTCGACGATGTCTGCGCCCGCCTCTAAATATTTCTCATGAATGGAACGGATCACATCTGGTCTGGTCAGGTTCAGGAGTTCATTACAGCCATCATAGGCTTCACCGCCGAAATCATCAGCAGTCAGGTTCGCCTGTTGAAGCATGGTGCCCATTGCACCGTCCAGAATCAGAATTTTCCGGGAAAGCTGTTCGCGAAAAGTTGGTTTCATTGACGTGCCCCTTTTCTCCCTAGCATCGGCTTATTCTCTGTAATTGGGTAAATAAAATAAAAAAATCCTCTTCTTTGAAAGAAGAGGATTTGTCAGCAGATACGAAAACGCCTGAGACATCCTCTTATCTTTCAAAGCACGTAGCTTTGCTGGAATTGGCACCGGATTTTTACCGGTTGCCGAGGCTTCATCAGGCCAGTCCCTCTGCCTCTCTGGATAAGAGTCGTACACTTGTCATTTAGTTGTTATGCGAAATGTCTTGAATGTTTGCAAGTATCTTAACACCCCCGTTGTCTCCTCGTCAATTGTGAATTGTCTATTTTTTACTGAGCCTCTCCTCTTACGCGCCCATTTTTGCCTAAGCTGGGCATCCGCCCAGTCCAATATCGGCATTCGTGTATAGACTGGAGTATAACGGAAAGGAGGGGAAACAAAGATGAGTACATCTTTCTGCGGTAACGGATTCTTCGGTGACTGCTTCGCAATCGTGCTCGTGCTGTTTATCCTGTTGGTTATTATCGGGTGCTCGTGTGACGACTGTTAGATAAGTGTGTAAAAAAGGCTATCCCAAAGGCCATCAGGAATGGCTGCGGGATAGCCTTTTTTTCTTGTTATTTGGTGATGATTTTGCCTGTCACGGCATCCAGAGTAATATATTTGAACGCCAGCTTTTCGTCACTCCACGGCACATACGCCAGCTTTGGTTGAGCTAATTTTTGCCCATCCACATCTCTGCTCAAATAGACCAGCTTTAAAGGCATGACGCGTAAATACGCCTCAACGGCCGTGTCTTTCGAGACGATCTCGTCGGATGCTGGAAGCTCCACCAACTCGTGCGTCTCTCTGTAGTTTTCAAACTTTGTCACTTTGCCAGAAGACGGATCGACTGTTACTGAATAAGCCGCTGTTTGCCCGCGATCCTGTACTGGAATGCCATCCTTGCTCATGAGATATCTGAATTCCCATTCGCCCGATGACACAGGATTCGCTTCGTCTGGCTGTATGACTTTCGCCAATTGCACTTCTTTTATGCCTGGATCAACGTATTTAGGCAGAAAGGCAAGTGCAGCCTTTTCCGCTTGCTCGCGTTTGACTGTCATTGCTGTATCGGATCGCGGTGATCCCAACCCGACGACACTGCCTGTTTCTGCAAGGACTTCTACGCCGATATACTTGTCATTTTTATCATTCCAGACGTATTCCTTGCGTCCGTCACGGTTACTCTCTCTATAGGTCGAGTCATCCACTTGTATGCCGAATTCCGCTTGCAGCAACGCCTTTGCCTCATCCTTGGAGCGAACCTTGACGTATTCCTTTGGAGATTCGATCGGATGTGCTTCCTTCGTATTCAACTGATCATAAGCAAGCCCGTTATCTCCCGTTCCATACACCATCTTGCCATTGGTCGCGTCGATATACCACTCCTGACCATCTTCACGTCCTCTTTGCATGAAGGAAACAGCCGGCGTGTACTCCAGAATGGGCTGCCACATATCCCCTTGTTTTGATTCTGGCCGTATTCTCGGGTTCTGCACGTATCGAAGCTTCATATGCTCGCTCAGCTCTTTGATGGCTACCTCTTCTGACACAGCAGTCGATACATCCGGGTACTGCGACGGCTCAAATGTTTCGGGCTCCATCCTGAAATATTGGACGTGGCCAGAGTCAGTTGTTATTATGCTAATTTCATCAGACAACACTGGCAGTTCGTTATGATATCGCAGATACAACCCTGGATCGTTGGCGTCCAATAACCGATAGTTATCACTATCCGCCCCGAGCAGTTTGTTCAGGAACTGTCGCTCTTGCTGCAAGGCTTTTTCTCCTTCTGCTTCTTTCCGGCTCGCTCCTTCCTTTTCATCCCTATTCAAAAGCCTATACGATTCCAGTGCTTGACCATTTCCATAGATCACAAGAGAAACCTGATGTCCCTCCTTGTTCGATTTCCCCAAGATGAATGACATGCCATCGTGGTTCTTTTCTTTGTCCAAAAGAAGAAGGGATGGGCTTAAATCGGGCATGGCATCTGTCAGCTTGGTGAAAAAGGCTTGTTCGCTCTTGTTCAATCGCCCGAAAAACGCGACTTGCTCCTGTTGGTCAATTCCAACCGACATTACGTCGAACGGAACGGGCTGGCCGCTTTCCATTCGTTGATAATTCACGCTCATCCATGGGCCTTTTACCATATACTCGTCGGTATAGATCTGAGTCTGGACGTGCTGATAGGACTTGCTTCCCTCCCCAAGGAAAGCTTGTAGAAATGCGTTTGCAGCATTCTCCGCAGTCTTGGCTGATGGCAATCTCCCTTCCTTCTGTTCTCCTCGATCACCATCAATTGTAAAGCTCTCAATTTGTCCTGTCTGTATATCATAGGCAACCTTGGCACGAGCATTATCGCCTTCCAATAACGTTAGATCACTGATTCCATGGCTTGTACGATCCACTCTTATTGTCATCTTGCTCAAGGCTGGAATCACTTTTTTTAATGGTAAAATGGCCTCTTCCGCCGACACCTTTACACTGTTCTGATTTGCCTCTTTATTGTTTTTTTTCGTAGCAGTCGTTGCAACCGCATTAGTTACATTTTTGCCACTAGGCATCTCTGGAAACCAGCCTTGCTGGTGCATTCCCACAGCAGTTACCGCTAAGCACGCTGCTAGTGATCCAGCCACGAAAATTCTGTTTCGATTCTTGTGCTTATTCTTTGCAATCGCACCTCTGATCCGTAATTCCATCTCTTTTGTAAACCTCACTTCCTTCACTGATTCCTCACTTGCGCTCCGTACAGCTTCACGCATTTCCTTATCTACGTCCATTCCAATCCCTCCTTTTCACACAATGCCTTAAAATGTTTTCGGGCGCGGGACAATTGGGTTCGTACGGCATCTTCTGAAATATCCAACACTTGCGAAATCTCTTTTATCGATAAATCTTCATAATAATGAAGTACCATGACTTTTCGGTACAAAGGCGAGAGCTTCATCACCTGCTCCGCTACCTGTACCTTGCTCATTCGTCCGATGACAGCCGATTCAACATTTGCGTTGTCCACCTTTTCCGGCGGTGCTTCCTCTTTGGAGAGGTATGTAGAAAAAATTTGGCGAAAGGACCACGAACGCAAATATTTGCGGGACTCGTTGATCGCAATTCGGTAAAGCCACGTTTTCACGCTGCTCTGATGGCGGAACTGATCCAGACCGCGATACGCCTTCAGAAACACTTCCTGGGTGATGTCTTCCGCGATTCCCCGATCCTTGACGATCAAGTAGGCGAGCTGCACGATGTTGTCTCCGTACTCGCTCATGAGTCTTGTCAGCTTCTCCTCGTTGGTCAATTGCAGCGTCCAGTCCACTTCGCTACTTTTGGCACTTGCATTCACGCACTGTTCACCTCCTTGTTTCGTGTTGATATGTATTTGATCCAGCTAGTTAGTTTTTGTGACAAGATTATCCAATTATTTTTTCCATCATCCTTTTCCCTTCTTCCACTGCTGCACTCCGTTGTGACGCTTTCATTGTCAGCGCACATTGCTTTTGCTATCATGAGGCTTATTGTAAAGCGAAAGGAACGAAATGACATGGATGACTTGCAAGCACGAGAAAAAGACAAATTTCTGTCCTGTTTGGAGACTATAAAAGAACTATCCAAATCCGAATTTGAAACCTATTCCATCGTTAAGAATACCGAAACCGGGGAACATTATCTCCACTATTTTTTGTCCCACATTAACTTGTCCGAGGGAGGAAGAAGAGACGATTACGATCACTTCCTGCCGATTGAATCCGACGATATTTTAGCGATTATGTTTGGCGAACAACCATACCAGTTTCCGGAGAACTGGCGCTCCGCTTATTTGCGCAGTGGTAACGACAATCGATTGATCCCGTTCGACCCATCGGAAAATTACGATCTGGACGAGGCCGCTGCTGCCGAGCTGGCCATGCTCGAAAAGCTGGAACAATACAAAGAGCAAATGATGAACGCGGATAACCTCAGCACGGAAGAAAAGGAAGAGCTGACCAAGCAATATTTCGCGGAATTAGATAAGATTTTGAAAAAACCGCAACAGTGAGTTGCATCCTGACGGTTAATACAGCTATAATTCTAGAGACACAAACGAATCGTTGATGAGGAAAGTACTCCTTGTGCGAGGCAGTAGCGAGTCGGGGACGGTGTGAGCCCGATGCCAAACCATGTGAGGAAGCGCCCCTCGGAGATGCGGCCTGAACATCCTACGCCAGCCATTATGGGCAACGGATCGTGTAGGGCTTATGCCGGGCCTGCCCGTTACAGCAGATCAAGCGGTTTTTGCCTTCCTGTTTGATGGAAGGGAAAAACAACAAGAGTGGCACCGCGGGAGTATAACCTCTCGTCTCTTTTTCACAGGAGACGTAGAGGTTTTTTTACTATATCAGAAAGTAAAAACTGCACTGACATGGCTTCCTGATATAGCGGAAAAAATTCCGCTATATCGCGGTCGCTCCTCCTTGGGAGGCCTCGATAGTGTTTTTCGTATTTTTCGAAAGGGGAATTTTGATGAGTTACAAACACCAAGTCGCTGAAAAGATTGCCGCTGCGCTCTCCTCGATGGGCGTAGACACACTGACCAAAGAAGCCGTATACAGCATGCTGGAAACACCACCAAACCCTGCGATGGGCGATGTTGCCTTCCCATGCTTCCAATTGGCAAAAGCATTGCGCAAAGCTCCACCGATGATCGCAGCAGAGCTGGCTGGACAGCTCTCCGGTGCACCATTGCGCGAATCGCAAGCAGTTGGTCCATACGTGAACCTGTTCCTGGATCAAGAAAATGTGGCAGAGCAAGTAATCGGAACCATCCTTTCCCAAGGCAGCACATTCGGAGGCAGCAATGTCGGTGATGGACGCAAAGTACCAATCGACCTCTCCTCCCCAAATATCGCGAAGCCGTTTTCCATGGGGCATCTGCGCTCTACTGTAATCGGAAACGCGATTGCCAACATCATGGAAAAGCAAGGTTATGAGCCAGTGCGCATCAATCACTTGGGTGATTGGGGAACGCAGTTCGGTAAACTGATCGTTGCGTATCGCCTCTGGGGTGACGAAGCAAAGGTAAAGGCAGAACCGATCAAGGAGCTGCTCAGCCTCTACGTTCGCTTCCACGAAGAAGTCGAGAACGATCCTACGCTGGAAGACCAAGGCCGTGAATGGTTCAAAAAGCTCGAGGATGGCGACGAAGAAGCACAGCATCTGTGGAAATGGTTCCGTGATGAGTCCCTCAAGGAATTCATGAAGATTTATGACCTGATGAACGTAGCCTTCGACTCTACACACGGTGAAGCATTCTACAATGACAAAATGGATCGCGTCGTTACGTTGCTCGAGGAAAAAGGTCTCTTGACTGAATCCGACGGTGCGATGGTCGTGAACCTCGATGAATACAATATGCCGCCATGCCTGATCAAAAAATCAGACGGCGCTACCCTGTACGCAACGCGTGATTTGGCTGCTGCCCTCTTCCGCCATGAATCGTACGATTTTGCAAAAGCACTCTATGTCGTAGGAAACGAGCAACGCCTCCACTTCCAGCAGCTCTATAAAGTGTTGGAAAAAATGGGCTATGCGTGGTCCGCAAATATGCACCACATCCCATTCGGCATGATGCTCAAGGACGGCAAGAAAATGTCCACGCGTAAAGGGAAAGTTGTTCTCTTGGAAGAAGTGTTGGCACAAGCCATTTCTGATGTCCAAAAAGTCATCGAAGAGAAAAACCCTACGCTGGCCAATAAAGAAGAAGTGGCTCGTCAAGTCGGGGTAGGCGCAGTAATTTTCCATGACTTGAAGAACTTCCGCCTCAATGATGTCAACTTCTCCTGGGAAGAGATGCTGACCTTCGAAGGGGAAACAGGACCATACGTCCAATACGCACACGCGCGTGCATGCTCGCTGCTGCGCAGAGGTGGCTACCAGCCAGCAACGACAGTGAACCTGGCTTCCGGTGCACTCGACAGCAAAGAGGCTTGGGCAGTAATTACCCTCTTGAACGCGTTCCCAGAGGTAATCGAACGTGCTGCCGATCACTTCGATCCGTCGCAAATCGGCAAGTATGTAATCGACCTGGCGCAAACGTTCAACAAGTTCTATGCGAATGTACGCATCCTGGCTGAGGAAGAAGATGTGAAGGCATCCCGTCTCCAGCTCGTAGCAGCAGTCGTTGCTGTACTGAAGGAAGGTCTGCGTCTGCTCGGTCTGGCTGCTCCAGAAGAAATGTAAGAAAGAATACGAAAAGTGAACTGACCCCTGTCAAGTAGACAGGAAATAAAAAAGACACTC
>NZ_LMPN02000031.1:0-348226 GCF_001423865.2 Brevibacillus sp. Leaf182 | reverse complement strand
TATCTGTAGTTCGTCAATTCTTGGATGACCTCTTTCAAATGATCAGAAATGAATATGTTCGGCCTGCCGTTGTCACTCTTCACTTTAAACAGAGTGGAGACAGCCCGTATTCCTTCTTTCAAGTGCTTCTGAGCTGCTTTCGCTGGCAAACCATTAGTCAGATACGTTTTAATGTTGCTGGCGTCCTCTGAGTCACACCAAAACATTTTGATCTTCCACTTCTTCATGAGCTCTTTGTCTTGAGCCACCCAGCAGTTGGAATCACCAGGAACAAGAATCTCCATCTGAGCCTTATAGATCGCATCCACGATCCACAACTCGCCATTGGCAGTCATTGCTCCAACTAGAGTAACACCAGGGTTTGTAAAGCCCCAGTCCTTACCTGCCTCAATGTGCACAAAATGTCTGTCTTTGAACTTCTGCTCGCAAAGCGCGCGCGGTACAACATGTATCGAACGGTCAAACTCCTCATAGACCTGCCCAAAAAACACATCGAACCGGGCGAAAATCTCCCGGTCCACATATCGTTTCGGCATGGTTTCAATCATGCGCTGAATATTCTTTTGCAACTCTGGCAATGGATTGTCCTTACTCGTCCAGTAAAAATTACACCATTCAGGGTCATTACGATATTCGTCCAGTTGACCGCCTGCCTGCGTGTGCTGCCCGTTCAATACGATGTCATGATAAAACCAGTTCATTCCCTCTGGCGTAGTCGTCCAAACGCTCCAGCCGCCTTTATCAGCAAGAGCATAGGAGAGATATCCGCTCCAGGTCTGCTCCTTCATCTTGGAAGCCTCATCAAGCCACACGCCATCAAGCCCTTTACCGACTAGCGTCTTAGGGTTGTCGGCAGATTTGAACTGAATGAGGATGTATCCTTTCAACCAAACCCGATTCTTTGATAAATCCCAACTCTCGATCATTTCCTCTGGAATGACCGCTCCCAGCTCTTCCTGCTGAATCTCTGACATGGAATAGGTCGGAGACACACACCAGTATTCAAGCCTTGGCTTTGGCTTTTTCATAACCTTCAAATTCCGAGGGGGCTTATATGGCAACCCCTTTTCTGCCTCAACGTCTGCTAGGATGTTATCGAAAAACTTTCGGGCTCCCACGTTTGTTTTGCCACCGCGTCGCCCGCAGTTCATAACCACGTTTCGGACATCACATTCCATTACTTCGATTTGCTTGGGATGCGGTGTCCATCCCTCAAATGGATCAAGATCAAGTGCCAGATTTGTCACGCGACCACCTCCGCACAATGATCTCCTTCTCAGTACCACCGCCATTGCTCAACAGTTGCGCTTTCAGTTGAATAGCCTTCAATTTTTTGTCTTGGACCCTGGTCAGTGCTTCTTCAAGCGATAGGATATCTTCAATCGCTCGATACTCAGTCTCTTCGATTTCAGTAGTAACCAGCTCATTACGAGACAACACTACCGTCTTGGATTGCCCAGACTTTTCATCATGAACCTGAACAGGCTCTTTTATAGCTACTCTCTCTTGAAGGACCCGACGTTGCTTTTCGGTCAATCCTTCCCTCAAGTCTCGAATGCGGAGCATCATCTCTCGTTCCCGCCAAGTAAACAAGCGGATCTCTTCATCCGCCTGTTGTAATGGATCAAGACTGATCCTTTCAAGTACCTCTGCTTGCTCTGGACTCAAGGCGTCCATCCAGATCGACTGGTATTCACCCGTTTTAACTGCGTTGATATTGCGATGAGGCGCACCTCCTCCAGCACCGTGGAAACGGCACACATCCCAGCCGGGCTTTGCCCAGTTATTGCACTGTTGGCCTCTTTGCTTGCTCTTTGCCTTGCATCTTTGCTTTTCGGGATTTCTCGCCATCTACATGACCACCACCTCACCACTTCATGGGGTTGTTTTTGAAAAAAGAAAGAGCACCCTTTATTTGGATGCTCGATACCGAATTTTTGTTTTTTTCCTGTCTTGAATTTCGTCCGATACGATTTTTTGAAGTATTACATTAGTTTGGTTTACAGCACATACACAAAGCCTCCATATTGAGAGACCAACAAAGAACATAACAGTTATAATAGCAAACTCTTGACCCACAAGATTTACTGTAGCATCCATATCATTAAATAGAGTTTCTATCTTTTTATAATCCTCGGGCTCTAAAACCAACTCGACATATTTGCTGTACATACCACCTAACGCTGCGGAAAAAATTGTTCCAAATGCTAAAGTGACAATTGTTAAAGCAACTGTTGCCATAATTGTCCTGACTTGCGTAATCAAATTATTGTTGGACAAGTTAATGTTAATTAGTGTTTGGAGTTTCTCAAGATCTTTATCTTGAAGACCTTGGGACGTTAAGAAGTTTCTTGCATTGTCATATTGATCACCATGCACAGCTGCAAATCTTAATTCTTTTTTCAAATCTTTATAGACTCGATATACATCCTTATTAAAAACCTTCTGATTTTTTGTCTGCGATAACACATACAAGGTAACCCCCAATACGATTAACAGAAAATATTTTATCATGCCTTCCCCTCCAAGTAGATTATACTTGAATAGGAATTTATTACTAGCTAATAATCATCCTTCTGCAACTCAATGTCCAACTCTATCAACTTCTTCAAATCATCCACTGTCTTAATCTCAATATGGCCAGATTGAAAGTCCTTAACCCACTTAGCAATAGCTGCTTTTACAACCTTCCTGTATTGCTCCTTTGATTCGTTGATACTTTCAATGATGCCAATCTCGTATTGAAGAAGCAGGTCACCAGAAGAACAGGAACGTTTGTTTGTATTTTTCATTGTGACACCCTCGGCTTTCCTGTAAAATGGAAAACGAGATAGTGGCTATGAGGTTCCGTGGCCACGGGTTTCCACTATCTCAGCCGGGGTGACCTGGTTGCATGGGGGGACGTTCGCGCGTCTCCCTTTTGCTATTTAAGCAGCTTCTTGTAGCCTGCTTATGAGTACAGGTTCAATGCCTGTTGCCTCATAGAATCGCCTCTTAATGACGTCGCAGAATTTTGGATCGAGCTCCATTGTTCTACAGATACGCCCCATCTGCTCACATGTCATCAGTGTAGAACCACTACCGCCGAAAAAGTCGACAGCGGTATCGCCTTTCTGACTGCTGTTCCCAATTGGAATAGCAAGCAGCGCCAATGGCTTTTGTGTAGGATGGACATACTTGCTTACATCCCCTCGCGATACCTCCCAGACGGTCTCCGGTTCCTCGGAGATTCCTGTTAGATCAGTTCTCCAAACCGTAGTCTGCTTACGATCTCCGTACCATGCTGGAGCCTGCCCTTTTAGATGAGCATAGAACACCGGCTCATGCTTGAACTTATATTGAGCAAACGACAACGAAAAAGCGTTCTTAACCCAAATACACTGGGTGCGCGATACTATTCCGGCCTCGTTCATCTTGTTCTCAAATTCTCGCTGATAGCTAGAAGGATGGAAAACATAGATTGCTGCTTTCGGGTCCATGATTGATGCATAATTTGCAAACACAGCTTGAAGGAAGTCCTCAAATTGCTCCATGGGCATGTCATCATTCATGATGCTTTCTCTGCCGTCTGAAGCAAGTTCTGATGAATCACTCTTGAACGCAACGTTATAAGGAGGGTCCGTTACTACCAGTGCTGCCCGCTGACCATCCATTAGCCGTTTCACATCCTGCTCACTTGTAGCGTCTCCACACATCAGAATGTGCCTCCCCAGCCTCCAAATGTCCCCTGGCTTCGTCTCCGGTTCAATGATATCGTTTAATGCTTTCTCAACATCGAAATCATCTTCCTTGATTGGTTCATCTATTTCCATGTTGACGTGCTCATTGATCAAATCTACAGCTTCTTCAAGATCAAATCCTGTTAGCTCTACGTCCAAATCGCTCTCCTGTAGCTCAGACAACACCTGTGCAAGCTTATCCTCATCCCAAGCACCACTGATTTTGTTCAGTGCGATGTTGAGCGCCTTCTCATTGATGTCATCCAAGTCTACGACTGATACGTCTACCTCAGTCCGTCCTTGCTCGCTAACAAGTATCTTGAATCCTTGATGTCCACCAACGAGGTTCCCTGATCGTTCGTTCCAGACGAGCAGTTGCACGTATCCAAACTCCTCGATGGATCGTTTCAGTTTCTCGTATTCGGGGTCGCCCGGTTGCAAATCAACGCGGGGATTATAAGGTGCCGGGTTAATTTTAGAGACTGATATTTTCCGTATGTCCATGCTGTTCAGCTCCTTCGTGGCAATAAAGTAAGAATAAAGAATATTGCCAGCCCTAAAATTGCTGTATGCCTTGATGCTGTAGGGCTGGTTACGTGTTTTGGGGGTGTAATCAAACGACTACTATTCAAGCGGAAAAGTATATGTATTGTTTCACCGCAAAAAATGAGGTTGCAGCTTAGAGCCATATGCTTTGGCTGCCTGTTGGCTTCTGGCGACCCCCTAGTCCAAATTTGGGTCTTCGCCTGCCTCTGTGATCTCCTGGCTGAATAAGTGCAGGAGCCACGTTTCTGCTGTCTTCCCGTTGAGAGAATACAGGGGGTTGATTGCTAATGCTGACTGTCCTTCCAAGTCGGTTCGACGCATGATGTGCAGCTCAATGAATGTCTTCACAATCTTGCGTGCTGTTGGATAGGAACAGTCTGCAATGCGGGCAAGGTCTTTGACAGTAAGTGGCGTACCCTTTTGTCCGCGCTCATTGTCGCCTTGCAGAAGGTTAGTTCCCTCGCTGGCATAAGGTGCAATCTTCAACAAAAAGCCAGCCTCAGCGAGTGACAGCTTTCTGAGCCGTCGCTTTGCCTTTTGGCTGGCCTTGATCTTCACGAATTTTGAGCTGCGACCTACTGGACGAAATACTTTTACAATCTCGTCCGACCGGCGCAGCACTTCCTCGGTGTAGTATATTTCTCCTGTCGTTGAGTCAACATACTGCCGCACTACATTTCACCCACCTCCATGAAAAAAGCACCACAGTGGGTGCAATTACTGACCATTTACTGATCTGACTTCGAAAATACCATTACTGTGAACATTTAAAATGTTAAAAAGAATTTTAGCGCTAAGCGGAAATGCTGATAGGGTTTCCATTTCAATATTACTATAAATATTGCTATCCCCTTTTATAAAAGAGAAATTTTTAATAAACATAAAAATATCTTGAGCTAGAACTTCATTGACGTCTTGTCTGGAAAATCCATCATTTATTCTAATAATCAGCTCGAACTTATCTGAATACTTAGCGAAACTCTGATTTTCTAAGAGGATTCTGTGGAACTGCTCTAAATCTTTATAGCTATTTACTCTCTTACTTTTGTTATCTGGCTGTCTCACTATTAAAGTTGACTTGAGATCATTATTAAATACATTCTGTACTTCCGGTGGAATATCCTTACCACTTTTATTAAATTCAACAAGAATTTTCTCGTTGATTCGTTGTTGGCTCACTTCAAGTATTTCTTGAATTTGATCCGCTTGACTCTGTTGCTTATCTATTTTATCTTGGGTTTCACTTAATTTTTGGTTTGTATCATCTACTTGTTCCTTTAGTTTCTGTATTTTATCAGTTGCTGCTTTAATTTTTTTAGCCAACCAAAATGCAAATAGGGCTAATGCCGCTATTATAATTCCGAGTACAGATAATATCGATGATATATTTCCTTGTAGTAATCCAATTCTGTCATTCTTGGTCTCAATTAAAGCCTTATACAGTTCCTCTTTATTTGATAAGGATTCTTTTTGCAGGTTAATGATTTCTTGAGATAGTTTCTGAGTTTGTTCACTTTTTTCTAACTTCAGTTCAAGGATAACTTTATCAAGATCATCTTTAGAAACGGCATTTTCTTGAACGGCATTTTCTTGTATGGAAGATTTATTCACTGTTTCAGCAAATACCGTACCTATAAAACAGTTAAATATAAAAAAAGAAAAAAACAAGACCTTTTTTATCATAATTAACCCCTTTTTGTCTGGCTATTTTCCATTATATACTTTATTTCTATATTTAATAGAAAAATCTATACTCTCTTGTACTAAGAGCTTAAAGGTGTTAGCTAGTTTAATATGGGCGGTATCGGACAAGGGGCGAGAGGCCTGAGCCGTATACCTCGCTTAAAAGTAATCCCCTGTCCGGTAAATCCCAGCAGAGTAATTCGCGATTTTTCAAAGCTCCGAGAGGGGTTCCCAAAACTTGAAAACCGCTGTAATGCATACAATGAAAAATAATTGTATGGTTCCCTGCTACGCTCGTCGCAACTAGTGCGTTCAGGCTCAAAATGTCCCCCTCTCGTAAGGTCACATTCGTCATCACCCATAGATTCGCTCAGGTACACCATTGATATGGGATAGGCGGTATCTCCCAAGAGCCGATGTCGCTTGCTCTTGACTCAAGATTACCGATTCGCGTTGGCAAAAACGTCCAGCGTATTATCCTTAATTTTATCCGGGCTTTGTCCATCTTTTTATCGAGTTTTTCAAGAAACCGTTATGATTTTGGTTCTTCTTACAAGAAAAAAACCACCTAAAGTGGTTTACTTTCCAGTTTGTTCAATTTAGAAGCTACTTCCTTTTTCACTTTACTTTTCTATATATTCACACTAAAAGACGACTATTTATTACAGGTTTTAATAAAATGAAATACCTCTAAAGAAACTATTGTTCCATAAAAAGTTTCATAGAGTATATCGCTAAATTCAACAAGGTATAACTTAATCTCATCACTTTTATCTTTAAATGTAATTAGTTGTTGATCTGTATCATAGCTATAAGAGTAATGACCAATACTGTTTCTAATTCCATTGTTTAAAATGCTACAAATATCAAAAAACTTATTGTATATGTTTTCTGTTGAAAAATACTTAACCCTGTTTCCTTTGTTGTTTGCTTTATCAATAAATTCAACAATAGATGTAATATTCTTAGCTGACTTCCGGTATTCGTCATGAAAAGAATTCCTGTCACCTCTCAATTTGATGTTCTGTAGACCAACGAAACCAACCAATCCTGAACATAAAATTTCATAAGCATCAACGTAGTAATTCTTCAATTGCTCAAAATTTGTTGTTAATATTCCTTGTTGGTTTTTAATCTCCTCAATATCATCTGTCTTAAATGCGGAAGATAAGATAGTAGGAAAGATGAATTTATAAAACTCAACAAAGTTTTCAAGTAAATGTACCAGGCTATTCTCCATATCATTAATCAACTCTTTTAGCTCAAGGTGCAATTGCAATACTTGATCAGGGTATTTATCTTTGATTTTTTTTAATTCTTTCCTTAAATCAAGAATCTCGCTGTAGTATCCATTTTGCTTTAACAGGATTTTAAATGGTTTATATAAAACGTCTAAAATCACATCGTCATGATCCACTTTAAGTACCTGGCCCAGTATAACTGGAGCCACAAATTTGTATTTTATTAATTGAGCATTTAGATACTTTGTTTTCTTCTTCTTATATAACTGCCATATTCTATGGTTGATGTTGAAATCCGTTTGGACATTACTTGTAAATATTTCCGCAAATGAAGCTTTTAATTGCGTAGTTTCTCCACCGTGTTTTACTACATTCATCATATACGGTGAAAAAAACAATTTCGGATTTGTTGGATTATAACCAGATATCTTGTCGGTAAAAAAATCACTTGATACTTGTAAAAGATGACTTACATTGCTTTCTCGTGGAATCTCTTTAGCATTATTAAAGAACTTTCGATCGATAATCCCGTGCGATAAATTTAACAAAATATGGCCGTCTATAGTAATGCCGCATTCAGGACAATAATAACTGAATGGGTTAAATTCTACATATCCAGCATAAACCTTTAAATGAATTTTATTTTCACACACTTCGCATTCTAAAAAACAGTTTATATTCAAATTGAGGCCTCCCATGTTTTTTTATATGTACAATATCCAATTTTACTGGAATTTAGAAATTTTGACTAATGTTCAAAATTGCAATGATAAGGTAAAATGATTCGCAAATTTATATAAAATTGTTGTCGTCACAGTTTTTTTCTAATAAAAAGACACTCAGATCATCCTGAGTGCCGTAGCAATTTGCATAATTGCCTCTTTCTTTTTTGAGTAGAATTGGTCCTTTGTAATCCCTAAGTCCAGATATACGGTGATGTCCTTCACCCTGGATGTGCTCAAATACTTCTCTTCGATGATCTGACGCTCTATCTCGTCGAGTGAATATTCGAGTGCTCTTTCTATCTGCTTCGCTTTCAACTCATTCTGTGTATCTGAAAGCTTCAAACGAGGAAACAATTGATCGATACCCTTCTCCTCTTGCTCCTTTTTATTCTGCACTGCAACACGAAGGGCTTTATATGATTTCAATTCTTTCACAACAGCCTTCCTGACTTCTCTCTCATTAACTGGTTGCAGAAATGACAGTTGTTCTTGTACCTGTGTGCTCATCTTTCCAATTCCCCCTCGCGGTAAGCCCATGATATAATTAGTTTAGGCGAACATATATACGGGCTCCTATTTGGGGGCTTCTTTTTTTGTCCCAACCTCCTTCTGCTACGGTTTTGTGCGGGAGGAGGTGATTACCATGCCCAAACATTTGTACTTCTACGCAAGTTTCGAAGATGCAGCCCGACTCAATCGAGAACTGATTTTGCTTGGCTATAGGAACTACTATCTGCAGTCACATGAGGACCTATTTGTTTTTGTTTTCGAGCCCGTTACTGCGGTGAGTCAAGCCATCTTGAGACATTTGCTTGATGCAGATAATCAGTCACACTTAGAAAAGTAAATCAGTAGGGTTGGTGCTCCTTGGGGCATCAGTTCCAACTACTTAGTCCTCGGAATATAGTAATAAATTGCAATTAATTAAATTCCTAAAACTTCTCGATATAACTCTTTTCTAGTACAATTGAATTAAAAAAACGAGGAGGGTTATTTATGTTTTTTAATTCATCTATACTAGAACTACTTCAAAGTATAGACGCTAAAGATGTACCTGATTTCCAAGAAAAATACCGTGATTTACTACTCAAGAGAATTGCGGAATTAGAATGTAATCCTGAGATACTAAGTAAAATGGCATCTTCAACATCAGATGCGTTAGATTTTCGAAGAACGTTGACAGATGAAACTGACCGTGGATGCGCTTTAATGGCAGGAGCTTTTCTTGACGATCAAATTAAATACCTCCTTAAAGACTTTTTGGTAGATGACAAGCGCTCTTTTGATAACCTATTTAGTGGTACTGGAGGACTATCTTCATTTTCTTCAAGAATAGAAATGGCATACTTACTTGGCCTCATTAGTCCCAGTATTAAGCGGGACTTAAATTTGATAAGGAAAATAAGAAATAAGTTTGCTCATTCCGCTCAAAAAATCAGTTTTGATACAAGCGGTATCTCAGATCGCTGCAATGACTTAAGCTTTACACCCGAGCATGATCAAAAACAGTCTACTAGAGTAAAATTTATTCGTGTTGCATTTATTATTGCTGGTCAAATAAATGGCACTCGTATCATGTTAAAAAGACGATCAATGGCTACTGATAATTTCTATTCCTCTAAGACTGAAGAGCACATCAAGAGTGTCGAGGGCATTATTGAACAAAAACTTCATGAAATATCCAGTTCAACTAAATAGGCAGGGTATTAATGTCTCCCCCTCTGATAAAATAGAGGGTTATTTTTTTTTATTACCCTTGCTCATCATCTAGTGGTAACAGTTCTTTGTCTTCTTCGCCGTTGATGCAGGTGATACATTTCCAATTCCATAGTCCTTGCTGGCCTTTCGCAGGCACCGGATCAATCCGCTTTACATCGGTCATCTCCCAGGCGTAACGTCCAAAGTCGAAATAACCAAAGAGCAATTCGTGCCCGTCTACAACTTTAGAGTTGTTGAGATACGCGGATACGTTACCTTTATTCCCGATAACTTTATGGCAACCCACCAGATCGGCAATTGCCACAATCGCCCCTGTTGGCAGATTGTCTGCCGTATACCCGTGCAAATCCAGCACGCTGCGGAAAGGCTCTTGTAGGCAGATCTCCTTGTCCGCTTTCTTGGCAGCGTGAATCGCAATTTGCCCGCGGTGATTGGTCGGCCAGCCTCGTGTTTCAAATCGTTTTTCCCCAAGGGCGATCAGCGTTGCCCATGGCTGGTGAATGGTTATGGCTTTCACTTGGTTCCCCCCACTCAAGCGACTTCAATAAGCCTGCTTCGCAGTTTCATTATGTCATCAATAAGCGCTTGCTTGTCTTCCGGAAAGAGCAGCATCATATCCAGTTTGATATCTATCAACGCTCTGATTTCCTTCACGGACATATCCTGTTCCAAAAACTGCTCGGTTGGAATTAAATCATGCTGGTCAACATTACTTCCGCATAAGGTGCATTCGTAGACACCGATCGCACCGCCGTAATGACATAGCTTTTCGCCCCCACACTTTGGGCAGCACAACCCATCCATCTTGTTCCCCTCCCTGAGTACAAACGTAATGTTATTTTCATCCTTCTGCTGCGATTCTATTGGTAGACAACATAGCATTTTGGATTGTTTGCGTAAAAAATGTTTATTGCCTCTTCTTCGGAATTTGCTCGAATCGAGGTTACGTATGTACCTGGTTCGTGTCCTCGTACATATCTGATTGTATAGGTATTCATCCTAGTATCCCTCCCTGTTTAACAAATCGTGTGTTTTGTAACCAATAATCACCATTTTCCGTAATTCCTATCGAAAGGAGCACTCTCATATGACAATCATATTGATCCTTTTTATTGGATGGATTCTAATCCTGAATGCAGAGTCTCTCCAAGCTAGATGGATATACGTATTGTTAATTACCCTTACTGTTATTTTTTTGTTTTTACTAGCCCTTCCGTATATGAACGAAGATTGGACTGGGCATTAGGTTAGCGTTTCATACAATTACCGTTGTGTTAAGCAGTCACTTTTATAGCAGCTTGGCAGATCGATATTGGTAATGACTTGCTCTCCGAGTATTCGATGAAAATAAAGTTTGAGACTGAAGACAATTTACCTTAACGGGCAGGATTGATTTTTTTATTTCACGAATACCTTATTATGGGAATTGGGGTATGAAAATTAAGTGAAACTGCAAACAACCAGATAAGGAGTTCACCAAATGAAGAAACCAGTAATAACTTTCTTATTAGCCATGATTCCGAGTATAGCTACCATACTCTTATTGATCGAATACTTTCCTTATACAGGTCTTGGCCGAATTGTAAGTATTCCAATAACATTAATTTTAAATATTGCTATTTTGTTATTCTCTCTGCTTCTCACTCAAAAATTAAAATCAAGAGGATCCAAAAGTTTTATTTGGATTGCAGCCATAACCATAAGTGTGTTGATTGCGGTTCTTATGCATCCACAAGAATACTTACCTAGTGTTTTAACGCAACTTCGAGATCTGATATTTTCTCAGTAACTATTTTGTTAAATAACGGTTAGTATTACTGGAGAACCTATCCCCTAAAACTGAGGTGGGACTCTTCATGAAAAAAATAATTATCTTCGTACTAACAACCCTGCTTTTTTCACAACCTGTCCATGCTACTGAAAGTAAAACTGAATGCGACTTAATGAAACGTGCTTTTATAGAAGCAATGTTAGATAAGATAGGGAACGCAGTACGTATAAATGGTACGAATCGTTTGTGGTATAGAGGCGTGGAAGAAATTCTAGATGTAAGTAGACCAGACCCAAGAAAACTCACCCACTTTAACGTGACCATCCGAGTTCAAACATTTGCCGGACCACACAATCCACCTTATGCACTTGAAACGATGACGATCAAGCTGCCCGAGGGAGAAGTAATTAACTACAATATCAAGTGGCTTAAACCATGAGTATTCTCATCAATTGACAAACTACACATCGTGTTAAGTACCAAATTCGAAAATGTTCATCTGGGCCGTCTCACGCTTGATTCGCCGCTCTGCAAGCTCGATATATTCCTGGTTCATCTCAATTCCAATGAATTTACGCCCGAGTTTTTTGGCGACAATTCCTGTCGTTCCGGATCCCATGAACGGATCAAATACGATGCCTCCCTGCGGGCTGCCAGCAAGCACACACGGACAAGGAAGTTTCTCTGGGAAAGTGGCAAAGTGAGCTTCACCAGTTTTTGCAGTGGCCACCGTCCAGACAGACCGTTTATTTCTTGTCGAACCCTCCCAAGGAATCGACCCACCCAAATGAGAATCTGGACGTCCCCTTTGCTCACCGCTTTTTCTCTCCTTGTTTCCACTTCTCTTTCGCGACTGCTCTGGGCCGAATGCTCCTTTTGATCCTCCAACCGCCTTTAAGTTACCGTTAGTCTTCCCCCCAGCATTTGCCCGACTAGAACCCCTTTGGCTTTGAACATCTTGTGACAAACGTTCAATGCTTGATTGGCTTATAGGCTCTTTAATTGATTCAGAATCGTAATAGTAGCGCTCATTTTTACTAAGAAGAAACATATATTCATGGGCCTTGGTCGGTCGATCCCTTACACTCTCTGGCATTGGGTTTGGTTTGTTCCAAATGTTGTCCATTCGGAGATACCAGCCATCTGCTTGTAATGCGAACGCTATGCGCCAGGGAATCCCGATCAAATCTTTTGACTTTAGAGAACTAAAATCAAACTGCTTGTAATCAATGTTTCCGCCTGACTGTCCTCCACTTTGTTTGTGGTATCCTCCAGGATTGCCCTGACCGTCAGCGTTTCGTCCTTTCATGCTGCCCGCGTAGCTATCTCCAAAATTTATCCAAAGGGTTCCGTCATCCCGTAGCACCCGCCACACTTCCCGAAAAACAAGCACCATATGAGCAACGAACATTTCAGGTGTAGGTTCCAGCCCGAGGCATCCTGTCCAAGCTGGTACTGTTAATGGTGGTAATCCGGTCATTGGCGTGTATGTGACTTCTGGCCATTCTGTCGGAGGCAATCCGTAATCGCGCAACCCCCAATAAGGCGGACTGGTCACGCAGCAATGGAAGAACTTCTCCGGCAGCTTCGGCATTACTTCGAGTGTGTTCCCTTGAATAATCTGATCCAGTTGCACCTGGCGGCCTCCTTTCTTATCTCCCTGAGCAATTTGTAAATAAACAAATATCGTGATACATTTTTTGTAAAATACTGTATATAGGTGAGTTTTATGAAAAAAACAACTTTGCGCAAAATAGTTTCAATTGGAATCTGCTTGAATGGTCTTTATTTAATGACAACTAGCCTGAAGTACGGTTTACTTGGTATCATTTTTTTAGCTATTGGACTATGGAGCGTTTATACGGAATTTAGCAAAATCGACGAGTGATTTAACTTAATTGGGCTCGTGTGCACTATTCCTAAATCAGTCGTACCTCTGACTTAGGTACTAGCGACACCTTACCGGACTTCTCCCACTTAACAAGTAGCTTGGCGGGCTGCCATTGTATGACCACTCCCCGACCTAATTCCGGGTGTTCAACTTTATCCCTAGTTATAAACGGATGCAATTCTCCCGTCTCCTTTTTTGTCCCGACTCCGCGTGGCATAATATTCACAAAGGAGTTGGTCACGTGGAAAAGTCGTTTTATTACTCGGTATCTTGGTCCGAAGTGGGTTACTTGAAAGAAACATTGCAATCTATGGAGATACCGTTTGCTATCGAGCAGCCGTCAGATAAGTTGAAGCTTACTCCTGGAGACGTTGCTTTTGTTTTCCCTGATATGCATGTTAGGGTTTATCGCCATATTCATGAGCTATTTGGCAGCCATGGGCGAGCTTACCCCAGATAATTCATTCGGTAAAACGCCCAGTCTGTCGTAACATTCAGTGGTCTAGCTACCTGTTGTCCTTGACCGTCTCATGCGGTCTAGCATTCCCATTAGTTCCGGGTCATCACGTAATAAGCGCGGTGATTCCCGGGACTGGAACGCTCCTGCCCTTTCTTGCTCCATTTGCCACTGAACAGATGCTGGGAGACTGTCTACTCTTAACTTGCTATCTCTGATAGGTACAACCTTATGCGATTGCTTTTGTTGGAACTCCCGGTTAGCAATCTCTGCTTGTTCAGCAGTCCGCACCCCCTGAACGAACATCTTCTCCAGGGTCCCTTTTGCGTAATCCCAAGCCTTGCCTTTTTCTGCTGCATATCGCATTACCCAAGCCAACAAGTCCAACTGTACCCCGTCTTCGAGATAGCTATGTAGTAACTGCATGATAGTTGGATTAGGGTCGAAGTTGAAATAATGCTTGTATTGATCAATTACGCTATTGAAAACTTGCAGGTCCCTTCCACCGACCACCACCACGCTTTTATGCTGTTCCTTGGAATCAGTAGTAGTGGTATCAGGAATCAGTTTAAGGGAATCAGGAATCAGAGAATCAGCAGGGCTTTTAGTAGGCTCGTCACTACCTAGGTACGGAATTTCCGAGGAAAGCCCTAGGCTATTCTGAGGCTGTGCCTTACCTTGGTCGGTCACAGCCCTAGGCTTGTCCTTACCTACTTCGGGCTTTGGTATTTTGCTCGCTGCTTCTCTATGATGAGGATTTTGATGGTCCTTAAATTTTGGAATACTAATGAAGCGCTCTCCATCCACTTCGTATCTGATGATAAAACCAGCGTGATGTAATTCCTGCAAGCACTGGTCTACCTCGACATTCTCATAAGGGAAAAGCTCACCCTTTATTCGTTTTGGTCTATCCTCTAAAAACCCCTCACGATCAGCTAAGCACCACAATCCGATGAACAATAATCTTGTGTGCGGACTGAGATCAGACAGGTCCTCGTTTTTAAAAAATCCTGGTTTGATGTTCCTTGCTCTAGCCACTTCCCTCAACTCCTCCCGGCTATGATGCTCCTCCCTGATAGAAAGGAAGGAGAGTGTTTTGTTGGTATTCAATAAACGCTAAGCGACCCGCTCGCGTGTTATGAGCCTTCCAGTGGCACGTACCTGACTGAGTAACTGGTCCACATGCCAGTGCAACGTTCCATGGTTCCCCAGTTCCTCCTTGGCTTCGGAAGATGATGTGGTGCCCTTCTAATGTCCATACTTGCTTACTACTTTTCTTGCAAAGTACACAGCAGCCCTTATCCCGTTCCCACACCTCGGCGAGAACTTTGGAAGAAATCTTCCCGCGATCCTTTTGTTTCTTAACTCTTCGCTTAAATGTAGGTTTAGGAACGGCTCGAACCTCATTGAACATGCTCATTTTTATCGCCTTCCTTTTGTGCAAGTACTCTGTATTGCTTTATCTTGATTGGAGTCCATTCCGGATAGTACCTCCTCATGAATGCCGCTGCGAATCGTTTCAGCGTCTCGGCATCTTCAAACACTCGATACATGTCGGGGAGTAGAAACCATCGCTCTATCATTGCTCAGCTGCCACTTCATCGGGTTCAGCTTGATCTTCTTCTACGACCTTATAATCCACATCGAAAATGTTGTCTGACTCAATTCCGTTATCTTTCCGAAGCTTCAGAACGGCTTCATCAGTCGAAAGCTTCTCCTGCACTTCGATGCTAATCGGCATATATTTCGCCATTTCCTTGATGCAGGTTTTCTTACACATACTCTCAAAGTGGTCTTTCCATGGACCTATCAGCTTCCCGTCTTTCTTGGCAGCAGAATGCGTCATGGCATGCTTTTGGCATTGCTCGGCCGTCATGGTTACAAAATCAAAAGCTCCATCTTTTAGTCGATAAGCTGAATAGTAACGAACTGGCTTCCCTTGATCATTTGCTCCCCTAGATTTAATGGCTGAGATAGCTTGAGCCATCATTATGTCCATGAAATCATCCTTACTCGGAGTGAAGTTCTCTAGGTGGTGCAGCATATCAAAAGGAACATGGACTAGACGCTTGTCCTCACCTTTGATGTAAATGAACAAGTCGTTTTCGTAGACGGTCTCAGCATAAATCTTAGAAACATCACCAGTGCGCCGAATCAAATCAATCTGTCCTTTATATCCAATCTGAAACTGGCATTCCATTTGCTTAGTACGGTTGTTTTTGAACGGAACTAAATAGGCGTGTCCGATTAAATTAGGCTCCAGTCCCAACGTTGCACAGTTCATAACAGCTCCCACAATTGATGCAGGTGTACAATCAATAAGTGCAGGCGTCCTACTGATGGCTGTTAACGTGATTCGAGCTAAACGCTCAGGCGTCATATGTTTTGGTACTAACGATTTGATCGCTTGAAAGTTGTCTGCAAGCTCTTTCTTGATGACTGCATTGAAGTTTTCAGCCTTAGTCATCGTGCGCTGAGCTAGTTGCCCGGCTAAGGCCGACTGATTAACTTTCTTATCTTCAGACATTACTCATCCCCTCCAATTACCCGAAATATACGGCCGCGCTTCCCGGTCTTCCATGTAAACCGAAGATCCCCTTGAAAATACGCTCTTTCGCTTGTCTGCATATAGCCCTTGATCTGATTCTTTGCTGCTTCCTCTCGCTGTTCGGCTTGGCTTTTAGCTACTCTTGCTAGATGCAACTCTTGGATAATCGGGTATGCCTCCTCAGGTAGCTCAATTGAAGAATCCGAAATAGATTCAGGAAATGCATTCTTGAGATAGTCAGTATCTTGATGAGAGAAGACTGGCGGAATTTTTGCCACCACATGCTCTTCCCAGAATCCTTTTTCGATAGTAATCAGGTTCTTAATCAGCTCTTCATCCCGTTCGATTACCCGCCATTGAAAATCCCAGCCTCCAATCAGAACGGCGATAAACCATCTATCTGCCCCAGTAACAGCCATGTAATGGTTGCATTGAAGAATGTATTCCGTTGGAGCCTGCGTACCCGACCAGTCATCCTTGCAATATTCCGATGTGTTCTTGCATTCCAAGCCTGCATTCTGTCCAGGCAACCAGCGATCAATATTAGCTAGCATGAAGGGATGCTCCGGATGTTGAAATATCGCATTTTGTCGCCATACTTTGTACCCGGTATCCTCTGCAAACCAATCAGCAATAACAGGTTCCAGAAGTCGCCCTGCCTTCATTTTTGGATTGTCCTCTACCGGTGGTAGCTCTCCCATTTTCTCTAGATAAACTGCCATCGGTGATTTGTAGCGACTTAACCCGCATATCGCGGCAGCATCGGAACCACCAATTCCAAGACGTCGATGTTCCAGCCAATCTTCATGCTGCATGTTTAGCGTATTCACCAAACGAATGGCTTGCATGCTCTGTCCCTCCCTCTTGTTTTTTAGAGGTAAACGAGTTACGCTAGAAATAACCAAGTTTTAGCCGTTAGACTCCGTTGCCGCGGAGTCTTTTTCATTGTCCAGCTCAACGTCATCTAATGTGGTCCAGTATTCTTCCCCCCTGAAATCACGTACCTTGACATCGACACCATGGAATTCTTCTTTTGCGTCAACGATAGTGACTTTGTGCTTCAGAGTCCCTGTTCTCCGGATTAAGTCCTCACGCTTCTTTACATTGACCGGCCTGCTCCAAACCACTTCCATCCTCCTTTCCTTTTTGGATACGAGGTGCCGCGTCCCAACCCCTACGCGGCCGTTGCAGCTCCCTTGACTGCCGCCACGCTCTTTCTCCCTCGCTATGTAACCTGTCTCATCAGTGCCGGTAGGTTATTCCCGGCAGACTGAGGCAATGTTGCCCCAGTTTCGACTATTTGAGTAAGCGCCTTGCCTGTTCTCTGATTCCATCTACGAAATCCTCAAAGTCCATTGTTGCTTTCCCATCAACTAATAGCTCTAGCTCCTCGATAACATCCCGTACGGTCCATTCAATTCCACTGTCATCGATATCAAATGCCAGACCTTCTATCGAACGCTGCCTGCTCAGTTCCGTTTTCTCTACATATTCTTGAAAATCAAGCAATGGTGCGCTCATACTTAATCTCCTCCTCTAATGCTGCGATCTCCCGTACACGCCACTCTATCTCATGCGCCAAATCACGTTTATGAACATCTAGTTCTTCACGAAGACGTTTCATTTGAACGTATTGCACATCTACCGCTCGCCAATCATCATCAGCTTGTCGATATGCTTGTTCTGCATTTTCAAGTTCACGCTGCAGCTCTACTATTTGAGAAGCCACTGACTTTTTCAAAGACTTGTCCTCCTCAATCAGGTATGGTACTCTTCGAATAGATTTGTTTTTCTAAGCCGTCCGTTCGCCGCGGGCGGTTTTCTCTTTTTCTGCCATTCGCTCTAATTCAACCATCTCGCCTATAGTAATCACCTTGCGTCCAACTGGATGATCTCCATCGCATACTAACTCGATTACACCTTGTGCAGTTGTTAGTTCCTTCATGCCTTCTCCTCCTCTAAATCTTCTTTAAATAGAAGCAACCGATCACGATAGTTTTCGTTTTGTTCGTCTGCTGTCGTGTATTGCTTTGCGACCTCCGGCATCAGAACTTCCGTCATATCAGCGTCATATTGGTAAGTGTTTTCAAGTACTTCGAGCATTCTCCGATTCCAGTCTTGATTTGTTTTCATTGAGTCCGCCCTCCCGCAAATAACATTTCTTGTCGTTCGCGGCGCATTAACTCGCGTGGATCGGTTATGACTATCTCCAGGTCTCTTGCTTCTAATAACCAGTTGTGTTGATGAATGGCTGGATCAATACCGTAGCGTTCATCCATCAAGATATGTACGTCATCACACGCCTGGAATAGGTCTTCAATCTGCTTACCCGCTTCCTTCAAGAGACTTTCTTCATCTGTCGATAACGAATCCCATGGTCGCCTTTTACGCTCCCATTCAATCAATGCCTGTGCTTCATGGATTACATCCTGGCACTGTTTGATGAGGTTATATAAAGTAGCTGTAAGATTAACCATCAAGCGCGGGTCAGTCGGTGGTGGTGCATCGCCAAACAGATGTTTTAACATCCGAACCGATCGGTGATTGCCGCATTCCTTCACGAACGCTTCCGCATCCTCTCGGGATGGCGTCGCTCGGCCATTAATTACATCCGATACCCAGCGTGCCGATCTTCCAAGCCTCTTCCCAAGTGATTCGTACGTCAGCTGTTCGCCTGTACGCTGATTCTGATAAGCATATTCGCAGATGTCATGTATCCGAGAGCGAGAATATAGTGAAATCGTTGTACTGTTGTTCCCCATCTGTTCTCCTCTTTTCTATTTGGTTTTCGAATTACAATGAAACTGTGCTCATCTTTCAGACCCCCCTCGTGGCTCACGATGGGGCTTTTTCTTATAAAAGCGAAACAAGAAGCAATTGGTAGGACTTTCCATAACCTCTGTTGAATCTATTGTCGGAAGAACGTGAACTTTGGCGAGTGGCGTTCTTCAGATGCCAGAAACGGAAGGTGGTGAAAACGTGAGTACTGCAGCTAACATACTTTGCAAAAATTGTGATAACCGATTTATTGTTTACTTTTCATCAATCAACTCAGGTGATAGACAATTCAAATGTCCACATTGTCTTGTTGAAATGGATGAGAAGATGTCTAAGGACGTAATACATGCATTAGCTACTGTTCATGATCTGAACTATCACTTCAAGAAGTATCACTCCGAACGACAAGAACCTTTGTTCAGTGTTTCTATTGAGGAAACTTATGTTCCAGCGAATAAATTTCGGATATAAACTCCAATAAATCTCGTGCAATCGCTGGTGTAATCATGTTAGAACGCAGTTGTTCTAAAGTTGATTGAGTGATTTGATTGATTTTTTCCGCGCCGCAGAAGCTTTCCAAAAGTGCCCCTTTCTTTTTAAGTGCTTCTGCGGTTGCAATAATATTGGATAACTGTTGCATAGTTCTCACCTCACTTTCATCACACAACTGCATGCAGCGTCGAGTCTTGGCAGTGACCCCACCTTGACCTTGTTATCACCCTTACCTGGTGAATTGGTGGAATGTATTAAGGCGCGGCTCATATCTTCGCTCGCTCCCGCTCTTCGGCGCTCTATGCAGTTGTGTGAGTGTGTCCAGAACTCCTTTAGGCTGTTTCCTCTTTCTTTACAGGTTGATCTGTCTCAGTGGTTTCCTTTGGTTCTGCTGGTTTTGACTTAAGCAAAACCTCTAAAGCATGGACCATTCGTTTCATATCAGGTGCGAACTCGCGATGGAATTCAATACCTTTAGGTGGTTTGATCATTGTGGGCCTCCTTTCTTCAGGCAGATTTTTGTTCACTTTTGTGAACGTTTGTTATAAAAAAAATGACTTCAAAATCTACTTCTAGTACTTCACAAATCTGTCTTGCAACTTGTGGACTTGGATTACGGTGTCCGTTTTCAACCTGACAAATATAAGATACTGCTCGTTTTAATGCTGTAGCTAGGCCGCGCTGAGAATATCCCTTAATGATTCTCGCTTGAGCAAATTCATGAGACTTTACTCTAATTTTCATTGATAACACCTCCCTTGTTTCTTTCTGTAAACAGAATAACACCATGCGTTTCTTTTTGCAATCATTTTTGTTCCTTTTTGAAAACAATTGTTTTCAAACGCTAACATGATAAAATGATAATGCTCACAAATGCTAACTTTTGGAGGGATCGCGGTGGAATTTGGTAAATACATTAAACAATTACGTGATATTCGCGGCCTTTCAGTTAGGGAGCTATCAAGACGTTCTGGAGTTTCAGTTGCTCACATATCCCAGTTAGAATCAGGACAACGTGGAATCCCTAAGCCAGATACTATAAAAAAACTAGCTGATGGTTTGAGTTGTGATTACGATGAAATAATGAAAATTGCAGGATACGGAATTGAATCAAAACCAAACAATAGTACATCTTCTTCCTCTCTAAATAACAAGCAACTTTCAGATATTGAGAACCTCTTCTTTTACGAATTGGACAAGCTAAGCGAGGAAGATAAACAGAAGGCTTTAGAGCATGTAAGGTACCTGAGGTATCTTGCGGAGCAACAGAAATGAGAAGGAGACACTCGGATTGGAGTGTCTCCTTGTTTTTGTATGAGAAGACTATTTGTGGACAGAGAATGAAGTATAAAGATAATAAAACCGAATTGCAGATATTTGGGTAGATCTATGATGTTTTGTAGCATGCAAAAAAGCTCTAAAACTCCTACGAGATATAAGCCTTCGCTTGTATTTACCTTAACAACCACTTAACCCCTTCGTGAGTATATGTTTTATCAAGCAATAAAAAGCCCCGGTGAGTGCTTCTCAACAGGGGCCTTACGATACATTACAAAATTTGGTTATAGGAAATAATGTTTCCGTAATTACATATTCTTCATTTAACAGTGAACCCAACTGTGTACTCTCGAATAAATATCGAAGCATTTAACGAGTACATGTTAAGTAATTCATCAATTTTTCTTGTATCTTGAAAAGAGCCATGTGACGCTATGGCTTTTGTAAACCCAAGCACCCTTGACTTTAATAACTCCAACTTCTCCGAATTCATAATCCGGATATTAGGATTTGGAGATGAGGCATACTCAAAAACTGTAAACGGATGGATCATGACTGGCGTAAATCTGCAAGAGCTATCATACTTCTCTTGAAACCAGACTATGGAACCATTTAATTGGTTACAGTCATGTTTATTTATTGTTGGAGCGGTAGCCCCATTCTTGCACTCAATTACGATATACTCAAGATTTCCAATTTCCCATAAAACATCTGGCCCTTTCTTGTACTCAGCCTCCGGTCTTTGTGCCGAGAATCCTAAATGATATGCCAGTTCCTTGCATGCTTGCTCAAACACAGAGGCTGAGTCAGGTTTAAAGACTAATTGTTCTAGTAGCTTATTTACACCTATTACAAGCTTGTTAGTAGTGTTGTATTTTTGACCCAAGAAGGTTGAAGCCTGTACTGCCTGACTACCTATAAACCTCTGCAACTTTGCATATTGAATGCCTTCTAGTGGATGAAGAACCAAGTTATTATCATTAACTGCAGATTTTAAGGTAACATGTGATTCTTCTTGATCAATAAAATATAAATATTCAGCTAACTGTTGCTTCAAATATCCCTTACTTTTCAAATCAGCAGTTTCATTTACCGCTTCATTGATAAGCTGAACAGACTTAGTGTAATCCCTAATCAAGGCAGCATTGAAAGCCTCGCGTTGTTTCTTAGTAACTGAATTTACCTTAAAGGTCGCATCATATTTGAGATGTAATAGTACCCCTTTACTCTTGGAGATCCATGAAGTGTTTCTATATAGACTATAATTTATGACATCCTTTAGTTCCCATATACTTGCCCCTTTAACCTGTTTAGCTAATTGTTCGGAAAGCTTGATCTGCGCTTTAGTCGCAGGGGTAAATTTATCAATCGCACCTTCACCATAAAGATTGTTAATGAGTGTTCTTCCCATTAGGAAAACAACACAGTAGTCATCCTTAGAACGAATTCCTCTTCCCATTCCTTGTTCAATTCTTTGAATTGTTTTTGACAGAGTATCATCTGTGCCAAATAATACTCCCTGCTCAATTTTGTCTATCTGTCTACGAACATCTGGCAAACCATCAATAACCAATATCTCGCAAGCTTCCTTAGCTAAATCAATTCCATCATACTTATTTATAAGTACAACAAGTCCAACATGGCCATTTTTAAGCCTTGTTATGCCTTCTTGAAGGTTTGAAGCTGTAAGGATTAAATCACAACTGTCACTCCAAAAGTGAGCACGATAGTGGGATGGGACGATAACAACAACATTATGTTTTTTTGACTCTTCCTTTAAAAATTCCTTAATGTCAATATCTTTTATATCAGGATTCACTTCTTGCGGTATAACAATCATTCTATCGCCAATGTCGTCCGTAGACTCTGGAGTAATTGTAAGCTTAATTTTTTCAGTGTCGATATTAAAATGCGAAACTAGTATGCTGTCATCAGCCAGGGTAGCACTCATAAAGATTTTTCTCTTACAATCTACAAAACTCGGAATAGAATCGATTGGTACGCATCTGGGTGAGATTTCTATTTTATCACTCCCGAAAACACAACTACTCAATGGTAGACAGTTTTTAAGTAACTGCCAAGAAAATCGAAGTGAATCGAAATCCTTGACCGCTTTTCCCTTTCTATAATCTTCTTCTGCAATTCTATATGCTTCATACAGTATTTCTGTCACTTGTTTAATATTATCTTGCCAAGACCAAAACGGAACTAGCATATTTACAGTAGGGCTTTGAGCTTCCAATTCTAAAATTCCAGTGTGATATTGTTCGGTAAGTGGACCTTTAAAAATTCGATATAGTTTGGTATAGAGGTCTGTAGAATATGGGATTTCCATAGTGAACTGCGACTCTGTTATATCTAAACAAGCATGGGCATCGTCGATAATAATACTTCCAATCGGTATTCTTTTTTCGTGAACTCCAAACGATGACTTACCGTTAAAAAGCTTATAAACATTAATAACTAAAATTGCTTGACCTTTCTTAAAACTAATAGAGTCTTCATCGTCTGTAACCTCAATACCTAACTTTCTAGCTTCTTCAAAAACCTGGGAGACTAGATAGGGGTCAGGTACTATGTATACAGCAGGACCTTTTCCTTCATTTAAGCAACTCTTAAGAATTAGCAGGCCAACAACTGTTTTTCCACTGCCTGTATTCATTTTAATTAAATTGTACTCATTGTTCCTAACGTTATCGTCAAACCATTTATTCCATACCTCTGTCTGGACATCTCTAGGATAATTATAAATTGGATCTTTTTTTGGTAATAAACTGAATATCTCACGTGGGTTTATGACTGTATCGGCAGAATTATCTCCACCAAGCATATCGAAATTAATCTTCACTTTACATTCCTCCAATTGTAAATCCTATACATTAAAAACTTTACAGATGACAATTATCCTATATCTAGTATCTTCAAAACCTTTCTGTACTTATATAGCTGTATTAGACTGATTATGACCTAATAGCATGTTTTTTGAATAATCCTTCGAAGAACTCCACTATAATTTCCGACCCTCTTTCTTCGTCCATCAATTCGTACCCCCCAAATCTGTACACTTCATATCCGTTCAGTTTTAACTCCCTATCTGCTTGTACCATCTCAGCATATTTTTTGGGATTGGAAATATCGCCATCGGAATAATGCTGCTTTCCGTCTATTTCGAGGACTACTCGCTGTTTGTTTGAGAATAACAAGAGAAAGTCCATACGTTGTCTCGGCAAGTACACTTTTCCTGATCTTTGCCTAATAGTGTAAGGATCATAATGTAAATAAACTTGAGGTATTAAAGCAGGGAAATTCTTGTCAAACTGTTCCCTGAAATACTTAAAATAGCTTTTAAACAATAATTTCTCCGGTAAAGAATCTAAGGAACTGAATAGCCTTTTGTAAAGTTCAATTTCCGTCTCTCTACTAAGATTTTGAATATCGTTCATTTCTGCCCACCAAAAAACAATGTCTGTCCAAAACAACCCCGTGTTTGGAATAGGGCGATCATAAATCAAGCAGTTATCTTCATATTTGACGATTTTAATGTCGTTATTGATTGAATCACTTATAACAATTTCCGGCTTGTGCCCAACTGCCGCGAATATCAAGTTTTTTACATGGCCTTTTACTCCATTGAGCACCTTATCTATTTTATAGACTGGAAACCCTGAAATATTTTCTGCCAATATTAAACTAAATCCATCATGAACTAAGTGCTTATTTATAGCTTCAATATACTCACCCTGCTCAACTTGCGGTCTCACTAATGGATGCACTACCTGCTCAATAAATTTGACAAACAATTCATCGGTTGCAATCATTAATTCTAAATACTTTTCAAATAAGTAAACATCGTCCCAGTCAGAATTATTGACCATGTGTTGCCATACATCACCCGCTGCTGTCTTAAACCTGTAGTCTGTTGAAGGCATACTGTCTAGATTCCATATCCTGTTGAGAAACTCGACCAATTCATATTTTCCCGTAATATTGTTCCTAGCGTATAACTCGTCCATGATATTTCGCCTGGTTATCTCACTGATCATAAAAAGTCCAGTTGAATTGAGGCGACGCACTAACTTAAGCAATGCGTTAGCTTTCGATCCATAGTCACTAATAATCCTTTTAGCTAAGTCCAATAGAAATAATTGATCTTTACCTTTAAGTCTTTTTTGGATATAAACTCGTCTGCTTTGAAAAGCCTCAGATTCGTCTCCACTTTCCAATCCATATCGGGTACAAACAGTCGGTAAATCATATGTTTTTTCCTCTCTTAGTACCAGAGTTATCTCATCAATAAGCTCATTGATACTCGCCATAATTCCCCCCATTTTAGAGCAACTTTGCATCGCGTTTATTCTCTTGAATAAGTGAAAAAAACATGAAGCGTGACTTATTTCTTGACGCACCTCGAAGTTAAGATTGACCACCTCAATTATTATTTTGGATTTAAACTTGAGAGATAGGGAGGCTCAAATAGAACCGCTAACATCCCCCATGAGGCCATTAGTACTCTCGGTCCACCACAGCCTCGCAACAACCATTATTATTTTATTGTCAATAATACAGATTTCGCTTTTTAGTACGAATTACCTACAACATTCGATCGAGTTTATCTGACATAAAACGACAAAACCTCCTGATCAGTGATCAAGGAGGCACTATTTCTTGCGTTTGTTTTGCATAATAAATTTAATATCCAAGAATTAATTGATCTAGTTAGCTAAAAAAATATATTAATAAAAAACAGTTTAAGTAGTTGCTTAACCCATGATCCGTAGACTTATTCTGAAACAAGTACTACCACGCTAGAAGTACTACGTCTCCCATGAATAAAACAATTCTAACTTCCTATCCAGATATTGTGAAATGGATGTTTGCAATAAATTTTTATTAATGAAAATATCTTTACCGTCAACAAAGTAAATATCAAATCTTTTAAAAATATCCTGATATTCTTTAGCAGTATAAGTTCTTTCATTAGATATTAATTCCTGTTGGGTTTTATTATCTTGTATCAAACTAAGTAATGTTCTTTGAGAACCATCGTTTTCCAATATTCTGACAAACCTTAAAATGTTATCGTTAAACTCATTTGATCTGTAATAATACGTTTCAAGAGTATCGTAATTCCCAGTTGATCTATTTTCTGATGTTAGATATCTATTAGTGAGTATTGTTTTATAAATTTCAGGTTTTTTATATTTTAAGGTTATAAGGTAAAAATAAATTTCCAACATTTTAATATCAGTATCACTTTCAAAAATAGTATTAAATAATAGTTTTATATTAGTTGAGACAGTGTTAATATCCCTTAACGATAGTTTTAAACTCTTAAAAAGTTTAACAGAGAAACTACATAGATTGCTTTCTATTATTATTCCTTTTTGCTCGAAAATAAATTCCGTATATTCCTCTACTGTTGGGCTAGGAATATTAAAATTTAAATTAAAGAATCTTCTTAAATACCCCTGAGAGTCCATATTATTACCATACACTGTTGAGATCGAATGTGATAATTGCTCCATATCAAGTGATAAAACAAATATAATATTATCTATATCAAAAAAGTGCTTCACTGCTTCCAATGTCTCAATTGCATATAGTGGTTTGCATCTATCTAACTCGTCAATGAATAGTACGATTTTTTTCTCTTTACTAATTTCAGTAAGTACACTTTTAAACTCATCTTTTATCTTTTCATATTCTTCAAGTTCTTTGAATGGATCATAATTACTATCAGTCTTAAGAGAATCTATTACTTCTGCTTCGCTAGTTCCTAAAATATCCGCAATCTCATTTAGGTCGACGCCACTCCATTTTTTCACTGTGCTTACTGTCAAATGCTTTGAAATTCCTAAAGCCTTCTCCATCAGGTTCGTTTTAAGTTTAGTTTTTATTCCAGTAAACTTATACTGTGTTATTAATGTGTTTACAATTGGGGTCAATGCATTGTCCCAATTATCAAAAGACCAAGCATTATAGTAAAACGTGTCAAAACTTTCTTTAAACTCATCAGAAATATAACTCTTCCACATGTTAATAAAGGTGCTCTTTCCAGTGCCCCAAGGAGAGTTCAAAGCTACTACTAAAGAACCTTCATTAACATATTCTTTTGATTCTGATAACACTTTTGTTAATTGAATCGCAAATGTCTTTCGATTTAGCTTATCGTCATTCTCAAATGTTAAATAACTCATAATATTCCCCTTTGGCTTTCATTTTCATTAACATTTTTCCTGGTATAAATTCGTTAAAAAGTCCCCATTACCTTCCTATTCCAAACGAGTTAAGTCAGCATAAAACGCCAAAACCTCCTGATCAGTGATCAAGAGGGTGTTTTAAATAAAACTAAGAAGATATGCAAAACACATACCCTTAATTTTTTGAATTTATTTTGTATAAGTCTCTTTCAATAAGCATTCTTTTGAAGTTACGAAATACATGTTGGTCAAAGTTCGATATACATTCGTTAAACTTTTGATAGATCTCTTGAATGTTTTTAGGTGTTACTAGTTGTTTATTGTATCTAGCAAATGGGCCGTCTGTTTCAAAAAGCATAAGGTCCTTTGGTATTAGGCTTATTATTTTTTGACCCTTCTTAGATGACAACATGCTATGGTTTATTGAGAAAAGATAGTTACATTCAATAATTTTTTCGAGTGTACTAAGCTTACCACTATACCAATGAAAAACTGCTTGCTTTACTTTATTCTTCTTTAAAATCTCAAGGACCTCATCTTCTCCACCTGTCGAATGGATAGAATAGATCTTTCCAAAATTATACTTAGGTTGTGTTATGAATTCAAAATTCTCAACTTGTTTATTAATCAATTCTTTCGTATCCCTGCTGATGTCAATTCCTACTTCACCAATATAACTTGTTGTTTGAACTAACTTGTCAAAAAGGTCCCTGTTAAACGGAAACTCTCCAGTAAGATCAGGATGATAGCCAATCGCAAGCTTTACAAATTTGTACGCTGCGAACTTGGCATAATGTTTCTCGAATAACTCCGGCAAGTTTGTGACAAACAGAGCATATATCTTATGAGTTTCATACTCGTTTGCGACTCGAATAGGATCAGGGTAATGATCAATATGCACATGAAAATCAATAAATCGCATACTTGGACCAGAACCTTTCAAATTCGCGGCTGAACTCCTTTAACATTATTGTCGTCCTCTCGTTATAGTCCCCAGTCTCATAATCCCGAGGTCGGATATCGATGTAAGAGTAAATACTCCCATTATCAATATTACCCTTTAACTCTCTGAAATAATCCACAGAAGACTTATACTCATTTTGAACATACTTGTCCTTAATACTACGCAATTTATAGTCATAAGGAACATCGTACTCAACGTCGTAGTGTTCATTATCGTATGCAGCTAAGGAAATTTTCCTTAAAATACACGGTATACAGTGCCCGCATTGGAATTTCCCCACATAAATATTTTGTCTACTCCTGCTACATGTATATGTATTAGTAATAGCAACTTTAAAAGTGTTGCTTAAACGATCAATAATAGCACCCTTTGTTTCAAATAAAAACGGATTCGAAATCATAATATCTAGCTCAAGTACCTTCAATAATTGATTATATAGTGAAATAGTTCTTGGATGTGTTGTCTTTGTAGTGAAACGATGATTAATTACTGGATTCAAAGATAACACACCATTTTCATATATAAAGACATCCTTAATCTGATAGGAATATGCCAGAGCACAAGCTAATGCCAAGAATAGAAGGGAACGCGTTGCCTGTGTGGGCTCAATCTTTGTCACTTTTAAATTTGGCGATATTTTTGAAGCTGCTGATGGATCCTGTAAACAAATAAATTCACTCACTAACTTCTGACGTTTGTGCTCAGAGTTGTTGCTGTTCTGATACCCATTATATAAACTAGGTATACCATTAGCTATATTATGGTATGCTCCACTAAATGAATCTAGTCCACCAGAAAGTAGTGATACGGCTTTAAAGTTTCCCTTTGTAAGGTCAGTGAATAAACCGGTTCTAAACTCCTTTTCTCGTTGAGTATATGTAATCTCTACCTGATCTCCACTGACAAAAGTTATTAACCTACTTAGAATTGGCCTAGCTTGTTCCCACAAAGAAACATTTGTAACTGGAACACTAACCTCAAACTTTCTTGACCACGAATCTCGTCTCTTTGTTTGGATATCTCTAATGTAAATTGTACTGATAACGTCGACCAAATCTAGAATTTTCTGATCGTTATCTGTGATAAAATTATTTCCTAAATTCTCTAACAATCGCTCATGCGGTAACTGATCCAATGTAGTCAAAGTTCTTACCCCTTTTATCAGAACTCACCGATTTTAACAGCATTTGCCTTGGATGTTATTTGCTTTAACAGTACTTTAAGTTGAACTTTCCCATCAACATAGTCCGTAATGAGGTCATTCAATTCTTCTGAAACAACCAGCCTCACCTGCTGTTTAATTAAGTCATTAATTTGATCATGACCAAAATCAGTATAGACATCACTAAATGCTTCAATTAGTTCTCCCTGGACCAAAAGAAAAATTAGATAAAAACAGAAGTCTAAGACAAATTCTAAAATTGCCTTATCTTCCTTCAATGTTGCTGTAAGAGCAAGTTTAAAAGCCCTTAACATTACATCAGCAAAATCAGTGTCTACTGTCTCCTCGACAATATCAAGAATTCGCTGGATTATTTCCTGTAATGTTACTTCATTGATTTTGACTTCTTCGAAATCAATTTCTCCAAACTCGCCAGCCCTTACCCGATTAATCCCATTAATTCCTGCCACGACAAATAGTCTAAAAGAGTCCTCTTTGAACACTTTATCAAGTTCTTTTTCAGTAATAATTTCTGATGTAGCTATTGGAACAGATTCCTTAATGTCTTTGCTTGAATTATTTTGAATCAACTGTTTTATTTTCTCATTTAATTTACGCTTTGAAGTTCCCATAACCTTCCTCCAAATACCAAATATTAGTTATTTTTACCTATTTAGAATATACCATTGTTTTTTCCATTTTGTCATTCAATCACAAATTATTAAGATGTAAAATTTATTTTTTAACACTATCTTTTTGTCCCTTTCTATTACCTTATAGAACTTTTAATACTGGGTTAAATCCACCTATATATAACCCCTTCTTCCTCAGATTACACCCCCGTACTGTTCAAAGATTAGGAGTGACACAAACAATACACTGGAAGATAGATGGAATATAGGATATATTAGCAAGATAAATAGAACAAACGTTCCTGTAGGGGTGAACCAATGAAATTGTCCTATTCTCCTACTCCGCTCGAAATCTGGATAAGTCAATTTTACAAACGGCTAGGGATAAACACACCTGAAGAACTAGATGAACATCGTATAGCAAGATCACTAGACATCCATCTCTTTTACAAAGAGATCCCATCAATGGCATATGAATTCGGCCGCTTCAAAAGTATAACGATAGACAAACGTCTCCCTTCACTTGTGCAAAGGGAGCATTTTTATCATGAGCTGTGCCATATCCTCCGTCATTCCGGACGCCAGCTAATGATGCCCGCTGCCTTTCGTGAATTACAGGAATGGGATGCAAGGAATTTCACAAGATACGCTGCCTTACCCCTACATATGTTGAAGCACTATGATTACAAGCAGCCTGAAATACTAGATATCTTATCAGATCAGTTTAAGGTTACACCGGAACTTTGTTCAGATAGGTTGCTGAGAATCAAATCAAAATTGTCATGCAACCCTATTCAATTCATCTCGTAACATATCTAAAGCACAATTCAAAAATAGGAGGGAACCATGTTGCGGTTAGGAGTTTATGCACGTGTCAGTTCAGACGATCAAGCAGAACGTGGTACGATCGAAAACCAGCTCGAGTTTGCTCGTAAGTATGCGGATCTCCATCAGTTAGAAATTGTTAAGTGGTACAAGGACGACGGCGTTACTGGAACAATACCACTAGAAGCTCGTCCAGCTGGTCGCGAACTGTTACAAGATGCTAAGAACGGAATTATCGATCTCCTTCTTATTTACAGGTTAGACCGACTTGGACGATCCGCTAGAATCATCCTGAATTCCGTTCACGAGCTAGAAAGTGACGGTGTAAAAATCCGTTCCATGACTGAGCCCTTCGATACTGGTGACCCATCTGGTCGGTTTCTTCTAACCATTCTAGCAGGGGTAGCTGACTTAGAGCGTGAGACCATCATAGAACGTTTGTGGTACGGTGCAAACCGCGCTGCACGGGCTGGTAAATGGCTTGGAGGTATTGTCCCCTATGGATACCGCGTAGACAGTGAAGGCTATCTGGTGGTTTGTGAAGAGCTACTCCCCCACTCAGATATGACAGAGGCAGGAGTTGTTAGGCTGATTTTCCATATGGTTGCTAACCAAGGCCACTCATGCATAAAAGTCTCAGAATACTTAAATGCCCTAGGTGTTCCTACGGCTTATGCAAGGGATGATCGGAAAGTTACTCGAGGAAAACGAAAACAGAAAACTGCGGGTATTTGGCGCCCCTCAAGAATACGTGGGATCATTACGAGTACCACTTACTATGGCTTACATATCTATGGAAAACGGAGCAAAAGAAAACGCGATTTGATAGAACGTGAAGTTCCAGCCATCGTTGATTTAGAAACATGGGAAAAAGCACAGGCAGTCCTCCGAAGTAATCAAATAGAAGCTATGCGTAACACCAAGAATCAGTATTTACTTCGAAGCCTACTAAAATGTCAGTGCTGCGGATTAACGTATGTGGGGATTCATTATCCAGGAAGTAAACGAGCTTTGAAAGGATTCTATGTCTGTACCGGTAAACAAGCATTTAAGGGTCCAATGCAAGGGAAGTGTACATCAAAGAATCTGCCGCAAGATTGGATCGAGGACCTTGTGTGGAGAGATTGCTTGTCCTTTATTAATCAGCCAGGGGAAGCCCTTCAGGAAATTGCTGCAGCTAGGGAAGTAAAGCAGACTAAGAAGGTCGATTTAGAGTCCGAAATAACACTTATTCAAAAGAGCATCGATGATAAAGATGTAGAACGACAGAGTATCCTGGACCTCTTCCGTAAAAGCATCATTACTTTTACCGATTTAGAAAAACAGATCCAAAAAATCAATCAAGAGAAAGAGATCCTCGAGCAACGGATAAAAGAAATACGGACCTCGCTACAAGTTGACCGCGATTACTCTACTAAGGTAATGAATGCTTTTCAATTACTCACATCACTACGAAACAAACTAGGTGACAATCCATCATTTGAAGCGAGACGTGAAATTGTGAAGGCTCTGGTACAACGCATTCAGGTGCATACAACCCCTAGTGAAGGATCAAAACGCCCTCGTGCTTCTGTCACCGTTCAGTATTGTTTTTCCAAGGATATTATCTACACGGACAAGGATTACACGAACCAATTAACAGAAACCGAGCAGGAAAGGTAAAAACCTGCTTGGATCGTCCAATCGTGACAATCCCTGATTCCAGCGGCTGGCGCAATACCTCTAATACATGCCGAGAAAACTCAGGCATTTCATCGAGGAAGAGAATTCCACCATGAGACAAGCTACATTCTCCGGGACGTGGGATTTGTGCGCCACCGCCAATCAATGCGGTGGCCGTAATTGTGTGATGCGGTGCACGAAAAGGTCTCTCCTCGACAAGCCCACTCTCCCGCTTTAATTGACCAGCAATACTGTATATTTTCGTCACTTCGTAAGATTCATGAATGGTCATGTTCGGCATAATACCAGGCAGGCAAGTAGCTAAAAGAGTTTTCCCTGAACCTGGAGGCCCCACCAATATCACATTATGAAATCCGGCTGCTGCGATCTCCAGGCCACGTTTTACAAATTGCTGTCCGTAAACATTGGCAAAATCGGGAGGCAGTTGGTTGGTATTAGTCTTGCCTGTTTGTGTTTCGTGAAAAATCAGGTTGAGGTCTTTACAATGAAGCCCTTCTTTCCAATAGTTCACGGCCTCTTCCAGATTGCTCGCAGGCAACACGGTAATGTCGACGAGCCGTGCTTCCGCTGCATTTTGTTCGGGGAGAATCACATGGGTAAATCCTGCATTTTTGGCTTCTAACAGGATAGGGAGTACACCCGTTACAGGGCGAAGGGAACCGTCTAATGCCAACTCTCCTAAAACGAGAATTCGTTCCTGCCTGGGTAGCATTTGTTTAGAGGCGAGTAAAATTCCAAACGCAATAGCAAGGTCAAAGCCTGAGCCTTCCTTACGCTGGTCTGCTGGTGCCAGGTTGACGGTGATCCGCTGCATTGGGTAATCGTATCCTGCATTGCGCAAGGCAGCACGAACACGATCTCTCGCTTCTTTTACTGCTGAACCGCCAAGTCCAACCAAATCGAATTGAGGCAAGCCATTTGCTATGTCTGTTTCTACAGTGACTACCATTCCATCTATGCCGAGTACTGTGCCTGAATAGCTGCATGCGTACATGTTCTCTCCCCCTCTGGTTATAGGGTAGGAAAAGATAGAGGGGGTGGGCAAGTAAATTGGAGCTGGACCAAAAACACTTTGCTAATGGTGTTAACATTTCTCAACAGAAATCCTCTAATTGGGAGCACGATTACATTACACCCCTCCTAGTATTGTATATATTTCTAGAATTACTTAAGTCTTGTAATAATGAATCAAACAATTTATTAATGGGGCGATCCCCCCTTACATCTTCAGCTAAATAGGACAAGCACCTATCAGAATTCGAAAACTTCTTCTCTTTCGAACAGGACAAGCTATGCAAAAGGAAGATAAAAGACGGCTTTGGAGCATGTAAGGTACTCGAGTTATCTAGCGGAGCAGAATAACAAGAAATGACAACGAGACACGCATTAGAGTAAGCGTGCCTTTATTTTATTTTAAATACTAAAAGAAAGGTGAATCATAGATGCAAGAATATTACATGTACATGCGATCACATTATATTCACAGATTAGAAGAAAAAATAGAATTAAAAGATCTACTAGATTTAGCAAAAATGAAAATCGATCCTTCATTAGAAGACATTCCACTCTTGTTCTTATCATCATATTATGATTTCCTCTGTACTGAACCCTACTCTTTGTGGAATGAAAAAGTTGCTGCACGAACTTTTGAAGGACTCCAAAACATTTATAATAAAAGTGTTGATATAGAACAGGCTTTAAAATCTGTCCTGACACATTTTTTAATCTCGTATGCATGTTATAAGGAACTAATTAAGATAATAGAAGATCTTTCATTCGTGAACGATAGCCCAGAAATAAAAACGAGAATGTATCGAATCCCCACTTATAATGGATTAATTGAAGGATGTCTAACAAATTTATATAAGTCGTTCCGTGATTTGCTAGATTTGATCGTTGAAAAAGACTTAAAATCACAAACAAGGCTTAATGGTCTTTATGAAATGCTTGTAAGTAATGGATACCCAGAATTATGCGAAAATGTTGATGTTGATCTACGTAATGCAATTAATCATGGAGGCATTTTTTTAACTGACATAAAGGCTCAATTTTACTTTTATAAAAAAGGTAAACAAGAAACAAAAGAAATGACCTATTCTGATTTTGACCGAACAATTGAGAATCTTTTTGACGATGTAAGTGGAATGATAGTCGCCTTTATTAGATTCTTCTCGATCTATCCTGATATAATGTCTTCTATAGAGATGATAATGCAAGATGATACATTTATTAAAAACGGTCTTGTCAAAATATTACTCTCTTTGCCGGGTGCAACATGCGGAGTAATTTCTGAATCACCAGATGGAACTCAACTAAATATGATGTTTAATACAAGATTTAATGAACGTGGAGAACTTGTGAAATTTTCTATTGAAGTAGCTTCAATAGCTAGGGCTATTTATCCATCTTATGATTCTTACTTTGTTTCAATTTCTAATGAGCGAATGTTACCAGGGTGGGCAAGGTATTCTGCAATAGATCTCGATGCAGTAGCCAATAGTGAGATTGATATCATCGACTTGTACACGATGAGCGAAAGTCGTGGAGATGTCCTTTTCTGGGAGCCTAACAATGAATTACTTGATTTGGATTATATTAAATACCATCGATTCCCCATCACCAAGGGAAATGGGTGGAGGTTAGCTAACATATCTGATTGCAGTACTAAAGAGTTTAAAAGGTTTAAAGCAGATTTATTTATTGAGAAGAAAATGTCAAAGAAGGAATACATACGGATTGTTAATGATTCAATACGAAAATTAAAAAGCATGTTTAATCCTCCAACTCCACAAATTAAAGTGAAACATGGAGATATTCCTGCAGACTCGATATATTTAAATGTTTACCTTGGTAATATAAGAATAAGAAACAAAAGTCTATTTACGTCGAACAATAATTTCTTACTATATGCCGAATACAATTCACCAGGCGTCTCTTTTCTAAAAAATGGTGGATTACCTGACGTAGCTTGGGTTCCTCTACTTAAAGAGCATATTGGCAACATACTTTATGCTTGGAACCCTAATACTATACAATCAGAAAATGAAATTAGAATTTAGCCTATTTATATAATAAAGACTTTTAATTTTAGGGAGAATATCTTAATATGGACCTTTTTGAGAAATGCGAGAATGTTGATTCATAGTTGAGCTTATTCAATTCATAAAGTCATTAAGACACGATCTTCAAGTGAACCCAAGTGAATGGGAAAACCTCTCGCTCACTGCCTTTTTAGAAGCAATGGAATCCTGGATGGAAGATACAGTAGATATGGGATATCTGCCAGATAAGCCCTGAATTTGGCCGTTTCAAAAGTATTACGATAGACAAAAGACTCTCTTCACTTATACAGAGGGAGCATTTTTATCATGAGCCATGCCATATCCTTAGGCATGCTGGTCGTCAAATTATGATGCCAGGAATTTTACGAGGTATGCAGCTTTACCGCTACACATGCTTCAGAGTTATGAGTTTAAACTGCCAGAGTTCGTCGAAGTATTCTCCGAGAAATTTAAAGTCTCTTCAGATCTGTATAATGAAAGACTAGAGAAGATAAGGAATAAATTGTATACAAAAATACCTATGCAACCATTTTTTACCAGGAAATCTTTCCAGTTTCTTGCCTTTCATTTATACTAATTAGAAATTTAAATCATGATTGGACTGAAATGCTATTGAGTGAAATCAAAAAGGACCTCTATATTTTAAAAATACAACTATTTAAACTGTTCTATAGTAAATATTTTATCTTTTCATTTTTACTATTTTATTCTTTCTTACCACTAATGATCACTTTGGAAGTTTTCATATATGCCTTTATTTTATACTTCTGTATTTTATCAACTTTGATCTTTTATAAATGTGCTACTTTGTCTACACTTTCTCTTTCTTTAAGAGTTAGCATCCAAGTTTGTGCGCTAGTCTTCTATTGGGGAGCTTTACTATTACTTTATTCACTTCTTAGCATGTTTTTTTTCGGTGAAAACACTACACTAAAACTATCTTTTATGGTTATAAGTCTAGTGCTCCCACTTGTATTCGCTCTTAATGCCTTAATTGAGTCTATGTACGAAATCATTGATAGTCTAAATAAAATAAAAGTAACAGATTTTAAAAAGACTTTTACTATTACGATCATTTTTATAGTTCTGGTTGTTCTTTTAACTGACATTGTATTTTCAATAATATATTCATCTGTCATATTGTTAGGTGACGTTTTCGGTTATTTAACTAATAAGCCAAATTTCACCGAGATCAAAAAAACTTTTAATACTAAGACTATTGAAGCATTTTATAACATCTTTTATTTTACCTTTTCAATTCATTATGCCATTCCTTTTACAGGTGACTCCATTTTTACTAAGCTTCAGGAACTTGTTAACAAAAGCTCTGTTCTAAGTATAATCCAAATAGTACATGTACTGTTTGCTAAAGCTATTGACTTACTAATACTTGGTTTGGTTGCAAATAAGTTTTTTAATTTCTCGAAAAAGAAGAAAAGAATTCGTAATTACATTCGTCCATAACAGACTTTCTTTATTTAAGAACCAGAACATACACCCTTGTATTTGAACTTTATTTTATTCTAAGGTGGGATATCAAAGATGAGACTCGCTATGTACACACGTGTAAGTTCTGACGATCAAGCTGAACGAGGTACTATTGAAAATCAGCTAGAATTTACTCGTAAGTATGCAGATCTCTATCAGTTAGAAATCGTTTAGTGGTACAAGGATGACCCGAGTTACTGGAACCATTCCACTAGATGCTCTTCCAGCAGGCCGTGAACTGTTACAAGATGCTAAGAACGGAATTATAAATCTCCTTCTTATTTACCGGTTAGACCGACTTGGACGATCCGCTAGAAACATCCTGAATTCCGTTCACGAGCTAGAAAGTGACGGTGTGAAGAATCTGTTCTATGACGGAGCCTTTCGACACAGGAGATCCCTCTGGACTTCCTCCTAACTATTCTAGCAGGAGTGCTGACTTGGAACGTGGGACATTCTGGAACGTCTATGGTCGGTGCAAACCGCGCTGCGCGATCCGGGAAATGGATAGGAGGTATTGTCCCCTACGGTTATCGAGTGGACAGTGAAGGCTATCTAGAGATTTGTGAAGAACTACTCCCCTATTCAGACATGACAGAGGCAGGAGTTGTAAGGCTAATCTTTCACATGCTTGCTAACCAAGGCCATTCTTGCATTAAAGTATCTGACTACCTAAATGCATTTGGTGTCTCTACGGCTTACGCAAAAGATGATCGGAAAGTTACTCGAGGGAAACGAAAAGAGAATACTGCGGGCATCTGGCGCCCCTCAAGAATACGTGGGATCATTACGAATACCTCTTACAAGGGAGTACATTTCTATGGAAAACGGAGCACACGAAAGCGCGATATCATCGAACGTGAAGTTCCAGCCATCGTTGATGTAGAAACGTGGGAAAAACGCAGAAAGTCCTTCGAAGCAACCAAATAGAAGCAATGCGTAATACAAAGAATCAATATTTACTACGTAGCTTACTAAAATGTCAGTGTTGCGGATTAACTTATGTTGGAATTCATTATCCAGGGAGTAAACGAGCATTGAAAGGTTTCTATGTTTGTACCGGTAAACAAGCATTTAAGGGACCGATGCAAGGTAAGTGTACATCCAAGAATTTACCGCAAGATTGGATCGAGGACCTTGTGTGGAGAGATTGCTTGGCCTTTATAAACCAGCCAGGGGAAGCCCTTCAGGAGATTGCTGCAGCTAGAGAAGAACAGACTGAGAAGGTCGATTTGGAGTCCGAAATAGCACTTATTCAAAAGAGTATCGATGATAAAGATGTAGAACGTCAAAGTATCCTGGACCTCTTCCGTAAAAGCATCATCACTTTTACCGATTTAGAGAAACAGATCCAAAAAATCAATCTAGAGAAAGAGCTCCTCGAGCAACGCATAAAAGAAATACGGACAAGTCCTTCTTTCCAATAGCTCACGGCCTCTTCCAGATTGCTCGCAGGCAATACGGTAATGTCGACGAGCCGGGCTTCCGCTGCATTTTGTTCCGGGAGAATCACGTGGGTAAATCCTGCATTTTTGGCTTTTAGTAAGATGGGAAATACACCCGTTACAGGGCGAAGGGAACCGTCTAATGCCAACTCTCCTAGAACGAGAATTCGTTCCTCTCTGGATAGCATTTGTTTAGGTTTAGAGGCGAGTAAAATTCCAAACGCAATAGCAAGGTCAAAGCCTGAGCCTTCCTTACGCTGGTCTGCTGGTGCCAGATTGACGGTGATCCGCTGCATTGGGTAGTCGTATCCTGCATTGCGCAAGGCAGCACGAACTCGATCTCTCACCTCTTTTACTGCTGAACCGCCAAGTCCGACCAAATCGAATTGAGGTGAGCCATTTACTATGTCTGTTTCTACAGTGACTACCATTCCATCTATGCCGAGTACTGTGCCTGAATAGCTGCACGCGTACGTGTCCTCTCCCCCTCTGGTTGCAGGGTAAGAAAAGATAGAGGGGGGTGGGCAAGTAAGAATTTCTCTCTCCCCAAACTACAACCACTCCACCACACATTTATGGAAAACTTTCACTCCAACAGGTATACTGCAAATAAACAGATAAGGAGATGGTTCTATTTGATTTTAACTGTTGATCGCCATCAAATTTCCATTCACTACGAGCATGCTGAACCTGTTCAGATCGACTGGGACGAAATATACAGTGTTTCTTACTATAAGATCGATTGCATTGAGTACGAAATGGGGTACCTCGTTTTTGACTTGGTATACGGTGAGTTTATTGAGATTAGTGATAGTGATCAAGATTGGGAAAAAATCGTAAATGATCTCGAAAAATACTTACCCTCGCAATCAAGTGATTGGAGACATTCTTTACGTAATTGGTCGATCGACGATGGCATTCTTTATCTTTATGAAAAAGCGTAAGAAAGAGCGTGAACTGGACTTCATCACTTTATCCAACGATTTAGAACGGGTATTATTGCTGTTGTGACAACTGCGCACTCGTGCTCTGTCACCCTTCACCTCACTGCTTTCTCTTCAATTCATGCAACAGTTCAATGATTCGTTGGTTTTGATCCACTTTCGTTACGATGTTCTGGTTCAGCTTCCGAATCGCGTCGTAGATTGCAAAAAGTCCTGCCAATAGTAGAAAAGCAAACAACCATTCCATGTCGCTTTTACCTCCTTACGATGAACGTTGATATAAAAAAGACCCGCGATCGAATGCGAGTCTTTTCTCATGCTGTGTAGATTCTTCTTGAGCAGATCGAGCTACTTCTGATAGACAGAGATGTATTCTTTTTTCACCTGATCTGCTAACCAAACGAGTTCGTTTCCATGGTAAAACTTCACACCATCTTGCCAAGCTTGCCTCGCATCGATTCGCAAAAGTACGGGATGTTCGTCTCGTCTTTTCCCAACCTGCTGTGCTGTTTGGACGTCTTCAGACAGATGCACATACTGTCTTCCTTTTGGAACAAGCCCGCTAGCCAAAATAGAATCGAGGAATCTTTGCGGCGTGCCATGAAAAAGGTACGCAGGCGGTTCTTTTTCTTCCTTCTGGATCTTTTGCGGCACTGAATGTCCATAGAGGGCGCGAATTTTCCCTTGATTGATCTCATGGCGCTTTTTTTCTGATGATGCAATCATCATATGTAAATCTTCTTCGGTAACCGCTCGCCACTTGCGCTGTTCATGAAGTGACAAAAGCAACTGCTTGATAGGTACCCATCCTTGTTCGTCTAACTCAAGCTCGTATTCATGGGGTGCATGACGAAGCGCATAGGACAATTCTTTACTCAATTTTTGATAATCCATACACTCATCTCCCAGTACAGGTCAAAGCCACTTCCTTACACTAAAAAGTAACCGAGACTCACGATTGCAGCAATAAATAGGTGAACGATGAAGTTTCCTGTTAGTCGAACCCAGAGCTGTTGGCTTTTCATCGTCCAAAATCCATAGAGGAGGGCAACGACCAGGTAAGCTAGAACATAAACGAAAAACACAGACTGCTCTCCTCTTTAGGACATTTCTTTTTTTATGTTAGCAATTAGCTTGTCAGCATTGTTTTCATCGTTATCAAACATAACCAGATCTTGCAAAGCAATCCCTTCCACGGATTGAATTGCTGTGGACATAGAATCGGCCAGTTGCTGCATATCAGCTTTGTCTGCTACTTCAACATCTAGAACCAGTACAAGTTTTTTCTTCATGGTGAAAATCCTCGCTTTACGATAAGAATAGATAGTGCGATCGAGCCATATCATCCCCATTATACATAATAATCCGGTATACATCGACAACGGGTACTAACAGCTTAATCCAAAATCTCTATATATGCGGAAACACTTGATTTTAATATCTCGATCAGTTCCTCATCCATGTACATGTATTCATCAGGGATGCCCAAGCAAATGATCCTTTTATCCATCAGTTCTGAGCTAAACTTTTCCTGTAACCGCCTTACATGTTTTTTCTCCATACAAAAAATGAGATCAGCCCAGCCGATAAGACCACTTGTTACTTTGACACGCGCTCCGGTTTCAGTACCTGCTGATCTTACTTCATAGTCATTGATCCCATGAAAAATTTTTTCTGCCGTCAAGCTTCTCCATTTATTTCTGCTGCAAATGAACAGTAGCTTCATTCTTCCTCCTCATCCAAATCTTCAAACTGCCATTCCTTTGGTACCGGGAAATAAGCGTCATACTCTTTCCTGGCATCCTCGCTCATTTCCTCTAGCCATGGCCAATAATGCATGACATAGTCCTCTCCAAAACCCATCCGCCAAAACAAACTGTAAGGATGTTCTTCCGGAAACACAATCCATGGCGGCAAATAGAAATGTGGTTGATACTCTTCTAAGCTTTCACGTATTTCCATCCACAATTCCCCAAGTAAATTTTTACCGTTACTCGTACGATCGATTAAGACTGCATCTCCAGTAGAGAGCAGAATTTCACGAATGATAGGGCACTGTTCTACTTTTGCTTGCAATGCCTTGCGTATGATCTCTTCTTCATGGACAGTTCCTGAAACTTTCTTGACCTGCAAATAGTGTTCCGCGGTTTTCCATCGTTCCCCCTCCAACTCTATTGGATGACTGGAGAAATTGGAGAAACAGCCGTAAGGTTTCGTTGGTTGATCGAAGTGAATTTCGAGGGGGTGCTGTATATGTTTTCGGATATGATCCTGCATGAATACTTATACCTCCCAATCTAGCGTTACGTTTCCATCATGACTAACTGACAATCCACGCCTTCTCTAAATACTTCCGAAATATCTCATCCAGCTTGTCCGTTGGGTCCTCCAGATCACTTACATATTGGCCAGTCAGTACAGTCAGACGCTCAATTTGCTCCTCAATAAAATGGTGAAGCTCTTCGATTCTTGGCTCGAAGTTCAACTCATCCCCAGCTATTTTTCTTTGGAGTAGCTCAGAAATTTTACCTTTTAACGTAGAATCAGTTATCAGTTCTGTAACTAACCGATCAAATCCAATGGGAGGATTCGTTTGATACGTTTCGATCCAGATGCATGCGAGGATCGGGCGTAATACATAAAAGTACTTTTTGATTTTGACATGCTCGCCTTGCAGATAGTCGCGAAAATTTCCTTTTGCCATACTGAGATAATGATGCAAGGAAGCTTTTGGGGAAAATACCTCCCCTTGCAGCCTTACCAGCTCATCTCGAAAGCCTAGCGCATCAAGATAAACCATCTCTGACACAAGCCATTCCTGTAGAGGTGGATTCGATTTTCGATATAGCTTGAGAGCTTTTCGGATATCCCAGCCGTTTATATCTAAGAGATCATTGATCGATACTTCCACCACATCCCGTTTGTCATCAATGGACAAATACCATTCGGGTTTCTTCACATAAACAAAACGTACATCATAATCGCTATCTTTTGACGGAAATCCCCATGCCCGGCTTCCTGATTCAACAGCGAACAATATTTTCAAGTCATGCTCTTGCTCAATTTCTTTTAACTTTTCCAAGATGATCTCTCGCAAGGTTCATTCCTCCTTCACAACAAATTACAGGATTTACTTACACTTTGAAAAAAACTCGCTGAACCAATTAAGATTCAGCGAGCTTTCTGTTCTATCTTATTTTACGGTAACTTCAATTTCCACTGTATAGCCTTTGTATTTTGCTGTAATAGTGGCCTTACCTTTCTTTTTCCCTTTTACAGTTCCATTGTCTGATACGGTAGCTACTGAAGTCTTGGAGGACTTCCATGTAGCTTTGGAACCACTGATATCATCGCCATCATAGGTGAGTCTGATTCTCTCGGAGTCACCTTTTTTGACCGTAATGGTGTCGTCATCTGCCTCCAGCTTGCCTGAGCTTGATCCGTCAACTTTTACTTCAATCTCTACTTTTTCGCCTTTATACGTAGCGGTAATCGTTGCCGTACCTTTTCCTTTGGCAGTAATCGTACCACTGCTACTGACAGTCGCTACAGAAGTTTTAGAGGATTTCCATGATGCTTTAGAGCCACTGATGATGTCGCCATCATACTTCAATACAACGATTTCTCTGTCACCTTTATCCAAGGAGATGCTGGTATCATCAGCTTCCAGTAATGAGGAGGAACCATCAACAGTAACATCAATATCTACTGTTTCGCCTCTATAACTAGCTGTAATCGTTGCCTTACCTTTACCTGTCGCTGTAATAGTACCGCTGCTGCTGACAGTTGCTACGGAAGATTTAGAAGTTTTCCAGGTTGCTTGGGAATTACTGATCACAGCACCATCGTAAGTCAAAATAATGATTTCACGATTTCCTCTCTTCATGGAGAGTTTCGTGTCGTCCGCTACCAGCTTACCTGAAGTATTTGCATCAACTTTTACTTGAATCTCTACCTTGTGACCTTTGTATTCAGCTGTAATGTAAGCAGTTCCTTTACCTCTAGCTGTTACAACCCCGTCACTTACAGTTGCGACAGACGAATTGGATGTTTTCCAAGTTGCTTTGGAACCCGACAATCTTTCATCGTCATATCTTAACTGAACAGTTTCTCTTTGTCCGTCTTTCAAGGAAATACTAGTATCATCCGCTTCCAGTCTACCTGAGTCATCTGTATCGACATAGACCTCAATTTCTACCTCGTCGCCTTTGTATTTGGCTGTAATCGTAGCTGTACCTTTGGCTCTAGCAGTAACGACCCCATCATCACTGACTCTTGCTACGGAAGTGTCCGACGATTTCCAAGTTGCTTTGGAACCAGACAGTTTATCATCGTCATAAGTCAATTTGATTGTTTCTTTATCGCCTTTTTCCATCTTAAGTTTTGAGGCGTCTGCTTCTAACTTCCCATCTGAGTTGCTTTGACCTACATTTACTTGAATTTCTACTTTTTGGCCTCTATATTCCGCAGTAATGATTGTGCTTCCAGAAGATACACCCTTTACTTCACCATCATCCACGGTAGCAATGGATTTATCCTCCGTACTCCAATCTGCCTTTGATCCAGCTAATGTCTTATCAGCATATTTCAAACTAATTGTCGATTTCTTACCTTTTTTAATATTGATTTCAGAACGATTTGCTTCCAAAATCTCAGCTTTTGAAACAGTGACTCTGATTGTTACTTTATCTCCATTATATCTTGCTGTAACAATAGTCGATCCTGCCTTCTTACCTGTCACGACTCCATTGTTAACAGTTGCGATACTAGAAGTCCCTACTTCCCAGTCAACCAGTCCATTATCAATGGAGCTGCCATTATACGTAAGGCGAATGGTTTCTTTTGAACCTACGGAGACATTCATTGCACCAGAGTTGGCTTTCAGGCCAGAAGTGCTTGCTACAACGCTATAGGCTTGTAAAGGTTGTGGTGTCGTGACTTGTGCAGAAGCGATCCCTGTAACTGAAAACTGAACAGTACAAATAGTTGCAACTGCTAAGGAGACGTTTTTCATTAAGTTGCTTTTGATCTTTTTCATGTTTTTACCTCCAAATTATTTCCTATACTTTTATTGACGTATGAGATGGAAAAATGTCACACCAAATATGCTGTTTTTTTGAAAAACATTTGTCTTTTTTTCAAACGATTGTTTGTAACCCGATTTCAAAAGCAAAAATGATACTAGTCATAGGCTTGTCTGCGTCTCATTCAAAAAAATGCTTCCCAGCTTTTGAGCCGGAAAGCGGATATTGATGCTTGGAGGAGTTTCATCGCGTCGAGTACAGTACATAGTACGCTGGCTCTGCGACTGATGCTGTAGACGTATCCCCAATATATCCGTAGTCGAGAGCCCGTTTTTCCTAAAAAGCACTCTCATAATGCTCAATGACTGGCTTCATGATGTCTCCACCTTGCGTTGATGTCCCTGTGTATATCGCGATGACATCAAAACGAAAGGCAGGGATTGGCTGTGAGCTTTTTTGCAAGTATTCGACGGCAAGCTCGCGCAGCTTCTGTTTCTTCTTCCAAGTAATGGACTCGCCCGCTGTTCCAAAAAATTGGCTGCTCCTCGTTCGGACCTCAATGAAAACCAAGCAATTTCCGTCTAGAGCAATCAAATCCATTTCCCCACGTTTTGTTCGAACATTTCGATCGACAATGCGGAAACCCTTGTTCACTAAATAGCTTTCAGCAAGCTGTTCTCCTCTTTGACCAAGAAGACGGCGGCGATCGCTCATTATTTGATTCCTCCGCCTTTATCGATACGATAGACAAAAGCAAGGATTTCTGCCACAACTTGATACAGCTCCGGAGGAATTTGTTGATCCAAATCCAGCTTGCCCAACACCTCTACAAGCGATGGGTCCTCTTGTACCGGTATATCATGTTCCTTAGCGGTCTTCAGTATATTGTCCGCTACGTACCCCTTGCCTTTTGCCACAACCTTCGGCGCTTCCATGATACCCGCCTGGTACTTTAGCGCAACTGCCTGTTTGCGTTTTTGCTCTGAAGAGGATGGCGGCTTCATACGCGAAGGTCAACCCCTTTATAGTCAGCCAGGATGGGGCCTTTGGTTTGGATCGGACTTGTCGACTTCCCGCGATCGGCCGGGACTTGCTGGACCCGCATAGCGGATAGATGGTAACCAACATCCTGTAATTGGTCAGCAAAACGATCCTTGGAGCCTTGAATGAGTGCCTCCACCCATGGTGTATCATTAAAAATTTGCAAGTTAACAATTCGATTAACGATACTGACATCAATCATAGTTGTCCCCATACTTTGGAGTTCCAAATGAAAGAAAAGACGACAGTTCTCCGGATCAAGCTGTCCAGAGCCTTTCTTTTTCGACTCAATTTGGACAAAAGCCGTCTCATCCCCATCTGCTTGGCGAATCGGAATTTGCATAACGATTTGAGACAAAGCTTGGTTAGAGGGCTGTACCATCATCAACTGTTGTCCGGTCACTTGTTGCAGCAGTTGATCTGCCGCTTCACGTAAGGCGGTTGGAAGTGTCTGAGCTGACGCTTGACTGATTTGCAACAAGAGGGATTTGACTGTATCCATCTGCTTTAATGAATGCGAATCGATTGCCCCCTGTGAAAATGCCTGTCCCATCAATTCTCTCTCGTGAGTTATGCCTAAATGACGAAACAATTCAGCAATCGGGTTAGCAGTTGTAGCTCCATTCGCTGCACCAGAGGCTTGAGACATCATTTGTGGAATAACTTTTTGCCCCGCCTCTGTCACTACGGCCCTTTGCTCTAAAACCTGCTTGTTTTGGATCGGCTCCTGATTCGTCTGTGATGACTGAGGAATAGGTAATGGCTCGTTTCGAGCAACTTTTGACTCGACGCTTGGATCACTGGTTTGGTTAGGCAGCAACTGATTACTCTTTCCAATCATGGCGTTTTGCTGCGATTCCACCTGCTTACCGGCGGTGTTTGGTACAGGTACTGTCTCAGTGGTAACAGTTGACGAAACAGCTTGTGATGGCGATGGAATGTTACGGAAAGCCTGCGTTAATGGTTGGGGCGATGTCTGCACTTGCGATGTAGGCTGACCGCTCTGCGCAGGCAGCGGCTGTGTCTGACTTCCTCCAGTCGCGTTCTGCGAAGCACCTTGATTGGGCTGATTGCCTTGTGGCATTTGTTTGACTGCCAGTCCCTCGTCTGTAGCATCGTTCCCCGCGATAAGTAAGGAGAGTCCCGTCACCTTATCTTTTAACTGACTAACAAGCTGTTTGACATCTCCTGTTGTTGCATTAGCTTGTCCGGCGACTTGCTGTGTTTGGCTTTGAGACATTTGACCTGTCGTTTGTGAAGGCTGGCCCTCTCCCTCTAAAAAAAGCGAGGCTTGCTGCAGCAGGTTTTGTATGAGCTGACCCATTGGCTTGTCTGATAAAAAAGCTTTTAGCCCTCCGATTGTATCGGGAGTCAGTGGCAAACTTCGCTTCATGGCAGTCATGAATGCCTCAATAGTGGCATTGTCTACGCCTAATCGCCCAGCAACGGCTGAAAAAGCTTGTATGGTTTCTTTATTCACAGGAAGATTGGCACCAAGCAGAGCTTGCACGATCGCTTTGTTCTCTTTTGTATCGGCAATCCCTAGTGAACGCATTAGCCCTTCTAGAGATGCTTCTTTGCCAGCTCCTTCCCCGACGCTTTCCAAAACCTTCAAAGTGACGACACCTGTCGATGGTTGGACTTGCAACCAAGCTTTTTGGCCCGGTTCCAAACTTGCTTCCATTTTAGCCTGAACCTGCATTCCCCCGACTTGTACGAGCGCCATATTGTCCGGGTAATGCTTGATTACCGTGCCTTTAAACACTTGTCCGGGAGTAAGCTCAACCGGCTTCGGAGCGGATATGGGTGCTTTTTGCACGAATGATTGAATAAGTTGCGACGGGGAAAACATGCAGATCCTCCTCCTGTAGCTCGTATGTTACTAGTACTTTTTAGGCGTGTTCTTTTACGCCAGTGAATGTCTTGCGATGAATCGGCGTTGGTCCAAATCGAGCGATTGCTGCCAGATGCTCAGGAGTGCCATAGCCTGCGTGTTTGTCAAAGCCATAGGCTGGATATTGTTCGGCATACTGGGCCATCAATCGATCACGGGTAACCTTCGCTACAATCGATGCGGCTGCAATCGAGACGCTCTTGGCATCTCCCCCGATAATCGGAACCTGCTCGCAATCCATTCCGGTTAGCTGCACGGCGTCAATCAGTAAAGCATCTGGAGATTGACCCGCCTGTTGGATCGCCAGCTTCATTGCTTCTTTTGTAGCAGCTAATATATTGATCGCATCGATTCTTGCTGCATCGACAATTCCGATTCCCACAGCAAGTGCATCTCTTTGAATGATTTCGCAAAAAGCTTCCCGAGTGGAAACGGGTATCTTCTTCGAGTCATTCAGGCCTGGCAAGTAAAAATCCTTGGGCAGACACACGGCACACGCAACAACTGGACCAGCCAATGGACCTCTTCCAACCTCATCTACCCCGAATATGTACTGATGCCCCTTCTCAAACATGGCTTTCTCATAGACGGTCATGTCAGTCCACATCTGTGCGAGCTTTTCTTGACGTGCAATCGCTGCTTCCGCTTGCTTCGCCAGAGCCTGTACACCTGCTCTTTTATCTTCTTTCAGCAATTGTAAAAAATCTTTGGGTACCTCGTCCAACTTTTCCATCGTCACTCGTATTTCTTTTATCGACATATCCGCTAGATTCATTGACTCATTTCTCCTTACCGATCTTCATAGTAAAAAACCTGCCTACCGTATATGTCGATAGACAGGTTTTTGATGACTGGAAAGCTTATTCTGGAAAAGATACTGGCTTACCAATCGGTTCGTCCATTTCCCAGTCAATCGGGCGCTCGACAGAGATCGTTCCCAGCTTGCCGGAACGCAGCTCACGCAAGAAAATTTCCGCCGCCTTGTCGTAGTCGATATTTCCGCCAGAAATGAGACATCCGCGCTTCTTCCCGATTTCTTCGAGCATTTCTACTCGATCCTCAGGAAGTTCTTTTAGCTTGAAGCGTTCGATCAGGCGTTCCGGATAGTAGTGCATCATGTAGCTAATGACAAATAATGCTACCTCCGTAAAATCGATGAGCTCGTCTTTAATTGCCCCACTTGCTGCCAATCGCAGACCTACCATTTGATCTTCAAATTTCGGCCAAAGAATACCAGGCGTATCGAGAAGCTCCAGTGTATCGCCCATTTTCACCCATTGTTGCGCCTTGGTTACCGCCGGGCGATCACCTGTTGCCGCTACCGAGCGCTTGGACAAGCGGTTAATGAGGGAAGACTTGCCGACATTGGGGATTCCCAAGATCATGATGCGGATGGCACGACCTTGCATCCCCCGCTCACTGCGCTTTGCCAGCATGTCCGCAGCTAGCTCCTTACACATTTCTGGCAGCTTGTTGACACCTTTTCCACTCAGGGCATCAATCGGCAATGTGCGAATGCCTTGTTTGCGAAAATAAGTAATCCACTCATCTGTTGCCTGATCATCTGCCAAATCTGCTTTATTAAGTAATATCAAACGTGGTTTATCACTGACAATCTCGTCAATCATCGGATTACGGCTGGAAAGCGGCAGACGTGCATCGAGAAGCTCAATGACTACATCGATTAACTTCAGCTTTTCCGTTACTTGACGACGTGCTTTAGCCATATGGCCAGGAAACCATTGGATCGTCATGATGTCTCACCTACCTTGAAGCTTTACGTTATCTTGTCAAGCGAATTCCCGCAACCGGCCAAAAAGTAAATTCAGCTCTACCAACAACCGTACTGACGGCAACAGGACCGATGGCTCTGCTGTCATGACTGTTCAACCTGTTGTCGCCCATCACAAAGATATGATCTGCTGGTATTTGGACCGGGGGAAAATCGTGGGTAAAGAACGGCTCTCCCTGCTGCTTCGCTTGTTCTCTTAATTGTGCAAGATACGGTTCCTCTACCACTTTGCCATTAACCAGCAGTTGATCGCTTTTGACCTCTACTGTATCACCCTCAACAGCAATGACTCTCTTGATGTAATCCCGTTCCTTTTCAGCATGGAACACGATGATTTCACCAGGCTTCGGATCTTGCAAAAAGTAAATCGCCTTGTTTACCACTAATTTTTCGCTGTTATGTAAGGTACTTTCCATGGATTCGCCTTCTACAATAAACGGGGCGAACAAAAAGGTACGAATGAGAAACGCCAAGACTAAAGCAATCCCAAGTGCCTTTATCCATTCCCATAGTTCATTTTTCTTCTTATGACTGGAGGTAATTTCTTCGCTCATAACTTACGATCCTCCCATGAAAGCTCGTCCAACCTTAGCTGTAACATATGTCAAGATGAACTATTTTATTTCAAGATCGTTAAATGGAAAAAAGAGGCCTGGCAAGCAGGCCAGTCCTCTTTCTAAGCATTACGCTTATCGACGAATTTCTTTAATACGAGCTGCTTTACCTACGCGATCGCGCAGATAGTACAGTTTCGCACGACGTACTTTACCATGACGCACGATTTCGATCTTGTCGATCTTAGGCGTGTGTACTGGGAATGTACGCTCAACACCTACGCCGTAAGAAATCTTACGAGCTGTAAATGTTTCGCTGATACCTGTACCGCGACGGCGAATGCATACGCCTTCGAACAGCTGGATACGCTCACGCTGACCCTCGATAACCTTAACGTGTACACGAACAGTGTCACCAGGTCGGAACGCAGGAATGTCCTGTTTCAATTGCGCTTTTTCCAGTTCACGGATAATTTGGTTCATTTGAATTTCCTCCTTCCGATAGACGTTCTTACTCGTCTAACCCATAGGTCCAGCCGTTTGGCTGCGTTACGAGTAGCGGACCGCCTTAGTCAGCGGGCAAAATTGCCACAAGAAGTATATTAACACAGCGGGCACAAAACTACAAGACTCTTCTCCTATTTGTTCCCTACTTTTTTTCCTGCTCCAATTCAGCCAATAGCTTTTTCATTTCATCTGTCAGTGCAAGCTTTTCCAATAAATCTGGACGTCGTGCTTTCGTTCGACGCAGTGATTCTTTTAACCGCCAGCTTTCAATATTGGCGTGGTGCCCTGACAACAGTACATCTGGCACTTTCCAGCCGCGAAACTCAGCCGGTCTTGTGTAATGAGGGTATTCGAGCAGTCCTGTTGAAAAGGAATCCTCAACAGCTGACGTCTGGTTTCCCAACGCCCCTGGTTGCAAGCGAACGACACTGTCAATGACCACCATCGCCGCAAGCTCTCCCCCAGTTAAGACGTAGTCGCCAATCGAGATCTCATCCGTGACGAGATGCTCCCGAATTCGCTCGTCGTACCCTTCATAATGACCGCAAATGAAGACGAGGTGCTCTTCTTGTGCTAACTCTTCTGCAAGCTTCTGATGATAAGGCACACCCTGTGGACACATCAGAATCACTCGGGGTTTTTTCTCTCCCGTCAAGGCTTCTACGGCCCGAAACAAAGGCTCTGGCTTCAACACCATTCCTCCGCCACCGCCATAAGGGGTGTCGTCTACCGTACCGTGCTTGCTCTCAGAGAAATCGCGAAAATTGGTGACGTGAAAATCAACCAGTTCTTTTTCGCTTGCCTTCCCCAAAATACTGCTGGATAAAACACCTGTAAACATTTCGGGAAAGAGCGTAAAAATATCGATCCGCATCTGAAAGTTCCTCCTACAGCAAGCCTTCCATCAGATGGCAGACCACACGTTTGTTCGCGATGTCCACTTCCTTGATGCACTCATCGATATAAGGCAGCAAGATTTCTCCGCGTTTTCCCTTCACTACCCACACATCGTTTGCTCCTGGCTGCATGACATCCACGATTTTCCCCAGCTCTTCGCCCTCGTCCGTTACAACGACGCAGCCGACGAGCTGATGAATGTAAAACTCGTCCTCTTCTAATTCCATCAGCGCTTCCTCTGGAATTTTCAACTCTCCGCCCTTGTACTTTTCGATGTCGTTAATATGCTCATAGCCTTGAAAGCTCACAATCTCAAAATTTTTATGCGAGCGACGAGAAGCGATTTTCAATTTGAGCGGCTCACTGAGTGTCGGATGGAACAGGTACAACTCATTTCCTTTGCGAAAACGCTGATCTGGAAAGTCAGTCGTTGGTGTTACACGTACTTCACCACGCAGACCATGCGTATTAACCAGTTTGCCTACTCCGTAAAAACTATTTTGACTCAACGTGTTCATTCCTCCTTTTCTTTGTTCCCATTATTCTTTTGTAGCCGAATCTCATGTACCAGGCCATCTTTTATCATGATTTCCGTTCCGGACATCATTTCATCCCATACATCGCCCTCTTGAATCGTGACAGGGCTTTGAACAGTCTGGTAATCGATCTCGCTTCCCTCTGGGAGATTTTCTACCTGCTGGAGGGTATATGTCAGGTGATCTATCTTTTCCTTGCGTCGACGCTCTTCCTGCGCGATTTTTTCCTGCGCCAACGCATATGTATCCGCAGACTTTTTCTTCGCCTCGGTTAATAGCTTTTTCGATTGAAACTGCCACTGCTCCCACTCTTTACGCTGCAAACGAAGCCGTTGGCTATACTGATCAATGAGAGCAGCCCGTGATGCTTCCGTAATAATCAGTTTAACCTGTACCGTCCGAAATATAGTAAGCACCTTCGCCACTCCTTTCGGAAAAACCATCATGGTCTATGAGCATCTTGGATACTAGAAAAAAGACTGGGAAAGCTCCCAGCCTTTTCTCATACAATTTCAACCGTGACACGCTTGTCCGTTTCCACGGATGCGGCGATCACGACCGTGCGCAGGGCTTTCGCGATTCGACCTTGCTTGCCGATGATCTTCCCCATATCATCAGGGTGCACCGACAATTCAAAGACGAGAGTTCGCTCTTTGTCCACTGCGTTAACACGAACCTCATTCGGATGATCGACGAGAGCTTTAGCGATCGTTTCGACCAGCGCTTTCATCATCAAACCTCCAGATGACCGACTTATTTGCCGTATTTGGTTTCGTGTACTTTTGCGAGTACGCCTTCTTTGGAGAGAAGGTTACGAACGGTGTCAGTTGGAGCTGCACCATTCAGGATCCATTGTACCGCTTTGTCGGTATCAATTTTCACCACTGCCGGTTGAGCAACCGGATTGTAGTAACCGATTTCTTCAATGAAACGGCCATCGCGTGGGGAACGGGAGTCAGCTACTACTACACGGTAGAAAGGAGCTTTCTTGGAACCCATACGCTTCAGACGGATTTTTACTGCCATGTTGTGTCACCTCCTGTATTAATCAACGCTAGAAGAGCATCTGCGTTGGTGCTACTATATCTGAACCATCGCGGCCAACTGACAAGTCAGTGTCGCGAAGAGATCATGCCTACTTACTTGAACGGTGGCTTGAAGTTAAAGGGGAAGTTCATCCCGCCCTGATTGTTGCCTCCGCCTTTTCCCATGAATGGTAATCCGAAGCCTTTTTTCTTCGACTTCTTGACCATCTTGTCGGCAGCGCCTGAGAATTGCTTCATCATCTTTTTCATTTCCTCGAACTGCTTGAGGAAACGATTGACTTCTTGAATACTCGTTCCGCTTCCGCTTGCGATGCGCTTGCGACGGCTGGCATTCAATAAGTCTGGATTCGCGCGCTCTTGTTTGGTCATGGATTTGGCGATCGCTTCAACGCGGGCAATCTGCTTTTCATCCACGTTCATTTTGCCCTTCATCTTGTTCATTCCTGGCAGCATGCCGAGAATGTCTTCAAAAGGACCCAGGTTGCGAAGCTGCTGCATGGAGTCCAGGAACATGTCGAAGGTAAACTCACCTTGACGCATTTGGCGTTCCATATCGCGTGCTTTGTCTTCATCCACGGATGCCTGTGCTTTTTCAATCAGGCTGAGTACGTCCCCCATACCTAAAATACGGGAGGCCATACGATCCGGATGGAACGGCTCGAGCGCATCCAGCTTTTCACCCATCGCCGCGAATTTGATCGGCTTGCCAGTGACAGCTTTGACGGACAGTGCCGCACCGCCTCGGGTATCACCGTCGAGCTTCGTGAGAACCACACCAGTCAGTTCGAGCTGGCTGTTAAAGCTCTCTGCTACATTGACGGCATCTTGACCTGTCATCGCGTCCACGACGAGCAAAATCTCATCGGGCTTGGTTACCTCGCGAATCTGCTTCAACTCGTCCATCAGCGCTTCGTCAATATGCAGGCGACCTGCGGTATCGATGAGGACTACGTCGAGATGATTCGTCTTCGCGTGTTCAATCGCTTGGCGAGCGATATCGACAGGACTGACTTGATCACCGAGAGTGAAGACGGGAACATTGAGTTGCTCCCCTAAAACCTGAAGCTGCTTGATCGCAGCAGGACGGTAAATGTCTCCCGCTACCAGAAGCGGCTTGCGGTTTTGCTTTTGCAAGTACTTGGCCAGCTTACCGGTTGTGGTTGTTTTACCTGCCCCTTGCAGACCTGCCATCATAATGACGGTCGGCGGGCGGTGCGCCATCGTGAGCTGAGCAACGTTGCCACCCATCAGAGCGACCAGCTCTTCATTCACGATCTTGATCACCATTTGACCAGGCGTCAGGCTTTTCATGACTTCCTGACCGACTGCGCGCTCCTTGACACGAGCAACGAAGTCTTTTACTACTTTAAAGTTAACGTCTGCTTCCAGCAGGGCCAGACGAACTTCACGCATCGCTTCATTCACGATGGTCTCGTCTATTTTCCCTCTGCCGCGCAGTTTGTCAAACGCGTTTTGCAGCCGATTGGCTAAGCTCTCAAACGCCATGCGAGCCCTCCTAATCCATCTCTGACAGTTGGTGGAGCAAAGTGTTCAGCTCGTCTCTTGTCTCGCTCTCCGAAAGCTCACTTACAAGTTCGTTCATGCGATTCAACACGTCCATGCGCTTTTCATGACGCTCAGCGAGGCGAAGCTTCTGATCGTATTCAAACAGTTGCTTCTCTGCCCGCTTGATATGATCATAAACAGCTTGGCGGCTGACCTCATGCATCTCGGCAATTTCTCCGAGCGATAAATCGTCCAGATAATACAGCTCAAGATATTCTCGCTGCTTGCCCTTGAGTAGCGGCGCGTAAAAGTCAAACAAGAGATTGACTTGATTGGTCTTTTCTAACATGAAACCAATCCTTTGCTATGAGGTACTCGTTTCAAACTGTAAAGACTTTTTCTTTACAGCACGTAGATTATAGTACCTAATTCCACACCTAGTGTCAAGGTTTTTTATTGACATCATTTTTTTATAGCAGAAACACTATGTTTTTACGCGTTTTCCTGCTCTTCCGTTTCATCTTTTTGGATCAATCCAGCAAATAATGCATGAACAAATTGCTCGGGATCGAACTGTTGCAGGTCATCCATTTTTTCACCCAAACCGACGTATTTCACCGGAATGTTCAGCTCGTTGCGGATCGCGATGACGATACCGCCCTTTGCTGTCCCATCCAGCTTGGTCAGGACTAAACCTGTTACACCAGCAGACTGTCCAAACGTTTTCGCCTGCGAAAGCGCATTTTGCCCAGTCGTAGCATCCAAAACGAGCAAGACCTCGTGCGGAGCTCCTGGCAATTCGCGTTGCAATACGCGGTGAACCTTCGCCAGCTCTTCCATGAGATTGACTTTGTTTTGCAAACGGCCTGCGGTATCGCACAAGAGCACATCGACCTGTCGGGATTTCGCTGCCTGAATCGCATCGTAGATCACTGCAGCCGGATCAGAGCCTTGCTGCTGCTTGATTACGTCTACTCCTACACGCTCTCCCCAGACTTCCAACTGTTCAATCGCTGCTGCACGGAACGTGTCGCCTGCTGCCAGCAGCACTTTTTTATTTTGCTGCTTGAACATATGCGCCATTTTACCGATTGTGGTCGTTTTCCCTACTCCGTTTACCCCTACGAACAAAATCACGTTCAGACGACCATCCTCTACGTTCAGAGTCGTATCCGCAGCAGCATCATTTTTCAAAAGGGCAACCAGTTTTTCTGAGAGAATCGGCTGCAGGTCGATCGCATTCTCGATTTTTTGCTTGCGCACCTCTGTCCGCAGGTCGTCAATGAGCTCCATTACGGTATTGACGCCCACATCGGACGTAATCAAAATTTCCTCTAGTTCATCGAAAAAGTCATCGTCGATCTTTTTGTAGCGACGTACCAGATCCTCTACTTTTTCTACTAGCAGGTCTCTCGTTTTAGCCAAACCATCCGTAAACTTCTGGGTGACCTCTTCGGACTTTTGGACAATAGCATCACGAAGGCGCTTGAAAAAACTCATGTTCATCTTCCTTTGCGGGTAGTATCAATTGAATGGCAAATCCGTTTAAGAGGCTGATTCGATAAACTTGTCACTGTCCTCAAGCTTCACGGAGACGAGTTTGGACACGCCGCCCTCTTGCATCGTGATACCATATAGCACGTCTGCGCTCTCCATGGTGCCTTTTCTGTGCGTGACGCAAATAAACTGCGTCTGGTTGCTGAAATGGTGCATGTACTCGGCGAAACGGTTAACGTTTGCCTCATCCAAAGCCGCTTCTACCTCGTCCAATACACAGAATGGCACTGGCTTCACACGCAGGATGGCAAATAGCAAGGCCATGGCTGTCAAAGCACGTTCGCCCCCGGATAAGAGCGCAAGATTTTGCAGCTTCTTGCCAGGTGGCTGGGCCACGATATCGATGCCCGTCTCAAGCAGGTTATCTGGGTTGGAGAGCACAAGATCTGCGCGTCCACCGCCAAACAGTTGGACAAACACGTCGCGGAACTGCTCCGAGATCGCATCAAATGTTTCTTTGAAGCGGCGCGACATCTCTGCGTCCATTTCTTGGATCACTTGATAGAGCATGTCCTTTGCTTCATTCAAATCAGCTTCCTGCGAGCTTAAGAACTGCTGACGCTCGGACAAGCGCTCATATTCCTCAATCGCGCCAAGATTCACAGTGCCAAGTGCCCCAATCTGCTTTTTGAGACGATTGACCACTTGTGTCTCTTCCTGAATCTCGCCACGTGCCGGATATTTTTGCTTCGCCAGGTCGTAGCTCATTTCGTATTCTTCGGAGAGTTTGTTCAACAGATGATCGAGCTCTACCTCATTACGGTTGACTTTCACTTCTTCCTGATGAAGCTTTTCCTCGAGCGATTTGACCTCGCGGCGGATTTCCTTCACCTGTTGTTCCACTTGCTCCTGTTTGTAAAAGAGCGTCGCCCGCTCACTTCGCCGTTCTTGAATCAATCCAGCCACACGGTCTTTATCCTGACGCAATTCGCTAATGCGCTGATCCAGCTCAAGCCCGGACGATTCGTTCGTACGCTCCAGCTCATCAAGAGATGCCAAGTTCGCGTTTTGTTCTTCCCATTCGCGCTGCAATTGGCTTTTTTGCTCCAGCAAACGCTCTGTTTGCTCCAAGCGTGATTGATACTCTTGCTTGACCTGCGCATTCAGTACCTTGAGACTTGTTATTTTTTGATTCATTTCTTCTTTGGATTCGAGCTGCTCTTGGCGTTTAGCTTCTGCTTCTGCGATCTGCGCCCCGAGCTCTTTTTCCTCTTGCTCCATGGCAGCCAAAGAGGCTTGCAACTGCTCTTGCTTGCGCTTGGCTTCTTCCATCTCGCGGCGATAGCCTTCAATATCTTGTTCAACAAGCTTTGCTCGCTCGCCCAAGGATCTGCCTTCCGATTCTTTTTGCTGCAAGAGCCCTTTTACTTCCTGTTCTTTCAATCGCAGACTTTCGCCTTCAGTACGCAGAGCTTCTTGCTCCTGCTGCATTTGCCCCAGGTCCTTCGTTAATTGCTCCATAAGGGTAGTATGCCCAGAAATTGCCTGGTCGATTTCTACCAGCTGCGCTTCCAGCTCTTCTGATTGACGGTTGCGTCCAAGCAGGTTCGTGGTGTTCTTTTTCAAGGCCCCCCCTGTCATGGAGCCACCCGCATTCACGATATCGCCTTCCAGTGTCACGACACGATAGCGGTAGCCAAGCGTACGGGCCACACGGTTTGCCTGCTCCAGCTTTTCCGTAATAATGACATTGCCCAATAAACTTTCGAGGATGGGTCGGTACGTTTCCTCAAAGGTCACGAGCTCACTCGCAATTCCGACGACTCCACTCTCCGCCTCCAACTGGCGCTTATCGCTTGCCTGCAAGGTGCGAGGACGGATAACATCGAGCGGTAGAAATGTCGCCCTACCCGCATTGTGCTGCTTCAAGTGAGCAATGGCTGCGCGACCGGATGCTTCGTTGTCCACGACGACGTTTTGCAGTGCGCCACCCAATGCGACTTCCATCGCTGTCTCGTATTGCTGTGGCACGACAACGAGCTCAGCGACCGCTCCATGAATTCCTTTGAAGCCCCGCTCGCGTGCTTTCAAAATTTCTTTTACACCTTGCTGAAACCCTGCGAACTCCGACTGCATTTCTTTTAACAGGTCAAAACGCGACTTCGCTGCTTCCCGCTTTTGTTCCCAGTGGCGCAGCTCTCGACGGGCTGTTTCAAGACGGGCTTGTCCTTCGCGCATGCCCTCGACCAATTCCTTGTATCTGACGCCAGTTTCTTGAATAGTAGAAACGATCTTCTCTAATTGATCTTGGAGTTGACTCAACTGAGCTAGACGCTGCTCTTCTTCTTCATCGAGCTGTTTTTTTCCAGACAATTGACGTTCGACTCTGGCCTCGCTTGTCTTGAGAAGCTGCTCTTGATGGCGATTTTCGTTGCGCAGATTCGCCATTTCGTTGAGCTTTTCGAAGTAATCACTCTTCAAACGCTCGACATCATCTGTCAGTGATTGCACCATGGAAAAAAATTGACCTTCTGCTTCTTGCAACGAAGCGTGGGCTTCTGTCATGCGGCGATCCGCTTCCTTGGCCCTCTCTTGTTCTTCAGCCAGTTCGGCCTCAAGACCGTGCTGCTTCTCGGTAATCCGATGCATCTGCTCCATCGTCTGCTGACGATTGGCATTGAGATTGCGCATACGCTCCCGCAATACTTCACGTTGTCCTTCGACTTTCTCAGTCTCTTCACTGACTGTCAAAAGCACTTGTTGCAGTTCTTCGATAGATTGGTCGATTTGGGTGACATGAAAACGCGCCTGCTCCAAATCAGCCTCTTGCTTGGATGCTTCGGTCGTCTGTCCGATTAACAGATGCTTGAGTTCCTCTACGTGTCCTGTGGCTGCTTCCCACTTCGTATGAGCTGCTTCAATTTGCTGCACGTAAAGAGCTACTTCGTGCTCAACCAGCCGACGATGAAGCTCCTTATACGTCTTGGCTGTTTCTGCCTGCTCCTGCAAAGGTCCGATCTGCTCCGTAATTTCACTGACGATATCGTGAATACGCACCAGATTTTGCTCGGTGTCATCGAGCTTTTTCTCCGCCTCGCGCTTGCGTGTTTTATATTTGACGATTCCGGCGGCTTCTTCAAATATTCCACGGCGATCTTCGGACTTGGTACTGAGAATTTCCTCAATTTTACCTTGACCGATAATGGAATACGCTTCTTTACCCAGCCCGGTATCCATGAACAGCTCCATGATGTCTTTTAGACGGCAGGATCTGTTGTTTATGTAGTACTCACTGTCACCAGAACGATACACCCTGCGAGTAACGGATACCTCCGAATATTCCACATCGAGCGAACGATCTGTATTGTCCAAGGTGAGTGTCACTTCTGCGAAATTCACTGGCTTGCGCTTGTCACTACCCGCGAAAATAATGTCTTCCATTTTCGCTCCACGCAACGACTTCGCGCTCTGTTCCCCCAGCACCCAGCGGATCGAATCAGAAACGTTACTTTTCCCACTTCCATTCGGTCCCACTACCGCTGTTACCCCTGGTACAAATTCCAATTCCGTGCGATCGGCAAAGGATTTGAATCCAGCCAGCTCCAGGCGTTTCAAATACATACGTACGGTCCTCCTTAAGAAACCATCCAGACTGCCTGCCAAACTGACAGACTTACAAACATGCAAGGATCGGATGGCACCCGAAAAGAAGCCCCTGCATCGAACAGGAGCTACCTACTACGAGCCTACATGGTCATCTGTAGGTAAGTGTATCATAGATAGCGGTCATCTCGCAGTATTTTCCCTATGTTTCCCACCCGAAAGAAAAAAGCTGCACCATCTTGTAGCAGATGATGCAGCCCTTCTCGCTGACGAGTGATTATTTATCCCCCAGCTTGACCAACGCTCGTGCAGCTGCTTGCTGTTCCGCTTCCTTTTTGGAGCGGCCAGAGCCGATGCCAAGCGAACGATTGTTCAAGAGCACCTCAGATACGAATTCTCGATTATGAGCTGGTCCTTTTTCTTCTACAATTCGGTAATGGATGTCTCCCAGATTGTCTTGTTGAACAAATTCCTGCAACTGGCTCTTGAAGTCTGTTACCTGGGCAAACTCTCCCTTGTCGATGCGCGGGTACACGTATTTTTCCATAAAGGAAAAAACTGCGTCCAACCCCTGATCCAAGTAAAGCGCACCTACAAACGCCTCAAAAACGTCCGCTAGCAAGGCTGGTCGCTGACGTCCACCTGTCAGCTCTTCCCCTTTTCCCAGCAATACGAGATCGCCAAAATTCAACAGTTCAGCAAACTTGACGAGAGAAGGTTCACAGACAATGGCTGCACGCAGCTTCGTCATTTCCCCTTCGCTCATCTTCGGAAAAGTTTTATACAAAAACTGGGAGACGGTCAACTCCAACACAGCATCCCCCAAAAACTCTAGCCGCTCATTGTCTGATATACGTTTGCCGCGTTGCTCGTTCACGTAGGAAGAATGGGTGAATGCCTGCCGCAAAACGCTTTCATCGCGAAAGCGAAAGCCTATCGTTTCTTGCAGCTGTGCAAAATTCATCACCCTCACCACCATTCCAGGAGACTGCCTACTTTTTCTATCAGTAGGGCTCATTTATGCTTCGTATCGCTTCAGGATTACCGTTGCGTTGTGACCGCCGAATCCAAATGTATTGGAAACAGCCACATTGACGGTCGCCTTGCGCGCATGGTTCGGAACATAGTCCAGATCACATTCTGGATCCGGGTTTTCCAAGTTAATTGTCGGAGGCAATACTTGATCACGCAGTGCATATGCCGTCGCGATTGCCTCAACCCCACCAGTAGCACCCAGCAAATGGCCTGTCATCGATTTGGTCGAGCTGACAGCCAATTTGTATGCGTGCTCGCCAAACACACTCTTGATCGCTTGTGTTTCTGCGATATCTCCTTGTCCAGTAGAAGTACCATGTGCATTAATATATTGGACTTCCGTTGGATCAACGCCAGCGTCTTTCAGTGCGCTTGCCATGCAGCGCGCTGCCCCTTCGCCTCCAGGAGATGGAGAAGTAATATGGTGTGCATCTGCGCTCATCCCGTAGCCAATGACTTCCGCGATAATCGTTGCTCCACGTTTTTTCGCATGCTCGAGCTCTTCCAAGATCAGCACACCAGCACCTTCGCCCATTACGAAGCCATCTCGATCTTTGTCAAACGGACGGCTCGCTTTTTGCGGGTCATCGTTTCTGGTGGACATCGCTTTCGCTGAGCAAAAGCCTGCAAATGCCATTGGACGCACGGTTGCTTCTGCTCCACCTGCGATCATGACATCTGCGTGATCGAACTGGATCAGACGCAGTGCATCACCGATTGCATTTGTACCTGTCGCACAAGCGGTAATCGCACTGGAAGTTGGTCCTTTTGCTCCGTATTGAATGGATACTGCACCAGACGCCATGTTCGCAATCAGCATCGGAATGAAGAATGGACTCACGCGACGCGGTCCTTTTTCCAACAATACGGAATGCTGTTCTTCCCATGTAGTCAGACCACCGATTCCGGACCCGATGTATACACCCACTCGTTCCGCATTTTCTGGCGTGATCTCCAGTTTTGCATCTTCTACAGCCATTTTGGCAGCAGCTAATCCAAACTGAACGAATCGGTCTGTACGTCGGATATCTTTCTTGTCCATATACTGCTCAGGATCGAAGTTTTTCACTTCGCCTGCAATTTGTGTTGGATAATCAGAAGCGTCAAAGGCAGCCACACGGTCAATGCCTGATTTCCCTTCCAGCAAGCTGTTCCAGAAAGTCTGTGCGTCATTCCCTACTGGAGAAACGACACCAACGCCAGTAATCACCACTCTGCGTTTCATTACAATCACCTCTATATGAAAGTCAGCAGTCAGCTTCTTATATTCACTGCATGCAAAACGTGTATTTGTTTGGATTATGTACAGGTGACTATTGAAGGAGAAGTCCCGTATGGTACGGGACTTCCAACAGATCAACCTACTTGTGAGATTCTATGTATTTAACAACCTCACCAACAGAAGTGATCTTTTCAGCATCTTCGTCGGAAATCTCTAAATCAAACTCATCTTCGAGTTCCATTACGAGTTCAACCACATCCAGGGAGTCAGCGCCCAGGTCTTCTTTGAAAGAAGCTTCCAAAGTAATTTTGGACTCATCTACACCCAGACGATCGACGATGATTTTCTTCACACGCTCCAAAGTATCTGCCATCTTGCTTCACCCCCTCTCCCGTATTATAGTGGATGAGCTTTCAAAAAACCAGTTTTCAGAAAATGCTCGATAGTTTTCTTCCTACATGTACATTCCGCCGTCTACGTGCAGCGTCTGCCCTGTCATGTAGTTGGCTGCGTCGGATGCCAGGAATAGCACGACAGATGCGATATCATCTGTTTGTCCCAAGCGGGCAAGCGGAATTTGGCTTGTGAGCCCAGCTTTGACATCCTCCGGCAATACAGCAGTCATTTCTGTATCGATAAATCCTGGCGCAACAGCATTCACCGTGATATTACGGCTAGCCAGCTCGCGAGCAGCCGTCTTCGTCAAGCCAATAACTCCAGCTTTTGCCGCCACGTAGTTTGCTTGTCCAGCGTTCCCCAAAACACCTACCACAGAAGTGATGTTGATGATTTTGCCTGAACGCTGCTTCATCATTGGGCGTGTCGCTGCCTTGACGCAGTTGAATACACCCTTCAGATTCGTGGCAATGACATCGTCCCACTCATCTTCTTTCATGCGCATGATCAGGTTGTCGCGAGTAATTCCCGCATTGTTCACGAGAATATCAATCGCACCAAAATGATCCAGAGCTGCTTTGAACATGTCGTTGACATCTTCCGTAGAAGAAACGTTCGCGCGAATCATGATGGCATCGCGGCCCATTTCCTTAATAAGCGCAACAGTCTCGCTCGCTGCCGCTTCACTACCTGCGTAATTGACAACTACATTCGCGCCAGCTTCTGCCAGCTTCAATGCAATCGCACGCCCAATACCACGGGAAGCCCCTGTGACCAGTGCTGTCTTTCCTGTTAACATAGTATCCCTCCGTTCAAAAGCTCAGTAAGCGAATCCATATCCTGCACAGAGATAATTGTGGTATCCGCTGGTGCGATTTTCTTGATCAATCCAGCCAAAACTTTTCCTGGACCGATTTCTACAAAAGTGGTCACGCCTGCTTCGACCATCCATTGCACAGAATCCTCCCACAAAACTGGAGCGGAAACTTGTTGAACCAATTGATCTACAATGATTGTAGCCTCAGACACCGGTCTAGCCGTTACATTTGCCACAACAGGCACGGCCGCTTCTTGTACGGTAACGCCAGCTAAAACTGCTTGCAGTTTATCTGCTGCTGGCTGCATCAAGCTCGAGTGGAACGGACCGCTTACATTCAATGGAAGGACACGCTTTGCGCCCGCTTCCTTCGCTTTTTCACCGGCCAGCTTCACACCTTCAGCAGAACCAGAGATGACAATTTGCCCTGGGCAGTTAATGTTCGCTAATTGAACAGGATGTCCAGATGCTGTTACTTCTTCACAAACCGCATGTAGTGCCGCGCGATCCAGGTTCAAGACTGCGGCCATTGCACCTTGTCCAGCAGGAACAGCCTCTTCCATGAACTGACCACGAGCTCGCACTGTTTTGACTGCATCTGCAAAGGACAAGGCCCCAGCTGCAACCAAAGCAGAATACTCACCCAAACTGTGGCCCGCTACGAACGCAGGCTTATAATTAGGCAACTTTTCGTTCAAAGCTGCCATAACAGCGATGCTTGCTGTCAAAATAGCTGGCTGTGTGTTTGCGGTCAGCTTCAATTCCTCTTCTGGTCCTTCAAAACAAAGGCCCGACAAGGAAAAGCCGAGCGCTTCATCAGCCTGCTCAAATATGTGACGGGCCGCTTCCGATTGTTCACAGAGAGCTTGTCCCATTCCTACAAATTGTGAACCTTGCCCCGGAAAAACAAAGGCTATTTTTCCCATTCTTACTTGCTCCCTTCTGCCGGAGTCGTGCACCACTTCAAGTGCGTCGCTCCCCAAGTCAAGCCGCCACCAAACCCAACCAGAATCAGGTTATCGCCTTCTTTTACGCGACCAGCCTTTACTGCTTCATCCAACGCTACTGGAATGGAAGCAGAAGACATGTTTCCATAGCGATCCAGATTGATCGCAACTTTATCCTCAGACAGACCGAAACGCTGTACAGCAGAGTCGATGATGCGTTTGTTTGCCTGATGCGGTACCAACAGGTCGATCTCATCCTTCGATACGCCTGCTTTGGACAAGACAGCCTCTGTTGCTGAATTCATGACGCGAACAGCGAATTTGAAAACTTCTCCGCCTGTCATGTAGAGATAATGCAGTCCTTGTTCCACAGACTCAACAGATGCAGGCGTTCTGGAACCACCTGCCGGCAAGCACAAGAGGGACCCGCCTGACCCATCTGCGCCGAGCTCAAAGGACTGGAAGCCGTAGCCCTCGGTAACTTCCCCGATAACAGCCGCACCCGCACCATCTCCGAACAACACACATGTATTTCGATCTTTGTAATTCGTAATTTTGGACAAGGTCTCAACGCCTACGACCAATACTTTTTTATACAAACCGTTTTGGATGAACTGAGTCGCTGTTGTAATTCCGTACAAAAAGCCTGTGCAAGCCGCGGAAAGATCCATCGCAGCGGCGCGTGTAGCACCCAGCTTTTCTTGCAGCAAGCAAGCAGTAGACGGGAAAGACATGTCAGGCGTTACGGTAGCGACAATGATCATATCCAGCTGTTCCGCGCTGATGTTTGCTTTTTCGAGCGCTTCTTTGGCAGCCTCGTAAGCCAAGTCGGAGGAAGCTTGCTCCGGTGAGCTAATGCGGCGTTCTCTGATCCCGGTACGGGAAACAATCCACTCATCAGAGGTTTCCACCATTTTCTCCAGATCAAAGTTCGTCAACACCCGCTCCGGGGTATAAGAGCCTGTAGACAAAATCCCTACTGAACGCTTTGCACTCATCTGCTTCACTCGCTTTCTCCCAAAGTATTTTTCTGTAATGATTGCTGGATAACCTCGTTCACGTCTTGCTGAATAAACCGCGTAGCACTGACGATCGCGTTTTTCATCGCACGCTCATTTGAGGAACCGTGGGCCTTGATCACTGGGGATTTCAATCCCAGCAAGGGAGCACCGCCGTATTCCGCATAATCCATTTTCTTTTTAAAGCGAACCAATCCAGGTTTCAGAATGGCCGCACCTAGCTTATTAATCAGGCTGGAAGTAAATTCCTGCTTCAACTGCGAAAAGATAGTGGAAGCAGCACCCTCTACGGCCTTTAACAAAACGTTCCCTACAAAGCCGTCGCATACGAGCACATCACAGGCTCCTTGCATAACATCGCGTGCTTCCACGTTTCCTACAAAGTTCAAGTCGGCTTCTTGAAGGAGAGGAAAAACCGCTTTCGTCAATTCGTTCCCTTTTCCTTCTTCAGTCCCGACATTCAGCAAGCCTACTGTCGGCCGCTCGAAGCCCAACACTTTTTCAGCATATAAGCTCCCCATCACCGCGTATTGTACAAGCTGATGCGGCTTGGCATCCATATTGGCTCCGACGTCCAGCGTCAGCGTTACTCGGCCTTTTGTATTCGGGATATAGGCACATAGCGCAGGACGCTCGATTCCATCCATGCGACCTGCGTACAACAAGCCTGCTGTCATTAATGCACCCGTATTCCCAGCCGAGATCATCGCGTCAACTTTTTTCTCGCGCGCCATCTCAACTGCTACAACCAGCGAAGAATTTTTCTTACGCCGAACAGCTCGAACCGGTTCATCATCTGGCAAAATCACTTCCGCTGCAGGAACGATTTCAATGTTTGCCGGAATATCCTGCGGCAAGTGGTTCCGAATAGCCTGTTCATCTCCCACCAATACAACTGTAATGGCCGGGTTTTCCTTGATGGCAGCAAGCGCCCCTAAAACGGTACTCTTCGGTGCGTGATCGCCGCCCATCGCATCCACTGCAATTCGCAACCGTGACTCCTCCTTACTCCTCATCCATGCTGTTATGGTAGCTCGACATCTCAACTACACGGAAGGTTGCGGTAAAGACCAATTCACCTTGGACCTTCGTCTCTACACGTACCTTGCATTCGTCGCCGTTACGGCTTCTCACCACTGCTTTAGCAACCAGCTTCTCCCCTGCTCGTACAGGACGGACAAAGCGGATTCTCGCCGTAGCTGTCAACGCTACGTCTGCGTTAATTACTGCTACTGCCAATGAGTTGGCCTGAGCAAATATATAATGCCCTCTGGCAATTTGTGTTTTCGAAAAAACGTGTTCTTCTTTTATTTCCAATACGGAAATAGCCTGTGAATCGAGCTGTAGATCAACCATTTCACCGATGACTTCATCAATGCCCAATGATTTTACAGGATCAAGACTTTTCTCTGCAACTGTCTTAATGCGTTCACGCAACTCCGGTATCCCTAATTCCAGTCGGTCTAAACGTATGGTTTGAATACTGACATGAAATAACTCAGCCAGATCTTCGTCCGTCGCAAATGGATTATCCGCCAGATACTGCACTAAGCGGGACTGGCGATCTTTTTTTGGCAAGCGGGCGATGCCGAACACCCCCTTAAGCAGGATTCAATTGTACTATGTATGATTGCGAGCTGTTTTTAATACCTGGTACCAAAACACAGTATAAGGGAGAAGATCTGGAATTACAAGTATCGTTCACGAATTTAGGTAACCGTCCCTAACGATAAATGAGCCGAATGATCTCCTCAATCCCGGGTTCTTTCATCTGAATGTCCAGAGGCTCACCCCACCCCGCCACTTCGGCAAGAATGCGCGGAGAAGAAATTTTTCCCTTGTCGAAGTAAATCGAAAGTACATTCTCTGATAGCTCCATCCGCTCGATCCCCTCTAGGTCGTAAAGCTTTTCGGGCGGTTGTCGAAATTCGATTCGAATGAGGCTTGGCAGCCCTATCTGGCGTCGCAAATCGGTCAAGCTCGTATCCATCATCTTTTTGCCATGGTTGATCACGATGATTCGGTTGCAGAGTTGCTCGATATCGTCCATATCATGAGTCGTCAATAGAATGGTCTTCTTCTGGGATTGATTCACTTCTTTCAAAAACGCTCTGATGCGCGTCTTCGCGACGACATCCAACCCAATCGTAGGCTCATCTAAAAATAGGACCGGCGGATCATGCAGCAGGGCCGCTGCTAAATCTGCTCTCATTCTTTGACCCAATGACAGCTTACGTACTGGCGTATCCAGGAATTCATGTAGATCCAGCAGTTCCTGATACGCCTCCATCGATCGCCGATATGCCTTTTCTTCAATCTTGTACATCGCTTGCAAAATTTCGAAGGAGTCTTTGACTGGCAGATCCCACCATAGCTGTGTTCGCTGCCCGAACACCACACCGATTTGTGAAGCTACTTGCATTCTTTCCCGCTGTGGACTATAGCCGCCGATTCGTATTTCCCCCTGACTGGGATGAAGAATTCCTGCGAGCATTTTGATTGTCGTCGATTTTCCTGCGCCATTCGGCCCGATATATCCCACGAACTCGCCTCTGTCAATGGAAAAGGAGATATTGTGGACCGCTTTGACTTCCCTTCGTTCACGAGAAAAGAGTGTTCGTAGAGAAGCAAAGCGCCCCTCTTTCGCTTGATTCAGGAAAAATGATTTTTCGATGTGCTTTGCTTCAATCATGTTACCCCTCCTTAGCTCCCGGTACTATGATAATGTCGAATCCCGACATTCCACAGCATACGAGCGAAATAAAAAGCAACCGCTGCGGCGACCGGGGTGAGTAACGGATAAAACCATTCGCCCCCTTTACCCAACAACGTCAACATTGGCAAATAATTCATGTACGCGATCGGTATCGCTGAGAAAAACAGCCATTTGAGCCAGTTTGGATATAGCCCGATCGGATAATTGGAAGCATTGGCTGGCGCATAGATGGTAAAGGTCAGCATGTCTTTCATCTGATGCGTCCAAAAGGCGACCCCAGCCGTAGCAAGGCCAATGGAGAAATAAATCACTCCGCCAGACAAAATGGCAACTGGTGAAAATAGCACCAGTCCCATGATCGCTTTCCCTTCCACCGCAAGACCCAACAATGAGATGACTAAAACAGACACCCCTTGCACCAACCCTCCCACTCTCGACAAATCAAGATTGCGTGTCAATAGCAGAAGCAAAGGTGAAACAGGACGGATGAGCAATTGATCGAGCTCCCCTTGTACAATGTACTTCTCAAAGTCGTTGATTTCCGGGGCAAATAGTCGATACAAGGAAACAGATGCCGAGGAAATTCCGTAAAGCATCCCAACCTCGTAAATATTCCACCCGACCACATCGTGAAATCGGTACAAAATCGCAGAAAGAATAATAAAATCAAGCACCATAATCATTCCGGTCGTGGCAGCGCTCGTGACAAAATTTATCTTGTATTGCATTTGCGAACGAATGCTGGCCGCAATCAGTTTGCGGTAGAGGGCAAACATGTGGTTATCCTCCTTGAATTTCTAGCTTTCTTCTTGCCATGTTCGTCACCAATAAAGCAACTGCCGTTAAAACGAGCGCCCAGCCAGCTTGGACAAGCATGGCATAAGGAGGAGCAAGCTCTAGCATGGTCATGACCGGATAATAAATCATCGCGGAAAAGGGTAAATAAGGGGCTACCTTTCCAATCATCCCGGGCATCAAGTCTATCGGAATCATTTGTCCACCTAACCCGAAGATCAATGACAAAAGGATGAGGTGAACCCAGCGAATTTCTGTCGTCCAGAAGGAGGAAATGCCCGCGAGATAAAAGAGCAGCATGCCTACGTAAATTCCTAGCAGAAGCGAGAGGATAAACGAGAAATAAGTGAACGGATCGGAGGGAAAAAAGAAGCCTACCGCTAATCCTAGCAGCAAGCCGATCGGAACACTTCTGTAACAAGCGTTGTACAAAAGTCGCCCAAACTCCTGACTGAGCATGTACCAAAGATAATGAACAGGCTTGATCATATCCAGACTGACAGCCCCGCTTCTTACCGCTATTTGCACATTCAGACCCGGCGAGATAAATGTCGTCATCCAGAGAACACTTTGGCAAATCGCGATGTAATACCCCATCGTTTTGACATCATAGGGGCCGTATACTTGCTTTCCAGAAAGGACACCCGTCCAAATGGCAATAAAAACAAGCCCAAAAATCGAGCTTGCGACATTGTTGATGACATGCGATAAACGATACTGAAGATTTCGACGATAGCTCATGCGAATAATCCGCCAATAGACCATAGAACCCTCCTCTTGGAAAAGTCAGGATTACTAGAATAGCAGGGGCCGTACACAAATGCAAGAAAAAAGAAAGAGCCCTTCCCATTTGAAGGACTCTTCCTGATAAATCCATTTGCTGTCACGCTGGTCACCCATTCACGCCAGCCAAATGGAACTTATCCTCTTTTTTATGGATCAATAGCTTCATGTGGAAGCTACAATCACCTCTACATCGTTGGCGTGCAGGACCTCAGCTATTTCCTTTTCAGGCAGCTTATCGGTCACAATAATATCGATCTGGTCAAAACCGGCAACGCGATACAGCATACTTTTTCCAAACTTGGTATGGTCTGTGAGTATGATTACTTGATCGGCTCGTTTGATCATTTCTTTGATCAGAAAGCCGTGATCTTCCTGCGTAGACATAAGCCCTTCCTTCGTAAGACCGCATGCACCAACCAGTACCTTATCCACATGAAAATCAGCGAGGTTTTGAATCACGCGTGTACCGAGTACACATTGATCCTCTGCATGTACGTCTCCGCCCAAAAGCTTGACAAGAACGCCTTCTTTTCGGGACATACTGGCGGCAGTCGCTAATGAATTCGTGATAATGACATGGTCGCGGGTCTGCAAGGATTCCACGGTGAGCTGAACAGTTGTGGACGCATCGAGCAACAAGTAATCGCCATCTTTGATCAGACGAGCCGCCGCTGCTGCAATACTGCGCTTTCCTGTCAAATCAAGCTGCATACGTTCCTGATGGGAGTAGTTCTTTTTGTTGAGGCTGGGTAATACTGCTCCTCCCCTGGTTCGCAGGATTTGACCCTGCTCCTCCAGCTTGACGATATCACGCCTCGCTGTGTCACGGGAAACGCCAAACTGCTCAACTACCTCTTGCACGCTGATTCGCTGGTACTCCTGCAAATACGCAAGAATCGCAGCGAGCCTCTCCTCTTGGAACACGAAGCCTCAACCCCATCCTTATCATGACTTCATTATAAGTCATTTAAGTAATTTACGCAAGCAACAATAAGTGTTTGTAAGTAATCATAAGCAATAGAAAAGAACAAAAAAAGCAAGGCGATTTCTCACCTTGCTTTCTTAGCAGCGAATATTACTTCGCTACTTTCACGCCTTTGTAGTGACCGCAGCTTGGGCAAACACGATGCGCAAGCTTGTATTCGCTGCAATTATCGCATTTGATCATGCCTGGAATCTCTAATTTGAAGTGCGTACGACGCATTCTTTTACGGGTTTTGGAAGTTCTCCGTTGAGGTACTGCCATCTTCCTTACACCTCCTTCAACTGACAAATGCTAAGAAGCTCTATTGGGTGGACAGTATAGGCAAAATGCTTATGCCATCCTTCAAAAATGAGACGCTGCCACGAATGGTCGGCGAATCATCTTGAATACAGTAGGAATACTTATTTGCTGTCTTTGAAAAAGTCAGCCAACCCAGCCAATCGCGGGTCAACACGCTCATTCTTGCAGCTGCATGCCACTTCATTACGGTTCACACCGCAAGTCGGGCACAGACCTTTGCAATCCTCCTCGCAAAGCGGGAAGGTCGGCATTGCCAGTAAGAAATCCTCTTGCAACAGCGAGTCCAGCTCGATTTCATCGCCTTCCAGAGGAAGAATATCGCTGTCCTCGTCATCTTGCAGAATTGGATCATCCGCAAGCGCAAATGTCTCAGAGAAATCTACTGTTGCCTGATCGACAAAAGGATTCAAGCATCTCGCGCAGACAAAATTCACATCTGCCTTCATGCTTCCTTTTACGTAATAGAGATTGCCTAGCTGTACAGCTTCACCACTCGCAGTCACAGGAGTCATTCCGCGAATCTCATGGTGGCGCTTCTTCAGCTCATCTGCATCCAAGCTTACCTGGAATGGCAATGGCTCTCCTTTTCGGTGCTCTAACTCTGCTAACTTAATGTTCATAGCATTTCACCTCATGCACAACAAAGATGATTATAGACCCTGCCCAAAGCTTTGTCAACCATTTTTGCTTGACAGCTAGTTCGCTCAGGTAGATTTCGGTTTTTGTCCATTCAAGTACGTAATCGCTTCTTCCACCGTCTTGACCGGAACCACTTTCATTGAAGTTCCAATCCGCTTGGCAGTCGCTAACGCCTCCTCATAATTGGAGTTCGTATCTGGCGTATCCTGCGGAGCAAAGAAGATCTCTGCGCCCGCTTTGTCCGCTGCGATTACCTTTTGATTAATGCCACCGATCCTGCCTACTTTTCCGTCTAACGAAATCGTGCCTGTTCCTGCAATTTTATAGCCTTTAGTCAAATCCGTCTCCGTATTTAACTGGTCATAAATCTCCAGCGTCATCATCAATCCAGCAGAAGGTCCACCAATCCCTTGCGAGGCAATGGTTACTTCTTTCGGAATAATGATTTCCTGTTTGTTGTCAGGGCGTACACCAATTCCAACTGACTTGGATTCAGGTAGTGGTTCCAAGGTTAACATCGTTTTGGCCTCTTGTCCATCTCTTGTGTACGTAATTTCGACCTGATCGCCTGCTTTTTTTGCAGAGAGGGCTGTCAGCAAATCTTTTGCCTCAGACGTGCGAACTCCGTCTACAAACGTAATGATATCACCTATTTGCAATTTTTTATGGGCAGGGAACCCTTCCAAGGTGCCCATCACCCATACGCCCTGCTTCTCAATTTTCACTTCGAAACCGGCAAGACGGAATGCGACTGCCTCCGCGATTTTTTGTGAATTGTCCATGACTGCTTGTTCTCGGCGGATAAAATCTTCGCTGTTCTCGCCCTTACTGACAACGAGTTCCTTGGGCATCAACTCAACATCCTGCGCCATTTTTGCATACCAATACCATGGCAAATTCGCTTCGCCCATTCGAACCGTCGTGAGCATGAAGGCGCCGGTCTCGTCTTTTTTGCCGCCTTCCACTTGAATCATCGGCCCCAACTCAATCGCTGAACCTGGACGACTCACGTAATAATTCGTTGGTACAAAAAAAGAAATACCCAACAAGACAAAAACCAAGGCAAGTATCCAGCTAAAGCCTCTGGTTCCTGTAGATCTGCGTCTGTTGGCATAAAGCTGTTCCTCACTCATTCTTGCGCCTCCCAATTTGCAATTAGTTCCCGAATGCGTTCGATATATTCAGTACCCGCACGTTCGCCTAGCTCAATAATTTCTTCGACACCCGTGTACGCGATACTGCTATAGTGTCCAACATCCGGCCTGATTACGATGTCTGCTGCAATGATTCGATGTCGCAGAATCTCCCTTTCCATCACATCAATCGTCTGGGCGATGACATCAAAAATACTTTTGACCTCCATCCGTGTATCGAATTGGGCGACATCTACCGCAATTACGATATCGGCACCCATTTCACGCAGCACCGTCACAGGCACACGATCAATGACTCCTCCGTCGACTAAAAGCCGCCCCCCTACTTTTTCAGGTACGAAGATGCCTGGAATGGATATGCTCGCCCTCACCGCTTGATCAATCGGGCCTTCACGAAAAACGACTCGCTCCCCTGATTCAATATCCGTTGCCACAATAGCCAGCGGCTTGTTCAGCTCTTCCAAGCGCTTTCCGTGCGTTAACAGACGAATTAATTGCTTAATCTTCTCCCCCGTAACAAACCCCATGCTGGGTACAGTCAAATCGAGCCAATGCTTGCGTTTTAAATTAAGGGCAAGCTTTCCCATCATGTGCGGTTCAATTCCGTTGGCATAGACGGCTCCAATCAGACTACCCATACTGGAGCCAGCCAGCATATCAATCTGGATGCCATGTGCTTCTAGCGCATTCAATACACCAATATGCGCAAAACCGCGAGCGCCCCCAGAACCCAGGGCTACACCCACGATTGGTTTACGCTTTATCTCCATGGAAAAACCCCTCCCCCGTAACCAGCCTATGTGGTAAATCGCTGTACCTTTCACACTTGGGAGATATTCGTCAACCAAGCTTACGCATAGTTCTCCCGCCTGCCACGTAGACATGTACTACTACTTTTCTTCGATTCAGGAGGAATCCATGTCACGCCATTCACCCGTACTTACTTTGTTGCTCGCCATCTCGACAGTTTTTATTGTTATTTCGTTGATTGCTTACTCGCAGATTTCTTTTGAAGCTGCCGTACGCGGTCTGAAAATATGGTGGGAGGTAGTTTTCCCCTCTACCCTTCCCTTTATTGTGCTGTCTGAGGTGTTGATGGGTCTGGGCGTCGTACATTTCGTCGGCGTGTTACTGGAGCCATTAATGCGCCCACTGTTTAACGTTCCAGGCACGGGCGGGTTCGTATTGGCTATGGGCTTTTCGTCCGGCTATCCGGTAGCCGCAAAGCTGACAACGCGCCTGCGTCTGCAAGGCAATGTGACGAAGGCTGAGGGTGAACGTCTCGTCTCTTTTACAACGACGGGAGACCCCTTATTCGTCATGGGAGCAGTGGCAATCGGATTTTTTCACAGTGAGCAAATGGGCATCACGCTAGCTGTGACTCATTATTTGTCAGCTATACTCATGGGCGTACTCTATCGTTTTCATGCGCCTTTTGCCATTACTTCAGCCCCATTGGAGAAAAATTCACTTCCTCTTCCTTTACGCGCTTTGCAAGCGATGCATCGGGCACGCGTCCGCGATGGACGTCCGTTCGGAAGATTAATGGGAGAAGCGGTGCAATCCGCCCTGAATACATTGCTCATGATCGGAGGCTTCATCATTGTTTTCTCGGTATTAATTCAACTATTCTCCACGATTCATCTGACACAGATCATCAGTACGCTTCTCTCGATCATTCTCGGTCCCTTTGGTTTTCCACCAACTTTTTCCCAAGCAATCGTGGCTGGATTGTTCGAAGTAACCCTCGGCGCACAAGCAGCGAGCATTGTGCCTGACAATGTTTCCTTGGTCTGGAAAGCGGCCATTGCCAGCGCGATATTGTCCTGGGGCGGCTTGAGTGTTCACGCACAGGTCGCGAGTATCTTGAGTGAAACGGATATTCGTGTCGCCCCCTACTTGATTGCCAGAGCGCTGCACGCGTTTCTAGCTGGGGTTCTGACCTTTGTCTTTTGGGGTCCTCTTGCCACAGTCAGCTCCTGGTTCGTGGAGAAAGCCGTCCCCGTATTTACGCAGGTGAAATCTGAGATTCCGGCGACGACTTGGTGGGAGACCTTGCTCTTATCAGGGGGAATCGCCATCGGCGTCAGTGCGATCCTGTTGTGTACCAGCCTGACTCTTTCGCGCATAAGCCGCAGCAAGACGCGATAATCTACTCCGCCATTTTTCGCTTCAGTGCCTCTTCGACGAATGGGGGCACCAAATCGGCGACACTCGCCTTGTATTTCGCAACTTCCTTTACAATACTTGAACTCAAGTATGAATATTGATTGTTCGTCATCATGAAAAACGTTTCGATATTTTCATCGAGCTTTTTATTAATCGAGGCGACTTGCATCTCATATTCAAAATCTGAAACAGCGCGAAGGCCACGAATGATCACCTGCGCGCCCTTTTTGTTCATATAGTCAATCAACAAGCCGTCAAATGAGTCCACTTCTACATTTTTCATGTCGGCGGTTGCCTGACGAAGCAAATCGACACGCTCTTCTACGCTGAACAATGAGTTTTTCTTAGAATTGATCAAGACGGCAACAATGACCTTATCAAAAACGTTGGCACCCCGCGCAATAATGTCGAGATGCCCATAAGTAACAGGGTCGAAGCTTCCTGAACATACGGCGATTGCCATAGCGAGTTATCCTCCCTTGGTGCTCTTTTGCACCTTGATTTGAAAGTTAGGCTTGTGGCTCCAAATCGCAATAATACACGGTAACGGCCGTATCCCCATACTTAGCCGCTCGCTCTTTCACACAATGACCAATCGTATCTGGAAAGGAGTCTGCGATATCATGCTCAGCCACGATCCACGCTCCGTCCGCCAACATTCCCAGCTCCTGCAACATCTCTATTTCTTCGACAATTTTTTGCTGGGCGTACGGCGGATCCAAAAAGACGAGATCAAATTTTTGATTGCGCGTACTTAGTGTGCGAATGGCACGGTCCGCATCCATCCGATATAGTTCTGCATAATCGTCTAGCCTGCAAGTGCTGACGTTTTGTTTTACCACGGCAAATGCTTTGTGATCTCGCTCCACGAAAACAGCTCGGTCCGCTCCCCTACTCAATGCCTCGATCCCGAGACCACCTGTTCCTGCGTATAGGTCCAATGCCCACCCGCCATCGAAATACGGACCAATCATATTAAAAATCGATTCTTTGACTTTATCGGTTGTCGGTCTGGTTCCTTTGCCCGGAACTGCTGCCAACCGTCTTCCTCTGTGCTCTCCAGCGATGACTCGCATACTTTTTTCACCTGTCTGCTTTCCTATGTATGTTGTAAGAGGTTATTCAACGCGTATTATTAAACGCAATTTTTAAGACTGAGAATGATATCATACTATCACAACTGCATACACCCGTAAAATTAGCAACTGGAAAAATTTATGTGCAAGAAAGGTATACAACCCATTTCGATTGGAAAAGATGATGAATAGCGACGCAACGGTGTCGCTGACAACCGCGGAGAAGACTTACGTTTCCCCATAAGCTCTTCCTCCGGTTTCTCCTCTCCCATAATTGAAAGGCTGTTCACTTTGGCGCACGACGTGTCTGATAGGAGCATTTCGTGCCATCGCTCCCTTCATCGGGAGGAGTTGAACGGCTGCCCCTCGTCATTTGGCGATGGGGTATTTTTTTGTGTGCAGCGCATACTACATGTACCTGCAACACCCCCTACATGTATAGTGCCTGAAAGGAGTGAGTCGTTCATGGCAGAAAAGCGACCGTCTGCACAAAAGCTGAAGGCGTCCAAAGCCCAATCCATTGCTGACCGTACTGGCAAAGATGTCGAGCTGGCGCGAGACATGCAATCACGTGCAGATCAATCGGACATCGTCAAACATGGGCAGTAGCTATACAAGAGGCCAGCCACATCGAATCGGCTGGCTTTTTACTTTTCCACCTTCAATTCCCTCGGCATTTCTTCTATGCGGTTACAAATACTATACAAAAATAGCTGTGAAGGAGGTATCCGCCATGCATACGGTGTGGAAGGGCTCGATCAGCTTCGGCCTCGTCAATATACCTGTTCGCATGTTTACCGCAACGGAAGAGCGCGATATTCGCTTTCGCCAACTGCATAAAGAGTGCAATACCCCGATCAAGTACACGAAAATGTGTCCCCACTGCCAGCGCGAGGTTGATACGAGTGAAATCGTCCGTGGCTTCGAATATGAAAAAGGACATTTTGTCATGATTGACGATGAAGATCTGGAAGCCATTACGCCAGAAACACGCAGAGCCATTGAAATTATCGACTTCGTAGACTTGTCAGAGATCGATCCGGTTTATTTTCATAAAAGCTATTTCCTATCCCCACAGGACACTGGCGAAAAAGCTTACGCCTTGCTGCGATCCGCTATGGAACAGACAGGAAAGATCGGCGTTGCACAGGTGACGATGCGCAATCGGCAAAGCCTGGCCGTTATTCGACTGTATGAGCACTGCATCATGCTGGAGACGATCTTCTATCCAGATGAGGTACGTCCCGTCAGTCAAGTACCTGCCTTGCCAGAAGCCACGGTACCCTTAGCCGAAAACGAGCTGAAGATGGCAACTGAGCTCATTAGTAATATGACAATCCCTTTTGATCCTGAAAAATATACAGATGAGTATCGAACTGACCTGCAAAAATTGATTGAGAAAAAACTGGAGGGTCAGGAGATCGCCACTGCACCTACCGTGGCAAGAACCAATGTTATTGATCTCATGCAAGCTCTCAAAGAAAGCTTGGAGTCTACAGCCGGTCAAGCCGCCGTCCCAATCAAAATCGAGCCTGAACCGACTCCGTCAAAGCCTGCGCGAAAACGCACCACTGCTGCCTCCTCATCCGAAAAAGAGCAAGCATCGAAAAAGGCGAGCGCAGCAAAGACTACGACTACTTCTACAACCAAAACACTACGCAAAAAGAAAGCTACCTCTGTTTAATTTGCAACTAAAAAACCTGCCCACTCTGGACAGGTTTTTTTGTATTCACATCAAGACATCTAGTTTGGCGCCATCTTCCTACATGGTTCAATATGGATATGAACGGCGTTAATCCGATGAATCTTGCGCATCTGTTCTTCAATTTTCTCAGTGATGGTGTGGCTCTCCACCACATTCAGACCTGGATCTACATGGATCACAACATCAACCAGCACGCTGCTTCCATGGTAGCGGGCTTTGATGTCACTGATATCCTTCACTCCCGAAATTGAGGAAATGGTAGTTCGCAGGTCAGCAAGCTTGCTCTCGTCAAAGCCATCTGTCAAACGGTGGGTTGCTTCCCTGAAAATGTCCCAAGCAGTCTTCAAGATGATGAGACCAACAACAAAAGCAGCTAAAGGATCAAGCCAGTGCAATTGGAATTGTGCGCCAGCTACCCCGATAAATGTCCCGATACTGACGAATGCGTCTGAACGGTTGTCAGCGGCTGCTGCATCTAGTGCTTGGCTGTTTGTTTTAATGGCGAGCTTTTTATTGTAGCGATAGACGAAAAGCATGATGACTGCGGTTGCAAGTGCTGTCCACCCTGCCAACAGGTCAGGTGCCGCATGCTGTGGGTCTAATAAGGATGGTACGGCATTTGTAACGACTTGAACTCCGACAAATAGCATAATAAATGATGCAACAAGTGCTGAAATCGTCTCCGCCCGAAAATGGCCATACGGGTGATCTTTATCAGGTGGTTTCCTTGCAATACGCAGCCCGATTAAAACAGCAATCGATGCGACGACATCCGTTGAGTTGTTAAGACCATCAGCCATTAAAGCTTCCGACGCAGTGACATACGCAACTCCTATTTTTAATACAGAGCAGAATATGTAGGCGAAAATACTCACCCACGCTCCACGTTCTCCTTGTTTTAGATCCGAATAAACATCCATACCTCATCACCTCAAAATACTTCTCCATCCTGCTTCGACAACGAGAAAAATCAAAGCGCTGGAAGCAGTTGCTTTTTTTCGAACTTCATCGTATCAGATAGGATTCATGTGGGTCTACAGAAACAGTTTTAGTCCGATTCATGAGAATAGGGGGGAGGAAAATGTGTTGCACACCCGCAATATTTTCATTGGAAAATTTTCCTTGAAATTCATTGGACTTCCCGTTATCCTATTCTTGCAATCCAAAATAAAAAAGCACGGGAGCTTGGAATTCACCAGGCTGAGAGGATGGTACTGTGCCATCGACCGTTGAACCTGAACTGGGTAATGCCAGCGGAGGAATGTCATATACGACACGAAAAGATGCGTGTATTTTTAGGATACCCGTTTCTTCTCTACTCTCGCGTTGGCGTCGCATGTTGTTTATGCGGCGCTTTTTCGCGGGATGTTTCTTTCGCCTCCCTAAACGGTTCTCGCTTTCGTGCAACCAAAACAAGGAGGTTTTTCTTATGTCATTGGTGTCATCTTTTCCAGGCAGTCACAAAGTATACGAAATAGGTAGTCGTGCGGACATTCGTGTCCCGATGCGCGAGATTTCTCTTCATCCTACCGAAGGATTGTCTGGCTCCACATCCAATCCTCCTCTTCGCGTGTACGATACGAGTGGCGAATATACCGCAACCGGGTACGTTCCTGACATTCAAGCAGGACTGCCCTCCATCCGCCACATGTGGATCGATGAGCGAAATGATGCGGAAACGTATGTCGGTCGCGAACCACAACTAGTTGACGACGGCATCCGAAATGAAGAAAAGGCAACCACCCTCCCCACTTTCCCTCGAGAGGGCTACAAACCAAAACGGGCAAAGCCAGGGAAAAATGTTACCCAGCTTCATTATGCCCGAAAAAATATCATCACACCGGAAATGGAATACGTTGCCATTCGCGAGGGTGTCTCCCCTGAATTTGTACGGGCAGAAATTGCCGCTGGACGTGCGATTCTCCCTTCTAACGTCAATCATCCGGAAAGCGAGCCGATGATCATTGGCCGCAACTTTCATGTCAAAATCAATGCCAACATCGGAACGTCAGCTGTCAGCTCATCGATGGAAGAAGAAGTCGAAAAAATGATTTGGTCGGTTCGGTGGGGTGCCGACACTATAATGGACCTCTCGACGGGAAAACATATACACACCACGCGGGAGTGGATTATCCGCAACAGTCCCGTTCCAGTCGGTACTGTCCCGATTTATCAAGCACTTGAAAAAGTAAATGGGAAAGCTGAGGATTTGACATGGGAGGTTTACCGAGACACCTTGATTGAGCAAGCAGAACAAGGCGTCGATTACTTCACCATTCATGCTGGTGTTCTCTTGCGCTACATTCCTATGACAGCTAACCGTGTTACTGGTATCGTCTCTCGCGGCGGATCGATTTTGGCTGCATGGTGCCTGGCCCATCATGAGGAAAACTTTTTGTATACGCATTTCGCTGAAATTTGCGAAATTCTGAAGGCCTACGACATTTGTGTATCCCTCGGAGATGGACTACGTCCTGGCTCTATCGCGGATGCGAATGACGAGGCGCAGTTCGCGGAGCTTGAAACATTAGGAGAACTCACAAAAATTGCGTGGGAACACGACGTACAAGTCATGATTGAAGGCCCTGGTCACGTCCCCATGCATCTCATTCGCGAAAATATGGATAAACAGTTATCCATTTGCCATGAGGCTCCTTTTTACACACTGGGGCCACTCACGACAGATATTGCTCCCGGCTATGATCACATCACTTCAGCGATTGGGGCCGCCATGATCGGATGGTTCGGAACAGCGATGCTCTGCTACGTAACACCTAAGGAGCACCTCGGTCTACCCAATAAAGAGGATGTCCGCAACGGTTTAATCGCATACAAAATCGCAGCGCATGCCGCTGATCTCGCAAAAGGACATCCCCGAGCAAAACAGCGTGACGACGCCTTGTCCAAAGCTCGTTTTGATTTTCGCTGGAACGATCAATTCAATTTGTCTCTGGACCCGGAGCGCGCCCGCGAATATCACGACGAAACATTGCCAGCAGAAGCCGCCAAGTCAGCCCATTTTTGTTCCATGTGCGGACCTAAATTTTGCAGCATGAAAATATCGCACGACATTCGTCACATTGCCAATGAACAAGGGGGTGCCCAAGACCCCGCCATTCTTGCAGGGATGCAGGAAAAATCGCGTGAGTTCCGCGAACAAGGAAGCCGTTTGTACCAGCCGTAATGAAGGAGGAAGCCTATGGAGGAAGCTAGTCTTTTACGCGAAAAGATCAGTCGATTAGAAGCTGAGCTAGAACAATTTAAACAACAATTGCGGCTGATTCAACAGGACTGCAGCCACGTCTATATCGAAACTCCACTTACGCGAACCTGCTCGAAGTGCCTGCAAACCGAAAGCCTTTATTATTAATAGAAAAAGGTCGAAATCCCTTTGGTGGATCTCGACCTTTTTTCTTGCTTATTTCGTCATTCCAACTTGCAACGGAAGTCCTTCTTTATAATAGAGAGAGGGCGATAGCAGAATGAAGAAAATATGGATATGCAGAAAGCCTTGCTTCTTCAAAATGCCGTGTATGGCACTAGCAATCGCGTCATGCTGCTTTTGTTCACGGGGAAACATCATGATCTCTACAGACAAAGGACTGTTCGTCAATTGCTCTACCTGAAGCAGCTCTAATTTCACCTTTTCCTGAGCTACTTCAGCAATTTTGGAAAACTCTTCTATGAGAATCTGAGAAACGGGCTCTATGTCTTGCTTCGCAAAGCCTTTAAACCGAAGAAACGGCAAGTCAATTCCTTCTTTCGTAAATGAGTTCGCACAGTCATTATAAACAAGTCTCTAATTGTATATCAATGAAAAAAGGATTAAAGAAAGTGAACAACAAACATTCCCAATTGGAACAAGAGACACAAAGAGGGCCATATCAGAGAGCAGCTCCCTTCCCATGAGGTGTGGTGGACGTACCACGGAAGGAGGAAGCAGCTCAACCAGATACAGCCCAATCCGCTGACCCATTGGTTACTTTATACAGGTAGTATAGCTCGAATTCAATACTTAATCAATGAAAAAGTTTCGTAAAATTCTAACAGGAGTTCATCCGCCAGCCCCACTCGTATAGATCATGCCTATCCGTGAAACTGTATTAGAAAACCGGGCAAGTCCCAACTAAACATAAAGGTGGCAGCTATGGAACTAACTCCGCTTTTTCCTTTTGAGCCTATCAGCACGGAAGCTATACCTGTAGGACCACAATGGATAGGCCAAGTGAAATGGGATGGTGTTCGCATTCTTACCTACTACGATGGACAAGAAGTCAAACTGTTCAACAGAAAATTAAATGAACGGACTTTCCATTATCCAGAAGTAACCGATCTTCGGTCGTATTGTCATGCTGATTCTGTGATTTTGGATGGGGAAATAATCGCTCTCGGCCCGGATGGAAAGCCTTCTTTTTACGAGGTCATGAAAAGAGACGGGCTGCGCCGTTTAGAGAAGGTCTCCCAGATACAAAAGCTTGTCCCTGTCACATACATGGTCTTCGATGTCCTGTACTGGAATGATGAATGGGTAACTTCCTACCCACTCTCAGAGCGACAACAAATACTCGCAAAAATCATCACTCCTACTACTCATGTCCAGCTCGTTGAAAATTTTGCTGATGGAGACGCTCTTTACCGCGTCATAGAAGCTCAAGGCATGGAAGGAATCATGATGAAGGATGCGTCGAGCAGCTACTTGGTCAATGGGAAAGATCAACGCTGGAGAAAGAAAAAGTATTACCGGGATCTCATCGCTGTGGTAGGCGGGGTTACGCTTCGGAATCAGATTGTCAATTCGTTGCTTCTGGGCCTGTTTGATCAACAAGGTTCTTTTTGGTACATCGGTCATGCAGGTACTGGAAAATTGACGCAAACGGACTGGCGCGCTTTAACGGAGCGAATACAGCCCCTCGTCCAACAGAAGATGTCTTTTGTTAACAAGCCACCACGCGCAGCCAATACTTTATGGATACAGCCGGAAATTACCGTCAAAATCAAATTTGCAGAGTGGAAGGAAGGGCATTCCTTGCGACAGCCAAGCATACAAGGCTTTGTGGATGTCCCTCCACACCAGTGTGTTTTCGAGTAAGGAACCCCTTGGCTTTCGACCTCATTGTCGAAACGAACCAGACTGTTTTGCTCTCCCCAGCTTTTGTTTGCCATGATTAAGAGCCTGCATTTCCCCGTAGCTCGTCAGCAGGGCTACTAGTAAGAGGGCAATATACACAACAGCTGTCGTCACCCCTCCAACCGCTGATTTATCCTTGAAAAAGTCCCCAATCAAAATCACGATCACACAACCACTCAAACAGACTGTCGTGATCCACACCATCGACCGGTAAAATCGATAAAGCTTCGTTCCTTCGGGAATGAGGCTTTGCTCTCTTCCTTTGTTCCTTCTTCTTACGTGAATGAGCAAAAAGATCGCCAACGGGAATTGAAAGACGAACACGAACAACGGCAAGCTATAACTTATAAATTGATCGATATTGGCTACATTTGGAAACGCAAATATGGACGATACAACGATAAACCATCCACACGGAGCATTGAATGTATTGTAATGCCGCTGTCCCCCAAATGATCCCACCCCCACTAAAAATGCCAAGTAAGCGACTATGACTTTGATTGTGAAAGCCGGGAACCAAACACTAAAAAGGATCATTTCGACCCTGTCCAGAAAATCTGTGACGTGGATTTGTTGGACGAGAATATAGATGGGGAAATTCAGTCTACCAGCGATAATGAAGCCCATTACCCCGAGCAAAACGAGCAACATAATCGTCGTCCCAAAGCCGACAATGATGACTCCGTGCTTCATCGCAGCATAAAATAGCCGCGGCTCTACAATGGCATGTAAGAATGCCCCAATGAGAAAAATATCACCATATATACCCACTGGTAAAAGGTTGCTGACCACGATCCGATCCAGGTTACTGGTTAAGATTGGTTCCAATCGCTCTATGTTGTATTCATTAATCAGCAGGAAATAGAGCGAAATGCACATGATGAAATAAATAGGAAAATAAAACTCATTTACCCGAGCCGCCACCTCAAGACTCGTTTTGCCATAGTACATCATCAGTAAGACGAAGACGAGTAAGATGACCTCCAATGGCGTGTTTGGCAATAACGAGATATGTAAAAAATCAGCAGCCCCTTTAATATCGACCGCCAGGATGATCCAAACGTAAAACAAAATGAGGAGATTGATAGCTCCACCAATCCACTTCCCGCCAATAATAAACAAGATTTCAAAGATATTTTTCCCAGGGTAGGCCTCAACCAGTCCACTCAAAACGTAGGCAATAAAAATCGCATAAAAGATGGGTAAAATTTGAGAGAACCAAGCATCCATCCTTGCTACCTGAACAACAGACCGCAAGAAACTGATCATCATTCCTGTCATCAAGACACTGCCGACCAGCCAGGCAATTTGTCGATGATTGACAACTTGCTTGTGAATCATACGTGGGCCTCCTTATACGAACTGATCCACCCACCACTTCACATGAGGAGATAGAAAGTTCATCAAATTACTCGTGGGTAGCACTTGATAATACTGGAATTGCAATGCAATCAGAAAAACAATGGTTAGGGTGTAGAAAATAACAATGACTCGCTGCTGTCTCCCATCCATACCTTTTCGCTTCAGGATAAATTCTCCAAAGGAAAGTACCAACATGAGGACAAAAAAGAGCAGAAATATTCTATTCATAATCATCTTCACCTTTGGTAATATTTTTCGTTGTCTGCCCGAAATTAGTCATGTTCACTTTGGATCGGATTTCATATGTGATTTTCGGAAGCTCCTCATTCCACCTGTTCCGATATCGGTCTCGCCACTCTCGCGGATAATTCCTTGACAATGCTATTCCTAACCCAATGAAGTCTGTTCGTTTCTGTTGGATCGTTTGCATCATATGTTTCACACCGTGATTGATTTGCTCGACGAGCTTCGATTGCAGGATTCTAATATTTTTCTCTTCCTCGAGATCGAGGTTTGACAAATTCTCTACCACAACGGCAGCAGCGTATAGATCAATTTTGAAATGGATGTGGCCTTTCCTTATCACGGGCTTGATATTCGCCCTCCCTTTCGAAAGACTTATCGTAAGCCGTTCATGCTTGTTAAGAGACAGCACAACAGAAAACGGTGTGTAATCCCGTTGGAACAATCGCAAGCCGAGCAGTTCTTTAGGCTTCGCAATGGTTACGAGCTTATCGTGTCGAAATAAGCCTACCCCCGTCGCCTCTACTTCTTTTGACTTGCCTTTCGGATGGGAATTCACAGCTGCCAGAACGGGTAAAATGGCATCAACCCCTGGTGTACCGAGCATCTGAGCCACATCCTTCAACGTTACCGTAATGCCCCCCATCTTGACCAACTCACGCATCGCTTCTCCTGAAAAGCGTTCAAATTGCGGCTGTGCGGTTAGTAATTCAATTGCTTTGCCTTTTGTCATGACAATGTAAGCTGTTAATCTGTTTTCCGGAAAGCGCGCCACAATATCCAGCACATCTGACATTCCGTCCTTCGCCAGTTCTTCGCCTATGACGATCATCCGGTGATGGGAGTAATAAATTTCTCGAGACATTCTTGCTTGGATCAATCCATTCGCTTCCCGAATTGTCCTGCCTACTGCGGAATCAACGTAATAACTCTTATCACCACTCGTCCCCCCACCACCTCCGGACTGGGCGCCCAGGCTACTGACCAGAGGGACCTGAATGGATAACCGATACCTGCCGTCTGGTTCCTTATCCATCGCCATTGCAATGACGATAGCCATATCATTTACTTCACGGCGATCCCAACAACCAGATACCAGGAACATACAGAGCGACACCACCAAAATGCGGGTCACAGCCTTCACGATTGCCCCTCCTCATTTGAATGACGGTTGCCTGTCACCCCTGATTGCCCTCCTCTTTGCTGAATAGAATTAGCAAAACCATTGTTCATACGCCTTGCATTTTGTACGCCCAAAAAGCTCGGGCGTTTTTCCATCATCGACCATGGAGCTCTAATCAGTACGTCTTTGAGATCGCCGACCGACATCGGTCCTAGCGGCGATAAATAAGGGACACCAAAAGAGCGCAGATTAGCCATATGCCCGAGGATCAGCAATAATGCTACCAGCATTCCATAGATGCCGAGGATCGAAGCCGCTATCATGATCGGAAAACGCAGCATTCGGAGTGAAATCGATGCATTAAAATGTGGGATCGTAAACGAGGCAATCCCTGTAAGCGATACAACGATAACCATGGGGGCAGAAACAATCCCTGCCTGCACGGCTGCCTGACCAACGACCAGCGCACCTAAAATACTGACAGCTTGCCCGACCGTTTTCGGAAGACGAATTCCCGCTTCTCGCAAGGCTTCAAAAGAAATTTCCATGATAAAAGCCTCCACGATCGCAGGAAATGGAATGGACTCGCGCGCAGCAGCAACACTTAATAGGAGCGTGGTTGGTAGCATCTGTTGGTGATAAGTCGTAATGGCCACGTATAAGGCAGGGGTAATGAGCGAAATGATGAGAAATACATAACGCAGCAGTCGAACAAGGGTAGCCATTTGAAAGCGTTCGTAATAATCCTCACTGGCCTGCATCATCATCCAAAACGTAACAGGCACGATCAAAACCATCGGTGTCCCATCTACAAATATCGCGATACGTCCCTCCAGCAATGCCGCAGCAACGGTGTCTGGGCGCTCGGAATACATAACCTGAGGGAAAGGCGAGTACGTGTTATCCTGGATCATCTCTTCGATGTATCCACTTTCCAGCACAGCATCTAAATTGATCTTACTGATTCGACCAGTGACCTCCTGTACGATCTCTGGATCAGCAATCCCATCCAGAAAGGCAACCACCAGATTGGTGTTCGTCTCACGTCCAACTACCAAGGACTTCATTTTCAATCGAGGTGTTCGCAATTTGCGCCGCAGCATCGACGTGTTCGTGCGAATATTTTCGATAAAGCCCTCACGCGGCCCCCGTACGACCGCTTCTCCTTCTGGTTCGTTAACTGAGCGTTTTTCTGCTCCACGAATGCCGAGCGTCAGCGCCTCTGTATTTCCCTCTACAAGAATGCCTGTATCACCTGAGAGCACTGCTTGTAGCAGCTTTTTATAATCGTTTACTCTTCCCATCTGCGAAACGGGCAAAAGTGACTCTTCTATCACTTTTATATCTTCATCGCCGTCTTCAAGTACCATTAACGATTTCAGTGCAGAATTGACCTCTTTGGTATCAATTAGCCCATCTACGAAGACAGCAATCGCTCGGACACTGTTTTTTTGGCAGAATTCTCGTATGACAAAATCGGAGCAATCCGCGAACATTTTTTTCAACAGTTCAATGTTCTCTTCCAATCGAGGCGAAATCGGTATACCCTCCAGCTCAATCAAGCTACAGGCATTCATTGTCTCAATCAGTTCTTTCATTTTATCTTTCTTCTTGAATTTCATTTCATCACCAACCACTGGAAATCTACCCGTATTATGGTTGATCGGCAGGAAATATATGCAAAGAGGTATTCCTTTTACATAGAGAACCACGGATGGGAGATAGTAGGAACACCTACTACCTTTTAAAAAGAAGGTGAAAACATCATTGTGTCCTGCAACAAAAGAGTACGAGCTGAAGATTGACCATCATACATTGTCGATTACAAATCCTGACAAGCCTCTATGGCCACAGGCCAAGGTAACCAAGCTAGATTACTTGCGCTATTTGCTGGTTGTCGCAGCCCCACTCCTACGGTATAGCAAAGATCGACTCTTAACCGTCATTCGCTACCCTCACGGAATTGGTGACAAGCACTTCTATCAAAAAAACGCCCCTGACTATGCGCCTGACTGGATACAAACGCATACGTGGGAAAATGTTCGTTATGTCCTGTGCAATGACCGGGCGACACTCGTGTGGATGGCAAATCAAGCGGCCTTGGAGTGGCACGTCTCCTTTCACCTCGCCAAGGATGAGACTCCGACAGAGCTCGTTTTTGACCTCGACCCTTCCACAGATGATTTTGCCGTCGTGATAGAGTCTGCCCTCTTGCTGAAACAGTTGCTCGATGAATTACAGCTTCCTTCATGGGTCAAAACATCTGGTTCCAGCGGCTTGCAAATATACATTCCGATTGAACTCCGCTATACGTTTGAACAGACACGCCAGGTCGGACATTTCATCGCATCCTATTTAGTCAGCAAGCATCCCTCCCTATTAACTATCGAGCGCTTGGTGAAAAATCGGGGAGATAAGCTGTACATTGACTATTTGCAACACTGGCGGGGGAAAACATTGCCAGTACCTTATTCTACCCGTGCAAAAGAACAGGCAACCGTATCAACACCACTCCTGTGGGAGGAGGTTCCCCATTGTCATCCCACAGACTTCACCGTTTATTCGGTGCCCAAACGGCTGGAAACGTTCGGAGATTTATTCTCATCCGTATCTGCTCCGACGAAACGAGCCTCCCTTGATGCCATCCTCGGCTTTTTGCAGTCCCAGTAAGCCATTAGTTGGAATCCAGCAGCGTATTTGTGCTATACTTGGCACAGATGTTTTGAGGCAAGGAGGCACATTCATGATTGATCCGATCGCAATTGCAATCGGCCCCTTAAAGATTCACTGGTATGGCATTATTATGGGGCTGGCGTTTTTCTTGGGTACTTATCTCGCACGCTACAATTCCAAACGTTCTGGCATTGATCCTGATCACGTCTTGAACATGGTGGTTCTGATCATTCCAGCAGCCATCGTTTGTGCAAGATTGTATTATGTAACGTTTGAATGGGAGCAGTACAAAGACAATCCACTGGACATCTTTGCAGTTTGGCAAGGCGGTTTGGCTATTCACGGTGGATTAATCGGTGGTGTTCTGGCAGGAAGCTGGTATATTCGAAAACATAATCTGCCGTTCCTTCGTTTGGCTGACATTTTTATGCCCAGCGTTATTCTGGGGCAGGCTATCGGACGTTGGGGTAACTTTATTAACCAGGAAGCACATGGTGATGTTGTTTCTGCTGAATTCATGGAGAAGTTCCCTGCATTCATCCGCGAGCAAATGTTTATCGGCGGACAATACTACCACCCTACGTTCTTGTACGAATCGCTATGGAACCTCCTCGTTTTCGCCATTCTCATGTTCATGCTGTACCGATTCAAAAAATTCGATGGACAGGTCTTGTTCAGCTACATGATTCTGTATTCAATCGGTCGCTTCTACATTGAGGGAATGCGTACAGACAGTCTGTTAATAGCCGATACCCTACGTGTCGCTCAATTAGTCAGCCTGTGCTTAATTGCTGCCGGTGTCATCTTGTTGCTCGTGTTTGCACGTAAAAGCAAGCAGACAGGACATTCCCAAAACTCGATCGAATAACGTCAACATGCCATATCCATTGCCACTCAGGTCAGTCCGACTGGGTGGTTTTTTCTTTGCCTTGTCTGAATTGTCGCAATGCAGGAAATAACTAGGAGAAAGAATGAAAAAGGAGAGGAATAAGATGGATGATGGAATTTTGGAAGAGTATCTCGATCGCTACGTACGTATTCATTTTGCTCCAGGTATGATCGGCCAAGGATTATCCGCATATGCAGAAGGCAAATTGTATGATTACAGCCCAAATGGCATATTAATTGAAGAGCGGGATGGCTCACTGGATTATATCCCATTCTCCGCTGTACGCCTCGTGCAAATTAAACCCAAGCCCGGAATATGGGAGCGTTTAACTGGATCAAGTTAATGAAAAAGACACCTTCCCGCGTACTCTACACGGAAAGGTGTCTGTTATCTGTTGGATAAAGCTGTAGCTCTACAGGAATACGTCAAACACGACGTAGCATGCAGCAGCCAAAAGTCCGGTAATCGGAAGGGTAATGACCCAAGTGACCAAAATCCGGCCAGCCAAGCCCCATTTTACTGCGTTCAGCTTTTGCGATGCCCCAACCCCCAAGATGGCGGATGTGATTACATGCGTTGTGCTCACTGGCAGTTTCAAAGCTGTAAAGATTGTGATAATCAAGGCAGAAGACAGGTCTGCTGAGAAACCGGAAATTGGCTTGATTTTCATAATCTTACCACCCAAAGTCTTGATGATACGCCATCCACCAAAGGCTGTACCTAAAGCCATTGCAATAGCGGCTGAGAGTTTTACCCACAGTGGAATAGTGAATTCGCCTGGTTCTTGTACCAAGAAATTACCAGAAATCAGAGCAAGGGTGATTACGCCCATTGTTTTTTGCGCATCGTTGGCGCCATGGCTGAAGGCCTGCCAAGCTGCTGACACGACTTGCATCGAACGGAAATTTCGATTGGTTTTGTGGTACGCTGAGTTACGAACAAACCAAGACACCAGCTTGATCACGACAAAACCTACAGCAAAGGCAACAAGCGGTGATACGATCAACGCTTGGATAATGCTAATGAAGCCTGCCCAGTTAATAGCACCACTTCCTGCGGCACCAAAAGCAGCACCTGCAACGCCGCCGATAATCGCGTGCGAGGACGAGCTAGGAATTCCGAACCACCAGGTGATTAGGTTCCACAAAATCGCAGATGTCAACGCAGCCAAAACGACGACCAGTCCATTTTCCAACTTGAATGGATCGGTAATGCCTCCCCCGATTGTCTTCGCTACACCTGTATACGAGAGTGCACCAATCAAGTTACACAAGGATGCAATAATAATCGCGGTTTTCGGACTTAATGCACGCGTCGAAACAGAAGTCGCAATTGCATTCGCTGTATCGTGAAAACCATTGATAAAGTCAAAAGCTAGCGCCATGATGACGACGAGTACCAGAATAAGCAACTCTGGCGAAAGATCAGGCATTCTTTAACACGATCCCTTCTACCAGGTTGGAGACGTCCTCAGCGAAGTCAGCACAGTCTTCGAGCTTATCGTAAATCTCTTTGAGCTTGATCGCTTCCATAGGGTTGGTATCAGGAGAATTCAACAAATCAGATACCATTTTGCGGTAGTTGGAGTCAGATTCATGCTCCAAATCTTTGATTTCCCCAGCGATTTGTGTCACGACTTTATGATCCAGCTTGCGCAGTGTGCGAATCAGCTCGATCAACTTAGCCGAGCATTTCACCAAAATATTGGCTTGTGCCAGTACACGTGGATCTGGTTGAGTCACTTGGTACAGATACATGCGATCAGCGACACCGTCAATGTAGTCGATCATCGAGTCCATCGTATGAGCGAGTTGGTGAATGTCTTCACGCTCAAGCGGAGTGATAAAAGTAGAGTTTAACTCGTTCATGATGCGACGAACAATCTCGTCTCCTTCTTTCTCAACAGCCTTGATTGCCTTAACCTTTGTTTCTAGATCTTGATAGTTACCTATCATTTCATAGAAAAGATGCGTTCCTTTGTGCACAGTGGCAATCTGCTGCTCGAACAGATCAAAGAAGATATACTTGTTAGATTTCAACATACGGGACTTCTTCACTCCTTTGAATAGATGACACCTAACAGATTATATCGAAAGTTATTGTTTCCGTAAATTTAAAATCAAGGTCAAGTGTGTATATTTTTCTTTAAGGAATTATTAAGTTTTTGTAAATGCCCTTTACAATTTAAAAAAACACTCGTGTCAAGAGGGATGACGAGTGTTAGTCTTGCCAATATTTATCTTTTCATTCGATGCAACCATCATGCAATCTTTCCTTTTTTTCGCTTCATACATAAGCATATCTGCTTTTTTCGCTAACTCTTCCGCTGTTGAAGCATGGTGTGGATACGAGGCCACTCCGATGCTTACCGTGACACCTGAAAGAGCGTGCCTCACTTGGTTTTGAATACGTTCTCCGATTGCCAGCCCTCTTAATGTGTCCGTATGCGTTAACAGTACGACGAATTCTTCCCCACCCCATCTTCCAACCGTATCTTGTTTACGAACACTTGCTTGCAGGAGTCTTGCAAATTGGCAAAGGAGTCGGTCGCCTTCCAAATGGCCATATGAATCATTGAATATTTTGAAATTATCCAAATCAATAAACAATAAAGTAACAGATTGATGATTGCTTTTTGCCAACTCCACTTCTTCAACCAACTTGTCCAGAAATCTCCGATTGACGAGAACGCCTGTAAGTGAATCGTGATAAGCCATCTGCCGCAACTGATCTACATATTTTCCTATTTGATAGGCAGCAAGTGTCTGAATGACAGACACAAGTAAAAGAAAGACAATCATACTCTCATCCGTCGGCAATCCGTATCCGACTAACCAAACCGAGATGATCACACAGGACACACCCAAGCTAATCCAGCGTGAGCCCAAAGTACACTACCCCCAATCTATCCGATGTAAACCTCTTTCCATTCGGACATTAGACCTATCTATCAAAGTTTTTAGTAGGTCTTTTTTCGTATAATCAGGAATATTTTACCTATCTTTTTTTGTAAGTTCAAGCAAAACCACGAAACTGTCACTTATTCATTCAAACGAATCTTGGAAAAATCCTGACAACCAGCCTGTGGTCTACACATGGGGCAAGATGAATTGGAACCAATTGGAAGGGACAAGCTAATGGCTAATAAAAACAGACGGGAGTGAATGAATGTATGCCCCGTATTGAAGCAGTAGCTACAGCAGTACCTCCCCACGAGATTACACAAGAGGATTCCATGAAGCTGGCACGCTTATTCTTTCAAGATGCTTTTCCCGACATAGACCGCTTGTTACACGTATTTGCACACAGTCACATTCAAAAGCGACATTTTAGCATGCCAATGGATTGGTTTTTGGAGGACCGACCATTTGCAGAGAAAAATCAATTGTATATCGAGCATGCGGAAGCCTTGGCAGAGGAAGCAGCCCGAAAGTGTTTGACAAAAGCTGGTGTCGAGCCGTCATCCATCGATTGTCTGATGTTTGTATCCAGCACGGGAATTGCGACCCCAAGCCTTGATTCTCGCTTGCTCCACCGTTTAGGACTCCGTCCGCAAGCAACCCGTGTTCCGTTGTGGGGCCTGGGCTGTGCCGGTGGAGCGATGGGATTGTCGCGAGCATGTGAGTACACCCGGGCTTATCCCTCGCGGCGAGTATTGCTTGTGAGCGTAGAACTGTGCGGCTTGACCTTCATCCGACAAGATTTGTCCAAAAGCAATTTGGTCGCAACGTGCCTATTTGGAGATGGAGCTGCAGCCGTATTAATAGAAGGAGACCAAGTCTCGTCCTCTTCTGACGCACCCAAGGTCCAATTTTGTGATGCACGAACGACAACATGGCCCGATACCGTAGATGTCATGGGATGGAAATTGACCGATCCGGGGTTAAAAGTCATTTTCTCTCGCGACATCCCTACTCTCATTCGTTCTTCGATGCGAGAAAACGTCGAGAGCTTTTTGTCACCGCATGGCATGTCTATTGATCATCTGCGTCATTTCATTTTCCATCCAGGTGGAGCCAAGGTATTAACGGCTTACCAACGGTCTCTGGGTATTGGCACAGAAGCCACTCGTTTTTCTGAAGATGTCTTAACCCATTTTGGAAACATGTCTTCCCCTACGGTTCTGTTCGTCTTGGAAAAAAGTATGGAGAGGGCGTGGGAGCCAGGAGATCGTGGTTTAGTCGCTGCGCTTGGACCTGGATTTAGCTCCGAGCTGTTACTTCTGGAGGCGAGATAGTCATGTTGCTCTTCTTTGGATTCGTTATGTGTGTAGTCGTGTTGCAGCGGCTGGTTGAGCTTCTTGTTGCCGTGAGGAATGCCCGCTATATCCGCTCGAAAGGGGGCTACGAGGTTGGGGCGAGTCATTACAAATACATTGTCCTTCTTCATCTTCTCTTTCTTCTCTCGCTTATTTTCGAAGTGGTGGGCAAAGGTAGCGCCATGGTTCTGCCCTCTTGGTGGGCGGTTCCGTTCAGCCTGTTTTTGATCGCGCAAGGGCTTCGTTACTGGTGTATTCGCAGCTTGGGAAAAAGGTGGAATACCCGCATCTTCATACTCCCAGGCGAGGCTCCGATCAAGCGAGGTCCTTATCGGTTCATTCGTCACCCCAACTACTTGGTCGTATCGCTTGAGCTGCTCCTACTCCCCCTGACATTTTCCGCTGTGACAACTGCCTTGACGTTTTCACTCTTGAATGCCTGGCTGCTTTTGCGTATACGGATTCCCTTGGAAGAAGCAAGCATCTACAATGGTCATAGCGAGTCATAAAACCGAAAAGCCTTTGGCACACGCACATGCCAAAGACTTTTTTATCGAGCAAAAGGTTTATCACTTGTCATTCTGCGGGAAAAGAAAAGAAGCTGTTACTCTTTCCCGTGAGGTGGATCAAGTGAATCGTACAACCATAGTGGAGCCTCAGGAGACGAAACGTATCATCATCCGAGACTTTTTCGCTTTGATTGAAACGGTACCGAACAAGGACGACCAGGCTAGTATTCAAACCTTTCTTCGCTATTTGCAAAGTCTGCTAAGAATCAAGCAAGTCGTTCCTCCGGTTGTGGAAATCATGACGGTCATCAAACAAAACAAGCCACTTCTCTACCACGCGGCACGCAGAATTACTCTTCCTTCAAGCAATCTACACATGCTATTTCAGCTAGAAATGGATATTATGCTTGCCCACGAAAGGCTCCGTCAGTACGACAAATGATTTGGGTAGGCTTTGCCTTACCCTTTCAAGTTTTCTGGATTCAAACATTCAAGCTCTGCAATGACAAAACGACCATCTTTGCGAATCAGGACGTCGTCAAACCAGATTTCCCCTCCGCCCCAATCCGGACGTTGGATGGAAACCATGTCCCAGTGCACAGACGATTTGTTCCCATTGTATGCTTCGTCATAGCATTGACCAGGCGTGAAGTGGAAGCTTCCGTCTATTTTTTCGTCAAACAAGATATCTTTCATCGGGTTGCGAATGTAAGGATTCACACCAATAGCGAATTCCCCAACAAATCGCGCTCCCTCGTCCGTATCCAAAATTTGATTCAAGCGTTCGGTATCGTTCGCTGTTGCTTCCACAATTTTGCCATCCTTGAAGGTCAAGCGAACATTTTCGAAAGTGAAGCCGTGGTATGGAGTTGGCGCATTATGAGTGATAACACCATTTACGGAATCCTTCACAGGTGCTGTATACACTTCACCATCTGGAATATTGCGCAGGCCAGCACATTTCACAGCAGGAATGTCCTTGATTGAGAAGGTGAGATCCGTTTCAGGCCCTACCAGGCGTACCTTGTCTGTGCGATTCATCAAGTCAACCAGACTATCCATTGCTTTGTCCATTTTTGCGTAATCCAGGTTACATACTTGGAAGTAAAAATCTTCAAAAGCTGCTGTAGACATATTCGCAAGCTGTGCCATGGAAGGATTCGGGTAACGAAGAACAACCCACTTCGTTTTCGGTACGCGCACGTTCATCACTGGCAGCTCATACAGGCGAGAGTAGATGCTGAGCTTGTCACTTGGAACATCCGCCATCTCATTGATGTTGTTTGCTGCACGAATTCCGATGTAACCTTGCATTTTCTCCATGAGTTCAACTTCATGTTGAGCCATGGTCTTCAACTGCTCTTCATTGCAATTCATTGCGATTTCTCGGCTTACGGCGGGATCAATCAATTGAACATAAGGACTGCCGCCTGCTTTGTAAATCTCACGCACGAGGGCTTGCACCAAATCCGGTGTGTCCCCTTTCGCGTTGATCAAAATGTTTTCCCCTGGCTGTACTCGTACAGAATAGTTAACCAGATTGTACGCTAATTGATCTAATCGTGAGTCTCTCATTCGTGGCACACCCTTTTTAAATTTTCTGATTCCTCTTGTATTTTTACCGATACAATCTACTAAGTCAATAAAAAATTTTTTATCAACGTAATCAAAAGCGGCCAGCCTCCTTGCATCCAGGCTGGCCTTGCTCTTTTCCTATGTTTTTACATCGTCTGTTCCCTGTCCTCAATGGTTCCCATCTTGTAGATGTCACTGACCAACTCCTGCGTCGTAGCAAGACCAGCCGTATATTCGTCTGCCTCTTGATAATAAACAGCTCCGCCTGCATCCTCCGTGCCCAGCTCTCTTGCTCTGGCTCGAGCCTGATCCTTATCATCACCTGCCATTTTCGTTCCTCCTTTCTTTTGGTTTCTATTCGCTATAGTTTGTACAGGAATCTCCAGATTTACCCGAAAAAAAGACGCCTTGCCCAATCGAGGGACAACGCGTCTTTTGTAAAGGAACTTATTTATTGTTATCAGATTCAGGTGCACTCATTGTCCAACCAGCAGCTGGAGCATTTACAGGAGTGATGCGATTCGTGGTAACAAATTGATCTGTTCCTGGCATCAATGTCCATCCAGCTACAGTAGAGATTACTGGTACGTATTGGCCACTCACCATTACGAACTCATCTTTACCTGGCATCATCATCCAGCCACCTTGTTGAGTCAGCCCTTGAATAGGGTTTTCAGTTTGTGGAGCTACTGGTTTTACTTCTGTTGTAGGTGCAGGTGTTGTTTCAGTTGCAGGCTTTTCTTCTGTTGCAGGTGCTTCAGTAGCTGGCTTTTCGTCAGTTGCAGGTTTTTCTTCAGTAGTCGTTGTAGTTGCTTCTGTTGCAGTAGTCGTTTCAGTAGCTTTTACTGCCTCTTCAGCAAATGCAGCTTGTGTAAACAGAGCTGCTCCTAAGATACAAGAACTCATGATCAGTGTGCTTTTCTTTTTCATATGTGTACACTCCCATTCCCGCGGTACACACTTTTGTCTTGCAAGAATGTCCCCAGACCCGAACTTGATGGCCATGTCTATATGGACTGCTGCATTTTCCTGAGGAAATACGTAAACTGCTCTAACTCGTCGTCATTCAGATTCTCCAGCAGCTTTCCTACTAGTGCTCTCCTGTCGCACAAAAGTCCTTCCAGAGTCGGAATCGCTTGTTGTGATAATGTGACCCACACTACACGTCGATCCTGTTCGTCTCGGACACGGTCGATAAAACCAGCCTTCACTAACCGATTAAGCGCAATGGTGGTGGCACTATTGGACAGTTTCAAAATGGTCGCCAGCTCAGAAACTGTGCTTCGTCCTTTTTGATGTAGCACTCGTAGCAAGATAAACTGCTTTGGACTGATTGACTCCTCTTCTAGCCAATTGTTAATAAAGAAACGAGCAATTTCGACAAATACTCGATCCAGTTCCTCAAGTTTACTGGCACGGGACATATTGCTCACGACATCACCTATTTTCGGAAAATTAATAATATAAGTACTTTTACTATAAAACTATATAGCCTAAGTACCGGAAGATCAAGAGAACTCCCAAAATTATTTCTTTTCACGAAAGATATGTATGAGCCAGACAAAGTGTTTACCACTTAATATTTTTATTGTAAAACTTATTTCAAGAACATCTTAACTCAAACAGGAAAAACTGACAATAGGTAAGCTTGCAAAATAATGTTACGACTTTTTCCGTTTCACCCAAGTAGCCAATTATTTCCTTGAATCATCTTTCGTATCTATTCGTAAAGCATGTATAATGGGAAGACAGCCTTACACACACGAGGCATTTGACTCAGGCATATTTGCCACAGAAACCACATACATAGGAGAATTTCAATGGAACAAACCAACCCTACACCAAAATGGAAAGTGGAATTGCTCGATTGGTTAAAATCTTTTGTCTTGATTGGCGGATTGACTGCCTTTATCTACGTATTTGTCATGGCCCCCTACGTCGTCCAAGGGCGTTCCATGGAAAGTACGTTGCATGACCGCGAGCGCGTCATCGTCAACAAAGCGATTTATTACCTCAAAGAACCGCAACCTGGCGATATCGTCATCATTCATCCAGATGCAACTGGGGACAACTGGATCAAGCGCGTGGTCGCAGTAGCTGGTGACACCGTTGAAGCCAAAAATGATCAAGTGTATGTCAATGGCCAACCTCTCAGTGAAGAGTATTTGGTCGAAAACAAGCTAAAAGCTTCTACAGCAGGTGTGACGTTAACCGAAGATTTTGATCCTGTGAAAATTCCTGAGGGCAGCGTGTTTGTCATGGGGGATAATCGTAACAACAGTATGGACAGCCGCGTCATTGGCCCTGTTCAACTGGATCATGTAGTTGGTCGTGCAGAGGTCGTATATTGGCCGCTGTCCCAGATTCGCCTCCCACGTTAACATTTATTGAGACAGTAAAAAGCCGCTCCTTAACGGGGCGGCTCTTTGCGTTTCGATGACGTTATTTGTGAGCAACTGCCGCTTCAGAAAAATAATCCTCCAAAGTAAGGCCACCTGCCATAATTTCTTTCGCCATTTCTTTCCCTACATAACGTAAATGCCAAGGCTCATACGCATATCCAGTCGTATCTTCCTTGCCTTTCAAGTAACGAATGACGAACCCAAAGTCTGCACAGTTGGCTGCCAGCCATGTTCCTTCAGGTGTCTCAGCGAATGATTCTTCCAAGCGTGTATTTGCATCATATCCGGACACATCCATAGCCAAGCCGGTCTGATGCTCGCTCTTTCCAGGTACGGCACTGTAGGCAGCGGCATGTTCAGCACCTTGCGTCCTTACATACGTTTCGTACAGCGATTTTTGGGTCTTATACGAGCGATAGCCAGAAACGGCATACAGTTCAATACCTTCTGTCTTTGCTTTGGCAAACAGTTCTTCTAATGCTTGTGCGGCTTCTGCTCTCAGCAATCGCTTCTCAACTTTTTCATCAAAAGGAAACGGCACATTCGGCTCTACCAAATCCGGTGGAATATAATCGGCTGGCAATGCCCGCTGTTTATTTACGACAACCGAGAGATCTGTTTCATTCGTAACGGTTGGCACTCCATCCACATCTTTTATCGTCTCTGCAAGAGATGCCCGTTGGGGACGTGCTGTCTCCTCGTTATTTGGCTCAACTGTCGTTGACTGCGTTCCCTCTCCCGCGGACTGTCCATTCGACTCGCTGGATAACAATCCACTTAATGAGGGAGGTTCACATCCACTGAGAAGTGCTACTGATAGTGCTGCGACGATCGCAAGGCTGCTGGTGCGATTTTTGTTCATGATCGATCCTCCTGGTTCCTTACAGACACATATGTTCTGCTCTACCTTACCATGGAGTTATACGAAAGAAAAGGTAGATAGGTCACGCTTTTTCGGTGATATATTCCTCGTTTAGGTTTTTGACAAGCACCGGTAACCATTCATCCAGCGACCAAAATGGGAAGCCCGCGGCTTTAGCCTTACCGTTATCCATGTAAAAGGATGCTACAAATCCAAAGGGAGATGCATCAGAAGCATCTGTCGTTGGCTCCATTCGGGCGGGTTTTCCGACTGTTTGCCCAATCATCTCCATCAACTCAGCAAGCGAAACAGTCCCATCGGAGCACGCATTCACTGGCCCTGTTATGGACGTTGTCGCCACCCATGCCAAAAATTGAGCTGCTTCCTGTGCATGTATGAAGCACATCTTGGCAGCGGGATTCGTGAGACCAATCGGTCGTTCCTCTTGCACATGCTCAATATGAAACCATAGCCGACGGGTGTAATCGTCTTCGGCTAGCACAATCGGAAAACGAACAGCTACAACAGGGAAGGCCTTCTCCTCAAAAAAGACGGCTTCTGCTTGACGTTTGCCTTCTTGATAGGTCGTCTCGTCTCTTGTTTTCCGGTTGATTTCATACGAGAATGGATCAAACGCTTCTTCCTGTAGTGGTTCCTCTGCATAATCGTAGACGGACAGGGTAGAGGTCAAAACGTACTTACCCACTTTCCCCCGAAAAACCTTACACGCATCCATTGCATTTTGAGAGGAATAACAGATGTTATCGTATACTACGTCCCACTGCTCTTCTCCCGCAACTGCCAGTGAATGGACGTCATCGCGATCAAGCGTCATTCTTTTGACAGAGGCAGGCAACTCCACTTGGGTAAGCCCCCTTGTTGCCACCGTTACGTCCGCCCCAGCTTCAACAAGAAGCTGGACCAATCGCTTTCCAAAAAATCGCGTTCCTCCGAGTACAAGTACCTTCTTCATTTTTTGCTACATCCTTTCCGTGATCAGTCTACTTTTTGCGATTCAACTCGATGGACCGCTCTCCTTCCTTCCATATGACCGTATAGCCCAGCTTCTCGCCAACTTTTTTGACAGGCAGGTAAGGAATTCCCTTCACCATGACCACATCAGACTGGAAGGACGTCACTTTTTGTCCCAACCCTAACAGCAACTTGTTGGCGTGAACATACGCGACTCCATCTATCATCGCTTTTTGCTCTGCTGTATATGGGTACACATTGCCGTTTACTCGTAAATCAAAGGGGCCTTCTTTTTCTTTTGGCGACTGGATTGGCTGAGCAGCCGTATACGCGATGGCATCGACCCCGAGAACAGTACCCTCGCGTGTGTTATCCGCTCCGCCGTACATTTTTCCCGTTTCATAATCGTACACAATCGCTTGGACGTTACCAATGTTCGTCGGTTCCTCGGCAAAGACGTGACCTTTTGCCATCAATTGCAGGATGACATCTTGGTCAATGCCCGCCTCCCACGTCACATTTGGATAGCTGCTAGAAAAAATGCGTGGTGCACGGATGGCATCCTCAATTTCCATTCCATGATCGATCACATTGAGAATCGTCTGCGATACGGAGGCGATAATCGTGGAGCCACCAGGTGAGCCAATTGCTAAAAAAGGCTTCCCGTCTTTTAGCACCATAGTTGGCGTCATGCTCGAACGTGGGCGCTTGCCGGGCTCGACCTGATTGACACCGCCAGGAATCGCGTCAAAATCCGTAAGCTCATTATTGAGCATGAAGCCGTAACCCGGAACCATCACACCGCTTCCAAAAATATCTTCAATGGTCGTCGTATACGAGACAATATTCCCCCATTTGTCCATCACAGAGAAGTGCGTAGTCTGCTTGACCGGAGATTGATCTCTCAGTTTTATGGACACCTCTGGCTTTTTGCCAGGATCGTACTTCCAAGGGTCTCCTGCCACTACATTGGCATTCGCTGTCTCTTCACGAATGAGCTGACGCCGTTCCTTGATGTATTCGTCTGCAATCAGCCCCTTTTTCGGTACCGGATAAACGTCCTCGTCCGCCATATACGCCGCCCGATCTGCGTAAGCGAGGTGGTTGGCTTCAATCAGATGATGCAAATAGGCTACCGACCCGATTCCGTCCTTTTTGTTTTCGTAGCCTTCCATCAGCTTCAAAATCTGAATCAGTGTCAAGCCGCCAGAGCTGGGGGGTGCCATCGAAATCACTTCATATCCGCGATACATGCCACGGACTGGTTCACGCTCTTTTACTTGATACGCCTGCAAATCATCGAGTGTCATGGAGCCACCCGTCCTTTGTACCTCCTCGACGAGAGCCTTGCCAATTTCCCCTTCATACAAGGCATCCGAGCCTTTGTCGCGGATGATCTTCAACGTTTTCGCCAATTGGGGTTGAATCAGCATCTCACCTTCTTTGAGTGGAACGCCGTTTGGCGCAAACACCTGTGCGGCCGTCCCGTGCTTCTTCAGCTTTTCCATGGAATTGGCAATAAATTGAGCAGACACCCAGTTGACGCGTACTCCTTTTTCCGCCAGTTCAATCGACGGTTCTATCACTTTTCCCAGATTCCATGTCCCATACGATTTCAACGCCTGTTCTACACCCAGCAATGTCCCCGGGATACCTACGGCCTGACCGCTTGTATGTCTCTCCTCAAATGGGATCGGCGTACCATCTGCCCGCAAAAACATATCGGGAGTCACTTGGGCAGGCGCCACTTCCCGACTATCTATCACGGTCACTTTGTTCTGATCCTTCACGTAAATCATCATGAAGCCACCACCGCCGATACCGGACATATACGGTTCTGCCACATTCAGAGCAAATTGGATCCCAGCGGCAGCGTCAATCGCATTGCCACCCTTTGCCAAGATATCTCTACCGACCTGCGCCGCTGCTGGATGAGAGACCGCGACAATTCCCTTTGTAGCTCCTTGCACACCTGCTGGCACACCTGGGACTTTTCCCATCGCAAAATGAGGAAACGAAAGCACGGAAACAATCGAGAGGGCAACCAACATCCCTTTTTTCATGCGATCCCTCCTATTCCATTTCATTACTTCTTCTATTATTATAATTTTCAGCATTTTTTAAGGTCAACCCACATTCACAGTTGCCTAGGCAAACTTTTCTCTACAGAAAAAAACACTCTTCTGCAGCAAGACTTGTCGTCTTCACAGAAGAGTGTTGCGATTTTTGCTTATGGCATGACGACCAAATTGCTCACCACGCGTCGTTCTTTGCCGCCAGAAGGCTTGTTCAACAGCTTGCCATTGTAATAAAACGCACTGGAGCCGCCGCCGTCGAGGTTATACGCATCCACGACATGCCACTCTTGCAGCTTTCTTTGCGCTTCCTCCAGCGTAACGCCATTACTCCAGCCATCTCGTCTTCCATCAATGACAATCAGCAGCAAATCGCCGTTGTCAAAATGGCCGATTAGCGTTCGCGGTTGACGCGCATTCGCCCAATCACGAGGAATAGGCAATCGCTTTCCGTCTTGCAAGAGACGCGGCAAAAAGCTCGCTCCCTGCAATATCCCTTGTTGCGTAATTTGCGCCTGCGTCTTGATGTTTGTTCCGACCAGATGACCTTTGTTGTTGAAACCGACAAAGCTCAGCTTCGCATTATTGGAAAAGGTACGAATCTTGCCGTCAACAACCGTAATACCTAACGGAGTCAGATTGCCCTGCTTGTCCGACATAAAGCCGCCTGCATTGATCGCAAGAATGGCTCCTGTACGCTTACCAGCTTGGCTCGTCGTTTCTCCCTTACTTTTTACAGAGTTGTTGGCCAGCACCATTTTCAACGCGTTCGGATTATTGAGGCGAACTTTGGCCATATAGCCACGGTATCCGCCTTCTTGCAGGGAATAGACTTTCACTGTCGAGTTTTTCCCGAAGTGTTGACCGATCGGCTTGCCTAGCATGTTGGACAAGATCGTGTCCAATACATCCGCAGATTTTTGTGTCTGGGATTTGCTCGCTTCAAGTGCGCTGCTGATCTTCTTGTTTTGTTGCTCGTATTCTTTCTGTTCCTTTTTCGAGCGATCACGGATATCTTCGATGACGAATTCTACATTTCGAAGCTGCTCCTTGGTGTCGTTGAGCCGTTCCCCCAGCTCATCTGCCTGGCTCTTCGCTACGGCAGAAGGGAGCTTTAGGCCTTCTGTCTGGAGCTTGTCCACTGGATTGTCCAGCGCAAAAGCGACCAAAAAACCGAGAGCAGGCGCCAACAGAAAGAGAAAGAAACGGTTTATCTTACCAAGCACGGGCAGCATCCTCCAATTTTTTCAGAGATGCTTTCAAATCAACCAGCTGTTTGTTGAGCTGGTCAACCCGATCCTGCAGAGCTTCTTTGGTCTTGTTAGTGCCACCAATGGTTTCACCAGTCAATGCCAAATCTTCTTCCAGATTTCCCAGACCCTTCTGGACATTTTGCATTTCTTCCTGCACCAGAGTCAATTGATCTCCCAATGCCTTCATCTGCTTTTGATTATCTTCTTGCATTTGATCAATTCGTTGGTTCACAAATTGCTGCTGCTTGTCCAACGTATAAACAGCAAAGGCATATCCAGCATAGGCAAGTCCCACCCAGACCAGAACGGCCAAAACGATTGGTAGTAAAGGGCGCTTACCTTCTGTCTGGGAGGGAATCAATGCCTGAAAAAGGCTGCCTCTTCTGCGTCTTCCTTTCTGCTTCCCGTTTGCCGGGAGTGGCAGTGTGGGTGACGAAGTCGATGACGTTCCCATGTATTTGTCGTCCATCGGCTCCCTCCTCCTTTCTGTGGCATAGAGTGAGGTTTCATTATAACATAGAAAGTTTTTGAAGCAGCATTTTGCTGAATAATGGAAAAATACGTCGAGAAAAGAAAATACCGCCAATATTTTTTGGCGGTACTTCGCTTTATTTTCGGAGTTGAAATTCGTGTTGCAGCTGATTGTGCAGTCTTTGCAAAAACAGGATCGGGTCTTCCTTTGTATTCTGTTCGTCGACAAGCTCTAATTTTTTGCGCATGATGCTGGCAATTTGATTCCCGAGTTCATATTTTTTCGCGTGAGATAAAGAAGTTAGTCTGCTGATGAAGGAGGAAAGCAACTGCCAGTCCTCTCGGGTAATCGCCTGTTTTTGGCGCTCGTCAAGTACGAGCAGCGCATGATTCAAATCAAAGCCGTTTGGCTGTTTGTCTTTCTTTTTCTGAAAAAGAGCCGATCGCTGTCCTGACTCCACCACGACAATTGTGCCCGCTACCATATCGCCAATTCGCTTATCACGGGGGTGGAAAAAGCATACGAGCGCCCCGAGAAAATAACCTGTTGGCATTGCGTCAATGATCCGAAACAAATTCCGGATCGTCGAGGAAACAAACGTCGCAGGCTGTCCGTTATCACGGATGACCCGTATTCCCACCAGCCTTTTGCCAACAGTCTGACCGCCCCAGAATGCTTCCTGTAACCAATAGTAGCCAAAATTCACTACGAAGATTACCAGGAGGACGATGGCCAACGCGTAGTTGCCAGAATCCAGGAAAAAATCATCTTCCTTTCCAAATAAAACTATACCAAACAAAATAAATACAGTAAGATTAACCAGGAGCAAAATTCCTGTATCAATCAGCATCGCAGTGGCACGGCTGCCTAGACCTGCCGTCTGAAATCGCAGCATCACATGCTCGGGCGTCACGACAGACGCTTCTCGATTAGCCCCACTGACGTATGTCGGTTCATTCATGATGTTTTTCTTCCCCCCCTCGAAACTTTGAGGTTTTTTCGAGTTTTAAACACACGCTAATGCAAGGAGGCATTATACATGGATATTACCTCGTTTTGGCACAAGCATAAAGCCTCTTGGGCCGAACTGGAACAATTAGTGGAGCGTTTTACCCGACAACCTCGGCACATCAGTGCTACCGATATTGATCGCCTGACTCAACTGTACAAGAAAACGTCTGCTCATTTGGCCTATGTACGCTCCTACCATCCTGCAGACGAGATCACACTCTACTTAAATCAACTCGTTTTACGTGCACATAATTTGGCTTACAAGCAGCGAACAGGCAGTTGGCAGCAGCTCAAGCATTTCTTTGGTAGCTACCTGATGGGTCTCGTACATAAGCGAATGAGCTTCATTGGTGTGGCAGCGCTTCTCTTCATCATCGGTGGTATTTCTGGCTTTGCCGCTGTTATGGTCGATCCACTCAATCTGTATTATGTCTTGCCACAAGGGATGGCTGAGCAGATCGATCCATCCAGGCTGGGAGAAGGGCACGACTCACTCGACAATCCGGTCATCTCCACGATGATTATGACCAACAACATCAAAGTTGCGATGCTGGCCTTTGTCAGTGGAATAACATTCGGAATCGTCCCTATCTACCTTCTCTTGTTCAATGGCCTTCTGGTTGGAGCTTTGGCAGCCGTCTACTATCAGGCAGATAGCAGCTATGCGTTTTGGGCCTACATTTTGCCACACGGCGTGATCGAGCTGACAGCCATCTTTATTGCTGGCGGAGCAGGTCTTCACATGGGGTACCGCCTGCTTGTTCCCGGACGCTACGCACGAAGACATCAATTTTTGGAGGCGGCAAAAGAGTCTGCGCACCTACTTTTGGCTACTATCCCACTCTTGTTCATCGCGGGAATCATCGAGGGCTATATTACTCCATCGAGTCTCTCTCTCGAGGCCAAGTACATCGTAGCTGTCGGCACGTTACTTTTGCTGATTGCCTGGTACCTTATCGGATACAGACCCGATTCTCACAAAGCTTCTCTTGATTTGATGTCCAAATAAGTATTGATAACCGTCAGCGTCAATTGATCGGCCGGAACGTCCAGTACCTGGATACCCGCGCCGATCATTTTTTGTTGAAATGCCCTGCGATCGAGCTGGAACCTTTGAGCTACCGCCTTCGTAAATGCCAAGCTACTGTTACTCGTGTCTATATGACTCCATTCATGCAGAAGCGGATCTGCCAAAGACAGCAGCAAGAGCAAATGTGAACGGCGCATCCGCCACAAATAATTGCTCAACTGATCTTCGACGAGATAGTTTTCCATATCTGAAAAAAGAACCACCAAGCTCCTTCTCTTCTGCTGGCGATTCAAAAATTCAAGCGCCTTCGCCGGATCAGCCTCTACAAAATCACTCGTCAGGTTGTAGGTGGCCTCCAAAAGGGTGTGCAAGTGGTGCAGCCCTCTGCCTGGAGGTATGTACGTCTTGATCTCATGTGAATAGGCCAGTAGCGCTACCTGATCTCCTTGGCGCAATGCCACTGCCGCTAACGTGAGCGCAGACTCCAGCGATCGATCCAGTCTCGTCTGGTTATCCAGCTCGACGCCCATCAGCCTGCCGCAATCGATCAGAATGGTGATCACCTTGCCATGCTCTGGTCGATATTGGTTCGTCATCAGACGTCGGGAACGTGCTGAAGCAGACCAGTTAATCATCCGAGGATCATCATCAGGCACGTAATCTCGGATTGCATGGAATTCCGTACCCGCTTTCGCCCTGCGCATGATTTTTTTCCCGTCGACGATCAGGCTTTCCTGCAACGAAGCCAAATAGCCACGAACGGCTGAAAGGTCGGGGTATACTTTGATCGTTTGTTCACACGCAAAGCGGCTTTGGCGATACCACAAGCCGAGCTTGCCATGCCACCGCATGTAAAGCCAGCGGAACAAGTACTCTCCGCGTTCTTTTCCTCTTGTTTCAAAACTTATGTTGGTGAAGGGTTGCTCCATCACACCCGTGACCGGTCCTGCTTCTTCAAATGACCGCGGAAGATCATCCACGATGGAGTATGCAACGGTTTGCCCGCTTCTGTTCGCAAGCTCAAGCTCAATCGAGAACGATTGTCCGATATCTGTCTGCTCAGGCAAGATTCGTCGGATCGACAAGTCTTTCCTTTTAGGGATGGTAACCCAATCCAAGATGCTAGCAATCACGAGTAAACCGTTGTACAAAAAGAATGTCGAATAGCCAATCTCCAATAGAAATCCGACGATCGCGATGGGTGTGCCTAGCAAAACTGCCACAAGCAGTCGCTTGGATGGCAAGACAAAACGGTCTGCCAAAAAATCAGCGAGGAACTGGAATAGCCGCCAGCGTCTCTTCGATGATGTGGTCACTGGTACCCCCCTCCAATTCTACCTGCGGTGACAGTATGAGTCGGTGCCGCAATGCAGGTCGGGCCACCATCTTCACGTCATCAGGCGTCACAAACTTGCGATTGTCCAAAAGTGCCCAGGCTTTGCTCGCCATCAACACAGCGATTCCAGCACGAGAGCTGGCACCTAAGAGCAAGCGTTTCGTTTCGCGTGTATTGCGAATCAGTGTCGTAATGTACTCCAAAATCGAATCATCTACAACCACTTCTTCTAATTGGCGTCGTTTCTCCAAAATATCCTCCCATGTAAAGAGCGGCTCTTGATTACGCTCGTGGCTGCGCTTGTAGGGAATATGTTTGGCGAGGATTTGTTTTTCATTTTCATGCGAAGGATACGACATTGTTAGCTTGAACAAAAAGCGATCAAGCTGAGCCTCCGGCAACACGTACGTTCCTTCGTACTCCACCGGGTTTTGCGTGGCGACGACGAAAAACGGATCTGGCAAAGGATAGGTGACACCATGAATCGTCACTTGCCCTTCCTCCATGGCTTCTAAAAGAGCCGCTTGGGTTTTCGGGGGAGTCCGGTTGATCTCGTCTGCCAGCAATAAGTTAGCGAAAACAGGACCTTTGATTGTCTCAAACTGGTTCTGCTGCATATTGAACACCACATGACCAATAATGTCCGATGGCATCATGTCAGGCGTAAACTGGACGCGCTTGCTCACGCCCCCCATCAATTCCGATAAAGTCCTTACCATTTTCGTCTTTCCGATACCAGGTACACCTTCTAGCAAAACGTGTCCACCGGCAACCAAAGCTGTTAACAGTAGTCGAACATTTTGCCGCTGACCAACCAGCTCTTTTTCCATTTGTTGCAACAATTGCTCCACGGTCGTTGTCACTCCTTCTCCAGACGCTTCGTAATCTCATCCAACAAAAGACTGTCTGCAAGCAAGCTCTTCGGCGAGTATCGCCCTTCGTTTTTTGCCTGTTCCAGTCGTTCCAGCAGATGAGCGAATTTCTCTACCTCTTGATTTGTCCATCTTGTTTTGGCATATCGCATGATTTCCACACGATCAGCTCGCTGGTGCACTCCCCACCGATCATGCAACAGTTGTCGCATGTACGCTTCTCGATGGCGCAACGCATCCTGTGCCAGCCCTCTTCGCTCATACCAGCTAGACACGGCGAGCAACGTCTCATCACCACGGCGCACCGTCCATTCCCTAAGCGTATAGACCGGTCCGAAACGTTTTCCTCTCCACCACACATATAGCAAAAGCAGAATACCGAGTTGAATGCAGGCAGCTATGAGCCAGCCCGGGTAGATTGCCAGAAAACCTGGTTTTTCCTGCAAGCCGTGATGGTATTCGTCTACCCAAAGGACCGACCAATCTCCTTGTACATACGGCCAGATCGCTTCAAAGTGGGAAAGTCGATCAATTTTTTGATTGGTTAGCCATTCCGGTACGAGAAAAAACGTGACACTGCCATCTCCCACTTCTGTTCTTCCTCCGAGTATCCCCTGATCGTCGTAGAGAAGTGGCTCCATGTCGTCATCTTCTAAAAATCTCAACGAGGTCTCTGCTTTGCCCATGTACCTGCCCTGGACGAGAGGTCCCTGAATGTTTCGCTCCTGATTTTCTTTTTCCCGGATGTACTCCGTATAAAAGGGAAGGTCTTCCCACTCTGGTCTCGAGTCAAAGAGAATTAGGTCATTGCCTTCACTGACCCAATCCAGAATATCTATCTGTTCCTCTGGCATCAGTCTTTCCGGCTCTACTATGAGCATGGCCTGCCCAGTTGCTGTTGGTAAAAAACGCATAGGCTGCCGCCATTCCTTGACCTGCTTGCCTTTTTCCTCCAGTAGTACGAGCACAGCCTTGATTCCGCTCGGCTGTGCAGACGAGGCCAAGTACGGTGGGAGAGGTTCAGCAGTAGGCTTCACGATCAACCAGCCCACGATGACGAGCAGCAAGGTAGCCACAACGATTCCGACACGATAGGTGCGCAAACTATCCATGCTGTCCCTCCTCGCGCCAGATGCCTTCCAGTTCGTTTACACGCTTCCAGAACGACCCTTCGTCAACAAGTGATTGCCCGTACCAAACAGCGTCGAATTCTCGTGCGAAGCTGCCGAATACATCGCGTAAGCTCGGTTGATTTGCCTCAATTTCTTCTGCGTATTCCCAATTCGTTTTCCATTTCTCCACACGAATCCATGACTTCATTTGCAAATATACCAACAACGCCAAAAACAACGAGCGTTCTCCTTCCCGCCATTCTCCTCGCGCTGCTTTTTCTTTCGCATCACGCAAATAATCTGCATGAGAACGTATTTTTTCACCGTCCATAAACAGCGGTCGATGCTTCTTCTGTACCCAAATCATTCTGCGGAATAACCAGTAAATGATGCCGACCAGTCCCAGTACAGCCATAATGAGCACGAGAGTAGATACGGTATTAGCCGCACCAGTTGGAATATGGGTCCACTCAAAAAGATCGGCAAGCAACTCGATCACAAACTCCATCGCTCTTTGAATCCAGTTCTCTCCACTACCTTGTGGCAAATTGAACTCGTCTCTGGCTAGAATCTCTTGTAAATGCTCCTTGTCATCTACCCAAGGACTCGTGCTAATCATGTGTAACTCCCGGCTCTTGTGCAGGAGTAGGAGTTGCTGGTTCTACTGGTGCAGATGTGGCAAGCTGACGGCTTACTAGCTCTTGTAAATCTGTTCCTTCTTTTCTCACGCGCAGATCAAAGTAAGCCAAAGCGTAAACAATGGCCATCCAAGGGGTCAAGAGGCAGGTAAGTGCAACCAGAATCAATTGCGCGAGGATAGAGGTACCTAAGACACCAGTGAGCACTAATTGCATACCGCTAGAGAACATCGAGTAGATCACACTGAGAACAACAAAAAGACCGAATAAACGCCAAAAGTTTCCTTTTGTCATATTCCAGCTCTGGCCGATTCCGACACCATCGCGTTCGAACAGAACGAGCGGCATATAAAAACCCCAACGAATTAAGAAATAGCCCGGTACGAGCATCATCCCAGCAATTAAGAATAAATAGCCAAATAAAACCAGAACGATCATAAGCACAATGCTGCCTTCATCTGACGGATCAAACAGGGTTTCTAATGTCATTCCACCGGCGAAGGCGAACATAACGAAAATTAATCCATATACGATGACAAATGCTGTCGACACTGCAAACGCGATTACTCCATATAGGAACGTACTGCCCGCGAGCGGCCAAAATCTGCGAAGTGCCCCCTTCAAAGCATCTTTTAAGCTCAAGGTCTCTCCCTCGAGAGCAGCCTTCGTCAGTAAAATCGAACCGGAAATCATTTGCGGATAGGCGATGATCAACAGGATTGGCGCGACAAGGAATATGAATATGAGCAGCATCGGAAGGCTTTGTGTCATAAATTCTTCTTGTCCAGCAAATCTTGCGCCTAACGATTCTGCAAAATCCATACCTTCTGTATCTTGTGCAAGCAAAGGCACCCTGGTCAGATCAACCAAAAGTAGTTGCTGCAGGAGTAACAATGGACCGAACCAAATTAAAGCCAACAAAAAGAATGCTCCAAAATGCTGGCGATACACAGAAAAGCTCTTGTCCAACAGCTTCCCCACTCCCATGGGGGCAATCGGCGTACGATTCATGAGAAACCTCCATCTTTCTTTTTGAGATTACCTGATAAGTATACACGATTTTCCTGGTTTTTTAAAAAAATCATCTAATTTTGCTAATGTTTTCCTGCCTGATTTTGTCAAATCAGGTGTTAGTCCAATACGGTCGTCCCCCTGCTGAATATGATATTGCATTGATAGTAAGGAGGTGTTGCCTTTGAAAGCATTTAGAAAGAAGAAGCTAAAAGCAAACCAAGCCCGCTGCCGCTGCAAGAAGCGATCTACCAAACGCAAATCCAATAGTCTGCTCAGGCAATTACGCCGTTTTGTCCGTATCAACGTTCGCGCACCTCGAGTGAATGTGACCACCCCCATTCCACAAGTAGAGGCACCTGTTGTACAAGTAGAAGCTCCTGTTGTACAAGTAGAAGCGCCCGTTGTACAAGTAGAACCGCCTGTTGTAAAAGTAGAGGCACCATATGTACAAGTAGAAGCTCCGAAGCCAATTGTCATCCCGGCACCATTAGTGAAGGTAGATGTCGAATCGGAAGAATCAGCGGATCAAGTCTGTATAGAAGGGCTTCGTCAAGAACTCAGCCAATGCATGAGAAACGATCAACTAGTGGAGATCTTACTGACGAACGATTGGGGATCTGAGAGTCGTTCTTACCGAGTCGGCAAGCTTCTTAGAGTGGACGAAGGAATCATTGAATTACAAACCTTAACCTCATCGCGAACAAACGGGGCCTCTATCCTTATTCCTATCACCCACATCGTCGCGATTATTCCAAATGCAGAACCTTATTGAAAAAGCTGATATTCTGCGAGGCTTTAGGATTGTCTAAAGATGCGGGGAGTCTGTAAGTAGTAGATTCCCCGCATCATCCCCAATTTCGTGCATACGCTTGTGGGACTAGCCCTTTTGCTCAGACAGGCCTGTCCATTCTTGCAGGACATTGCATGACTCTTTCGTCCCTAAGGTATGAATAAACGCCCACTTCTCCGCTTTCTTTCTGGGAAGTGGGCTGCTAGCATTCACCTTTTGGTTTTACATACCCCTGTTATTCCATACGTCCAGCACATCTCTTGCGACTCGATCCCATGTAAATCTTTGTTCGGCAAGCTGGCGTCCGCTTCTCCCCATTTGACGTTGGAGATCGCGACTGGACAATAATTGTTTCAACTGTACAGCAAACGCTTGAGGGTCCTCCGGCTGTTCGACCAACAGTCCATTGCCTCCGATGATCACCTCAGCATTTCCACCCCGTTTTGTCGTGACAAAAGGCAGACCGGCAGCCATCGCTTCATAATGGACACGTGCCAGTGGTTCCTCCCATTGCGAAGGACAGACAAAAACGTCCCCCGCCCAGAACCAGTGGTGAATCTGATCCGCTGGAACAAATCCCGTTGTAATAACCGGAACCGGCGAACGATTCGCTAATGAGCGTACATACGCTGCATAGTCACTGATTTTATTTTCACCGTACCAGGACCCTCCAACCAAAACGAGAGCGATGTTGGAATGGTAGGAGCGGAGTTCATTCATCGCACGAACCAGAATATCGGCCCCTTTTTTCGGCGTCAATCGTCCTACAAACAAGATCACTTGTTTGTTGCCCAGATTGTGCGTCGCCCGAAGTTCCTGACGAATCTTTTGCGCTGTTTTGGAGCCTTCTACTGGAACGAATGTTTCCAAATTCACTCCTGAATAAATCGTACGAAGCTTGTTTGCGGCTTCGGGATATAGCGAGGCAATGACTCGGCCGACATAATCACTGATGGTGATGATGCGTTCTGTTTCGGCAACAGCTCTAGCAGCTTCTGCCTGCCCTATTTTTACCGGATCAAACATATCATTGTGCATACTTAGAATGATACGTGCGTTCGGGCATACTTCACGAATGATGGGAACCATCCGCGGTCGGTTAAAAACATGGATGACATCATAGTTGTTCACACTCAGGAAAGCGGCTACTTCGCGTGCATAAATCTCGAACACACCTTGCCCATCTACTCGCACATAACGCGCATTGCGAACTTGTTCATCCTTCGGTAGCGTGGGATCCGACGTTCCCAGGATAGTCAGCTCGTGATGCCTCCCCAGAATATCTGCAATCCCTGCAATATAAGTCTGAATCGCTCCCCCTCGTATAGGAGGGACTGGCAATTTTTCTGTACAGATCATGATAACTTTCATCCGTATTCTCCTTTCCCGTTCCGACTTCTTACATTAGTTGCCTCTCGTCTTCTTCGATTTTGGACGCTGCTTCTTCAACTGATTGTTGATGAGGTTACGGCTTAGTTTCGCCGCCTTGGCAACCTTCTTGTTCTTGTTGGAAGTGACGGTCCGGGACTGCTGTTTAGATGTCCATACAGTTCCTTTTTTGTTTTTCTCTGCTTGACTTGCAGATTTTGCTTGTGATGATTTGGCCTTTACCTCGACAGAGATCTTTACTTTGCTTTGAAGCTTACTCGACTTTTTGCTGTTGTTTTTTGAGACGGCAGTGCTCATTCCCCGCTTTTTGTTTTGACGAACGAGTTTTCGTGGTTCACTTACAACGAATGGCGCTGATGGCGTAAAAGGAACATTTCCCGAAAATGCGATTCGAGTTCTGCGGGTAGTGCTACTTTGTTCTGCCTCTGCCCCTTCCTTTTTGCTTTCTTTTGGCAGAATGGCCGTTTGCTCGGATTTCGACTTCTTGATTTGGGACTCTTTGTCTTTGGATCCCTTCACCTTAGACTCTTTATCCTTAGTCTCTTTGTTCTTAGATTCTTTGTTCTTAGACTCTTTATCCTTAGTCTCTTTGTTCTTAGACTCTTTATCTTTAGACACCTTGATCTTAGTAGACTTTTTGACTTTCGGTTCCTCGACAACAGACTCCGTTGTTGGAGTGGATACCGCGACAGGTATGAATTCCTGGATACCTGAGGCCAACCTTTGCGGTTCAACTACTTCCGTTATTTGGTCATAATTGCCCGGTTGGTATTTGCTGATGTCTTTTGCGAGTTCTGCCAATGCCGCATCTTTCGTTTTATCCCCCGTCAAAACTCGTTGCAGAATGCCTTCCGCTTCCGTAGACAGAAAGATTTCGGGATCATAAAACATCTCTTTGAGGTGCTTGTAAAATTCGTTTGGCACTGCCATATCATTTAAGAGCACCTCAAACGATTCGCGATCCAGTGGATTTGCCTTATGATAGGCTTCGATCATGCCGCGCATCCAGGTAACATCCCAGACGCCCATATCATCCATCGTACTTGTGATGAGCTTGCGCAAATCCCGAAACGGCAAATCGTACGACACGCCATCCAGGTCAATGACCCAAAGCCCTCCGGGACCATTTTGACCATTTGACCAGCCGTAATCTTGGTGCACCAATCCCCAGTGCGCCTCTCCCATTTTGATCATTTTCGGATAGGCAGATGATTTTAATTTCTCTAAGGCTGCCCATGCTTGCTGTTCATAGTGATCGACGACCGCCAAAATGGATTTACTTGCTGGAGCTTCACTGTAGGCTTTCGCTACTTCCCGCATCCATCCGATTTTTTTGGCAATCTTTTGATAATGATTGGGCCAGCGATATAAACGGGAAGAGTTTTTGGCTCCTGCGGGCGGAACATAGCCTTTCGAATGACGATGGAATTCACCAAGACCGTAGCAAAGCTCTTGCGCGCCTACCAAATCTACTTTTGTTGCCGGTTGCAAGGCAATCCAATCGGTAACAATCCAGAGTTTCCCACCCTTTTCCACATAAAGACTACCATTTCGGGCAGGAATCAGTGCTGGTACCCTTGCCCCCTGTTTGACGACGTATTCTTGGAAAGCCACACTATAGAGACTGCGTTCAGGCGTACGGTGCAGTACCTTTAGGCTGCGCGGACCTTTATCTGTCTCGATGCGCCAAATCGCCCCGCCTTTGTCTGGCTTGGAAGTAATGAGCGTACGACTCTTCACTGACATGTCATACTCTTTGATCACTTGATCTGCGATCGCATCTACTTCCGGTGGCACTGTCAAATCCCAGTTAGCCGGCGTTTCCACATTCCCTTCTCGGGTATCCCATGGCTTAATCACATATTGTTCCATTCCATTCCCCCCACACTTCTGTGGTGATGCCTTCGTCCTTCTCCATAAGCTATTCGCTCTGTCCTTTTCTCGAACCGGACAAATATCATTGGGAGTCAGCCAAATCGTTATTCGCACAGGGATATAGTCTCGCAAAAAAAAGCAGCTTGACCCCTCGCATGGTAGCGACTGTCAAGCTGTTCATATTAAATCATCAGTAATTCACGTATTTCTTGCTCGGTTAAAGAAGAGATTGCCTCTTGTCCCGGTGTAATGATTTCCTCGATCAAGTTTTTCTTTTTTTGTTGCAGCTCGTACATCTTCTCTTCGACCGTTCCCTCCGCAACAAGCCTGATCACTTGAACGACGTTCTTTTGTCCGATACGATGGGCACGATCAGCCGCCTGTTGTTCGACGGCGGGATTCCACCACAGATCATACAAGATTACGGTGTCCGCACCCGTCACATTCAATCCTGTTCCCCCAGCTTTCAATGACATGAGAAACAAACCCCGCTCTCCCTCGTTAAATCGGTTGCACAAATCTAGTCTCTCTGCCACTGGCGTCTGTCCATCCAGATAGAAAAACGGGACACCGTGATACCCCAGCTCGCGTCCGATTATCCCTAGCATCTCCGTAAATTGAGAAAAGAGTAAAACGCGCTTCCCAGCGTTTTTGCATTCACCGATAATCTCGAATAGCTGTTCGAGCTTGGCTGACCCTCCATCATACTCTTTGACGAACAGCGCTGGATGACAACAAATTTGGCGCAGTCTCGTCAAGCCTGCGAGAATTCTGATCCGATTTTTTTGAAAGCCTTTATTGTACAAATGCTTCACTGTTTCCTGTTGGAGCTGCGCCAAATAGGCGACATACAGCTTTTTCTGTTCTGGCAACAGTCTCGCGCTTTGCAGTGTTTCAATTTTGGCCGGCAATTCCTTCAGTACCTCAGTCTTGAGCCTGCGTAATAAAAAGGGACGCGTCCGCTTCGCAATCGTATCTCGCGGCAAGTCAAGGAATTCCTTTCGTGCCGGAAATAGCTCAGGGAAAACAGCATCGTAGATGGACCACAGCTCCTCTACCCTGTTTTCCACAGGTGTTCCTGTCAGGGCAAAGCGATGTTTGGCTTTTATTCGTTTAACGGTCTGAGCTGTTTGCGTGACATAGTTTTTAAAGGTTTGCGCTTCATCCAAGATCAAGGTGTGGAAGGAATGCTCCTCGAACTGGGCATGATCACGACGCAAGAGCGGATACGAGGTAATGAGCACATCGATTTGCGACAGCTCGTTTACGATTTGATTCCGCTCTTCCTTCGTGCCATCCACAATCACGCTACGGATATTTGGCGCGAACTTTTTGATTTCATTATGCCAATTGTATAAAAGAGAGGCAGGAGCCACGATAATCGCTGGGAGCTTTTGATCTCGGATTTCGGGCAGAACAGAGAGCAGAAAGGTAATACTTTGCAATGTCTTCCCCAAGCCCATATCGTCAGCGAGAATTCCCCCAAAGCCGTAGTGTGCCAATGTTTTCATCCATTGATAGCCATACTTCTGATAATCGCGAAGTGTCCCCCGCAAAGATTCGGGTACGGGAAAGTCCAGATTATCAGGGTTACGCATATTCTCCAAAAACTGGCGCAATGATTTCCCTAGCTGAACAGACTGTCCCTGCATGGGTAAATCAAGCAAGCGCAGCCCGCGAAAAACAGGCAGTTGAAAACCACTTCCCATTTGCTCAGCATATTGCATGCCCATTTCGTCCAGGAAACGATTGATTTGCTCAAATTCCTTTGTCTCAAGCGGCAGAAGCGCTCCATTCGACAGCCGATGATATCTGCGCTTTTCTTCTACCGATTGGATAACACTTCGGATCTCGGACTCTGGTATCCCATCCATATCAAAGCGAAAATCGAGCCAATTTGTTCGCTCATCAACATCCACTTTGACTTTAGGGGGGATGTGAAGAGGCTGAATCCTGATTTTTACGGAAGTTGTCGCGTATACCTTTAACAGCCTTTCCAGCTTTGGGACGACGTGATAAAGGAAGTCATACTCAGCTTCCTCGTCATCTAGAAAATACCCTCCTTCCGTGCGGGTAAAGGCACCCTCCTCCATCAGCTCTAAAATCTGCCGCTCCTTCTCCCCGTCACGCATCAAAATCAGCTCACTGCCACGTTGTCCTCCCCCTTCCTGTCCTTCCAGCGGATTGATGATGATATCACCGTATTGAAACTCCAGTCCCGCCAGGAGTCGGTCCCTTACCCGATCCAGATAAAGCTTGGCTTTTAACTGGAATTGCACGACCCGTTCGGAGACAGCTTTTGCAATTTGCACCTTCCCCAGTTTCATCAGGGCCGGGACAATCTGCACCATGAATGGTTCGATTTTTTCCGCGGGAATGTGAATCCGCTCACTGCTATGAGATTCTAACAAGTGCTTCAGCTCTGCCAAACTGTGGCATTGTTCCTTCGGCAGTCTGTGCCATATACCATCTACGAGCAACAATCCGTAAGCTTCCAAGACAGTGATTTGCCTGAACCCTTGCACTTCCAGTTGATATTGATCGGTTTTTGTCTGGTCAAATTCGAAGTGGAGTGGCGGCGGCTCATCTATACATGCAAACGTTGGATACATGTGGTCATGATGCTGAATGTGAACAGAAGGTGCGGCAAGTAGCAATGCAAATAACCGCTCCCAGGTAAATGGTGGAACAAGAAGAACCCGTTCCCCACCCACATGCTTCTGTTCTTGATAATGGTAGCTTGCAGTTTCTCGATATATTTTTTCCGTGCGATAAATCTGCAAGAGTTCGCGGAGGATGGCTTCGTGCTCTGGCAAAAAGCGATGCAAATTCGGATCATAGGTAAATTGGCTAGAGAATCGATACACTTGCTGCTTATCCATCCGGTCTAAAAACGCACGAATATCCTTTACGATGTACAACCTTTTTGGCCCTAGCTTCAACTCTATTCCGATCATGCTCTTTCGAAAGCCGTACGGTACGATTTTACATATGATTTCCAAGCCAAGTGTTGCTCGTGAATCTAGCAACACACGATTATGGCTTGTCCGAATCGGCCGGTCCACGAACAAGCCGAACAGTCCCTCTGTTAGTTGCGAATCAGGCTGTGTTGTCACGCCTGCTTGTCTCGTGGTAAAGGAAGTGGAATAGCTGCCAGGATGCTCGTCTGCTTGCAGATCACGCAAGGTTAACAACGAGGCTGCGATATGTTGGCAGTAGTGATCGTACGACGCCAAAGTAGGGCAACTACACACTGCTGCCATACCAGACTCGTCCAGTTCAATCGTGACTTGATAGTTATTTTTTCCTGCGTTCACTGTCGTTCTGATCCAAGCAGGTTCCGGTTGAAAATGCTCCACGAGCACGTTCCCAGAACGGTAAAAAGCCTTTCCTCTCTCATAAGAAAGACGACCACACCATTCTTTTATTATTTGATGGCTCACTTGAAAGCTCATTTTCTGTTCCATCCTCATCTTGAAATATGTTTAATATTACAGAATGCAACTGAAAAAAGATACGCATGAAAGCGTATCTTTTCCCACCTATAAAAATCAATTAGGCGTCATCGGAATCTTCGTCTTCGGAATCTTCGTCTTCAGAATCTTCGTCATCGGAATCTTCGGCATCAGATTCTTCTTCAGCATAGTCTTCATTTTCTTCATTTTCTTCATCTTCGTCTTCGTCATCGTCATCGTCGTCATTAGTACCAAAGTATAATTTTTTCGTAGTACCATCTTCGTATTCGATCTTTACTTCCATTTCTTCTGCACCTTCACCAAGTGCCTCACGCAATTGCTCCAACCATTCGTTCATGTTAACCACACCTCCTGGGTATATATGTTCTCTTGGCAGCATTTGCCAACAGCTTTACTGTCGACATTGATACTATATGAAACGTTCCTTTTTCATGTATGGACAGTTGTCCCCTACCACACAGTAGACTTTTGCACAACTTGCCCTTGTAAGTAACGCATGCACCAAACAAGCTACTGTTGCATACGTAACGATTACATATTTGGAAGTAGACTGGACAAACTTTTGAGGGAATCGACTCCAATACATCATGACTTCGCTACAGAAGGGAGAGCTCATTATTGAAAAGACGATGGATCAAAAGCTTGTTGATCGGGATTAGCTTGTTGCTTACAAATGCCTTGCTAGTTGACTTGATTATGGCCTCACCAGATCACCCGTACCATTTTGGGTTTAAAAAGAGCAAGAATGGACAATTACCCTCTATCAATGAAGAAGGTTTTAAAGGCATTGTGGATCGACACGGTGCGGTTTTTTTAGGAGATACCACAAAAAAAGAGCTTTACTTAACGTTTGATAACGGTTATGAAAATGGCTTTACACCAAAGATTTTAGATACCCTTCTCGCGAAAAAAGTCCCCGCTATTTTCTTTGTGACAGGACATTTTGTGAAGGAACAGCCGGAGTTATTAAAGCGAATGGCAAAAGAGGGGCATCTGATCGGCAACCATTCGTGGAGCCATCCTGATATGACAACCGTACCGAATCAGAAAATCAGAGATGAATTGACGAAAGTAAGTGATGCCGTCCAGCAAGTGACCGGACAAGCTACCATGCGCTATTTGCGACCTCCTAGAGGAATTTTCAGCGATCGCACTCTTGCTGTGACGAAAGAATTGGGCTATACCAATGTCTTTTGGTCGGTTGCCTATAAGGATTGGGATACCAAAGTCCAGCGTGGGGCAAAATACGCTTATGATAACGTGATGGCCCAATTGCATCCCGGTGCTGTTATTCTGCTCCATTCTGTCTCCAAAGACAATGCAGAGGCTCTCGGGACGATAATCGATGAAGCACGCAAGCAAGGTTATGAATTCAAGAACTTGGATCAGCTTCCGAAAAAGTAGTACAAACTCTTCCTTTTGCAAGCAAAAACTCCCGCTGCTTCGCATGTGCAAAGCGCGGGAGTTTTTTGGTTTAGTTGCGATCCAGCAAGGATGCTCCAGCAATACCTGGATGAGTCATTTCAAATGGATCGAGAATCAGATCCAGTTCTTCTTCTGTCAGTACATTGTGTTGCAAGCACAGCTCACGTACAGACTTTCCTGTCAAAATGGCTTCGCGGGCAATACGTGCAGCAGTCTCATACCCGAGGTGAGGATTCACCGCAGTGATGACGCCAACACTTTTTTCCACGTATTCTTTCATGCGCTCGCGGTTTGCTTCGATTCCTTCCAGGCAGTGACGCGTAAAGACATCGAATGCATTGTCCATAATGCTGATCGATTGCAGCAAGTTGAAGACAAGCACTGGCTCCATAACGTTCAGTTCTAGCTGACCTGCCTCGGATGCCAAACAAATCGTATGGTCATTTCCGATGACTTGAAACGCTACTTGGTTGATGAGCTCTGCCATAACAGGATTGACTTTTCCTGGCATGATCGAGGAGCCTGGCTGACGTGCTGGCAAGGAGATTTCACCCAGTCCAGCTCGAGGTCCTGATGCCATCAAACGCAAGTCATTCGCAATTTTAGACATATTCATCATGCAAACTTTCAGTGCTGCCGATACTTCTGTATACGCATCTGTGTTTTGTGTAGCATCCACGAGATGCTCTGCACCTGTCAGCGGGAAGCCTGTGATGTCAGCAAGATGCTTAACTACTGTGGTAATGTAACGAGGATCAGCATTCAACCCCGTTCCTACCGCAGTCGCTCCCATATTCACTTCGTACAAATGCTGACGAGATTGCTTGATACGCTTGATATCGCGCTCAAGTACTCGACGGTATGCTTCGAATTCTTGGCCCAAGCGAATCGGAACCGCATCCTGCAAATGCGTTCTTCCCATTTTAATGACATCATCGAATTCTTTTGCTTTTTGACCAAATGCATCATGCATCTTATCCATCGTCACAAGCAGCTTTTCCAACAGGGTGAGTGTTGCAATATGAATGGCTGTTGGGAAAGCATCATTGGTAGACTGAGACATGTTAACATGTGTATTGGGGCTCAAGTGGAAATAATCCCCTTTTTTCTCACCAAGCATTTCAAGACCGCGGTTCGCGATTACCTCGTTGGCATTCATATTGATTGAAGTACCTGCTCCGCCCTGAATCGGATCGACGATAAATTGATCATGCCATTTTCCTTGCATGATTTCTTCCGCCGCAGCGACAATTGCATTTCCTAAACGCGGATTCAATCTGGAAACTTCCATATTTGCCATCGCAGCTGCTTTTTTAACCATTGCCATTGCATTGATGAGGGAAAAATGAAGACGATACCCGGTGATTGGGAAGTTTTCCGTTGCTCGCATCGTTTGCACGCCATAATAAGCATTTACTGGAATTTGCTTCTCGCCGAGAAAGTCTTTTTCCACTCGAAACGTCTGTTGTTCCATTCTTATCAGACCAGCCTTCTAGGAATAATGGTTGCTACTTCCTCTCCATTCTACCACAGTTTGACGCAGGAAGACCTATCCACCTGAAACCTCTTATTTGTTTTTACGTCTTACTATTTGTAGGTACCATTTCATACCAGACAGAATCGAGGGATACCATGAAAAAAATGCTTTTGCTGCTGTTGACGATTGGCTTGCTGCAAGGATGCACGAGTGCCACAAATAGCCCTTCCACTCCAACAGAACAACAGAAGCCACCCGCAACCACGCAACCACCTACAACGCCTGAAAAACCACCAACGGAACAACCAGCTCAACAGGAGACTGTCTATGCCAATGATATTTTCCGCAATGTCACTGTGAAGAAGACCGCCCAAGACACGTTTGAAATCAAAGGACAGGCCAGCGTATTCGAAGCTGTACTCAATTATGTCGTAGAAGATGGACATAACGAGCTGACGCAAGGTTCCGTGCAGGCTACGACCGCTGCTCCTGATTGGGGAGATTTTACCCATACACTGAAAGTAAAAAAAGCGGAGCCGAACAGCACACTGACACTGATCTTGTTTGAAACAAGCATGAAAGACGGCAGCCGAAGAATGGAACTCATCATTCCACTCCCGGAATAAGGCCTGTAAAAAAATCAGACCCTCTCTATGAAAAAGAGAGGGTCTGATTGAAAGGGTCTATTATTAGATAGCAGTAGACAGTCAGTTGCCGTATGCCTTGCTGTTACTTTTACTCGCCTTTTTCTTCCTTGAAGCATTCCATGCAGAGCGCACCATTGTTCTCGATTTCATACTCGGTCAAGCGAGCCTGGCAAGACTTGCATTGTTTTTCCGTGAGCACTAAGTTCAAGACTATATCTCCTCTCAATGATGTAACGTAGTCTATTTATATTATAACCAAAGATTTATATGAGACAAAGAGCTATCTGTTAAAATTTCGTGAATTTTCAAATATAAAAAATAATAAACAAAGAGGAGATCATCATGACCTCACCCTATTTTTCACTTTTCCTGACAGGAGAGCCGTTTCGGCTGTTTTCCACTTCTCACGTTATCACCTTGATTCTTGTGCTCTGTCTGGTCGTGCTCACCTATTTCTTTCGACAAAAGCTCCAAGCCCCGACAAATCGACTCGTCACGCGTTACGTACTTGCGGGAATCTTGCTTTTGTCAGAGGTTTGTTATCAGCTTTGGCATGTTTATACCGAGAGCTGGACGGCTGCTTACACATTGCCCTTGCAGTTGTGTAGCGTGACTCTCCTTCTTTCTACCGTGATGCTGGTGACGAGAAGCAACGGGCTGTATGAGATTACGTTTTTTGCCGGGATTGGCGGCGCCATGCAGGCATTGCTTACCCCCGAGTTGTTTTATCCATTTCCGCATTTTCGCTTTGTGCATTTTTTTGTAGCCCACGCGGGAATCGTCCTTGCTTGCCTGTACATGACGTGGGTAGAAGGCTACCGTCCGACTGTCCGTTCGATTTGGAAAACGATGGGCTTTTTAAACCTGCTATTGCTCGTCGCACTTTTCGTCAACCAATGGACGGGCGGAAATTACTTATTTGTCTCGCGCAAACCAGACAATCCCAGTCTGATTGACTTTTTAGGCCCGTATCCGTGGTACATCGTTTCGTTGGAAGGTGTAGCGCTCGCGTTGTTTTTCGTGTTGTACCTGCCCTTTGCTCGAAAGAAGTCGTTGGCGAAGGAAGTCAGGAGCGATTTGTCTGTCTGAATTACACCTGCTGCTCGTTTACCCAATCGGTTACAAACTGCAAGAAGCGTTTGGCAGCCGGTGACTGCTTGGAAAAAGAGGTTGCTGCCACCCCCAGCGAACGGTAATGCTCCCCTTCAAGCGGGATCATCCGGATATTTGCAGGCAAGCGGAACAAAATCATTTCCGGAAGGATGCTAATCCCGAGCCCATTTTGCACCATAGCAATAATCGCGTGATCATCTCCCACTTCATATTTGATTCGTGGCTCGATCTGATACTCGGCCAACAAGCGCTGTATATCATTGTCACAGCCCGTTTTCGGCATAATAAATGTCTCTTCGGCCAATCGGCTCACATGCACCCGCTCCTCTCCGTAGAGCGGGTGTTCCTCTGTCACCAGCAAATACATCTGATCCTTTTTTAAAGGAATACATTCCAAATCCTCTGTTGTCGGTAAGGAGACAAAGCCGAAATCAATCTCTCCGGTTTGAATCCAGCTCTCAATTCCATCGTAATACCCTTCCATCAGCTTAATCTCGATCGCCGGATACTGGTCTTGGAACCGCTTGAGGATTCCGGGAAGCCATTGCGTGGATACACTCGTGAACGTCCCAATTCGCACCGTCCCGACCTCCAACCCGTTGATGGCAAACACCTCTTGTTTCATCCGCTCATGGCATCGCAAGGTCTCACGCATGTAAGGAAGCAGTCGCTCCCCATTACTCGTGAGGCTAATACCCGATCGTCCTCTGGTCAAAAGCGAAAACCCAAATTCCCGCTCCAAACTCGCAATCGCATGGCTGATCGCTGATTGTGTCAGACCTAGTATCCCGCCAGCTTTGGTTAAGCTCCCTGACTCCATAACGGTGATGAATACCTCAAACTTGTTCAAACTCACCCTTCTTCGTCCCCTTTACATGAATCCGATTCATGAAAATCATCACAAACATTCATTTTTCTTATTTAAACGATACTCGTATACTGTTTATGGCGCAACACTGATTAGGACCCGCTTTTACCCGGGCAAGGAGGCTTATCCCATCATGAAACCGCAAGTAAAAGCCGATTTGGCTATGATTTTGGTCACCCTGTTTTGGGGAACCTCGTATGTGTTTATGCAAATGGGATTGAAGGATTTGGAAACTTTCAATCTGATCGGTATCCGCTTTGGCATTGCTTTTCTACTGGCAGCCGCCTTGTTCCATAAACGCTTGCGTGTCACGAATCGAAAAACATTGCTCCATGCATTCGTACTCGGTGCGCTCCTTTTCGGGGTTTTTGCCACCATCACGAACGGAGTGAAATCAACAACGGCTTCCCAGGCAGGCTTTCTCGTTAGCTTGACCGTTATCTTCGTTCCGCTCTTATCTATTCTTTTGAGAAACCGTCCTGAAAAAAGAGTATTTGTCGGCGCTGGACTGGCCATGATCGGCATCGGCCTGCTCACACTAAGCGCTGAATTTCGCATCAGCCAAGGAGACCTTCTATGTATCGCTGGTGCCCTCTTTTACGCTACACATATTACCGTAACAGGCCGATGGGCCAATCAATCGGATACGATCCAGTTGGGGATTTACCAGCTTGGCTTTACAGCGCTGCTGGGCATTGTCTTTTCTTTTGCGTTGGAGACTCCCACCTTGCCCCAGACAACAGAGGCTTGGATCGCCGTACTCGCCCTTAGCGTATTGTGCAGTGCAATTGGCTTTGTCGTACAAACGGTGGCCCAAAAATATACAACCGCCACGCACACGGGTGTTATTTTTTCCTTGGAGCCAGTCTTTGCAGCCTTGTTTGCCTTCTTGGTCACAGGCGAAACACTTTCTGTTCGCGGGTACATAGGCGCAGGTCTCGTTTTGATCAGTGTGCTGATTGCGGAAATCGATGTGAAGAGCTTGCTGCGCGGAAAGCAGTTGACAAAAAACCCGACTCACTTATCCTGAGTCGGGTTTTGCACATCTATGATACAAGAGAGCAATCTGTAAGAAATTCATCCCTGATTAATTTGCTATGATTGTAAAAATGAGTTTATCCATGACGAAGCTAGTTAGGATGGAGGGATGGAAATGAACGTAAACAATGAAACAAACAAATTCGCGACACAAGTAGGTGAATGCGAGATTGTGATCACCCGCGTTTTTGATGCTCCACGCGCTCTTGTGTTTGATGCTTGGACGAAAGAGGAAAACCTGTCGAAGTGGTGGGGGCCTCGAGGTTTTACGACCACTTCCCAGAAGTTTGATCTAAAACCGGGCGGTACATGGCAGTTTATCATGCACGGTCCTGATGGCGTTGATTTTCCCAACACCAACGTCTTCGTCGAGGTTGTTGAACTCGAGCGGATCGTCTTCAAGCATACTGTGTTTCCTCATTTTCTTGCGACAGCCATCTTTGAGGATTTGGATGGCAAAACCAAACTTACTTATCGCACCGTTTTTGAAGAACCTGCCGCTGTGTTTGATAAGGTGAAAACATATGCCGTCCCAGGTGCTGAACAGACCATGGATCGTCTTGAAGAGCACCTGGCAAGTATATCTGAAAAGTAGATCGTTCCATAAAACAGCGGCAATCCAGGACATTACTTCATTGTCCAAGGAAAGCCGCTGCTCTGATTTTCGGGTTATTTTTTCAAGACGTGTAGCAAACTTTTCCGCCAATGATGGTCATCATGACCTTTGTCGAGAGCAGCTCGTCTGGATCGATGGTAAACAGGTCTTTCGAGTAGACGGTCATATCTGCATATTTTCCACGAGACAGCGTGCCTTTGACATGATCTTCGTTCGTCACCTGTGCACTGCCCAATGTAAACAGATGAATGGCTTCCTCCATCGTCAGTTTTTCTTGCGGGAAGTATCCATCGTGTGTTTCTCCCGGTGCTTTGCGCGTGACGGCTGCGTGTATCCCCAACAGAGGATCGATAGGTTCTACTGGTGTATCCGAGCCCCCAGCGCAAATGATTCCGTCATTCATCATCGTTTTCCAGATGTAGGAGTGCTGAATCCGCTCCTGTCCTACGCGATCCATCACCCACGGGAAGTCTCCTGCAAGAAAACGCGGTTGGATATCTGCGATTCGATGAGGATGCTTCAAGCGGTCCAGCAGGTCTGGTCGCAAGATTTGAGTATGAATGAGGCGGTCCCGATAAACGACTGCCGGGAACTGATCCAAGCTGTCCAGCACCATTTCCAGTGCTTTGTCTCCAATCGTGTGTACGGCTATGGGCATCCCGAGTCCACGTGCTTGTCGGACCAGCTCTGTTAGCTCGTCTTGCTCATGCACTGGATAACCGCTGGTACTCGGATCATCAGCGTACGGAGCTGACAGGTAAGCCGTCCTGCGTCCTAATGCCCCATCCGCAAAAATTTTCACCGCACCGATTTGCACATGAGCGTTTCCGTAACCTGCCGTCATGTTTAAGTCGCGCAGCTCATGCATATGCGGATAGTAGACAAGTAGGTTGCTGCGCAGTGCAAGCTCTTCACCATTGATGAGCTCATCATAGAGCTGATACGTTTGCGCAAGTCCGCCCAATTCACGCAAATCCTCTGTATGTGCCCCTGTCAATCCATGCGCTATTGCATAGCGAATCGAGCTGCGCAGGCTTTGCTTCAACTGATCGTAGGCAGGTCTCGGAATATGCTTCGTAATCAGGTTGGAGGCAGTTTCTAGGAGCATACCTGTTGGCTTTCCACTCACAGGATCATGTACAATGACTCCCCCCGCAGGCACCTCCATGTCACGATGATAGCCACATAGCTCCAATGCCTTGCTGTTTACCAAATTCGCATGACCACATATTCGTGCCAGAAGAATCGGGCAATGCGGGGCAGCTTGATCAAGCTCTTCGATGGCAGGAATGCCCCCACCATCCGCGAACAGATTCTCATCCCAGCCATAGCCTTGTATCCACGCATTTTCAGGTGTGGCTTGCGCTTTTTCTTTTAAGAGAAACAGCATCTCGTCCTTGGAGCGAGCTTTGCTCAAATCCAGTTGCAAAAAGGTGAGACCGAGCCATCCCAAGTGCAGGTGGCTGTCAATCAATCCCGGGGTAGCGGTATATCCTTGCAGATCAATGACCGTTGCATCACTACCTCCGTATTGAAGAAGCATGTCCGCATCGCTGCCCAAGTCATGGACAATTCCATCTCGAACGACCAACGCTTGTACGAACAAATGCCTGGAGTCTCCTGTGTAAATGCGTCCATTTCTGAAAATGGTTGTCGTCATCTCGTGACCTCTTTTCTGTTCACTTCTGTATTTTCGTATGCCTATCCTCTCTTAATTTGTTTGCTGCTAGTCGTTTTCCTCCCTGAAATGAAATAACGTTCAAAAAATTGCGTACTTCGCTTTTGGGCTTGGGAAAACATGGTGTTTACTTACTTCCCTGTTGAAAGCAGCAGCGGTAGGGCACGTTATGTTCATGTCCTATTTTTGCGCGGAGGGAACGTATGCAGCAAAAAACAAAAAAACGCCTTCCATCCTTCCTTCAAATGCAGGAGTCCACTGGTCTGAAAATGTCGCGGCACGAGCCTTCTCAGAAAAAGCCATCAGGTCGTCTGGACAATCAAGCCAAGCTACTGCTCCTGGTCAACGCTGTATTCATTGCCGCTGGCGCCCTTTCTGGCACGTTTGTAAACGTCTATTTGTGGAAAGTAAAAAGTCAATTTGCACCGATCGCTTGGTTTACTTTTTCCGCCCATCTCGCGGGTGCTCTGACCTTCTGGCTCGCTGGCTGGTACGTCAAGAATTTGAACAAAATGAATGTCTTGCGTTCCGGAATGGCGGTTTCTGCCCTTTTTTATTTGCTCGTTCTTCTGGCGGGTCCAAAGGCTGTCTCTTATGCCGTACCGCTTGGGCTCGTTCAGGGTATGGCGAGTGGATTTTTCTGGCTTTCCTTTAATGTGGTGTACTTCGAAATCACGAATGCCGATAACCGTGACCTTTTCAACAGTTGGGCAGGGTTGCTTGCTTCCATTGGCGGCATGCTCGCGCCCTGGATATCAGGGTTGCTCATTACACGGCTTCCGGGGAATAGCGGCTACTCCCTTATTTTCGGGATTTCTCTTGCGCTATTTGTCGTCGGCGTGTTCATTAGCTTTTTTCTGAAAAAACGCCAATCGGAAGGGACGTATGCCTGGAGCTTTTCCTTACGCTGTTTGCGGGATCAGCCCGAGTGGCGTTGGGCGGCAGGCGCTTTGGCTGGTCAAGGACTGCGTGAAGGCGTATTCGGCTTTGTGATCGGTCTACTCGTCTACATTTCCACGAAAAGCGAGATGACTCTCGGCAACTACTGGTTGATTACATCTGCCGTCGGACTGGTGAGCTACTTTCTGATCGCCAAATGGTTCACTCCTCGCTATCGCAAGTGGGGAATGCTTGCTGGTTCTGTCATCATGTGGGGGATTCTCTTCGTATTTTTTTGGCAGGTGAGCTTTACGACACTGATTATTTTCGGGATTGCCGTGTCCATCGCTTATCCGCTGTTTTCAGTGCCCATGCTCTCCACGATTTTTGATCTGATTGGCACAAACGAAGAGAGCGCACGCAATCGGGTCGAATATGTCGTGCTCCGAGAGTTCGCTCTGGACGTTGGTCGGTTGGTGGGGATTCTGATCTTCCTGCTAGTAACGTCTTTAAGCGTCTCTCCCCTTACGCTGAACTGGTTGATTCTGTGTATCGGAATCGGCCCACTCATCGCGTGGGTGTGCATGACCAAGCTATTTCGTCACGTCCCTGCTGCTAAAAAAGCAGACAACTGAACGAAGCGTGCACCCATGACAAAACAAAACCCGCTTCGGCTGACTTGCCTAGCGGGTTTTAACAACAAAAAACCTTTCCCACTTGGAGGCTAGCTCCCACGGGAAAGGTTGCGTTGGTTTTTCGATTATGATTGGGCTACTTTTTCTTTCGTTTTCGTTACGATGTGGTGACCGAGCGGCAAGCCGCGCTGCTCCAGCTCATCAGCTGTCACAATATGGAGCGTCTCACTTTTACACGGCATGGGCATCAATCCGCCCAATGGACTCATCACTCTTCCGATCGTGTCTGTCTCAATGAGCACGTACAGGCCTTTTTCCTCCAATTGTTGCATGAATTCTCCCCAACGCTTGGAAGTAATTTGATCGGCGTGCTTGGTGAATATGACACCCATTTCTTGTGCTAGCATGTAAAATCTCCTTTGTTCTATCCGTCAAATATATGCTTCAAAAGATAATCTAACAATACAGGGAAACCTCCCTTCTGGCAAAATCCGTGTAAGCCAAAAAAACACGAAAAACGGTTGTTTTTGACCGCTTTTCGTTTCAGGAATCTCACATCTTCCTCGCACACACCGTTTCAACGCGGCACGCTGTTTTTTGCCGCTTGCTTTTGAAAAAGAGACCTATTTTTGTCTATTTACTGTGTATCCTTGTGTACTCCCCATCATGTACCTACTTTTCCTTTATTCGAAAAATTCGTTGCCAGCTTCACATGCAGCAGTCGGGCAAAAGGAGCCCAGTGGTCCTTAGAGCCTGCCCGAAGCTTGAGGCGTCGCGCTACTTGGTCAATATGGATGACCTGGGGGCATTTTTTGCATTCCAATTATTCTCATTGCATCACGAACATACATTCGGTATATAATAAGAATATACGTTCGCCTCCATAGCGTGTATGGACTTTGTAGTACATCTACGAATCACCAACTTTACAGGAGTGAAATGCCGTGCCTCAAGAGCGAACCATTATGTTAGTTGACGGACAATCATTCTATGCTTCGATTGAAAAAGCTGCCCGGCCAGACTTGAAAGATAAGCCAGTCGCTGTAGCTGATCCCTCTAGAAGATCTGGTATCATTCTGGCTGCTTGCCCCGTCGCCAAATCACGCGGTGTAACAACGGCCGAAAGAGTCGGCGAGGCGCTTGCGAAATGTTCCGATTTGGTCGTAATACGCCCCCGAATGCAAACATATATCACCGTATCCCTGCTTCTTACCGAGATCTTCGAGTCATTTACGGACCAGGTCGAACCTTATTCCATCGATGAACAGTTTCTTGATGTTACAGGTTCTATCAGTTATTTCGGGGCTCCAGAAGAGATTGCTCACCAGATCCAGACACACGTTCTGTTATCAACAGGAGTTTGGACGCGGTGCGGAATTGGACCAACGAAAGTGTTAGCGAAAATGGCTACTGATAATTTTGCTAAAAAAATGCCCGAAGGTATCTTTAAACTTGGTTTCGACAATTTAGAATCTGTATTATGGCCGTTACCGGTACATCAAATGTTTATGGTTGCCTCTCGAATGGCTCGTCATTTTACACGTATGGGTCTTTACACGATTGGCGACATTGCGCGTCTGGAACTGGGTGATTTTAAAAAGCGTATGCGAAAAGAGATGGGCAAGCAAAGTGATATACAGGCGGAATATTATTGGCAAACAGCACGTGGAATAGACCCTAGCCCTGTCGTGGCAAGTATTCGTAATAAATTAAAATCGGTTAGTCACGGCAAGGCGCTCAGAAGCAGCCTTTATCGGAGGATTGAAGATATTGAGGTTATACTGCTGGAATTGGTGGTGGAGGTCTGTCGTCGCAGCAGGAGACTGGGTTACATCGGGCGAGTTGTGTCCGTCGGAGCAACGGAAACAGATGGTCAACATTCGATATTGTCTTTTAATAGACAGGTAACACTTCCACAACCTACATCCCTTTCACATGAAGTCGCATCAGCAGCTCTCGGACTTTTCCATAAAAATTGGAGCGGTATGCCCGTTAACCACCTATCTGTTGCATTGACTGAGTTGACAGACGATAACGTCATTCAGCTTACTTTTTTCGACGACCGGATCAAAGCCTACAGCCTGGAGAGAGCGACTGATAAAATTAAGGATAGATACGGCAGCGCCGCTATTATGAGGGCATCGTCATTATTACAGTCCGGAGTAGCCCGCGAGAGGGCAGAACAGATTGGAGGCCATTACAAATGAGCAAACTGGACGGTAATGAACGGTGGAAGTCCAAAATGCTGCTTACTGAGCATCAAGAACAATACGAAAATCGTCACGACGCAAAGAACTCCCGTAAACGACCTACAGAAGATGAGTTCAAAATGATCCGAGACTGCATCTTGCTTCCTCACATGTTAAGCATGGTGCAAAAGAGCATCGAAGACATAGAGAACCATTCCAACCTTCTCAAGCAGCTTTATTTGACAGCAGGCCGAGCACTAATGAGCCAAATAAGTGCAGATTTGTACAGTCTGCGCCGCGAATTGTCGAAGCGTAATATTAAAATAATGAGTGATGAACAAGCAGATATGGTAATGTATCACCGTTTTATTTGTAGAGGATACGAGGATCGCTTTGGAATGGTCCGAGATGTTATGCGTTCGGAAATCAGTATTCGCCTGTCAATGTATATCAAAGAATTAGTTGGTCGAATGGGTGCAAACGACTATTAAACCTTGCATATCCGAATTTACCGTCATATAAGTTGGCGATTTTGTTGTTGTTCCCATTATCATGGTTTTCTTCGTTTTTATCGGAGTGGATTGGGACATCAATGTAACGGCTTTACGTAGTGCTAGAGCGGTCTACCGGAAGCGGACGGTCTTGCCCATTCCCTTGATAAATTTAACAGAAAAAAGCCGACAACTCGGGCCGGCTTAAATGGTTCAAATTAGCTCTGGTCGGCCGGATGACAGCTGCCCCCCAGAAAGTAACAGGCTCACGCAATCTGAGCAGATGACCAGCCGACAGGTATTGCAGGATCGTCATCTTCTTTCAGGGACATGTGGACAAATACTTCTAAGGTGTTGCAGTTGTTTCCAGGCATCCGCATAGGCTTTGTATAGCTGTGCTGCCTCCTCCGTTCTACCAGCCTTATTAGCCTCGAGATACTTGTTATATAATTCCTTCATTTGCCTGTCGACTTCCGCTACTTTGTCGCAGCCAGTACCAGGGGTCACCAGACCAGGATCGGGGGATGGGGTCACCAGACCAGAATCGGGGGATGGGGTCGCCGGACCAGGACCGGGGGATGAGGACACCGGACCAGGATCGGGGGGCGGGGTCACCAGACCAGGACCGGGGGATGGGGTCGCCGGACCAGGACCGGGGGATGAGATCCCCGGACCGGGACCGGGGGTCGACGGCGATGCAAACGGCTCGCAGGCGCCCAGCGGCAGGAACAGGAGGAGTAGGAACAAGACTAGGTGTTTGTGCATCAGGGTGCCCTCCTTAATCGTGGTGTTGCCCTTAGAGTGCCCGAAAAGAGTCCTCAGTAAAGAAAGATTTCTTGGCATTAACGTTTGTCAGATGCTCGTGAGCACAGCAAGCGTAAAATAGCCCCACCTTGTCTTCAAGATGAGGCTAGGGTAATCTTGGTTAGGGTTGAACTATGCGACACGCAGCGGGATCGACGGCGACGACAATCAGCTTGTTTCGCAGCTCTGGGTTAACCCCTTTCTCGATACTGGCATAAAAGCTCTGCATGTTGATCAAAAAACGATCCGTTATTTCAGCGAACAAACGTTCGTTTTTATACCTGTCTTATGCAAAAAAAGTTGGTAATTATTTCTTCCCGGATATGCACACGCTGGTAGGTGTTCCGCAAACGAGAGCGAATGCAATATAGGGTTACTTTTTCACCACAGGAATCCAAATCTCGCTGCGAAAGGTCGGTGATGCTATCTCTTTATTTTCGTTCCACAAAATTTCTGGGCCCTGAGCCGCCTCATATCCAGAGGACACAAACCATTCAGCATAGATGCGACCCCAGATGTCTTGCAGCGTATCGGGGAATGGACCCACTGATTCGAATACGGCCCAGGTAAAAGCAGGAACTTCAAGCACTGCCAGATTGTCTGGACATTCTTTTGTAGTGGCCACCCCGATAAAGTGATCAACCTCGCCATATTCCAGCCGACCTTCCGAAAAGTTCGTGGACGCACTGAGCAGTCCAAGTGGCTTGACATCGGATAGCGACTTCAGTTGCTGAATCATCTCCCTATCTAATGAAGCCCACATGGCCGCAATCTCTGGATTGACTCCACGATAAATCAACGGAACTCTTTTTTTCAGACCCACTATGCGAAATGCCTCTTTTTCTTCCATGCGGTAGTTCATGGCACTGCCTCCTTTAATGGATAGATGAAAGGTCATTCGCGGATAAGCCTTCAAGGAATGGCCGATATGTCTGGCTTCTGTGGGAGTGACTCCATGCACATTCTGAAAAGCTCTGGTAAAGGAGTCAGCCGATCCGTATCCGTATTTGATCGCAATGTCAATGACCCGCTCGTTGCTGTCCGCCAGCTCAAAAGCTGCAAGCGTAATGCGCCGACGCCGGATATACTCGGATAGCGGAACACCAGCCAGAAAAGAAAACATCCTTTTGAAGTGATACTCGGAGCAGCAAGCCACCCGAGCGATTTCTTTGTAGTCAATCTCGCTTGTCAAATTGTCTTCGATGTAGTCCAGAGCCTCATTCAGCTTTGCAAGCAAATCCATGGTAATGACCTCTCTTTCCCCCTCAGAATAGCAGATGCAAAATCGGGCAATCCGACATTTCGTGCACAATTATGACGGGTCGGCCTTGTGAAAAACACCCATTGAAAGGAGCTTTATCATAATGACAACCACTTCCCCCCTGCTCCCCCAAATCGGAGCCATTTTTGTAGCCGTCAGCGACATCGAGCGCGCACGCGACTGGTACTGCCGCCTATTGGGCATTCCCACAGACAGTGAAATTATGTTCGGGCATATCTACTGCATTCCCTTACAAAGCGGACTGACGCTCGTTCTGGATAGCAAAATCTTTCCGAAGCGCATCACAGATGATGCACCCTTGTTTCATTTCAACACACAGGATATCGAAGCCTCTTATGCTTTTCTCAAGGAGAGCGGAGTCGAAGTCGTCACTCCTATCCAGCATGGCCACTGGTTCAACTTCCGCGATCCCGACGGCAATCTGATCATGGTAAGCCAATGTTAAACAAAAGAGGAGATACACGCATGACTATCCACTTGCGGCCCACTACTCCAGCAGACATTCCATTCGTATGCGAAGTAGAAAATGCGCCAGAGAATACCCCGTTCATTATTCCATGGAGCGAAGAACGGCACCACAACGCTCTTGGCGACCCGGACATCCTCCATATGATTGCCGAAAAAAAAGAAACAGGCCACCCCGTCGGCTACGTTATCATCGCCGGGCTGACCAATCCTCATCAAAGTATTGAGCTTATGCGTATTACAATCGCAGTGAAGGGGGAAGGTTACGGTCGCAACATCCTGCGCCAGATCAAGCAGTGGGCATTCATCGAGCAAAAAGCCCATCGACTCTGGCTGGATGTAAAAGAAACGAACGACCGCGCCCGCAGCCTTTACTTATCCGAAGGGTTTCACATAGAGGGCACCTTGCGCGATTGCCTAAAAGCTGGCGATACTTACGAATCCTTGATCATTTTATCGATGCTGGCAACGGAATATGACGCCTAGGGGGCAAATGCGTCCGGAGTCGTGACGTACAGCCATTTGCCGTCGTTGCTAGCTCCCAAAATCGAAACACTTGCTGGCAGTCCTTTGACCAGCACAGATTGTTGCTTACGATCGGCATCGAACAGGAAGAGCGACGACACGGACTCCGCTCCTTGTTCAGCTTTTTCCCAATCGATATAAACCAAATGGTGAGTGCCTGGAATCCATATCGCTTCTGGCTTCATTTCCATCAGTTTGACGTCGCCCTTAAACACCCCTGCATTCCAATACATTTGATAGGCGCCATCCGTCGACTGGATATAGCCAGACCACGCTTCTTTGGGAACCGGTGGATTCCAGCTAATCACCTTGCCTGACTGCCAATCGTAGCGTTGACGAAGCTCTTCAAAGCTTTCTTCCTCTGTTCTCATTTCAAACGTCGCGTAACGTCCATCATCCATAAAACTGACGGGCTGGACTTGCCCATTCATTTCATCTGTTGGAACCCATCCTTTGATGACACCTGGGAGGCGCCGTTCTTTTCCCGTCGCCAAATCATACACGACCAGATCGAGATCCTTTTTCTGTTCGGTCTTGCCTACTGCCATCAATACATGCTTGCGATCATGGCTAAAGCTGGCTCCATGTACGTATCCATCTACCTTGACACGAGTAGCAAACTCGCTTTTCGGTACTTCTGTCCCTTTCGGTGGATACGCGAAAAAGAAGCCGCGTCGATCTGCCATGAAGTCGCCTGAACCGCTATAGTTGTCAGTCAGCTCCACTGGATAAGCAGTCAGCTCTTTTGACTGTGTGTCATAAATCGAATACAGCATGGGGAAACGGGCATCGCACTCACAATATTCTGTAAATCGCTCCAGCAGTACATACCGTTCCTCAGGATCGATAAACTCCATGGGAGTCCTGACGGCAAAGTCCGTCATTTTTTCTTTTACCTTGCCATCGACTGAGACTCGCCAAATCTGAGCTGGAGCAAACACCACCGCCGCGAAATCATTCGTATCGTCAAACACGGTTCCCTTTACCGTCTTCGCTCCTGCTACGTTTACAACATATTCCGTCCAGCTTCTGTCTTTGGCAAGCGTATCAGGAAGGGTAGCCAGCAATTGCAGTTGACGGTCGTGCACCCAGTGAAACGTAAAAATCGGCTCCACGAATCCCAAGTCCTCTTTTTTGGTCTCTTCCTGGGCATTTTTGCGAATAGCTGCTTCGACGGTTCCACGATTCACGGCTTCCTTAAAAAAGAGGGTGTACGCCTGTGGTGCAGGTCCCACGACTGTTCTTCGAGGAGAGCGGAGCTGTGGAGCATCGTTTAGCTGAATGACCACGTCTTCTTTCATCGCCGCGTAGTCGTAAGGCAGTTCCTTTTGCTTCCATTCCTTTGTTGTTTGGCTGGTCGTATGGGATGGGCCAGTCTGAGCAATCCGACTGTCCGTGGAAGTTGCTTGCGCGAAGTCGGATCCTGTCATGATAAGCAATGCGAACACAATGGACATACTCATTCCTCGAATTTTTCGCAAAGACAAAAAACTCGCCTCGCTTCCTAGAAAAATTTACCTTACAGAGGATAGACGTCGATAGCCTGCTTAAAGTTTCACCTCACAAAAGAAAAAGCCTCCCCTCACGCTTGAAGTGGGAAGGCCTTCCTTCATTTCCTAATCGAAGACGACACCTTCCAGCACGCCCTCATTCTTCAAATAGTCACGCAGCCAGTGATACTTTTCGTCGCGCCAGAAGGAGTCCTCTGCTACCAGCTTGACAGTCTCCTGTCTCGCTACCTCCAGCGCTTTGTAATCACTTAATAGATCAGCGACTTTAAACTCCGGCAAGCCGCTTTGCTTTGTCCCGAAAAAATCACCCGGTCCGCGCAATTCTAAATCGCGCTGCGACAGCTCAAATCCATCCGTCGTCTCGCACATGACACGCATCCGCTCTTTTCCGATCTCGGATTTCGGATCGGCGATCAACACACAATACGACTGTTCAGAGCCACGACCTACCCGCCCACGCAATTGGTGAAGCTGAGCAAGGCCAAACCGCTCCGCATCATAAATGACCATATAGGTGGCATTCGGCACATTCACACCGACCTCTACGACCGTTGTACTGACCAGAACAGCGTGCTCTGCCGCAAGAAAGGCTTGCATGACTGCATCCTTTTCCTTCGCTGGCAATCGCCCATGCATCAAGCCTACGCCGAATTCAGGGAAAATGTGTGTGAGCTGAGCATGTACATCAATCGCATTTTGCACATCGAGCTTTTCCGACTCCTCAATGAGCGGGCAAATCACGTAGGCCTGCCGTCCTTTGCGCAGCTCATCCCGCATTTGCTCCAACACAGCCGGAAACTGATCATGCTTTTTCCATGTCGTCTCAATTGGTTTGCGCCCCGCAGGCATTTGATCAATCGTCGAGACGTCCATGTCGCCAAATGCCGTAATAGCCAGTGTTCTCGGAATTGGCGTTGCAGTCATAAACAAGACATCAGGCGACAAGCCTTTATTCCGTAAAATTCGCCGCTGCTCCACACCGAATCGGTGCTGCTCGTCCGTAATCACGAGACCAAGCCGGGAGAAAAAGACATCCTCTTGAATGAGTGCATGGGTACCGACCACGACATCAATTAATCCCATTTGCAGAGAACCGATGACTTCGCGTCTACGTTTCGCCGTCAGGGAGCCTGACAAGAGCGCGACCTGAATGCCGTAATCGGACAGGAGCTTCGTCAACGACTGCACATGCTGTTCGGCGAGAATCTCCGTCGGTACCATCAACGCTCCCTGATAGCCTGCTTTCACCGCAGCAATCAGCGCGATGGCAGCGACAACGGTTTTCCCCGAGCCTACGTCCCCTTGCAGCAGCCGATTCATCGCATGAGGAGCCCGCATGTCGTCCAATATTTCTTTTACCACTCGTTTCTGCGCATCTGTCAGCGGGAACGGCAACCCTTTGACAAATTCCCGTACCTCTTCCATCGGGATCGCCAAAGCAACGCCTTCCGTTTGCTGCCGATTAATCTTGCGCAGTGTTTGCATTTTCAATTGGAATAAGAAAAGCTCCTCGAACATAATCCGTCGCCGCGCTTGACGACCATCTTCTGCATTTTCCGGAAAATGAATCGAATGAAAGGCATGCATTCGCGGCATCAGTCGGTAGCGTTCCACGATATCCGCAGGAAGGATCTCAGGAATCTCCTTGCCGTACTGACGCAACGCCTGTTGAATGGTTTTGCGCAGCAGTGTATGCGTCACATCGCCGCCAAGTGGATAGACAGGGGCGAGCTCGCCTCGTTTTGTCGCACGTTCGGAGTCTACTTCTGTCATTTCGCTCACAGTAATCTGTAGCTTGTGCTTGTCCCATTTTCCTGTGACGAGTATTTCCTTGCCGGGCGACAGCCTGCTTTTGACAAACGTCTGATTGAACCAGACAGCCGTCACCACGACACGATCCATGACAACCTTGACCGACAGTCGTGATTTTCTTTTTCCATAAAAACGAACAGAGGGTTCGCCGTACACCGTACCTGCCAGCGTGACCCTCTCTCCGTCTTTTACTTCTGTCAAATCGCGCACACGGTAATCTTCATAGCGAGACGGGAAATACTCCAGCAAATCACCAATGGTGTTGATTCCCAGTCCTGCAAATGCCTTCGCCCGCTCTTCCCCTACCCCGTGCAAAAGGGAGACGGGCGATTGATATGCACCAGCCATCTTACTTCTCCATCCGTACACCGAACACTTTGGCTTCGATCATGCGGCCCGTTTGCGTGGCAGCAAGACCACCCTGTGCGGTTTCCTTCAGCGTAGTCGGCATGGCGCAGCCGATTCGGTACATGGCCTCGATGACTTCATCTGTCGGGATTACGCTCTTGATGCCTGCCATAGCCATATCTGCAGCTACCGTCGCAATCGCTGCTCCCATCGCATTTCGTTTGACACATGGTACTTCAACCAGTCCGGCTACGGGGTCACAGACCAGACCGAGCATATTTTTCAACGCGATCGCCACTGCTTGGGCAGATTCCTCAGGCGTACCGCCAGCCATTTCTACAATCGCCGCAGCAGCCATGGCCGTTGCAGAGCCCACCTCTGCCTGGCAACCACCGGCAGCACCCGAAATGAATGCGTTATTGGCAATGCAATACCCGATAGCGCCTGCCGTAAACAAATAATTGACCATTTCCTCACGGGTCGGCTGCAGCTTGTCAGATACGGCAAACAGCGTCCCTGGTACAATACCACATGCTCCTGCTGTCGGCGTTGCGACAATGGTACCCATTGCTGCGTTTACTTCGTTAACCGCCACGGACATCGAGACGGCATTCAAAAGGGTGGGACCAGACAAAAACGTCTTGGTCTCCATATATGTTTGCAGCTTCTTCGCATCGCCGCCCGTCAATCCGCTATGCGAGCGAATATCTTCAGTAAGTCCGCGACGCACTGCTTTTTCCATCACATCGAGGTTGGCGTACATATCTTGCATAATGGCATCCCGACTGCGCTGGGAAACTTCCATTTCTGCTTCAATCATCACCTCGGAGATTTTCTTCCCCTGGGATTCGGCCAACTCTACTAGTTCAGCCACATTACGAAACATCTGGTTGTTCACTCCTCTAATCCTGCTCGTCCTTTTGCTTAGTTCAATGCGAGCAGGGATACGTCAAAGATATGGGGGATTTGACGAATTTCCTCCAGCACTTCCGGCGAGATCGTCGAATCCGTTTCAATTGCCATCAAAGCACGCGAACCGCGTGTATGTCGAGACACTTCCATGAGCCCCACATTAATGTTGTGCTGAGTCAGTACCTTTGCCACAGCCGCAATCATCCCAAAGCGATCCTCATGCAAGACCAAGAGTGTCGGTGTATCGAAGCCCAACTGAAAGGAAAACCCGTTCACTTCCAACACTTCGATCTTCCCGCCACCAATGGAAACACCAACGATTTCAATCTGACGCTCATCATCAGACAGCTTGATCCGCGCCGTGTTCGGGTGCTCTGTCAAAACCTCAGAAGTAGTCAGCTCCACTTCCATGCCCGCTTTTTCTGCAATCACCAGCGAATTTTTCAGACGCAAATCTGACGTGTCAAAGTCAAGGATTCCTGCAACAGTCGCCACATCAGAGCCATGTCCTTGATACGTTTTTGCAAATGAGCCGTAAAAAACAATTTCTGCTCGCAAAGGCATTCTGCCAAACAGCTTGCGAGCCACACGACCGATACGAGCTGCACCAGCCGTATGGGAGCTAGATGGCCCAACCATGATTGGACCGATAATATCAAATACGCTTTTGTACTTCACCGGTTCTCCTCCTGAATCACAAGGGGTTCAACAAGATTCACTCTCATTGTATCCTACAGCCTGTGAAAGCGCTACAGAGGAAACTGTACGTAAAGCAATCATAACCGATTTACGCAGACAACATGCGGTCAAATCCGGCTAAATGAAAAAACTCCCTCTGAGAAGAAGAGGTCTTCAAGGATAGTCAAGCCGGTAATCTTCTGAGTCCCACAACTAGCATGTATGCGTGCGAACTTCATGAATTTCATTTTATTTCTTGGGAAGAGAAATTAGGAATACCTTTACGGGATCTAGTTCTCGGTCGAAATCGGCTTGAACATCATTCCCTTCGTTTGCTGTTTCTCCTATTGGAATTCCATCATGATAAGGAAAGTGAATAAACTCGTTAATGATTGTTTCAAGCTCATCAAGGATTTCAATCTTTCCGTTAAAAGGGAGTCTTTCATGAATCTGAGATATAAGATTAAACCTTAGTTGCGAAGCCTGCCAATCGAACCAAACATATAACAGCATTCCATGATCACTATTTGATTTTAAAATTTGCTGCTGTCTATCCTCTATTACTTTATGGAAAAAGTTCATGAAATCAGAAACTGTTAACTGACTAGCTAACTGCATACTTAAAGAAATAGACCACCTATTAGCAGAAATTTCTTTGTTCAAATCATCTTTATGACCGCCAATAAATAGAGAGTCATACACAATATCCTCCAACTCAATAAGGAAATCATCCTTATTCACCAAAACCCCCCTTATTTTTCATGACTTTTAAATAGTTTTAACAGAACCTCTATATAAAAAAGAAGCCCCCTGTCCTCAGGGAAGCTCCTCTCCATACCACATATGCCTTACTTATCTTTTACCATGACAATCCCAAGTAGCCCTGGACCTGTATGTGTACCGATCACGGGACCAATCTGTTCCAACCAAGAGTCCGTTACCGTAAACTCTTGCTTGAGTCGCTCCAAGAGCTCAGCCGCTTGATCTGGAACACTGCTGTGCAGCACAGCGATTTTCACCGGGTTCCCTTGCGCGTATTCCTGCAAAGCTTCAAATACGCGATTCAGAGCCTTCTTCGTCCCTCGTACCTTGTCAAAAGCAGACACGTACCCAGCGGTATCCAGTGTCAAAATCGGCTTGATATTCAAGAGCGAACCGATAACAGCAGATGCTTTGCCGATCCGACCGCCTTTTTGCAGGAACTCCAGCGTATCCACAATAAAGTAAACCTGCACCTCATCCAAATAACGATCAATCTGATCCAGAATCTGCTCCTTGTTCTTGCCTGCTTGTGCGGCTTTTGCAGCCTCCACGCAGATCATTCCATGAACAAACGAAGCTTTGCGGGAATCGATCACCGTAATGTCGATATGTTCATCCAACATCGACTTGGCGATCATCGCTGATTGATACGTACCCGATAAGGAACCCGATAAGAGTATGGCAATGATTTGCACGTCCTTGCCATATTTCTCATAGATCGCTTTGTACGCTTCGGCAAATTCAAGCGGAGACGGCTGCGAGGTTGTCGGCATCACGCTCGATTGCTTCAGCTTCTCGAAAAACTCTGAAGACGAGATAGTGACTGCGTCCACATACGTTTCCGCCCCAAACATGATTTTCAACGGGACGGCCACGATCCCCAATGACTGCCTCACAGACGCATCGATATCGGACGCGCTGTCGGTAAGAATCACAATTGGCATTCTCGATCGCTCCTCTCCCTATTTGTTCGTACTTAAAAAGTTGGCTTTTACTCGACAGAAAAAATAAATGGATACAACGGTTGACCGCCTGCCTGGATCTCAACTTCCACATCCGGGTATGCATCGGACAAAGCTTTTTCTAAAGCATGAGCCTGATCTTCCGTCGCATCTTCTCCTAAGAATATCGTCACGATTTCGGAGTCTTCATCCACCATTCCCACGAGCAGCGTCGTTGCGCAAGCTAGCAAGTCGGGACCTGCTGTGACGATTTCTTTCTCAGCCATGCCGATATAATCGCCTTCTTTGATTTGTACCTCACCCATTTGCGTGTCGCGAACCGCGTGCGTCACCATACCTGTTTTCACCTGAGCAATCGCCTTGGTCATCGCTTGGGCGTTCGCTTCCGGTTCAACATCTGCACGGAAGCTGACCAGTGCTGCCAATCCCTGCGGAATGCTCTTCGTCGGTACGACAGATACAGGAACTTCAGCAAGCTCGGATGCCTGCTGTGCTGCCATGATGATATTGCTGTTGTTTGGCAGGATGATGATGTGCTGGGCATTCAGCCCTTCGATGGCCTTCATGAAGTCCTCTGTGCTCGGGTTCATCGTTTGGCCACCCTCTACTACTACATGCACACCCATGCTGCGCAGAATCGTAGCGATTCCCCCACCAGTAGCTACCGCGATCAATCCGTATGGAAGCAGTTCTGTAGCAGGTTGAGCAGTGGTTTCTGGCTTCACCTGTCCTTTGCTTTCTTCCGCTTTTAGAATGTTCGCATGCTGCTCGCGCATGTTTTCTATCTTCAGTCGATGCAGGCTGCCGAATTGCTGAGCGTATTGCAGTACGCTTCCCGGATGCTCTGCATGAATATGTACCTTGATGACTTCATCATCAGAGACGACCAGTAGTGAATCGCCCATCGTATCCAGATGGCTGCGGAACAGCGCTTCTGAAAACGGCTTTTTGTTCGGCTCAGTGCTATGCGCGACATGAACCATAAATTCCGTACAGTACCCGTACGTGATGTCTTCTGTTTTCATGTGGATTTGTGCATGATGCTGTTCAGAAATGAGCTTGTCCAGCTCTTCCTGACCCATTTTAGGTATCGAACGCTCACGATCGGCGGATAGCTCTTCCCCGCGCAATGCTCGCAAAAACCCTTCATAAATAAACAAGAGACCTTGTCCACCTGAGTCGACTACGCCCACTTCTTTTAGAACAGGCAGCATTTCCGGCGTACGCAACAGCGTAGCTTGCGCCTGTTCGTATGTTTTTTCCATGACAGAGATAATATCATCTGACGTGCGCGCTGCACGCACAGCCATCTCCGCCGCTTCACGGGCAACAGTCAAAATCGTGCCTTCTACCGGCTTCATCACTGCCTGATACGCAGAGTCAACACCAGCTTTCAAGGCATCGGCAAACTGACGGGCGTTAACCTCATCTTTTCCATTGACTGATTTGCTGAAGCCGCGGAATAACTGGGACAAAATCACGCCGGAGTTACCGCGCGCGCCCATTAACAGACCTTTTGCCAAAGCAGCTGCCGATTCAGTGATTCGGGGGGATTCTTTTCGAGTCAGCTCCTCCACACCGGAAGAGAAAGTCAAATTCATGTTTGTCCCCGTATCGCCATCCGGCACAGGAAAGACGTTTAATCCATCCACTACTCTGACGTTGTCGGATAAAAGGTTCGCCCCCAGGTAAACCATCCGGCTAAACAGCACGCCATCTAGACGCGTATGTACCAACTGATGTTCCTCCTTACATATCCCTGTCTGTACGAACTCCCTGCACAAAAATATTAACAGCAGTCACATCAATGCCTACCGTTTGCTCCAAGGTATATCGAACACGGCGTTGTACGTTGCCTGCCACCTCGGAAATTTTCACGCCATAGCTGACGATAATGTGCATGTCCAATACTACTTCGCCATTTGTGTTATGAACGACGACACCTTTGCTCAGGTTGTCTCTTCCTAACAGTTCAGCGATTCCATCTTTCAACGCTTTGCGAGAAGCCATGCCCACAAGTCCAAAAACTTCCATGGCCGCGCCGCCAGCGATCCGTGCGATCACGTCTTCTGTAACATCGATCTTTCCTAGCGATGTATTCATTTCCACTGTCATGCAAGGACTCCTCCTCTGTTAAACAGCTTGACCGTCATAGGTAAGCGTAACCATGCTTCCTTACAATTCTACACTAACACAAAAGAGAAATGAAGCGTTTTGTCGATCCTATCAACCCTATGAGAAAGACTGGGTAAATCATCTTGTCAAGTATTGCAATTGACAGCAATGTTGTGCTAATATAGTCGAGTATTTGTATTTCCCACAAAGGAAATCCCGTTTAGATGTAACAAGGGAGGTGGATCGTAATGGCACGTCGTTGCTTTGTAACAGGTAAATCTGCTAAAGCTGGAAACGCTCGCTCCCACTCCATGCGCGCAACTCGCCGCACCTGGGGTGTCAACGTACAAAAAGTGCGCATTCTCGTAAATGGAAAACCGAAGCGCGTTTATGTAAGTACTCGAGCACTGAAATCCGGTCTCGTAACTCGCGTATAGTTGATCTCAACTATGCGAAAAAAAGCACCCTCGAGGTGCTTTTTTGCATTTCTCCCGGATCTCCACTCTTCTCCCAAAGGAGGCTCGGGGCCGAAGCTTCACTTTTTCTTGTTGAACGCCTCGATGATGCCCCGAATCATGCCACCCAGGAACTTCGGCAACTTGATGGTGTAAAACCGCATGCTACCCCTCCTCACCGAAATTACTACACACGATACAAATACACGCCGGCCCCTATGAGTGCTAATGCCAATAGGCTATACCAAACCCACGGAGGTGCCCAATACAGGAAAATGGTGATTCCCCCGACAGCCAACGCAACCCCGAGAACACGTCGCAAGGCGCCCCCCTGTCGCAGGCGATAGGAGCGCAATCCCATTTCGCGTAAGCACCTCCTTTAGGTGTTCTCAAAAACGTGCATATTACATCATATTCTGCTGTCGGATAAACATGTATCCTGCCACATGAAAAAAGTAGATGTCTTAAGAAGTAAAAAATCAGGCAACGGAACTCGCTGCCTGATTACATTATGTGGATAGTTTGTACTTGATACCGATTTTTTCCTGTTTCTTATGCGACTCGATCGCGTGCGGGGAACAGCAACTGCGATGCGCTACTAAGCACAACTGTCAAGACGACTCCCGCGATAATCATTTCTGGCAGCAAGTACGTGATGTTATAAATGAGGGAATATTGCCAGACTGGTACACCTTCTGGCGCGTAGCTGCCAAACCAAATAACACCCGATAGAAAATGGCAGACAAATCGTCCAATCACGCCGATAAACAAGCCGCTCCACAGTACGATGATTCGTTGCTTCGTTCCTTCATAGCCAGACAGGCGAACAAGCCCAGCGAGACCCAGCACACCAAAAGCAAGCGGATAATCCAGCAACAACTGAACCGGATGGACAACTGTACTGCCCAAGAGCAATTGAAGAAATCCAACAACAAGTCCGGTAATGACACCAGCAGCGAGTCCACGGCGAACAGCGATCAACGCGATTGGCACCATCACCAGCGATACAGAGCCGCCCTGTGGCATATCGAAAACCTTGATCTGACTAAACACAATTGCAAGAGCCGCCATCATCGCCATTTCCAACAAAATGACCAACCGTTGACGATCCAAAATAGTCACTCCTCAAAATAGAATAAATAAAATTTTTTACACTGATAATGTTTCTGATTCTAGCCCAAGTCTATGCGCGTGTCAAAGAAAAAAGCCGCTGCCTCATCGGCACTGCGGCTAGTTGTATTACCGAACCTTCTCCAAAAACTGCTGGGCACGTTCACTTCTTGGCTTTTGGAAAAACTCTTCTGGTGGCGTATCTTCCAAGAGACGACCATCATCGAGGAACAAAATACGGTCTGACACCTCTTCGGCAAAGCGCATTTCATGCGTGACGATTGCCATGGTCATTCCGCTATCAGCCAGCCCCTTCATAACCTCCAAAACCTCCTTGACCATCTCTGGGTCGAGGGCAGAGGTCGGCTCGTCAAACAGCATGATTTTTGGCTCCATCACAAGCGAACGGGCAATGGCTACACGCTGCTTCTGACCACCTGACAAGCGTGATGGAAAGACATCCGCTTTGTCTGCCAGCCCTACGCGCGTCAATAGCTCTCTTGCCTTTTGTTCCGCTTCAGCCGCAGACATGCCTTTTACTTTCATGGGGGCATAGGTCAAGTTTTTCAATACCGTCATATGCGGAAACAAGTGAAAATGCTGGAAAACCATCCCAATTTGCTGACGGATGCCCATCACGTCAGCCTTTGGAGCCGTGATTTCCTGTCCGTTGATCGTAATTGTACCCGTCGTCGGCGTCTCCATCAGGTTGATGCAACGCAATAACGTTGACTTCCCCGATCCAGATGGACCGATGATGGCGACAACCTCCCCTTTACCGATGTTCGTCGTGATGCCCTTCAACACATTCAGTTGTCCAAATGACTTCGTAATGTTACCGATCTTAATCACTGAGTCTCATCCTCCGTTCCAGTACGCGAGCTACCCAAGTCAGGATCATAACCATGACATAGTACAGGATACCGGCGATCATGTATGGCTCAAAATAGCGGAAGATGGTGCCTTTGACCACATTCGCGTTCTGCATGATGTCTGCAAGACCAATCGTGGAAACGAGGGCGGATTCCTTCAAAAGTGCAATCGTTTCATTGACAAGAGCAGGCAAGATATTTTTGACAGCCTGCGGCAAAATAATGTCGAGCATCATCCGATGATAAGGTACACCAAGCGCTTTGGCCGCTTCCCACTGCCCTTTATCCACCGCCAAAATTCCACCGCGAATCGTCTCAGAAATATATGCACCTGAGTTTAGTGTAAACGTCAGTACAGCTGCTTCCAGTTGTGAAATGTTGTAACCAGTAAGCTGTGGCGTTGCAAAATAAACAAAGGTTAGCTGCAAAATCAAAGGTGTCCCGCGAAAAACAGACGTGTATGCAACCGCGAGCCAATTCAGCAATTTTACATTCGAAATTTTAATGAGTGCGAGGATGGAGCCCCAGAAAAATCCCAATACAACCGAAATTAAGGTAACAAGTAACGTGCCCTTTATCCCTTCCAATATGAAAGGAATATAGGGCACGATTTGTGCAAAATCCAAATTCATGCCCATTCTCCCCTCTTGCTGCTTATACAGTTATTCTTCGTTGCCTGGAGAGATTATTGACCGAACCATTTTTGAATCAGCTTGTCCATTTCTCCGTTTTCTTGCATCTTTTTAATGACTTCATTAAATTTCTCTACGTGCGGCGATCCTTTTGGGAACGCAACAGCGGAACCATTCTTTTCATTTTCTTCCATTGTAGTGAATTGCAGGGAGTCATTGTTTGCCACGAAGCCTTTCGCTACCGTGTCCTCGATAATAGCAGCATCTACACGGCCTGCTTTTACTTCTTCGACAATCTCAGGCAGCTTGTTCAGCGAAGTGATCTGCAAGCCGGAAATAGTCTTTGCAAGCTCCTTTGCTGCCCCTTCCTGAATAGAACCGAGCTGTACCGCCACTTTTTTACCCGCCAATTGCTCAGGTTTGGTCAGATTGCTGTCTTTCTTTGCTACGATCGTATTTTTCGCATCGTAATAGATGGTGGAGAAATCAGCGTTCTTCTCACGCTCAGGTGTTGCTGTCATACCAGCCATAACGAAGTCCGCGCGATTCGTTTGCAGTGCGGGAATAAGTCCGTCAAAGTTCATGTCATTAATTTGCAGTTCGTAGCCAAGCTCTTTTGCAATGTATTTCGCGATATCAATGTCAAAGCCGACAATCTCATCCTTTCCGCTGCTCAGGTCGTGATATTCATACGGCTTATAGTCAGCAGAAGTAGCCATGACCAATGTTTTCTTGTCGCCAGCAGAAGGCGCAGGTGCTTGTCCTGTTGCCGTTTGATTGCCTGTACCGCATCCAGCGATCACGACTGCCGCAAGCATGGAAGTAAGAGCCAAAGAAATAAATGATTTTGTTTTCTTCATGATGAACCCCCGTTGTTATGAATTTTACGCATAAAGCAGTCTATTCGTAGCATTAATTTGCATGAAAACTTATATTTATGCATCACAATGATTATTTTACTCATAATCTGAACAATTTCAATCATTTTTTACCTACATTTTAAATACGGAATATACAGAATTTTATGCACAATTTTTTATTTTAGTGGCAGAAAAGCAAGCAAGGCTTTATAGTGCTAGTAAAAGGAATTACAGGAGGCTGACATGGAGAAAAACTGGACGTCCTATTTTCGGCAGCAGCTCCCAGAAATTATCGAGGAACTGCGTACATATGTAGAAATGGAAACACCCACCCACAACAAGCAAGCTGTTGATCGATTGGGCAGCCTGATTGCTGAGCGCTTTCGCCAATTGGGGTGTCGGGTGGAGAGCTTGCCACAAGAGCAATACGGAAATCAGCTTCGAATGGAGTATGGAGATGGCGACGAGCAGATCCTCATTCTCGGTCACTTCGATACTGTAAAAGACATTGGAACATTAGCCGTTGAGCCTTGTCGCGAGGAAGATGGACGACTCTATGGGCCTGGTACATACGACATGAAAGCAGGGATCGTTTTTAGCTATTTTGCCCTGCGCGCCATGATGGAACATAATCTTTCGCCCAAAAATAAGCTCGTCTTTTTTTGGAACACCGACGAAGAGATTGGCAGTGTTTCTTCGGAAATGCTCATTAGAGAGGAAGCAAAAAGAAGTAAATATGCATTGGTGCTGGAGCCTGCCGCTGGAGATGGCTCTTTGAAAACAAGCCGTAAAGGCGGCGGAGACTTCATACTAAAAGTAACAGGCCGCGCTGCGCATGCAGGCAATGATCACGCCAAGGGGATCAATGCGATCGCCGAGCTGGCTCACCACGTCCTCGCTATTCAATCATTTACGAATTATGAAGCGGGCACAACCTTGTCTGTCGGTACCATTACAGGCGGAAGTGCATCGAACGTCGTACCTGACTTTGCCATGACAGAAATCGATGTGCGCATCCAAAGCCGCGAGGAAAGGGAGCGTATTACCCAATTGATGAGTCAGTTGACCCCTGTCCATCCCGAAGCCAAGCTGTCCCTAGAAGGCGGGATCACCAAGCCCCCCATGGAACGAACGGCGGGTACCGAGCAACTGTTCTTGCATGCACAGGAACAAGCTCGTTTGGAAGGTTTTGAATTGACGGAGCAAGGTGTCGGCGGAACAAGCGATGGAAACTTCGCCGCTGATGCAGGAACACCTACGCTTGACGGTTTGGGACCTGTTGGTGATGGAGCCCACGCTTCCCACGAGCATATCGTCATTGACGCCATTCCTGGCAGGATTGCCGTAATGCTTCGGATGTTTTTAACCTTGTCATAATAAATTTACAGGTGTATAATTTTATGGAAAATTAAGGCTCCGTCTATTAACGACGGAGCCTTATCTGCACTATTTTCGAATAGGCAGTCATATATATTCCTATTCGAATAACAAGGAGAGGGAAAACATGGAATCAATCACCACATCGCCAAGCAATCCCGTAGGATTTTGGCGTCGGCTCGGTGCCGGTCTGCTAGATGCAATCATCATCGGACTACCGCTACTACTGCTCACCTATATCATTACAGGCACTACCGAAGACAATCTTGTTACCAATATCATCTCCTCACTGTACAGCCTCCTCGTACCTGTATTTTGGCATGGTTATACAGTAGGCAAAAGAATTGCAGGTATTCGCATCGCCCGAATCGATGGAGAGTCCGTGGGAATCGGAACCATGCTGTTACGCAACCTGGTCGGAGGGATCGTGTACGTCATTACACTCGGTCTTGGTATAATCGTCAGCGCCATCATGGTTGCTGTTCGTCAGGATAAACGCTCGATCCATGATTTGATCGCCGGTACGTATGTAACATCGAATCAACCTTAATTTTTCCAAAACAGCATATCCAGACTAAAAAAGACCGGATATAATCATCCGGCCTTTTTTCATTTTTATCCATCAAGCCGTTTATCGGAACAACACCTGATCTGTTTTTGCATCCATAAACACCATTGTTGTGTATGGCGGCAGGCTTGCACGCACTATGATATAAGGTGTGTGCACCGCTGGCAATGTAATCTCTTCTGGAGCAGGATTTGTCAACTCTACATAGACCGTGAGCATTTCCCATCCTTGCTGAGTTCCAACAACCTTCAAGCTATAGCCAGAGGTAGGCATTTCACCACGAGAGACCACATACAGGTCGCCTTGACGATGTACACCCTTCTTCGATTTTACTTTTCCTACGAATGCACGTTCAGCCGCTGTCAATGTACCTTCTTTTACGATAGACAATTTTTTCGTTTGCACGTCTACTTGAGAAGTCGTGCTCGGCCCCGAATGTTTTTGTTCAGCGTGCACGGCAGTTTGTGAAAATGGCAGAATGGAGAGAATGGTGAGAACCGCTACACTGTTTTTCCATAACGATTTCATACATGATCAACTCCTGATTTTTTTAGAGGGCGTAAAACCTTTCTTGATACTGGCCAGTATCTCTCAGATAGGAAATTTTTACCACCATCTGGATAATTTGATTTAATCATTATATTTATTAAAAAGCAATATTTTCCAAAATGTTTTATTTTTGTTCATTAACCTTTACCGATTTTTGCTGATAATCCTTATAATAGTAAGAATAAATCAATTTTATTCTATTTGTAGTTTGAACTATAATTATACTTTTATTTTTATTATTAATTGATTTATCATATAATTAATTAAAATATTCAGATGATTGGAAACAGCGCAAATAGGAGATAGCAAAAAAAGCTGACGCCGATTAATTATCGTCGTCAGCTTACAGCTACGTATTATTCTTACTGTCCGCGAATCGCAGCGATCGCTTGGCCGCGATCTGCCTGATTGAATACCGCGCTTCCTGCAACGAGGACAGTCGCTCCTGCTTCCTCGCACAAACGTGCTGTTTGAGCATTGACACCGCCATCGATTTCGATTTCCACATGCCCCAAGCCACGCTCGTTCAGCATTTGACGCAACTGGGCAACCTTTGGCAGAACGCTGTGAATGAATTTTTGTCCACCAAAACCAGGGTTCACTGTCATGAGGAGAACCATATCCAAATCAGCGAGGACTGGCTCGATCGTGGAAATCGGTGTAGCCGGGTTCAATACCACTCCCGCTTTTACACCTTGCTCCTTGATCAAGTACAGCGTGCGATGAAGATGACGGCATGCTTCCTGATGAACCGTAATCCAGTCTGCTCCACTTTTCGCGAATTGCGGAATGTAGCGATCTGGTTCCTCAATCATCAAGTGTACATCGAGAGGCAGCTTGGTCACTGGGCGAATCGCCTCTACAATCAGAGGACCGATTGTAATGTTTGGAACGAAGTGTCCATCCATCACATCCACGTGAATCCAGTCTGCTCCTCCCTTCTCGACATCGAGAATTTCCTCACCCAGACGGGCAAAATCAGCAGATAGGATAGAAGGTGCGATTTTTACCATGGTTTGTTCCTCCGTTGGTATTCTTTTAGCTCTTCGCGGAATTGTTTGTAGTGTTCATAGCGCTGTTCACTAATCTCACCAGCCTCCAGTGCGGCCTGCACGGCACAAGCTGGCTCGCTTACGTGAAGACAGCCACGGAATTTGCATTCCGAGCTGCGATCGGCAAAGTCCCGGAAGGATTCCGCCAGATCAAGCTCGGAGAAATCGATGAATTCCAGTGAGCTGAAGCCCGGTGTATCTGCCACATAGCCGCCGCCCGCAAGCGGAATCAGCTCGACATGACGTGTTGTATGCTTTCCTCGTCCGAGCTTTTGGCTGACATCTCCTGTTTGCAGACTGACACCCGGAAACAGCATGTTGATCAGAGAGGATTTGCCTACACCTGACTGACCTGCAAAAACGGATATGCGGTCCCGCAAAATCTCACGCACGTCCTCCACACCGCGTTCATCCGCTGTTGAGGTCGGAATCACGCGGTACCCGACCGCTTCATATTTCTCCACGATTTCGGCTACCTCTTCTTCCGACACTTGATCGGCTTTGGATAGCACAATCACAGAATCAATCCCTGCATGCTCCGTGTGCGTCAGGAACTTGTCCAACAGCAACGGACTGAACATCGGCTTGTACATCGAAAAGACAAGTACCGCCTGATCCACATTGGAAATGGGCGGACGAACCAACTCATTCGTCCGTTCGCCCACCTCCATGATATAGCCTTCTTCCTCATTGATCGCGTCGTAGACGACCCAATCCCCAACCAGCGGATTTACTTTTGCATCTTTTTTCTTGAAGAGCCCTCGTGCACGGCAACTGTAGATTCGCCCTTCGTCGGCTACATAATAGAAACCGCTCAGCGCTTTCACAATCCGTCCTTCTGGCATTCATGTCCCTCCACTACACTATGGCAAGCTGCTATAGGAAATCGAATACTTTTGTGCCTCCATAAAGTTGTTCATGTTCGGCCCTTTGACCAACAGCCTGATCAACGCATCTTTTTGAGGCGATACTACGTATGGCACATTGTATTCTTTGCTTTCAGAAACAGTCTCAGTCAGTACAACCTTCGTACCGCTGGCATCCGTTACTTCAATTTGCACTTCCAACGTATCACCCGGCATCACATCTACATAGACAGGCGAATTCCCGGTCTTGGCGTCCTGCGGGAATTGGCCATTGCTGACCTCAAGCGGAACCGAAACTCCCTGTTGCACATCCATTCCCGGATCGTATGGGTGAGTGCTCAGAACAATGCCTGGTTTGTCCGTGGTATAAGTAGGCACTTCCTTGATTTCACCGACAGACAGCCCTTTTTTGAACAATTCTACTTGTGCAGCCTCTACTGATTTATTCCGGACATCCGGCATTTTCACAAAGGCTTTTCCTTTACTAATCGTGACCGTCACATTTGTTTTGGTCGGGAACACCTTTTCATTTGCGGCTGGAGACTGCTTGATAACCGTTCCTACCTCGGCCTTGTCGTCCGCTTCCTCTACGAAAGTGACATTCTCCAGTTTAAAACCATTGCTTTTCAATGCTTCCTCTGCTGTTGCTCGCGGCAACGTAACCAGATTTGGCATATTGATCTCTTGTTGCCCTTTGCTTACATACAAGGTCACAACGGAATTTTCCTTTAACCGCATGGGAGGTGCAGGGTCCTGGCGTATCACCATTCCCTTTTCTATCGTATCATTGGCTTCTTCGACGATACGGGCAACAAGTTTGGCATCCTGAATCTTTTTCTCAGCAAGTGTCACTTCGATCCCTTCTACATGAGGTACCTGTGCCTCTGGAACGGAAGGAAACAGATTCAACAGTAAGTTAAATCCGAAGAATGCCAGTACGAAAAACAGTCCGATACCGCCTACCCATAATAGGGCTTTGACCCACCATTGTTTCTTGGCTGGTTTGGCGTCCTCTTCTTCCGTACGCTGCTCATAGCGACCACGCCCCGCTCCTCCGGTTTTGCCATTGGTATGGTCTTTGAGCATGTCAGGTGTGATGATTGGCACCACACGCGTCATCTCTTCATCCACCGGGAACGTCAGCTTTTCTTCGTTTAATCGCTCAGGGAACAGGCAGGTCTCCAAATCTTCTAGCATTTCACTCGCGGATGCGTATCTGAGAAACGGGTCCTTTACCAGCGCCTTCAAAATGACATTTTCCACACTCTGTGGAATAGCCGGATTGACTTGGCGCGGCTCTGGAAGCGGCTCCTGCAAATGCTTAAGCGCCACTGATATAGGCGAATCACCGGAAAACGGCAGTTCACCCGTCACCATTTCGTACAAGACGATCCCCAGCGAGTAAATATCGGATTTTTCCCCGGTAATCCCACCGCGCGCCTGCTCTGGCGAAAAATAATGGACAGAGCCAAGCATCGCATTCGTATGCGTAATCGTAGCTGAAGTAACGGCTCGCGCAATCCCGAAGTCCGTAACCTTCACCCGACCATTTTTTCCAATCATAATGTTATGCGGCTTGATATCTCGATGAATGATCTGGTTTTGATGCGCATGATCGAGTGCATCGCAAATTTGCTCGGCGATCCGCACTGCCTCTTCTACCGGCAGTGCACCACGTTGAATAATGACCTCTTTCAACGTATAGCCTTCTATGTACTCCATCACCATGTAATGGGTATCGCCTTCCTGACCGACATCATACACCCCAACCACATTGGGGTGAGATAAGCTCGCCACCGCCTGCGCTTCACGTCGGAAACGATTGACGAAATCTTCGTCCGTACCAAACTGTGAACGCAGCACTTTGACTGCCACTGGACGATTCAAAATTAAATCTTTGGCCTTGTATACAATGGCCATACCGCCCCCACCGACGCGGGATTCTATTTGGTATCGTCCTCCCAGTCGTTGACCTTCCATCTCTCTCACCCCTCTTCCTGACCGGCATCAAGCGTATTTCGTACGGCAACCAGCGTTATGTTATCTTCCCCACCGGCATCCAGTGCTTCCTGCACCAAACCGTCCACCTTCGCTTGTAACGATATCTGTTTCTGCAAGCTTTCTTCTAAGGAAGGATGACTGACCTTGTTGCTCAGTCCATCAGAGCAAATCAAGACGATATCACCCTCTGACCATTCAAACTGCCCAAGATCAATAAGCACATCCGGTTCAGTCCCAAGCGAACGCATAATGACGTTGCGATGAGGATGGACAGACGCCTCCTCGGCTGTAATCTGTCCACTTTTCAACAGCTCATTGACAAGGGAATGGTCTTCCGTTTTCATGACCAGTCCGTCTTGGTTGTAAAAATACAGACGGCTGTCTCCAATATGCGCGGTAATCACAGTAGATTGATCGAACAAGGCCGCAACCACGGTTGTGCCCATGCCACTGCACTCCGGATGTTCAACCGCATATTCATAGACTTCTTTATTCGCTAGCAGGATAGCGTTCATCAATTGCTCACGCACATCCTCTGCTTCGAGGTCCCCATCTAGGTGACGCAGTTCTTTTACTATTCGCTCAACAGCAAGGCGACTGGCAATATCACCAGCCTGATGGCCACCCATACCATCTGCTACAATGGCGAGCACGCGTCCGTTTAAATCGGTCACACAGGCATAATAGTCCTCGTTAACCTGACGAACGCGGCCAACATGGGATTTCATCGCGATTTCCATGGCATCACCCCACGGTTTCTTTAGCGTGCTGTGCCCTCAATTGTCCGCAAGCAGCAGCAATATCACTGCCTTGCTCACGTCTGATGGTCACATTGATTCCTTTTTCCTCTAAAATGCGTTTGAACTGAAAAATCTCATTGCGTGGCGTGCGCACATAATCACGCTCCGGTACGTAGTTCACCGGGATCAGATTCACGTGGCAAAGCATGTCGCCAATAAGTTCGGCCAGCTCCTCTGCATGTTCGGGCTGATCGTTTTTCCCACCGAATAGACCGTACTCAAAACTGATGCGGCGCCCTGTCTTGTTAATGTAATGGTGGCATGCTTCCATCAGCTTAGCGAGCGGGAAGCCGCGGTTAATCGGCATCAACTGGCTTCTCAGCTCTGTGTTTGGAGCGTGCAGGGAAATCGCCAGGTTCACTTGTCCGCCACGTTCAGCAAACTCATAAATCTTCGGCACAATTCCACTGGTGGAAACCGTAATGTGACGAGCACCGATATTCAAACCACGGTTATCGTTGATTACGGACAAGAACGCCATCAAGCTCTCGAAGTTCTCGAAAGGCTCCCCGATCCCCATGACGACAACGTGACTGACACGCTCACCTTCCGCATCCAATCTGCGTTGTGCCGTCAATACTTGAGAGACGATTTCACCTGCATCTAGGTTACGTTTTAGTCCACCTAATGTAGAGGCACAAAACGTACATCCGATACGGCAGCCCACCTGTGTCGTAACACAAATGCTGTTTCCGTAGTTATGACGCATAATTACTGTCTCAATCGCATGTCCATCGACAAGCTGGAACAAAAACTTGATCGTTCCATCCTGCGACTCCTGATGCGTGATTTCCTTGAGTGGCTCCATGCGGAACGTATCAGACAGCTTTTCGCGCAGCTCCTTGGACAAATTGCTCATCTCGTCAAAAGAAGTGACGCGCTTTACATATAGCCAGTCAAAAATTTGTTGCGCACGAAATGCTTTGTCGCCGGCACTAACCAGCCATTCCTTCATTTCATCTTGTGTCAAACTGTAAATAAGCGGCTTTGCGCCAGTAAATGTCGTTAATGGCATTCTATCTCCACATCCTCAAAATCATTGCTTGCCTAAATCCATTCTATCATTGTACCTCGTGGGGCGTCTCGCTTCAAACGGTTTTGACATCCATATTCATAAATGCGTCGCTTTTCCTAGTGTAAACCAATACGCGCGCTCGCAAACAAAGGCAAAGGAGTGGCATTTTCCACCTGTTGGTGCGCCACCCCTTGTTAGTATGTCCGTTTCCTTATCCTCTTCGTTTCAATCGCGCGATAAAGAATCCATCACTCTCGAAATGGTGAGGCAAAATTTGTACGCAGGCTCCGGTTTCATCGACATGCTTTCTGACTGCCTCAGGCAGGTCTTGTGCCAGTGTATCATCGAATACGAAGTCAGGGTGTTCTTCGACAAAGCGGCGAACAATCTCCTGGTTTTCTGTTGGCTCTATCGTACATGTGCTGTAAACCATCAAACCACCCTGAGCAAGCATCGGCGCCAATGTCTTGAGCAGTTCGTACTGTAGCTGAGCAATCGCACGGACATCTCCAGGTGTTTTGTTCCATTTCAGATCAGGCTTGCGACGAATCACGCCAAATCCGGTACATGGCGCATCGAGCAGAATTCGGTCGAAAGTTCCTAGCGCTTTTTCTGGTAGGTCAAGCGCATCACTTACGATTGGCTCGATGATTGTAATCCCGAGTCTTTTCGCTGCACTCGCAATCAGATCGCGTTTGTGCGGATGCACGTCACTCGCGATGATTTGCCCGCGGTTTTCCATCATTTCCGCTATATGCGTTGTTTTTCCACCTGGCGCCGCGCAAGCATCCAGTACGCGCATACCTGGTTGCGCAGCAAGAGCTGGTGCTACGAGCATTGAGCTCTCATCCTGAATCGTGAAGTAGCCTTCCTTGAACAAGCGAGAGCCTGCTGCATGTCCGCCCTCCATCAGAATAGCATGAGGACTGACAGACGACGCTTGGCCTTCCAGCCCTTCTTCCGCCAGCTTGTCCAGCACTTGATCCTTCGTCGTTTTCCATGCATTGACCCGGACAGAGCTATGCGGGGTTCTATTGTTGGCTTCGCAAATCGCAACCGTCGTCTCTTCGCCATATACCTCAAGCCACTGACGCACAAGCCATTCTGGATGAGAATAGGCTACGGCGATTTGCAAGGCACGGTCGCCTTTTGGCTGACGCTCCCACACATCCGGCTGGCGCAATACATTGCGTAAAACACCGTTGACCATCGAAGCAATCCCTTGGTGACCACGTTTCTTGGCGATTTCAACCGCCTGGTGTACGGCAGCGCGCTCAGGAATACGGTCCAAAAAGCGAATTTGATACAAGCTGAGGCGCAATAAGTTACGGACCCAGGTCTGGACCTTTTTATTCCCGACAAAATGGGACAGGACATGATCCAGCGTCAACTTGCGCTGAATGGTACCGTACACAAGCTCTGTTACCAGCCCTGCATCTGCTGCACTGAGATTTTCCCGATCCAGGACATTGCGCAGCTCAAGATTGCTGTAGGACTTATGTTCTTCTACCCTGTTCAAAACATCGAGGGCGATATCGCGAGCTCCCTTTTTTGCCACGGACTATTCTCCTACCTTTGTGCCGATTTCAATGCTGCTGCCCGCTCCACGCAAAAAGTCGAGTGCACTCATACGTTTTTTGCCTTCTGGCTGCAATTCGGTTATTTTCACTGCACCACTACCGCAAGCAACAACGATACCGTCTTCCTCGCGGGCGATGATCGTTCCCGGCTCTTTGCCTTCGCCTGACGCCGGCATTTTTTCTACCCACCATAGCTTCCAAATCTTGCCTTCGCATGTAGTAAATGCGACTGGCCATGGATTCAAGCCACGGACTTGGTTGTAAATCTGTTCCGCAGAACGGCTCCAGTCAATTTTTTCGTCTGTACGCTTGATATTCGGGGCAAAAGTCGCTGCCGAATGATCCTGTTGCTCTGCTACGAGCTCACCAGCCAACAGGGGCGGGACAGTAGCCATCAACAGCTCAGAGCCTGCCGCAGCCAATTTGTCATGCAAGGTCCCTACGGTATCACGCTCTTCAATCGGCACGACTACTTTAGACAGCATATCCCCTGCATCGAGAGCTTCCACCATGTACATGATGGTTACGCCTGTTTCCGCTTCTCCCTCAACAATCGATTTATGTATGGGGGCACCCCCGCGATATTTCGGCAAAAGAGAGGCGTGCACATTGATGCAGCCATATTTCGGTGCATCGAGCAGCTTTTTAGGCAAAATCTGCCCATACGCCGCGGTAATAATCAGATCAGGCTCGAGCGCCAACACTTCTTCAAGTGCTTCCTCTGCCTTGATTTTTTCCGGTTGCAATACCAAAAGTCCATGACGCAAAGCCGCCTCCTTCACGGGGGGCGGCGTTAATACTTGCTTGCGTCCAACGGGACGATCGGGTTGTGTTACGACTCCAATCACGTTGTAGCCTGCTTCGAGTACAGCCGTAAGACTCGATACAGCAAAGTCAGGCGTACCCATAAACAGGATGCGAGCATCTTTCAAATGGTTATTCCCCTTCCTGGTTCGGGTTTACTTTGTACACCTTGTCAGCTACATCGATAAAGAGGACCCCATTCAAATGATCGATCTCGTGTTGAGCGCAACGGGACAACAGGTCGTCTGCCTCCAGCTCAACCACATTCCCGTTACGATCATGACCGCGCAGCTTGATCCACTTGTGGCGACGAACGTCTCCTTGCAGACCAGGAATGCTCAGGCAGCCTTCTGGATAATCGAATTGCTCCCCTTCATGCTCAACGATTTCCGGATTGATCATTTCAATCAGTCCATCACCGCAATCCATCACGATGACACGCTTGGAGATGCCCACTTGTGGAGCAGCCAAGCCTACACCGTCTGCATCGTACATCGTATCTGCCATATCATCAAGCAGCTTGTGCAAGTTGGAATTAAATTTGCTTACGACCATTGCCTTTTCACGCAAAATCGGATCTGGATGTTTTACAATTGTGCGAATCGCCATGTGTTTCATATCCTCCCTAAAGCAGTACGTAAGGGTCGACGTCAATCGTCATCAATACTTTCTGCTGTTTGTTCCATTCTTCAAACGCAGCCGTCGCCTGAGCGAGCAGTTCTGACAGTTGCGGTTCATCACGATATTTTAGCATGATCTGAAAACGAAATCTATCCTTCACCCTTGCAATAGGCGAAGCAACTGGGCCCAAGAGGATCGTCGTCTGAGCCAAACGCTGCCGCAAATAGTCAGCCATTGTATGCGCACCGCGGATAACAACAGGGACATCCTCGTGGCTAAACGTAATTAATACGAGACGGAAATACGGCGGGTAGCCTGTTCGTCTGCGCTGCATCATTTCATCCTGATAAAATGCGGGATAATCATGCTTGGTCGCATGAACAATGCTATAGTGCTCGGGCGTATACGTCTGAATTACGACATCTCCGTCCAGCTCATGTCGTCCTGCGCGTCCGCCTACCTGCGTCAGGAGCTGAAATGTCTTTTCCGCTGCACGGAAGTCAGGCAGATGCAAGGACGTATCCGCTGCAATGATGCCCGCCAGCGTCACTCGTGGAAAATCAAGGCCCTTGGCAATCATCTGGGTACCGAGCAAAACGTCGCCTTGACCTGAGCGGAATTTGTTTAACAGCTCTTCGTGAGAGCCTTTACGCGAGGTCGTATCCACGTCCATTCGGATGACCCGGATTCCAGGGAAAAGCTTTGCCAGCTCTGCTTCCACTTTTTGCGTTCCTGTCCCAAAAAAACGTATATGCTCACTCTGACACTCTGGACAATGCTTGGGCTGAGCGATGGTGTATCCACAGTAATGGCAGCGCGCCGTATGATTCGTTTTATGATAAGTAAGCGAGATGTCGCAATGAATGCAGCGCATCGTATAGCCGCAGGAGCGGCACATGACAAAGGTAGAGAAGCCTCTTCGGTTAAGGAAAATGACCATTTGCTCTTCTTTTGCCAATCGATCTGCAATCATCTCATGCAGCTTCCGGCTGAACATCGAACGATTCTGGGCCTGAAGCTCCTCGCGCATATCCACGACATGCACCTCAGGCATCGGGCGATTCCCGACACGCTCCGGCATGCGCAACAACTCGTAGCGACCTCGGGTAGCTAGTGCATACGTCTCCAGGGCAGGAGTCGCGCTTCCCATGACAAGTACACCCTGATTCTCCTTCGCTCGCCACAAGGCTACTTCTCGCGCATGATAGCGAGGGGTCTCTTCTTGCTTGTACGAGCTCTCATGCTCCTCATCGATCACAATCAAACCAACATTCCGAAACGGAGCAAAGATGGCAGACCGTGCACCTACCACCACTTTGACCTGATTGCGGATGATTTTGCGCCACTCGTCATAACGCTCTCCTTGTGACAGGGCACTGTGCAAAACAGCTACGTCTGCACCAAAACGAGCTTTGAAGCGCTCCACCATTTGCGGAGTCAGTGAAATTTCCGGAACGAGAAAGATCGCCTCCCGCCCTTTTTCCAACGTGCGTTCAATCGCTTCGAGATACACTTCTGTCTTACCGCTTCCGGTAACACCGTGCAGCAAATAAGAAGCATAGGTTCCCGATTCAATCGATTGCAAAATAGGTGCCAGTACCGCTTCCTGTACCGGGGTAAAGACAGGCTTCTGCTTTTCCTGGAAACGCCGATTGGCGTACGGGTCCCTGTAAACCTCCACTTGCTCGATCGCGATCCAGCCTTTTGATTCCAGGCTTTTCAGCGGAGAGCGCGTAATTCCGTACTCATCCCGCAGCATTTGTACAGATAAGGACTGCCCCTTGTGCATGAGCATCAGTTGAAGGACACGGCGCATCTGCTCTGCCCGTGCTGGCAGAGAACCAATCGCTTCTTCCAGCTCACCCTCATCCAATAAGCTCCGGACAAATGACTGCTGCTTGCGGGTAATTCTGTCCCTTACTTGATACTCCGTAGCAAGCAGACCACTCTGTATCCAGCCCGGAACGAGCAAATACTCCTCCGCAAATTGTTTCTCCACTTCTGAGAGCGGAATTTGCCGTTTGCGAAACAATTCCCACAGAAGCCCCGATCTCCCGCATGCTTCTTCGTCCAATGCGTCTGTCGCCGTCAGCCACTTCTCCGACTTCCCTTTGAGCACAGCCGGAAGCATCGCCTGTACAGCGGTTACCCACGGACACAGGTATTGCTTGGACATCCATTCGCTCATCTTTAGCAGCTCTGGCGTTAGAGGAGGAGTGTCGTCTTGTACCTGCACGACATCTTTTAGTCGCGAACGATCTGGTATGGCTTCGTCGTCCTCTACGATCCCGATGACATAGCCTTGCAATTGACGAGGGCCAAATGGGACAACCACACGACTGCCGATGCGAATCAGCGGACGCAACCAAGGCGGAACATGGTAATCAAAAGGTCGATTCGTTCGATTGACCGGAACGTCCACGATAATTTGGGCAATCATGACAGGTTTCGAAGCGGTCTATGCTCTTGCACGGCAAGGACAGCATCAAACAGCTTGTCTGCCACAGCCCGCTTGCTCAATTTATCCAATGCCAGTTGCTCTCCGCCACGGGTTAGCAAGGTCACGATATTCGTATCGCTTCCCATACCTGCTCCCTCAAGCAATACATTATTGGCTACGATCATATCGAGATTTTTTCGCTCCAGCTTGGACTGGGCATGCTGTAACACATTTTGGGTCTCTGCTGCAAAGCCAACGACGAACTGCTTCGTTTTCCGCTCACCAATCGTCTTTAAAATATCGGGTGCTTTCTCCAGCGCAAGTTCGAGTGGACCATCACCCTTTTTCATCTTATGTTCTGCTACATGCTTCGGTCGATAATCGGAAACTGCTGCGGATTTGACGACGATGTCACAGTGCGGCAACTGCTCCATAACGGCATCAAACATTTCTTGTACCGATTCTACCGCGATGAATTCCACTCCATCAGGACGTGCCAAGGAAGTCGGCCCACTGATCAGCGTAACCTTCGCCCCTCTGTCTCGTGCCGCTTCCGCGATGGCGTAGCCCATTTTTCCTGAAGCATGATTGGTTATGTAACGCACTGGATCAATTTTTTCACGAGTCGGACCCGCTGTGATCAATACGTGCTTGTCCTGCAAATCTTTTTCACGGATCGTTTGTCTGGTCTCATCGGAAGCAAACCATTGACGCACAGCTTCGACGATTTCCTCGGGCTCCGCCAAACGTCCTTTGCCAATCCAGCCACATGCCAAAAGCCCGACACCTGGTTCAACAAACCGATAACCATAATCAGTAAGCTTATCCATATTTGCGATAACCGCAGGGTGATTGTACATATTGACGTTCATGGCAGGCGCGACCATGATAGGCGCTTTCGTAGCCAGTACTGTCGTCGTCAGCATATCATCCGCAATGCCATTCGCCATTTTGCCAATCACGTTGGCGGTTGCTGGCGCGATCAATACGAGATCAGCTCGATCAGCCAGTTCGATATGGCTTATCACATGGGGGTCTGGCTCCGTAAACGTATCTGTATAGACAGGCAGGTGAGACAAGGCCTGAAACGTCAAAGGCTGAATAAACTGTAAGGCGCCCTCTGTCAAAATGACATGCACCAACGCACCTGCCTGTGTCAGCTTGCTGGTCAGTGCAGCAGCCTTGTAAGCAGCGATGCCGCCAGATACTCCAAGAACAACTCGTTTTCCTGCAAGCGAATGCATCTGCACTCTCTCCTTTCTCCCCTATCCGAAATCCGAAAAAAACAACCTCGTGAGGTTGTTTTTAAAGGTGACTGCTTATTTGCGACCGTCCAAAAACTCGTGAACGAGCTCGTCGGAGATGAACTCTTCCAGTGCCAAACCTACAAACTTTTTGGATTTTGGTCTCACCACTTGAATTTCGCTGTTTTCGCGAAGCTGACGTGCACGCTTGGATGCTACTGTCACCAAGATGTACTTGCTCTCCGCTTTTTCGGTCAATTCGTCAATAGATGGATACAACATAATTTTATTCAACCTCCTGTAACCATTTGCGATATTTGTGAACCTGACGATCTTTTTTCAGATGTTCTGCTGTAATAATCGCTTGGATTCGATCGCAAGCCGATTCGATGACGTCATTGACGACTACATAATCGTAGTGGTCCATGAGCTCGATTTCAGCACGCGCCACTTCCATGCGCTTGCGAATGATCTCTTGTGATTCTGTCCCGCGACCCACGATCCGGTTTTCCAGTTCGTTTAAATCAGGCGGAGCCAGGAACAGGAATGTACCTTGCGGGAAGCGCTCTTTCACTTGAAGAGCACCCTGAACCTCGATCTCAAGAATGACATCGCGCCCCTCATTCAGCATATCGTCCACGAACTGACGAGGTGTTCCGTAGTAATTTCCTACGTATTCTGCCCATTCCAGAAGAGCATCTTCTTCAATCATCTGCTTGAACTCTTCCTGGCTTTTAAAAAAGTAATTAACTCCTTCTACCTCTCCAGGACGCGGCTGGCGTGTGGTAGCGGAAACAGAATACACCAGATCAGGCATCACTTCACGAAGTGCCTTGCATACTGTTCCTTTTCCCACACCAGCTGGTCCGGAAAGAACCAAAAGGAGACCACGATCAACCATACTCATTGTTTACACTCCTACTTTATTCGTCCGATTCGTCATCCTTCGTAGTCAAGCGCTGGGCCACTGTTTCTGGCTGTACCGCTGACAAAATCACGTGATCGCTGTCTGTAATAATGACTGCACGTGTACGTCTCCCATAGGTAGCGTCCACAAGCATGTTGCGATCGCGCGCTTCCTGGATGATCCGTTTGATAGGAGCGGACTCCGGACTTACAATTGAAATAATGCGGTTGGCATTGACGATGTTGCCAAAACCGATATTGATTAGCTTGATTGCCATGACGGCCCAGCCCATCCTTTCATGCTACTCGACATTCTGTATTTGCTCCCGCATCTTCTCCAGTTCTGTCTTGATCTCGACAGCCAGATGCTGAATGCGCAAATGATTCGCTTTGGAAGCAATCGTATTGGCTTCCCGATTCATTTCCTGGAGCAGAAAATCCAGTTTTCGACCAATTGCTTCTTCTTTGCCTAATTGAATGGCAAACTGTTGGCAATGACTATCTAAACGGGTCAACTCTTCACTAATATCACTTTTATCAGCGAAAAAGGCAACCTCTTGCGCTACACGAGCAGGGTCCAATTCAAAAGGTGTCAAACCGGCCCACTCACTTACGCGTTGCTCAAGTCGGCCCTTGTAATCTTCCCTACAAAGTGGGGCCAACTGGGAGATCTCCCGTGTCCATGTGTTGACGGCAGTCAGGCGACTGGTTAGATCAGCGTGCAACAGATTACCCTCGGTCTCTTTCATCGAAACGAGATCCATTGCTGCGCCCCTGACCAGGTCTTGGAGCCACTCTGCCAGCTCCTCCACATTGTCCTCTGACTCTTTGGTATGTATCACGCCAGGAAAGTGTAGCAGATCCTTGACGGTTAAAGGCGTCTCTAGCGAAAAACGCTGAGTCATCTCACGGGAAATGGAGACTAGCTGTTCAGCTACATCCCAGTCAATGTCCATAACCGTAGCAGAAGAATTTTTTCCTTCCACTGAGACAGTGACATCGACACGCCCTCTTCTGACATACTGTGCGACCAGCTTACGAATCGAATCCTCAAGTATATTCCATGCTTTGGGCAGACGCACGACAATCTCAGAAAAGCGGTGATTCACTGCACGAATCTCGACTGTTGCTCGAATGGAGCCTTTGCTATCTTCTTTTCTACCGTAACCAGTCATGCTTCGAATCACAAGTTTTCACTTCCATAGACGCAAAATCGTTAATTTATTATAGGAGACAACTCTTGGCAGTGTCAACCGAAGCAACCCCACCACGATAAGATTCCTCCTTGCTCTGACTTATGCTACACTGTGACTGGCAGCTCTCTATACTATTATTCTAGCCATTTTTTGATCTGAGGTGACTTTTGTGGCATTTGATGGCGTAGTAACCCGCTCCGTTGCACGGGAATTACATAAACTGGTAGGAGGACGCATCTCGAAAATCCACCAGCCCCACCATAGCGATATTGTTATGCAAATACGGACACAAGGAGAAACGGTAAGGTTCCTCCTGTCTGCAAACCCGACCTATCCCCGCTTGCACATTACAACAGAAGAATTCACGAATCCGCTGGAAGCTCCAATGTTTTGCATGCTGTTGCGCAAGCATTGCGAAGGTGGCGTAATTGAATCTGTCCAGCAAATCGGGATGGAGCGAATCATTCACATCGACGTACGCACCCGGGATGAGCTGGGTGACACGGCTGTTCGCCGAATTATTGTAGAGATCATGGGCAAGCACAGTAACATCATCCTCATCGATCCTGCAACCGGAATGATTTTGGACAGCGCCATGCACGTGACGCTTGCCATTAGCCAGTACAGACAAGTTACGCCTGGCAGACCTTACGTCTCTCCTCCGAGCCAAGATAAGCGCGACCCTCTCACTGTAACCGAGCAAGCGTTCATTTCTTCCCTCGACTGGAACGGCGGTCGTTTGGACAAGCAAATCGTAGATGGCTATACCGGGATCAGTCCCTTATTGGCAAAAGAAATTTTGCACAGAGCAGGCCTCGCGAATCGCGAAACACTGTGGGCTGCCTTTTCACAAGTGATGAAGGCAATCAGCGCTCATGAGTATGTGCCATCCATTGTAGAGGCAAATGGCAAAACGTATTTTCACGTCGTTGAGCTGACTCATCTCTCAAACGGGGTTAGCACCCCCTATCCTTCCGTCCAAGAATGTTTGCAGGCATTTTACGAAGGAAAGGCGCTCCGTGATACTGTCAAGCAGCGTGCGCACGATTTAATTCGTTTTGTCACCGCTGAGCGCAATAAAAATGAAAAGAAAATCGAGAAGCTCGAGCAAACACTGCAAGATGCGCATGAAGCAGATCAGTTTCGCCTGTACGGTGAATTGATCACCGCCAATATGCACCACATGAAGCGAGGGGATCGCGAGCTCGTCACTGTCAATTGGTACGACGAAGCGGGAGGTACCATCACGATTCCGCTCGATCCGTTGAAGACCCCCTCGGAAAATTTGCAGTCGTATTACAAGCGGTATAACAAGGCAAAAAACAGTCTTTCTATCGTGAGTGAGCAGATTGAGCAAGCGAAGACAGAACTCTTGTATTTGGACGGCGTATTGGTTCAACTGGAGCATGCTACCTTAAAAGATGCCGAAGAAATTCGCGAGGAGCTCGTAGAGCAAGGCTACATGCGAGACCGTAAAAAACGCGGTCCGCGCAAGAAAAAAGACACCCGACCAGAGCTGGATGCGTACCTTTCTTCGGACGGCATTGAAATTTTGGTCGGCAAAAACAATAAACAAAATGAATACTTGACCAACAAGCTCGCATCTTCACAAGAAACTTGGCTACACACCAAGGATATCCCTGGGTCCCATGTCGTCATTCGCGCTCGGGAATTTTCGGATGAGACGTTGCTCGAAGCAGCGAATCTGGCGGCTTATTTCAGTCGCGCCAAAGAAGGAAGTCAAATTCCCGTAGATTACACGCTCGTCAAGCATGTAAAAAAACCGAGCGGAGCCAAGCCTGGCTATGTGATCTACGAGCAGCAACGAACGCTGTATGTGACCCCAGATGAAGCTCTGATCCGCCGTCTAAAATCAAACACCTCTTCTACGAATAGCGCGACTACCTAAGTTCATACTAAGGGCATGAAAGGTGGTGTTCGCTCTTTGAACATCGTTCTCAAGCTCTTGTTTAACGGAATCATTGCCATTCCAGGGCTTTGGTGGTCAGGGACGTCCCTAATGTTTGCAGTGCTCGCAAGCGTGATTGTCAGTCTACTGGGTTATGTACTTGATTTGACAATCCTCCCACGTACGAACAATACGTTTGCGAGCTCCGCTGATTTCTTGTTCGTGTATGCCTCCTTGTGGCTTGGCTGTTACTTGTTTGGTCAGACCATATCCTTATCTGGTTTGTTGTTGACGGCATTTGCCATTACGGTGGTCGAATACTTTTTCCATGGTTACCTGCAACGGCACGGTGTCCACCATTCCAAGCATCCGGGCTGAAGCATCATTTCTATTTTGGAAGGAGGATCAGGATGAACGTCATTGGCATCATCCAGACCGATCTTAACGAATTCAACGTGCTGTTTGAACAGCAAGGCGGACAAGGCGGAAACGGACAAGGACAGCAATCACAAAACAGCGGACAAAACAACCAGCAAGACCAAGACAGCGACTCGATGTTTCTCAGCTTTCTTGATGAGCAACCCAGTTCCAATGAACACAGCGGGCAAGGGAACAGCCAAGGTGGACAACAGCAAAATGGCGGCGGCGGCCCGCAAGAACTGACCGTTCGCATTAAAGGAATTCCTGAGGGGCAAAAAGCAAACTTCCTGCAAATGTATCAAATTCTTCAAGACGCCCAAGACTCCCAAACACTTGAAAAGGACCTGACTATTGTTGATCACGGAGATCAAGACCAGGGCTCCCAAAAACAAGGGCAGGGTCACGGCTCGGGCAAACAAAACAAAACCACACATTGATCTCGGTACAAAAACAAAAACCACCTGGAAGCAGATTCCAAGTGGTTTTTTGTGCTATCGGCAATTCATTGCATTCATAAACGGCCAAGTCCCCGCTCTGCCGTTGACCTCATGTTTCTATAACCTGCGCTCACACAGGTGGGCGACCCTTCTGCACTTCAGCCTTCCCATGCATCCAAAAAGGAGGTGGGCCTGACATCCATCACAGTTTCCGTCTCCCAAAAAACACGTATAAGGTTAGAAACATTTACGGCCTATCGTACATCGCAGGATCTTGATATCCCTACTTTATCACAGAATGGTCCTTAGCTCAACGGATAAAGTTGCCTTTGGACTTTTCTAACTAATCAAACCCAAGAATAGTTCCATTCCAATTTCGCCAACCTAGAGAGGAAAACGAACGAAGGGAAGGAATAACATGCAATTTCGAACAAACATGCTGACAACCTGCTTACTTGCCATGGGCTTGACTGCTGTATCATTCCCCACCATCATTCCATCCGCAGCAGCTAGCACAAATTCTCATCCGGTTAGCGAGGACAAGGGTCGATACGAGAATGAATCATTTCGGAATATTGCGATCACCAAAACAGGCGAAGGGCAATATACGATTAAAGGTGAAGCACGCGTGAACGAAGCTAACGTACGATTCGTCGTGACGGACGGAGACAAGACATTGGCAAATAGCTTTGTGACAGCTAGCATGGGCGCTCCTGACTGGGGGAGCTTTTCCATCGATCTCAAGCTGGACCCGAGCGCAAAATCACCTGTGCTCTCTTTGTTCGAGGAAAGTGCAGCGATAGGACAGCGCATTCATGAGCTAAACATCCCACTGCCAAAATAAATCATCGCTACGTCCGCTTTAGCTTTGCTTGAACAAGCGTCTGAAATTCAGGACGTGCGATCAGGGACGGCTGCTGTTGCTTTTCCCAGGCCAGTGCATATTCTAGGCCGTTTGCCTGGCAGCGTCCCAACCCCTCTTTTGTTACAGCATACGCTTGCTTCGGCAGGCGACGTACCGCAGCAACCAATTTTTCAACCTCACTTTCGACTTGACTGGCTTCTACCGCTCGATAGATCAAGCCGATTTCCTCCGCTTTTTTCCCTGTAATCCTTTCTCCTAACAACGCGAGACGCTTCGCCCACGCCGTACCAACAAGTCTTGGCATAAGGTATGTCCCGCCAAAATCCGTTGTCAGACCGATCTGGACAAAAGGCTCCTGCAAAAGGGCATCTTCCGTGGCAATGACAAAATCAGCATGCAACGCAAGATTGAGTCCCGCTCCAACGGCTACACCCTCGATGACTGCAATCACGGGCTTTGGCATTTGATGCAAGTTGGTGATGAAATCATTAATGATCGTCAATGATTGATCAGCGTCACTCTTATCCGTCAGCGCAGTTAACACGCCCAAATCAGCACCGGAGCAAAAGTTCCCCCCCGCTCCCCGCAAAATAAGCACATCGACGTCCTCATCTGCTGAAGCTTTTGCGATCGCGTCCTGCAAAAGAGAAAACATTTCAACTGTCATCGCATTGAGGACCTGTGGCCTGTTGAGTGTAATCGTGCAGATTCCACCAGCTTTTGTTACGAGCAATTGCGTATGATGATCCTGTTCCATCATTTTTCTCACCCTTTCCTATGAAGAAGCGGCAGGAATAACCCCCTGCCTTTGCAGCCTGCTCAAATCCTCCTCGGTGAGGTTCAGCTTGCGTTTGAGCAGCTCGTACGTGTAATCGGTGTGCCACGGGGGTGACAATCGCTCCGCCCTGTATCGATGCGCGAAGCTCTCCTCTTGTTCGGGCGACTTCTTTTCCAAATAAGGAAGTGTATACGCGATCTCCCTGTTCGCAACGTATGGATTGTCTGCCCAGTTTTCCCAATCTTCAACGGCGGTCAGACAGCAATCTACTTCACTACCCAGCTCACTCCACTCTGCTTGGGTTCTGGACAGAAACAGTGCTTTCATATCTTCAAACAACTCTGGATGCCGAGCAACACTAGCTCGATGACATAGCTCCCAGTCTGCTCTTCCTACCGCGCGGCAAAAATTAAGCCAGAACTTCTCTTCCAACGCAGCAAGGGCGACATACTGGCCGTCTGCTGTCTCATAGACCTGATACGCCAGCAAACTCCCTCTACCGGTCGCCCGTCCAATCGAGGAGCTGTATGACATAAACAGTGCATGCAGGCCTGTCCAGGAACTAAACAAGTCAGCCGACGAAACATCCAAATAAGCTCCTCGTCCTGTCCGTGCACGTTGCACAAGCGCCGCGCATATTTGTTCACTGGCATACAACCCGAGCACATAATCAGATAGCGGAATATCTGCAACGACAGGCTTGCCTTCCAGATCACGAATCAGCGAGAGAAATCCGCTTACTGCCTGGACATTCAAGTCATGCCCCCCTATTTGGTATAGCTCGCCGCTTTGGCCATAGCCCGTCACGGAGCAATAAATGACCGCAGGGTGCACCTCCCACAGGCGATCGTAATCAAGTCCCAAATGTCGCATCACACCTGGTCGATAGCTTTCCACCACAACATCAGCCTGTCTGGCCAGAGCAAACGCGAGCGCTTTTCCCTCATTCGTCCGCAAATTCAAGGAAATGCTTTTATGATTGCGATGTGAACGCAGGTAAAACGCTCCCGTCTCTCTAGCTTCAGGATGAGAAGGCCCGGTTAACGGTGAGTGAGCTTTGTCGTGAAACGGTTCCACCTCGATGACCTCCGCCCCCAAATCAGCAAGGCGCATCGTACAAATCGGACCTGGAAGATGGCGAGAAAAATCAACTATCGTCACTCCCGTCAACATGATTTGACTCCCCCTTCACCGACTACACTCTCTTGTAATTCGAGATGAACGACTGTTCACCCTCTTTTTTAATAGAAAATTCAAACAAATACAAAAAGCCGTCCCAAGTGGAACGACTTTCCAAGAACGGCTATTTAATAAACCGGAGAGTGAGCGGGTAACGGAATTCTTTTCCCTCATTTGCTTTCACCGCAGCGATAATAACGAAGATTGCCCAAAAAATAAAGAGGGCCCCCAATAATAGAACGCCGATAAAAATGATGATCAACAAACTTGAAATGGCGGCATAAATCGTCACCGAGATACTAAAATTCAGCGCCTCTTTTCCATGCTGATAAAAAAAGGCTCCCTCTTCACGCTTGATCAACCATACGATTAAAGGTCCTAGTACATTGCCGAACGGAACGATAAAACCAAGGAAGGCAGATAGATGCACGATCATCGCCCACATTCGTTCCTCTTTCCCATTCAGGAATTGCATATCCATACCTCCATTAATCCTTTTCCTCTATTGTACGACAAATTGCGCAAAACTTGCGAAAAAACGAAAAAAGCGCCTCTACGGCGCCTTTCTCTATTAATACTTGCTCTCGTGACTTCCACCGTACCCGCCACCGTACCCGCCACCATAAGAGGAGCCGTAACCATCGAAACCGCCGTAACCGCCGCCGAAGTGGTCAAAGCCACCAAAGTGACCGTGTCCACAACTACGACCGTATGGTTTACAATGGGTTTTGTAGTGTGGCTTGTAGAAGCAATGCTTTCTGTACACTTTCTTTTCGCAGCATTTAAAGCATCTGCGACGAGATCTTCTGCATCCGCAACTCATTAACCTCACTCCTTCCTGTTCGTTACATCTACAAGGTATGTAGGTGAAGGCATATCGGCATGGACATCAGTCTATACACTAGTCAAAATCAGCGAATGTCTCGTAGGCTATTGAGGAGTAAGAGTGGTCAATCGCTGATTGGACCGCGCTTTTTCTGACCATCTGCCTCAAAAATAACGAATCCTGTCGGCAATCAGCCAGCCCTTCTGGGTGGAGACGCAAAGGTAGCATGTATCCAAAAGGAATTAAAAGGGAAAGCATGAAGCAAGTGTACCGGGTCATACTAATTCAGATGACAATTCCTTAGGAAGAAGGTGCCTTCGTGGGAGAACACAGCCGTTTTCGTGAAGGAGAAAAGTCTCCGAAAAATGCCGTATACATGGAGATTGGTGAGTCCGGTGCAAGTGTGCAGGACCCGATGATCATCGAGCTTTCCAGAGGGGAAAAGTTCCCCGCTACACGAAATAAAAATCGCGTATGGACACAAAAGTAAGGAATGAAAAAACCAACCTGGCACCATGCACAAGGTTGGTTCTCTTTTTTACTAATTGTCGTCGTCTTCGTCGTCTTCTTCGTCTTCGTCTTCTTCGTCTTCGTCTTCTTCATCGCCGCTCAAGTAAATAATGGTGACACCCAAGCTCTCCAATAACGAAAGGACTTCTTTGTTCAACTCCTGATCCATGAGCAATCCCAGGCTTTCCACGAGCTCGAGCTCTTCCAGTTCTCCCTGTTCAGCATCCTCGATCAGTTCTATGATTTCGGTCATTCGCTTTTTTTCCAATACGGCTACGAGTTCATCTCTTGTCATAAATGGTTTTACACCTCATTTTCTACTCTCTATGCTTTATAATAGTACATAATCGAACCATTGAAAACCAAGCAGTGAGGTGAAGATCACCATGTATCCGCAACCGTATCTGGATTATTTGATTCAGTTTCATGTAGAACGCGATTATTTTGAGTGTCATGAGATTCTCGAGGAGTATTGGAAAAGCGCTCCTCCACATGAACGACAGCCAGTGTGGGTTGGCTTGATTCAAATCTCCGTCGCTCTTTATCATCAGAGACGCGGGAATCAGTCAGGTGCAATCAAAATGCTCACAAGCGCCATATCCCTTGTCAAAAAGCATCATCTAGACATCCAAAAGCTTGGGTTGGATAGTGACAGTCTGGCGAGCCTGCTTGAAGAGCGCCTGACGGAAATACAAAATGGTCAGCCCTATCGAAGCCTGTCCTTGCCCATGACAGATGCTTTGAAACAGGCGTATCAAGAGGCTTGTACGATGCAAAATCACCCTGAACATCGGGATAGTAATATGCATGACGCCTACTTGCTGAATAAGCATACCTTGAGGGATCGAAGCGACGTTTTGGCAGAACGCCAGCACCAGTTGCAAATGCGCGAAGCACGTCGTAACAACGAGTCGAACTAATCTGCGTACTGCTGCAAATAACTGGCTGGGACAGCATCGCTCAAACAATAGTGCTCACCCACTCGGTAAAAGCAACTGCCAGCTTCACGGGCCTCCTTTGCATTCACAGTGACGAGGCGCAATGTGTCTGTTGGCATTCCAATATGCTCCGGCCTCTCCGCAAGCTGCACATACTCACTGGCAATCGGCAACAGACCGCCAGTGAGTACCTGTTTCAATAACTTTCGATGTGTCCCGTAATACAGAACGTCAGGTGGTACGATCTCGATGAGCCTGTTTTTGGCAATGGAAGGCAAAAAGCCGTAGGTAACTCGAATGAGTGCTCCACCGTCCCAATCAATACTCCGCTCCGGATCGAATTCCACGACTTGATGTAGATCTTGCCTGGTTATGTACGCACACCCTTTTAGCGTATGAAGGTAGTCCAGCAACGGCTCAACCGGGGTATAACCATACGTGTCATAATAGAGTTGAAATGCTTCACTGTTTTGCCGAAGTATACTGAGCAATCGCTTGCGAAGTCTCGTTTCTTCATGAATCGCCAGCATCAGTTTCGCCCTCCTATCCGGTCAATAAATCCAGAGAACCACAGCTAGTGCGAGACCCAAATCCGCGAACAGATGACTCATCCAGTTTGGATAAATCGAAGGAAACATTCCTTTCATCCATCCCCAAATCAACCCTGCACCAAAAACCATCGTTGTAATGAGCAAGCCGTTTCGAAAACCAAATAGGATCGTAGAGATAATCAGGTGATACAAGGAATAAAAAAAGCTGGAAAGAAAAATGGACATCAAGCGGGACAAGGATGCGCGCAACCGCTGCAATACGAAGCCTCGCCAGAACAACTCTTCCAATAGTGAGTTAATGAAAATGAGGTAGAAGGAAAAAACCCAAATCCAGCGGCGTTCAATTCCCCATGCTTCCATACCAGTTCGAACGGCTTCAGGTCTTCCCGGTTCTTGCAGGAGCAACCAAAGCCCAGCCAGCACTCCTGTCAACATAAGCACGCCAAATGCCAGTCCGTATAAAGTACCCTGCCATTCAAAACTTCCCCACGCTAAACGCCAGTGCTTTCGCAAATCTCCTTCCCACCATCCGTGAATGGCGGGGATACAGATGCAAACGAGCACATGAAAAGTAAAGAACGTGACAATGACGCTATGCTTTTCCACCAGTCCGTAAAAGATCGTGAGTGTCGCAGCAAATCCATACACAATCAACAATAGCATCGTTCGTTTTCGCGCCATTTACGAATAGCTCCTTTTGGGCGTAATGGCCGCAGTATTGCGTTAGTTTGTCCGTTATATATGCGAAGAATACCCACAAAGACAATAAATATACAAGCGTTTGCATGAATGCTATACTAGAGAAATCGCTTTTTATCAACTGAATGGATCTGTTCAAATTTTTACCTATCTAACGAATGTTTGGAGTGGCTCTCATGTTATGGCGTAATCGTACCTTTCTGCTTTTAATGAGCGGAGAGATCGTCGCGGGAGCGGGCATGTGGATTTCGATTATTGCCAATCTTTCGTTCATGCAGAAACTCGTTCCTTCTGATACGGTGAAGGGCTTGATTCTGATGTGTGGATTGGTGGTCAGCATCCTCCTCGCCCCTAAAGCGGGTGTGGTAATCGACATGTACGACAAAGGCAGGATCATGCTATTTGCTAGCCTGGTCCGAACACTCAGCCCAGTCTTCATGTTCCCAGCTCTTGCAAACGATTCTCTTCTGTGGATGATTGTATCTTTGATCGTGATGCAATGCTCTGCTGCGTTTTATTTTCCAACCGTACAGGCTTCCTTGCCAGCCATCCTTTCCCAAGACGAGTTACTCAAGGCGAACAGCGCATATTTAAATATCTCAACTCTCTCGCGCATTGGAGGAACGGCAATCGGTGGAATACTCGTTGCGTCCATGGACTTGTCCATGCTGTATGTGTGCTCCATCATCGCGTACGCTGTACTCGCTGTCGTCACGCTCTTTCTCCGCATTCCACCAGTCACTTCTCGGAAGATTCAGGAAAAAGTGGAGTTTCGCGAAGTACTGACGATCTCGCGCCAGGACCCAGCCTTGTTTGTCGGATTGATTAATAACGGGTTGATCACCTTGTTCCTCGGCGGTGTGAACCTGATGATCTTGAACTTTAGCGAGCTGCAACAGGAACCGCAGCTCATGGGATGGATCTATGCAGCAGAAGGAATTAGCATTTTGATTGGGGGGCTCTTGGCAAAACGTTGGATAGGCCGCAGAAACCTCGTGGCAGCGTCCACCGTCATGCTCTTTTTCTTCGCGCTGTCCCAGTTCGGCATGTCATTCGCCGATAACAAATTCATGGTACTAGCTTCCTTCTCGGTGTTCGGATTTGTCGTTGCTTTCTTCTTCCCAGTCACGGCAACGATTTTCCAGAAGCGCCTGCCTCCACACCAGCAAGGGCGATTCTTTTCTTTCAAAAGCATGCTGGATCGTGGATTCTTCTTGTTGGCTCTCGCGATTACAGGAGTTGGGCTGGACCTTCTCGGCATTAGCGGTTACCTCCTCTTCATCGGCTCGGTGACATTGCTCTTTGGCTTGTTGACTTTCTTCTACAGTAAAAAGCATAAGCTGGATGTGCGGTCCCACGATGAAGCAGCTGCCTAGTATTAGAAACGTACCATGACAAACGCTTTCCCATAGACCATACTTTGGTGTACACTAGTGGAAGTATGTTGAACACTTATGGAGGCGTTTTTCCATGCAGATCCTTTCCTCTCCCATTTTGGGAATCCTGCTGCCTCTCGTGATGGCTATTGCAGTGATCATTGTGAGAATGCGTCGGCAAAAAAAGCCGGCTTCTGCAAAAAGTATTATTTTGCCACCCTTCTTTATGGCGACAGGGTTTGCGATGTTCTTGTTCCCAGAGGCGCAATTACCGCCCAAGTTTGATATTGCTGCCTTTGTGGTTGGGCTTATCTTTTCGATTCCGCTGATTATGACGTCACGCTTCGAAATCATTGGGCAAGATGTGTATTTGAAACGGTCCCGCGCGTTTTTCTTTATTTTGTCCGGTCTGTTGGTCATCCGGCTGATTATTAAACTGCTGATCAATGATAGCTTTACACCGATTCAAACGGGTGGACTGTTCTTCTTGCTCGCATTCGGTATGCTCGTACCTTGGCGTATCGCGATGCTGGTGATGTACCGGAATTTAACCAAAAAGACGTTTGGTACCTAATAGAAAACCACCTCCATTGCGAGGTGGTTTCTTTCATTTTCGGTTCCGCGGATCAAAACTCTACATAAAACGGATGCTCTTCTTCTCGCAAACACAGCTCAATGCGTTGCCGGAAGTTTTTCCAGGTGACCATCTCCAGAGCTTTCTCTACCGGAAAAAAGCCTGCCTCCAAGCATTCCGGGGTCGTTATCAATTCTCCACCCACCGGCTTGGCTAAAAATAACGCATTGCAGAGGCTTTTCCTAACATTTTGAAAAATACCGCAAAACTTCGTCACTTCAATCTCCAAGCCGCATTCTTCCTTTGTTTCTCGAATGGCTGCCTGTGCAAGAGATTCGCCCTCCTCTACTTGGCCACCAGGCATTTCCCAGCCTCTACGCGGACCCTTGATCAATAAAATCTCCTGACGCTCATTGATGATAATCGCTGCTGCGGACACAATATGTCGGGGTGATCCCATATGTATGCCTCCATTTCTTCTAAACGACTATTCCAGCGTTGTTAGACTGAGTCTTTACTCAATACTATATTCCCCTTTGGTAACAAGATATAATTGATCATAAAACTTTAAGTTAACTTTAAGTCAAGGGGTGAAGTCATGACTGGAGTTAGCATTGGGCAACTCGCTTCAAGGGCAGAGGTAAACGTATTGACGAACGGGCAACGCCGGTATGAGAAGATAGAAAATACGGGTTCGTGTTAGGAAGGGGAAGTACAAGAAGTGATTTCAAGAGAGCAATTAGAAAAGAATCAAGTATGGCTCTATGCTTTCGTACTAATGATTGCCGCTGGAACTGGTTTGTTGTGGCCAGAATCCAGTGAAAACTTAGATCGTATGATTTCGTTCATACTTGCCATCTTACTGTACGGAATGTTTACTCAAATACCGTTTTTTCGTTTACAAGAGGCACTAGCGAATCGAAAGTTCATCTATGCGCTACTTGTTACGAATTACATAGCTGTACCTATTCTGGTTTGGGGGTTAACTCGGTTTCTTCCAACCGATCCGGCAATATTATTAGGTGTACTTCTTGTTTTGCTTACGCCCTGCATTGACTATGTTATTGTCTTTACACATCTTGGTCGAGGGAACGAAAAACTTGTTTTGGTTTCAACCCCTGTACTCTTTGTCACCCAAATGCTTTTATTGCCTATTTATCTGGCGCTTTTTATGGGCAAGACATCGGCAGAAATTGTGAGTGTCGGGCCGTTTCTCGAAGCATTTTTCGGCCTTATTATTGTTCCACTGGGACTTGCTCTCCTTACTCAATGGTGGTCAAGACGCAAACCACACGGAGAACGTTTTCTTGATGCGACAGCATGGCTTCCCGTGCCTTTTATGGCACTAACCCTCTTTATTGTTGTTGCATCCCAAATCTCTAAACTATATACCTCTTTTCATTTTATTAGCCAAGTGATTCCCGTCTATGTAGCATATATGGCCATTACACCATTGATTGCACGTATCGTTTCTCGTATATTCCGCTTAGATACCGGAGCGGGGCGGGCTCTTATCTTTAGCGCAGGAACCCGTAACTCTCTTGTCGTTCTTCCTTTTGCACTGGCGCTACCTGAACCTCTAAACGGGGTAGTTTCTGCTGTAATCGTAACGCAAACAATTGTAGAACTTATTGGGGAACTCTTATATATTCGTCTTGTTCCAAATGTACTTTTACGAGAGACGAACGGAACTGCTGAAAACAAAAATGAATAGGCTTGGTAGATAATGAAACGATCTACATGACGGGCGGTGTCAACTTCGTTGGTACCGCCTCCCCCTCTTCCAAACAACTATTTCAGCGCTGCTAGAAAGTAAGATCCTCCACCAATCTTATACTCGCTATTCTTGCTCGCTCCTGTCAGCCTCACAAAAAACGGTCTCTGCCCACGATTTTTCCATGCAGTCTGCGCCAATCCCTCCTCAGTCGGTTGGCAAAGCACTACATTTCCACCCGGAAGCTCAAATGCCTGACAGATGGCCCCCAGTTCTTTATCGTGGAATTTTTCGCTCTTCTTCCATCCAAACCATCTTTGCCAACGTGCTGTTGCTTCTTCCAGATCCTTTACTGCATAGCCTACTGATTGGAGATGTGCTGCACCGTTCGGATGTGCGCCAATGATGCCACGATTTGTTAAATCTTCTATTCTTTCTTCATCTGTTTGCGACCATTCAATGAGAAATGGTGGTAGAAGAGCACTATCTGCATCTTCGAGAAACAACATCCGCCACCGAAGGGTCGTGCCATCATCACGCGTACGACTTCCCGCAACAGGTCCAGTCACCTGTAGACCTTGGCTTCGCAGGCGCTCTGCCCACGCATCCATCTCGCTGGTCCGAAGCGCAATCTGACCAAAGCCTTCTCCCTTTGCTTCGTCCTCGATGCATTGACGCACGAGCGGATTCTCTGATTGTCGAGCAAGCTCCTGGTGTTCAACCGCCAAAAATTCAACATAGGAAAGCCCGAAATAACTAAGGCTATTCCATGTCCCCCAAGACGCATGACGCCCTCCGGCTACCGCATGAAAACCCGCTTGGCAAAATTGTTCCGCTGCTTCCTGAGGAGTCCGATGTACAAAATGAACCAAATGATCAAAAGTTAATCGCACCTTTTTTCGCCTCTTTTCGTATTACTTATAGAATATCAAAATTCATTTATGTAAGGATAGAAAGACAAGGGGGAAAAATGAACGAGACCAGATCAAGCCGGGTAAAGGCTCGGCGCAAGCACTCACGTAGAAAATGGGTACGTGCTGGGAAGAGCACGCTCCTTTTTAGCGTGTTGGCCATCTTCGTCGTCGGAACCTACTACCTATTCCAAACTGCCATGGATAGAGAACATACCAACCCGAACACGCAGCCTGCTCCTGACAATACCGTGAACCAAAAGACTTCAGTGCAGCTCACCTTTGTCGGTGACATCATGATGTCAGGAAATGTAGAGAAAACGTTACTCGCAAACAGCTATGACTACCCATACAAGCATGTAAGCTCGCTCTTTTTACAAGATGATATCACGATTGCCAATTTGGAGACACCGATCACCGAAACAGGTGTTGCTGCACAGAACAAGGCGTATGTCTACAAGTCGTCGCCACTTGCTGTTCCTGCCATGAAAAACGCTGGGATTGATGTGGTGAATCTCGCCAATAATCACTCCATGGACCAAGGAGTTCCGGGATTGCTGGATACCTTTGACGCTTTGGACAAAAACCGGATTGCATACGTCGGCGCCGGAAAGGATGCCAGCCGTGCCTATTCTCCTGTATTGATAGAAAAGAACGGCATCAAGATCGCGATTCTCGGCTTCAGCAGGGTCATTCCCGAAACGAGCTGGTATGCAGGGAATTCCCAGGCAGGTATGGCCGCTTCCTATGATCCTACGCTAGCAGTGAAAGCGATCCAAGATGCGAACAACCAAGCAGATCTCGTCGTGGTGATTGCACACTGGGGCAAGGAACGCTCCGATTATCCTGTCGATCATCAAAAAGAGTTGTCTCGTGCCTACATCGATGCTGGTGCAGATTTGATTGTTGGCGGTCATCCTCATGTCCTTCAAGGCTTTGAACGATACAACGACAAATGGATTGCGTACAGTCTCGGCAATTTCATTTTCACACGATCAAACGAACCCAAGACTTGGGAAACGATGGTTCTGCAAGCAAGCTGTACGAAAAGTGGTGATTGTGAGCTGACGATGCTTCCGTTTCACGCAGAATTGGGACAAGCTGTACCCATGAATGAAAGCAACGGCGCTGCCCTGCTAAAACGGATTGAATCCATTTCTGTGAGTGTTGACATCCAAAGCGACGGGCGTGTACAGCCGCGTGCAAAAGCGGTGGAGACTGCCCCCTGACAAAAGAAGCCGTGTTTCTAGCTAACCAGAAATACGGCTCTTCTTGTGATTCCTTTTTCTTACGCAGATTCGATAATCGGGAAGCAGCGCACTTCTAAGCCAAAATCATTTTTCAATAGGGACTCGTGCTCTTCACTGATTCCTGTCACGATCAAACCTGCGCGCAAGACGCCTCCCAAGTCGAATTGGACCTTTAGTTTATGCACGTTGACTCCTGCCTGCTGAAGGAAATGCAAGACACGGTCTGGCGTAGCAGTATGACATGAGCCCTCCATATAACACAGGACGTGTTCTTCCGAGTCCACCGTGACACCAGCTTTGGCAGCCGTTTTTTCTTTCCAGGTAGGATGCGGTGTGAATGGCTGTGTCAATAAATAGGCCAAATCCTCGACGACAGCACTCGCTGTAGGGAGCTCTCCTGCCCCTCTTCCTGTAAACAACAAGTCTCCCACGATGTTGCCGGATAGCTGTACAGCATTAAACGCGTCGTGGATTTGCGCCAACGGATGGCTCAGCGGAAGCATGGTTGGTTCAACAGATAGGCGAATTCCTTTCTCAGCTTGATAGGCCTGCGCGATCAGCTTGATCCGGTATCCCAGCTCGCTCGCAATCCGAATGTGACCTGCTGACAAATCTGCAATTCCTTTGCGAACAACATCTGCTAAAGGCAGTGATTCTCCGTAAACAAGCTGTGCCAAGATATACAACTTGTACATGGCATCAAAGCCTTCTACATCCGAACGAGGGTCTGCTTCCGCATAGCCCAGCTCCTGCGCTTGCTTGAGCACCTCCTGGTAAGAGAGCTGCTCTGCCTCCATTTTCGTCAAAATGAAGTTCGTTGTTCCGTTGAGAATACCGCGAACACCTTGAATATCGTTCGTGCGCAGGAACTGCCGGAGCACGCTCAAGATCGGGATGCCCCCTGCCACACTCGCTTCATAGGCAAGATGCACTTGATGCTGATTGGCCAAATCGACTAGCTCTGTTCCTTTTTTCGCCAGAAGTTCTTTGTTGGCAGTTACTACATGGCATCCCTTTTCGATGAAAGCACGGACGTAGTCATAGGTAGGTTCTACACCGCCCATGACCTCCACCACGATATCCACATCGCTGTTCAATACATCCTCAAAGTCTGTTGTCAGTAAAGTCGGGTCGATAGGAACCGCCCGCTCTTTTTCCGAGTCACGCACCAATGCCTTGACGATCTCAATTCGTTTACCCAGACGAGAAGCCAGCTTCTCCTGTTGCGAACGGATTGTTTTGATTACGCCTCCACCCACTGTCCCCAATCCCAATAATCCCACGCGTACCACTTCTGCACTCATCCTGACCACCCCATACCCCGAATTTTAGATAAAAAGAAAAGCCATCTTCGATAAGAAGAAGGCTTGTTAGCAGCTACTGCTCCTCCTCCTTATCTACCAGGACGTATATGTCCTGCAGGAATTGGCACCTTGTCACAAAATATGCGTGACGGTTGCCGGGCTTCATCGGGCCAGTCCCTCCACCTCTCTGGATAAAGAAAATATGAAATTGAAAAAAACCTTCTTCGCTAAGAAGAAGGTTCATCTACTAATGGAGTAACCCGCTTCTTATCTATCGAGACGAAACGTCTCGCAGGAATTGGCACCTTGTCGCAATATGCAACGGTTGCTGGGCTTCATCGGGCCAGACCCTCCACCTCTCTGGATAAGAACCATTTATGCTGTTGAGCTTTATTCTAAGAAATTCCAAGGCAAGCGTCAACAAAATTCTTTCTTTTCTGATTGCAAGCTGATTTGGCCAGACTTTCAATTGTGGGTGAACAGACTTTCTACCTCTTCCATACTGCAGCAAGTGCAATGAAACACGCCCTCCTGGCATTCCTCAGGCAGCTCTTGTTCCTCGACATATCCGCACCATTGGCAAATCATAAGTTGCATCATCGCACGCCCTCCTTTTCTTTTATCCTGCCCAAAATAAAAAGAGCATTTTCCGTTCGACCGTGACGATCGTTAGAAAATGCCAGAAAAGGAGGGACGCACTTGTCCACTCGCTGTTTTTTGCAAGCCATCTCTAACACCTCCCTATCTCCCGTAGGTCTATCAGTGTCGTCGAAACAGGCAGGTCTCCTGACTATGGGTTCATCGTCTAGCGTCGCCTTCCCCGTCTATTTTGATAGACCAGTGGCTCGTTGGACGCTGACTCTCCTCTTACAGTGGCGGGACCGTGTCGGAATTGCACCGAGCTTCCCTATTATCCTTTTGGCGAATTGGTACGCCCTAAGGAACCTGTTTCCATCTATGAAATTGTCTTTTCTCACTACTATTCTCAGATTCTACCTTATTTTTCCTTGTTTTGCGAACATTGCTCGTGGGCCAGTAGCCATTCCTTTCGCCACAAGCCACCCGAATAGCCTGTTAAACTCCCGTTTGCTCCTATAATTCTGTGACAGGGTACGATGATGTTCAGCCGATTTTTTCCGTTGGCATTCCCGACAGCCCTCACCGCATTTTCCTTCCCAATCAACGCGGCTAGCTCCGTGTACGTAATCTTGTGCGCATAGGGAAGGGTGGTCAATGTGTGCCAGACTGTTTTCTGAAAGTCTGTCCCTTTCATACACAGGGGAACAGAAAAGGACTGTCTCTCGCCGGAAAAATATTCGTCCAACTGTTGCCGACAAACGAGGAGAGGCTCTAGACATTTGTCTTCTTGTTCACGCAAAATGGGTTCGTCCCGATCTGTGAACATGATCGAACATACCCCGTCTTCTGTCCCACTGATTTCCAAGATGCCGAGTGGCGAAACATAATCAATTGTCTGTAATCTCTCCATACAAGACCTACCCTAGATACCGATCTTTCAAAATGGTTCTGTGGTGAGCTTCATGTCCAGCAATCACATAGGCCAACGTCCTTGCAGATAGCTTGTTTCCGTTGGCAAGGCCTGTACGCAACCACGCTTCTGGAGAGATTCCGCGAACCTGCGCGATGGTGGAAGCCCGAACGGCCTTATACTCTTCCACTAAATCAGAGAGGTCTCTTCGCTGAAAACACCCGTGTTCGACAAAAGCATTCTCATCAAAACCAGCGAGGGGTGTCTGATCTCCTCTCGCGATTCTCAGCAAGCGATAGCTCATGATGCGTTCTGCATCGATGAGATGACCCAAAACCTCTTTTACCGTCCATTTGCCTGGCGCATACCGATAATCAATTTGCTCAGGCGCTAGTGACGAAAATAACGCGACTTGCCTCTCTCCTTGTTGTGTGAGGATCGTTTGCAGATCCCCCTCCGGTACAAGTCCAATATAATAATCAAAATATGCAGCGTATTCATCCTGCTCTGGTCGTTTGAGCATGTATTTCCCACTCCTCTTCATTCAGTTTGGATAGACAAATTATACCACTATGCATCCTCAGCCAAGCATTTCTTGTCCAATACGAACGAACCCGCCTAATCCTCACAGGCGGGTGAGCTTCACCATTATACGCTATGTAAGCCTTCAAACAGTAGAACCCTTGCCGGGGCTGCATCCGTGCCGATCAGCTTGAGTGGTGCAGCTACCAGAAAATACTCGCCTGGCGGGACCTCTGCTAGCCGCAATCCTTCCACGACAATGACTCCCGCTGCAAACAGCTTTTTATGTGTGGGGTGTCCTTCCTGGGCGCGTTCGATTCCAAGTGCATCGGTACCAATGCCCCGCACACCCAGCTCACTTAAATATTCTGCCCCTTCTTCAGACAGAAAGATGAATTCAAAAGAGAATGCCTCTTCAAAAGAGTTTTTCGTTTTAAACAGGACAAAATCTCCTCGCACAAGATCGAAGCTCTCTAAGTCGGAGCGAGTGATCCTGTCCTCTACCGCTGTGAGATCGAGAACCTTGCAACTGCCCACTAGCTTCTCCAAGGAAATACTCTCAAATGTATCGCCAGCATTCACCATGTGCAGGGGAGCATCTACATGAGTACCAGAATGAAGGTCCATGTCGATTCTCGATTCTGTTACATAGCCATTGGTAGCGGTACGTATTTTCGGCTGCTTTTCCGGCTTGTTTTTATACACCGTCATTCCTTCGTACACGGTGGCGGTTACATCATACATTTTCATCCCCAACGCCCTCCCTTTGCCTACTGTTTTTTTCGATCCGCTGGAAAAACAATCCCCATCTGTCTTCTCGCTTCATCCATGACCTGCATGGCCATTTTGGATACTTCATGCGAATTCGTTGCAGACTGTCTGCCCCCGCTTCTCGCCAAGTGTAGAAATTCTCTTATTTCATAATGCATGGTCTTCGGGGTTTGAGGCCTTGTCACTTGCTCGATTCGTCCATCCCTGTAACGAATGTCCACTTCTTTGAGATGGTTGATTCGGTCGATCACAATCGTAGCGTCCTCCCCTTGAATTTCTGCTGGTTGATAGGAGGTCGTAATTTTCGAGAAGCTAATGATTGCATCCATCTCTCGATACTTTAAAAGCATACTGCCTTCTCCGTCCACACCAGAATCAAGCACAATTCCTTCTGCTTTGATGTCATCTGGTCTGCCAAAAAGGATGAGTAGCGGATAAAGACAATAGATTCCGATGTCCATCAAGGCTCCGTTGGAAAAAGCAGGATCAAAAGCACGTAAAACCTTTCCTTCGCGATACGCATCATAACGCGAAGAATATTGGCAATTACTGGCAATAAAGCGCCGTACTTTTCCCAGCTTGTGCAGGTTGTCCTGTATCGCAAAAAAATTGGGCAGCAAAGTAGATTTGACAGCCTCCATGAGCAGCACGTCATTTCTTTTCGCTGCTTGGATCATTTCTTCTACCTCAAACACATTGGAAGCCAGTGGCTTTTCGCATAATACGTGTAGCCCCGCGTCCATGCACTGGATCGCTTGCTCCGCGTGGCAGGAGTTGGGGCTCGCAATATAGACCGCGTCCACATTTTTGCTTGCAGTCATTTCTTCCAGGCTGTTATAGGCGAATGGAGCATGGTACTTGTCAGCGAAATCCTTGGCGCGCTCGATGGTACGTGAATAAACAGCCTGAAGAGAAAATCCTTCTACTTCTTGACCAGCCTGGATAAATTCCTCGGTGATCCAGTTCGTTCCAATTACGCCAAACCGCATCTCATCCGCTCCCTTTTCTTTTTTCTATCTCGTTGCAGTGACCGGCACTCGTTCCTCGACCTTATCCAGCCACCACACGAATCCGTCTGCTGCAAGCAATTGCTCTGCGGCCTTCGGTCCGAATGAGCCAGCTTCGTACGTAAAGAGCGGCACCGAATTTTCCGCAAAGGCTTCCAAAATCGGTGTCACCCACTCCCATGACAGCCGGACCTCATCCCAATGCGCAAAGTAAGTGGAATCCCCTCGGAGTGCATCGACCAAGAGCAGCTCGTACGCTTCTGGCACGTCTTTTGTCCCTGCACTGAAATCTACCGTCACCGGTTCAATCTTACCGCTATTTTTCGGATTCTTACTATTTACCTGCAAGGCAATACCTTCGTTCGGATTCACGCTGATGATCAACAAATTAGGCGCTGGCGTTTCATTATGTTCCTGATATAGCTTTTTATGCGGATTTTTAAACTCAATGACGATCCTGGTTGATTTCTCTTGCAGTCTTTTCCCCGTCCGAATATAAAAAGGTACCCCTTGCCAAAACGGATCATCAATCCAGACACGCGTGGCAATATACGTTTCTGTCATCGAAACGGGATCGACACCAGGCTCGTCCCTGTAGCCAGCCACAGGCGTCCCCTGAATATGTCCTGCGCTATACTGACCGCGAATAACGTGTGTGTGGACTTCTTCTTTCATCATCGGACGCACGGCTGCCATCACCTTGCGCTTTTCTTCTCGGATATGGGCGGACGTGATTCGCTTCGGAAGCTGCATAGCGAAGATCATGAGCATTTGGAGCATGTGATTTTGAAGCATGTCGCGCAGTGCCCCGGCTGGCTCGTAATATCCAGCCCGATCCTCAACGCCGACCGTTTCATTCGCCGTAATTTGTACGTTTGCGATGTACTGATTATTCCAGAGAGCCTGGAAGACCGGATTCGCAAATTCGAGAGCCTCGAGGTTTTGAACCATCGGTTTTCCCAAGTAATGGTCAATGCGATAAATTTCTTCTTCCGAAAATGCTTTCCCCAGCTTTTCATTCAATTCTTTCGCTGATTGCAAATCATGTCCAAACGGTTTTTCAATGATCAGACGCTTCCAGCCTGTCGTTGAGCCCAATCCACTGGCCTTGACATTGGTAGCAATTCCCTCGAAAAATTGCGGGGCTACTGACAAGTAAAACATCCGGTTTTGCGGGATCTGCAGCTCTTGCTCTTTTTGCAGAACCAGATCATGTAACGTTACATAAGCACGTGGTTCCATGACATCTACTTCCGCATAGCAACAAGCTGACAAGAAAACGTCTAGCTCGCGGGAATCAATCTGGGCACGACGAGAAAACTCATGGACAGACTGGCGAACAGATTCCTGAAATTCGCTATCAGACCAGGCCCTTCTCCCCACACCGATAATCGAAAAGGCAGCAGGCAATTTTTGATCTACATATAAGGTAAACAGCGCAGGGAAAATTTTACGTTTGGCTAAATCTCCTGTTGCGCCAAAAAGGACAAAGGTCATCGCTTCCATCTACTTTTTCATTCCCTTCTTACCTACGCCGTGATGATGGTTATAGTAGGTACACTGTTATTATTCGAGAAAATCACTGCTTTATCAATATGCAGCCTTAAGAACGACGCAAGATTGCACGTACCGGACTTCCATCTGCTTCCATCAAAAGCAGCGGCAGTGCGATCAATTCGTAATCACCCGGTTCGACATGATCGAGCAGGAGCCCCTCCAAAATATGAATATCATGCTCGTGAAGCCCGTGATGAGCGGCCAGTTCCTTGCTGTCCAACGGATCGACAGATGGGACATCCACTCCGATCAACCGAATGCCCTTTTGGGCGAGGAACGCTGGCAAATCTGCTCGCAGATGACAGATGGATGACGGAAACTGATTGGGGTCGCTCCATGATAATGTTTTGAGCAGCAAGCGTTCCACCCCCTCCAGATCAACCTGGGCAAAATCTTCTGGGCCAATGCTGGAACGTCCAGTAAGCTCTACTACTCTTGTCTCTCCGATATACAAGTCCAAAGGCAATTCAGCTATTTTTCGGCCAGCGTCATCGAAGTGGAACGGAGCATCCACATGTGTGCCTGTGTGAACACTCATTGTTACTTTACCGACATTGACCGATCCGCTCTCCGCTTTGGGCCAGTTTACGACATAGTGAAAGGGAGTGTCCCCTGGCCAGGTCGGCATACCTGCCATGAGCGGACGGGATATATCTATTATTTTCATCATGTATCCTCCACCTTCCAGCAACTGTTCATACCTATACTCAGCGTACAGAAAAGACTATATTGAGTCAATATTCTAACATTTTTACCAAAAAAAGACCGCAGCTTGATTGAGAGCTGACAGTCTTTTCGTTGATTCAGATCCTAGTATGAAGAGACAGGTAGTCCCACACTTCATCATAAATCCCATGGTAATCCACTTGTTTCAAATGTTCTTTCAAAGTCCTCAACCACTCAATGGTTGTTGGATAGGTAGCTGCAATGGCCTCCCGTAGATCGCTCATCTGAATCGGGCGATCGACCCCTTTTGTTACAATATCATGCCATACCTGCTCCGTTGCGAGCTCCACTACATATTCAATGTCTGCCCCCGAATAAAACTCTGTCCATCCTGCTAATTGCCCATAATCGAGTATCTCAGTGGGACGGCCCTCCAGTTTTAAGCGAAAAATATCCTCCCGTGCTTGCCGATCTGGTGGTCCGACAAAAATCCAGTGATCAAAGCCGGCTGCTCGGAGCATGGATGGCTCCAATTCCCACGGGACGTTGGTTGCACCCATCAGGACAAATCGTTCGTCGTACTCGCCTGCCTCCGCTATCTGCTGAAGCCATTTGGAATCGATCCCCTGTCTGTTATAGGGGGTCGCATGCTCTTCGTAATGGCTGGAAGCCTCCAGTTCATCTAAAAAGAACAGAAACGGTTTATTGGCAGGGGTTGTTGCCAGTAAGTCATGGATGTTGAACTGCCTGTTTGACGGCGTATACATACTTCGACCGCCTGTGATCGCCATGGAGAAATAATGAGCCTGGCATTCTTCTGCGGTTGCTTTTGCCAGCAAAGATTTTCCGCACCCCGATGGTCCGTAAAGTAATATGGTACTTCTCTTTTGAGGCAACCGTTGCGAAATAGGATGTAGGAGTCTTTGAAAGATTGCCTCTTTTACTCGTCCAAGCCCACCAACCATTCCAAAGCCCGCCGTTTTCTCAACGAGTTGAACCGATTTCGCGGTGGTCTTTCCTTTGCCCCCTTCTATGACGCGTATCTTAGGTGAAAACATCGTAGTGTATGTAGAGGATTCCTTCTGATTGATCCCTTTTAACGTCCGCGAATATGGGGATTCCTTTTGTAGCTTGTTGAGTTCGATCACAATTTTTTCCTTCATCGATTCATTTCCATAGGCAAGAGCCTGCGTAAATGCCTGTAAAGCCTCCGTACGATCCCCTTGCTCAGCATGCTCTAATCCTAATAACAGCCATACTGGCGCGTTGCGTTGGTCGCTCGTCAACATGCTTTTCAGTATTTCTATCTTCGTCATCTGCTTCATCCTCTGCGATCGTTCTGCTCCAAGCGATCGTTTAGTATCACGGACATATCCATTATAATGCATATATCTCGCAAGAAGAATACGAAAAGTAGGAAAAGATGGAAGAAGGGCTGTGACCGTCATTCAAAAAAGACGCCTTCTGCTACACAGCATCGGGCGTCCAAGATACAGTCTCTATCCTCTCAACGGAAAAGCTCCGCCTTCCACACAAATGATGAACGAGAGTCCGAGATAAGGTTGCATATTATTATGAGGCTGAGTCCCGCCTGTGGTTCCAATTGCTTGCGGGCTAAGCTGTGTCCCATCACTCGTGCTGGAGTAAGGAATGATACCTCCCCGGCCACCAGTGGATGACCAACTCGCCCCTGTTGGCGTATCCCCTGTAGGCGTTGAGCACGCGTTTGGAACATGAGTATGCGCGGGAATTTCGTTTTGCAGCAGTGTTACATTGGCAGCGCCATCTGTCTGACCTGCCGTACGCGGTGTCAAGCCAGGTCCTGCCCCCTGGTTCATCGGGGCTGTTCCTCTTAAATTAGGAAGCGCAAATGTGGTCTTGCCATCTCCGCCATACTTTGTACCCAATATCGAATACAAAACAGGATTGGAAGGGATCGCAAGCAATTGTCCATCACAAAAAGCCCAGTCCCTCGGCGGGAAGTTGCCAGCGAAGATACGAATTTCTCCAATATACGGATCCATATGATAGTGCCTCCTCTAGTTTCTTGACGGGTAAATCCCTTGAATCGCGATGCAAAAATTCCCGACGAGATACGGCTGCATATTCGTATGAGGTGCACTGTTTCCTACCGTTTGCAACGCGCTCTCACTCATCGTCGTATCAGGGGTTGTCCCATAGGTTGTGGTGGATGCTTGCGCCCAGTAGTTCCCAGCGCTCGTTTTTTCACTGGCAACTGCATTCGAGCCGGTAGCCGTATGGGTATGGGCAGGTATCTCGTTTGTTGTTAATACATGCGTTTCTTCTCCGGCTGACATCCCAAGCGGTACGATTGGACGATCCTGTTGATTGTTTTTGTGAATGGGGACACGTCCTCTTAAATCTGGCAAAGCAAACGTGTTTTTCCCGTCCCCCCCATAAACAACTCCTAACAAGGAAAACAGTGCCTGGTTTCTACTGATAGGCAACACCGCACCATTACACAAAGCCCAACCCTGTGGCGCAAATGGAAAAGGAAAAAATCGAATTTCTCCAAGAAATGGTTCCATGTAAAATCCTCCTGTTCGATTGGAATATTAATTTTGTTGCGGATAGATCCCATACAGGGCAATGATGAAATTAATAACCGTAAACGGCATCAGGTTACTGTGTGATTGATTTCCACCTACATTACTCAAGCTGGACGCGTTCATCAATCCATCAGGTGTATTTGTTGAATAAAGCTGCGTATTTTTTGCCCATACAGCATTGGCAGGGCTGTTCTGCGTTCCTGGCTGCGATGATGCATGGACCGTATGCGTATGCGCAGGTAATTGTGAGACGGTTAAGGTGACGGATTCTACACCATTTTTTTCACCCATCACATAGGTAGTTCCTGTACTCGGATTTTTCCCTTGATTAAGCGGGATACGTCCCCGTAAATCAGGCAACGCAAAAGTCGTTTGTCCATCCCCGCCATATGTGGTTCCAATCAATTGAAACAACGTGTCGTATTCCGAAATAGATAAAATCTGTCCTTCGCATAATGCCCATCCTTGTGGTGCATAATCTCCTCCAAACATCCTGATTTCTCCAAGAAATGGCTCTGCCATGTTGCTTCCTCCTTATATAAAGTGGTAATTTCCGTTGTCGAACGAGCAGATAGATCATTTTTGCGGAACTGGCTGCCATTCCATTTGGATATACAGCCCCGTTGAGTCTGTCACGATGAAATGAAGCCGTTCATATAATCGAAAGGCAGGATTCCCTTGTAAAACATGTAAACGGATCGGTAATTGGAAAGATTGGGCCTCTTTTTGCAGATCGCCAATAATACTAGAACCAACACCCTGTCCCCGATAAGCTGGCAGCAAAGAAAGATCAACAAGATGCAGTGCATCTCCCCTCGCATCCGTGATCAAACGACCGATAGGCTGCCCGGATCGGAGAATGATTTGATGATTTTGAGCGGGAAACTGCATTTGGTAAGATTGCTGCTGCATGGCATACTGCGACTGTAAAAAAGCAAGCTTGTCCGACTCACTCCAACCCCAATTAGCCATTTCTTCGGTTCTCGTAGAACAGTACAATTCCCAAATAAATGCTTCGTCTTGCTCGTGTTCAAAAGGTCTGGTATGTACCATAATCCTCCTTGCAGCAATCGCTGTACTTTTCTGATATCCTGCCTGATTAAATAGCAATCATAAATCATGATATCATTAGCCAAATTCCTTCTAACACTAACTAAAGTTAGCTCTTTTACATGAAAAACGGGTCCAGATTACGATCCATGACGAAACAAAAAAGAGTAGGACGGTTTGACCCCGCCCTACTCTTCATCATGTCTCCCTTATTCAAAAAAAGTTCGCGGGGATTTCCGCCATTCACCCAATACTTTTTCCTGTTCGCTCGTAATAACCCCTTGCTCTGAAGCTACTTCCAAAAGTGCTGTGTAATTCGATATGGTGGAGCAAGGAATGCCTGCTTCCTCAAACAAGGCGTGGGCATCCGGGAATTGGTAGCTGAATATAGCTACGACCCCAAGTACCTCTCCACCATCAGCCTGCACCGCTTGTGCTGCTTTCAAGGAGCTGCCTCCTGTGGAAATCAGGTCTTCAATCACGACTACCTTTTGACCAGCCGCCAATGCGCCCTCAATCTGATTTTGGCGACCGTGGCCTTTTGCCTTGTCCCGTACGTAGATCATCGGCAGATCAAGCAGCTCTGCCACCCATGCAGCATGTGGAATACCAGCAGTCGCTGTTCCTGCCACGACTTGCGCATCTGGGTACTGCTCCTTGATCAAATCGGCAAATGCTTTCGCAATGGCACGTCGCACATGCGGATAGGACATCGTGATCCGGTTGTCGCAGTAGATCGGGGATTTGATCCCGGACGTCCATGTAAAAGGTTGCTCTGGTCGCAGATGAACTGCCCCGATTTCGAGAAGATTCGCTGCAATTTGTTTAGCGGTTGTCATTGTCGTCATTTCCCTTATTCCCTCCAACTGGCTACTTTACGAACGATCTTTTTCCACTGCTGCGACGATACTTTGCCAAACCCCGACCGGATCTTTTGCACCCGTAATGGCGCGTCCGATCACGAGGTAATCACTGCCCAAGCGGAATGCCTGTTCTGGCGTCGTGATACGCGTCTGATCTCCTTGATCCGCTCCCAGTGGACGAATTCCTGGCGTTACGGTTACGAATGCGTCTCCAGCAGCTTTTTTGATCATCGGCACTTCAAGCGGAGAAGCAACGACCCCATCCAAACCAGCTTGCTTGGTCATCTGTGCATAGTGCACCACAACATCTTCTACCGTACCTGGAATCGCCAATTCTTGATTCATCGTTTGCAAACCAGTGGATGTCAGCATCGTCACACCGATCAGGAGGGGACGAGCAGCACCTGCCGCTGTCCCTTGCTCCAAACCTTCTCTCGCTGCCGCCATCATCGCTACGCCGCCTGCCGCATGAACGTTTACCATGTCTGCTCCCAGACGCGCCAGGCTTCTCATTGCGCCTTTCGCGGTATTGGGAATATCGTGAACCTTCAAATCGAGGAACACTTTGAATCCTTTTTCCTTCAGAAAGGAAACGATCGCTGGCCCTTCTGCGTAAGCGAGCTCCATCCCCACTTTTACATAGCGGATATGTCCCGCTAAAGGCTCGATGCACTTCTTGACTTCAGCCAGTGTGGAAAAGTCGAGCGCAACAATCATGCGTTCGCGAATATCGGTTAGTTGTTGTTGCACGCTACTCTCCCCCTTTTATACGGTTACCGCTACTTTGGCACCAGCACGCTGGGCTGGCATTGCTTCTGTAGAGAATGTGATCGTCTCCAGTACGTGCAGGAGAGCGGAAGCTGTATCGAGTGAAGTCAAGCATACGGCGCCGTTCTCTACTGCTTCCCGACGAATGCGGAAGCCGTCACGTTGTGGTGTTTTGCCTTTTGTCAGTGTATTGAGTACGATGTTCGCTTCTCCTGTATGGATGACATCCAACAGGTTTGGCGTGCCTTCGGACAATTTGCTTACGCGTGTGACTTGCAGTCCCGCTTGCTCCAAATAATCGGCTGTGCCTGCGGTCGCCATTAGCTTGAAGCCGAGGTGGCGGAAGCGTTTCACGATGTCTAGCGCTTCTTCCTTGTCTTTGTCAGCAACAGTCACGAGCAAGGTGCCTTGTGTCGGGATATTCATCCCTGCTGCAACCAAGCCTTTGTACAACGCTTTTGCCAGTGTGCTCTCGCGTCCCATGACTTCTCCGGTCGATTTCATTTCAGGGCCGAGCGTAATATCGACGCGGCGCAGCTTTGCGAAGGAGAAGACTGGTACTTTGACAGAAACCATCGACTCCTCTGGATGGTAGCCTGGTGTAAAGCCTTGATTGATGATAGAGTGACCAAGGATCGCTTTCGTTGCGATATTCGCCATCGGAATCCCCGTTACTTTGGAGAGGAATGGCACCGTACGGGACGAACGCGGATTGACCTCAATTACGTATGGGCGGTCTTTATAGATGACGAATTGGATGTTGAGCAAGCCTTTGATTTGCAGGGCACGCGCCAGCTTCGTCGTCATGTCGATCAGCTCATCCTTGATCGCTTGGGACAAGGATTGCGGAGGATATACAGCGATAGAGTCACCGGAGTGCACCCCTGCGCGTTCGATATGCTCCATGATGCCTGGGATCAGAACGTTTTCGCCGTCGCAGATCGCATCGACTTCCGCTTCTACTCCGACCATGTAACGGTCTACTAGTACAGGGTGATCAGGATTTACCTTCACCGCTTTTTCCATGTACTCTAACAGCTCGGACTGGTTGTACACGATTTCCATCGCGCGTCCGCCAAGTACGTAGGAAGGGCGAACCAGTACCGGGAAGCCAAGACCTTCTGCTGCCACGACTGCCTGCTCGACTGACGTAACCGTTTTGCCTGGTGGTTGGGCGATATCCAGCTCGCGCAGCAGCGCTTCGAACTTCTCGCGGTTTTCCGCTGCGTCGATGTTTTCCAGACTCGTACCCAAGATTTTGATTCCGCGTGCAGCCAGCTTGTCAGCCAGATTGATCGCGGTTTGTCCGCCGAATTGTACGATGACACCCTCTGGTTTTTCCACATCGAGAATGTTCATGACGTCTTCGATATACAGGGGCTCGAAGTACAGGCGATCAGAAGTGTTGAAGTCTGTAGAAACCGTCTCCGGGTTGTTGTTGATGATCACTGCCTCATAGCCCGCTTCTCTCAGTGCCCAGACAGCATGAACAGTTGCATAGTCAAACTCGATGCCTTGACCGATACGGATTGGTCCGGAGCCCAGCACGACCACGCGCTTCTTGCCAGTCTCGATGCGCTCGTCTTCTACTTCATACGCGGAGTAGTAGTACGGTGTTTGCGCTTCGAATTCTGCCGCGCAAGTATCTACCATTTTATATACAGGTACAAAGCCTTTTTCCTTGCGCATTGCGTATACCGCTTCTTCTGTCTCACCGCATAGCTCGGCAATTTTGCGGTCCGTGAAGCCCATGCGTTTTGCTTCGTACAGCTTTTCGCTCGTCAAGCCTTTTGCCAGTTCTGCTTCAAAGGCAATCATTTTATGGAACTTGTGCAGGAAGAACAGATCGATCTTAGTCAAGTTGTGCAGTTGTTCGATCGTCCAGCCACGGCGCAGTGCTTCTGCCAGCAGGAAGAGGCGTTCGTCATCCGCGTGCACCAGTCGTGCTTTCAAATCTTCCTCGCTGATTTCGTCTGCTCCCTTGATCTCGATGTGATAGCTGCCGATTTCCAAGGAACGGATGGCTTTCATGATCGATTCTTCAAAAGTCCGACCGATCGCCATGACTTCTCCAGTTGCTTTCATTTGCGTACCGAGCTTGCGGTTGGCGGATTGGAACTTGTCGAACGGCCAACGTGGAATCTTGCTGACGATGTAGTCCAGTGTTGGCTCGAAGCATGCGTATGTTTGGCCTGTCACCGGATTTTTCAGTTCATCCAGCGTGTAGCCGATTGCGATTTTGGCGGCCATTTTTGCGATTGGGTAGCCTGTTGCCTTGGAAGCCAGTGCAGAAGAGCGGCTCACACGCGGGTTTACTTCGATCACGTAGTACTGGAAGCTGTGCGGGTCGAGTGCGTATTGTACGTTGCAGCCACCCTCGATACCGAGCGCCCGGATGATGTTCAGTGCAGATGTGCGCAGCATTTGATACTCGCGATCAGCCAGTGTTTGGCTAGGCGCTACTACGATGGAGTCACCTGTATGCACGCCGACTGGGTCGATGTTTTCCATGTTGCAGACGACGATGCAGTTATCGTTGGCATCCCGCATCACTTCGTACTCGATTTCTTTCATGCCAGCAATGCTTTTCTCGATCAAACATTGCGTAATCGGGGAGTATTTCAATCCGCTTGCGACGATCTCGCGGAGGGTTTCTTCATCATCACAAATTCCGCCGCCTGTACCACCCAAGGTGTAGGCAGGACGAACGATAATGGGATAACCGATTTCGTTTGCAAAATTGACAGCTTCTTCTACCGTGCTCACGATGACTGATTCAGGTACTGGCTCGCCCAGCTCATTCATGAGGGAGCGGAACAGGTCGCGGTCTTCTGCTTGCTTGATCGATTCCAGCTTGGTACCGAGCAGCTTTACATTTTCTTGCTCAAGAACGCCTGCTTCTGAGAGGGCAACAGCCATGTTCAAGCCTGTTTGACCTCCAAGTGTAGGCAGTAGTCCATCCGGCTTTTCTTGGCGAATGACTCGCGCTACAAATTCAGGTGTGATTGGTTCGATATATACTTTGTCCGCCATGTTTGTATCGGTCATGATAGTCGCCGGGTTGGAGTTGATCAGCACTACCTCCATGCCCTCTTCTTTTAACGCTTCGCATGCTTGCGTGCCTGCATAGTCAAATTCTGCAGCCTGCCCGATGACGATAGGTCCAGAGCCGATTACGAGGATTTTTTTCAGATTATCTTGTTTTGGCATGAGTTTTTTCCTCCTTAGCGGTTTCCATCATCGCAAGAAACTGGTCGAACAGGTAGCCGGAATCATACGGTCCTGGAGCTGCTTCTGGATGGTACTGTACTGAGAATGCATTCTTCGCTGCATGACGTACGCCTTCGACGGTGCCATCATTCAGTGCGATATGGGTAACTTCCAGTTCCGTGCCTGCCAGTGAGTCTTCTTTGACTGCATAGCTGTGGTTCTGGGATGTGATATATGTGCGTCCGGTTGGCAGTTCTTTTACCGGATGGTTGCCGCCACGGTGTCCGAATTTCATTTTCGTCGTGTCAGCGCCAGATGCTAGTGCAAACAACTGGTGACCGAGGCAAATTCCGAACAGAGGATATTCACCCAAGATTTCGCGAATCATCTCGACGGCTTGCGGTACGTCCTTCGGGTCCCCAGGGCCATTGGACAAGAGTATCCCGTCCGGCTGAATGCGGCGAATTTCTTCTGCTGTCACATTGTAGGGCACGACGACTACGTCGCAGTTGCGCTTGGTCAACTCGCGTAAAATCCCGTGCTTGGCTCCGAAGTCTACCAGCACTACCCGATGACCTGTTCCTGGACAGCTAAAGACGCTTTTCGTAGAAACGCGTGATACTTGGTCTGTCATCAATGTCGTGCCGTTCAGGGCAGCAACCAGTTCAGTCAATGGGGCTTCACTGGTTGTAATCATCCCCTTCATCGTGCCGTGGTAACGAATTTTTCTCGTCAGCATGCGAGTGTCGACTCCCGCAATCCCCGGGATGTCGTATGTTTTCAGCAGTTCATCGAGTGTGTTCGTATTGCGCCAGTTGCTCGGTGCTTCGCAATGCTCGCGAACAACGAAACCGTGAATGTATGGACGAACAGCTTCAAAGTCGTCTCGATTGATCCCGTAATTTCCGATCAGCGGGTATGTCATGGTGACAATCTGTCCGCAGTAGGATGGGTCGGACAAAACCTCCTGATAACCAGTCAGCCCTGTATTGAAAACCACTTCCCCGTAGGACTCCTTTGTCGCTCCAAATGCCGTCCCGATAAATTCTGTTCCGTCTTCCAAGATCAATCTTGCACGCATCTATGCTCCTCCTCCATTGTCGTGTAAAAACTTGTGTCTTGTCTGTCAGTCGTTTTTACACGTTTTGATATACGATCTTCCCATCTACCAGCGTCAGGGTCGGCCAGCCTTTGCATGCCCAGCCTGCAAATGGTGTGTTGATTCCTTTACTTGCGAATGTGCTTGGGTCAATTGTTTTTTCCGTTTCCAGATCAATCACAGTCAGGTCTGCTGGTGCGCCCACTTCCAGGCGTCCGTATGGCAGTTTGAATGCTTCTGCTGGCTTCACGGTCAACAGCTCAACCAGCTTCTTCAAGGTCAGTTCTCCCGTTTGAACGAGATTTGTGTACAACAGCGGGAATGCTGTCTCCAATCCGACGATTCCGAATGGTGCGCGGTTTATCCCGTTTGCTTTTTCCTCTTGGGTGTGTGGAGCATGGTCTGTGGCGATCATATCAATGGTGCCGTCTTTCAATCCCGCAATCAGTGCAGCGCGATCCTCTCGAGAGCGCAGCGGCGGGTTCATTTTCCAATTCGTATCCAGATTGTCCGGGATATCCTCATCGCACAGCAAGAGGTGATGCGGACTGACTTCACACGTTACATTTACGCCAGCGCGTTTGCCGTCGCGTACCAGACGCACCGACTCTTTCGCGCTGATGTGGCATACGTGGTAGTGCACACCTGTCTGTTCTGCCAGCAAAATATCGCGACCGACATGGATGGACTCTGACTCAGAAGGAATTCCAGGGAGACCGTGTCGAGCTGCTACCACCCCGTCATGCAAAGCTGCTCCCGGGATCAACAGGTCTTCGTCCTCACAGTGAGCGACAATTGCGATGCCGAGCTCTGCTGCTTTTTGCATGGCCGTTTTCATCATCGCTGTTGATTGCACACCTACACCGTCATCTGTCAGCGCGAAGATCCCCGCTTCTTTTAACCCTGCGAAATCAGTCAGCTCTTTTCCCAATTGGCGAACAGTAATCGCACCATACGGGATCACGCGCGCCATACCAGCCTCGCTCGCTTTGTCCAAAATGTAGGTCACGGTCTCGACACTGTCGATGGACGGTCGTGTGTTCGGCATGCATGCTACTGTTGTAAATCCGCCTTGTACCGCTGCTTTTGCCCCTGTTTCGATCGTTTCTTTATGTTCAAAGCCTGGCTCACGCAGATGTACGTGGACATCGATGAGACCCGCGCTAATCAAACCTCCATGGCAATCGATCCATTCATGCCCACAGCGATCGAGCGTTTCCCCCTTCGCAGTGATTCTTCCCTTTTCCACCAATATTTCCATCGGGGTGAGTTCCCCCGCCTGATTTAGTACGTTGCCGTTGCCAAGGATGATTCCCATGTCATTTCGCTCCCTTTCAAAAGAGTTTCTAGAACTGCTATTCTTGCTGCGACTCCGTTGGTCACTTGGGTTTGGATCAAGGACGTTTCGCATTCTACCAAATCGGTATGAATCTCAACCCCGCGATTGACGGGTGCCGGATGCATGATAACTGCGCCGGACTTCATCATTTTGGCTCTTTCCAGAGTGAGCCCGTGTGCCTTGTGGTACTCTTCCTTCGATAAGTAGAGGGACTCCGCATGGCGCTCCAGTTGCACGCGCAGCATCATGACCACATCTGCGGTTTGAACCGCTTCTTCCATTTCCACGATTTTGACACCTTGCGGGATATGTGCCGGCATCATCGTAGCTGGACCTGAGAGCAGCAGATTCACGCCGAGCTTCGGCAGCGCATGCAGGTGAGAACCGAGCACGCGGCTGTGGCGCAGGTCTCCCATGATCGCTACCGTGAGACCAGAGAGCTTGCCAAACTGCCTTTTCATGGTCAAAAGATCGAGCAGGCATTGAGTCGGGTGCTCATTCGTTCCATCTCCCGCGTTGATCAGCTTCAGGTCTACGCTTTCAGCCAACTCTTGCAGCAGGCCTTCCTTCTTGGTGCGGATCACGGCTGCTTCCACGCCCATTGCTTCCAAGGTGCGGATCGTGTCATAGACCGTTTCGCCTTTTACGGTAGAGGAGGTTTCCGGTATGAAGTTCAAAACATGTGCGCCCAGTCGCTTTTGTGCTACTTCAAAAGAGAAGCGAGTTCTGGTGCTGGCCTCGAAGAACAGATTCGCGACAAACCGTCCGCGCAGGATATCCGCTTGCTCAGTTGGTCTGGCAGCCCAATACTCTGCTCGCTCGAGGAGCTGGATGATCTGTTCTTTCGATAAGTCTTTGAGGCCAATCAGGTGCGCTACATTTTTCATCATGAATCCCTCCGATTCTTTAATGTTAAAAGAAAAAGCTTCTTGGCATCGCTTTGCATCTGGAGGCAAGCGAGACAAGAAGCTGGTTGAGTGCCTTTTTTGGGCAGCCAAAACAGCGTTCTTTGCCTTGCCAGCCTCTCTGGACTGGATTTAAAGGATTGGGAACGTTTAGGCTATTTGTTTTTGTTCTTCGCGGTGCGCATCTCCCATCGCGGACTCTTTTCCTGGAAGGATCAGGTGCAGAATGATTCCCAGGAAGGTAGAGAGTGCGATATTATCGATGGTCAGATCGTTCAGGAAAGCGATACCTGTACCTGCAAAACTGATTTTGTATCCGCCGATTCCCGTCACGAGGATGACCGCTGCGAGAATCATGTTGCGCTTGTCTGCAAAATTCACTTTGTGCTCGACGTACATCCGCAAGCCTTGTGCCGCGATGATACCGAACAGGATGATGGAGACACCGCCAAGTACCGGTGTTGGGATCGTCATCAAGAAGGCACTGACCTTACCTGCGAAGGCAAACATAATCGCGAGAACGGCTGCGAAACCGATGACGACGCGGCTGTATACCTTTGTAATCGCAAGGACTCCGATGTTCTCACCGTACGTCGTTGCAGGTGGACCGCCCATAATCGCAGCGAGTGACGTAGCAACCCCATCCCCAAGTAAGCTGCGGTGCAATCCAGGGTCTTTCATCAAATCACGATCCATAACTTTACTCGTTACCAGTAAGTGACCCAGATGCTCCGCCAGTGTGACGAAAGCGACTGGTGCGATAACCAGGGCAGCGATCCATGCGCTCGGATTCGCCATTGCACTCGTCACCTCTGCGAATTTGAAGTGGGACGTAAACATTTCACTGAATCCAACAACCCAAGGAGCATCTTTCACTGTTTGAAAATGAATCAGATCAGGGTGACGCAGCAGTGTGTATACATAACCGGAAACCATTCCGATCAAGATTGGGATAAGACCAAGGAAACCGCGCAGCATGACCGCTGCAAGAACTGTTATGACTACAGTAACGAGCGAGATTTCAATGGAAGTCAGTGACATTTGCGATTGACCGTCTACAGTGACTTTCGTTGCCATGTCTACTGCTACACCAGCCAGGCTCAGACCGATCACAACGATGACGGATGCGATGACAACTGGTGGCAGTACCCGATCGAGCCATTTGACTCCTGCCTTCTTCACGATCCCGGCGACGATGATGTACACAATCCCGGAGAGGAAGCAACCTAAGAGTGCCGTCCCTACACCATGCGATTGACTCACGACGATAATCGGACCAATGAAGGCGAAGGAAGAACCGAGATAGTTCGGAAGCTTTCCTTTGGTGATCCACAGGAACAGGAGTGTCCCGATCCCGCTCGCCAAGAGGGCAGTTGCAACATCCAGACCCGTCAAGATCGGTACGAGTACAGTCGAGCCGAACATCGCAAACAAATGTTGAATACTAAGTGGCAGCAATCGCGAAATATGTGGTGTTTCGTCTACATCGATGTAATTTTTTTGGCTCATGCCTGTATGCCCCCTGTGTTGTTTCTTTCATTCAAAAAGCTTCTTTCAAAAAGCTTCTTTTTATACAAAAAACCTCTTTGTGCGGACACAAAGAGGCTAGCTTCGCCATGCTCATGGGAAGTTTCTTGCCTCTTGCCGACCTCACGGGATCGTTTTTAAAGAGGAGATATTTTATTTTTACAGTAGCTGTCGGATGGACACAATGTCCATAACGTCCACTTCTGCCAATTGTACATCGACAATTTCCGTTCGAGCAGTTGGGAGATTTTTTCCGACGAAATCAGGACGAATTGGCAACTCACGATGACCGCGATCAACCAGAACAGCCAGTTGAATCATTCGTGGGCGACCATTGTCAATCAGTGCATCCAATGCGGCACGCACGGTTCTTCCTGTGTAGAGAACATCATCCACCAAAATCACAGTCTTGCCTGTGATTTGATCCGGAAGCTTGGAGCCTTGCAAAATGGCATCTTCGGACTTGTGTTGCAGATCGTCACGATAGAACGTAATGTCCAGTTCACCGACTGGGACTTTCACATTTTCAATCATTTCGATTCTTTCCACAAGGCGTTGCGCAAGGTAGATCCCTCTAGTCTTGATACCCACGATAATGAGATCCTCGACGCCTTTGTTTCGCTCGATAATTTCATGTGCGATTCGTGTAAGCGCTCGGCGGATTGCGGCTTCATCCATAATGACGCTTTTGTTGATCATCTCAATATCCCCCTTCTCGACGGGAACAGTGGACCTTACGAAAAAAGGCTCCTTGTCAGGAGACAAGAAGCCCTCGGACAAACTGACCGGACTGTAAGAGTCCCGCCTGTTTGTCATTCCGTGCCCTTGCCAGCCTCACTGGACTGGATTTAAAGGTTCCATTCGTCATGTAGAATTATGTCACGATTCTGGACGGGTGTCAATGCAGCCCGGAAAAGTCTAACTATTCCCAATAGACGCTGACCCACGGTGGCAAGTAATTCGCATAATACCCAATATCTCCTGTAATGTCTCTGATCAGCTCGACTTGTTTGTCCGCCTCCTCGCCAATTCCTTGGATAAACAGGGAGCCATGCTCCGCTCGATCCAAACGCAAGAAAAGTAGCAGTTTCCCATCTGGAGACGGTGCAGGATAGTAGTCTGCTGTATGCGCTTCCCCTTTTGTCACCTGCTGCTCTGCTCCACCTGCGGACCGTCGCCAGATGCCTTGTTCCGGTACCATGACCTTTTTAGGATCATACGAATACGCTGTAGCCAAGCCTCTAGTGAAAAGCAGCGTGTACGGAGCTTTTGGAATCCATACCGGATAAGTGTCTACCACCACTGGACCAGGGCTGACTGTTTTGACCTTTCCTGCTCGATCGGCCAGCTTTAACTGCTTGTTAGTCGTGGCGATCCGGTCAGTGCCGTCGACAAAAGCAAGCTGTTCGCCATTTGGGGTCCAGGCAAGCCAATCAGGATAAGCCAATCCAGTACCGAGCACTATTGGCTTTTTGGCAGGCTGTGTCAAATCAAACCGTTGAATAGGTACGCCATCAGCAGACAAGGAGCCGGAGTTATACCGGACAAAGTAGGCCACAGCCTTCCCATCCGGGGATATTTTTAAGCCTGTCGCTGCCCATGGGTAGATACCTTCCTCCACTTTTGGCGGTTCTGCAATCGGGTAGGCAGCCAATGTTTTACCTGCAAGCGTGCGCAAGGCCAGCGTCATCGGCTTATTTTTTTCGGCAGGTAGCGAGACAAGCATGTTTTCCCCATCCGGCATCCAGGCAAAATCTGCGAAATCAGCCTTCGTTGAACTTTGCAAAGCTAATTTTCCCTGCTCATGGACGTCTTTTACTATCAGCAATGGTCTTGGCGCTTCATTACTACCGATATTTACCGTGTACGCTAGCTTGTTCGCTTTCGGGGACCATTTTGGCGTTTCAAAAACCGCTCGCTCGTCTACCTGCACAGCTTGGCTACCGTCAGCTCTGACGATCCACACGTAGCCTGGTGTCGAGTAATTGTCGTTGCCCTTGTATTTTACGAACAGAAGCCACTTGCCATCTGACGACCAGCCCACGATCTGTGCATAGCCGTTCTTGGTGATTTGCATTATCTTTCCCGTCGCATCCCGTCCATCTACCAAAAACAAATGCTGATTGCTCGTAAATGCAATTTTTGCCGGAACGCTTATTTCCTTGTTCACACGCTCTGGCTGTTGGCTTTGGGCTGCCACCTTTGCTTCACCGTTTGCTGTGACAAGTACAACCAAAAGGACAAAAAGGCTGATCCGCTTCCGCCATTTTCCGTTCACAGACATTCACTCCTTACACTCTCTATTGAATGATAAAAAAACGCCAGAAGAAAGTAATAAGCTCTCTACTAGCGTTTTCCAATCCAACTGCCATTATGTAAGTGTCATAGAAAGACTGGCTGCAACAACAAAAAACGATTGCCATACAGATCCTCGAAAACAACCTCAATGCCATACATCACTTCAGTTGGTTCACTCACAAACTTCACGCCGCGTTGACGCAGTGTTTCGTATGTGGACCCAAAATCATCCGTCTGCCAAACCCACATGGGATTTTTGCCGACCTGACGAAGCATTTCCTGTGCAACGTCTTCCCGATGCCAATGGGCAGGGTCATGCAATACGATCTCTATCTCCTCCCCTGGAAGGCCGACAGTGAGCCACCGAGAACCATCATCCATACGAGAATCCATGCGTTTTTCAAAACCGAGTTTTTCCGTGTAAAACCGCAATGCCTCTTCACAATCGTGAACGTATAGCGTCACATGCGCTAATCTTTTTAGCACGGCTATTCCTCCTGTTCCCTTACGCTTGTCTGAGAACTTCTATGACGTCGAGCATTTCCTTCGGCATTGGTGCTTCGAATTCAAGCTGTTCTCCTGTACGGGGATGGATGAAGCCCAGTGTTTTCGCATGCAGAGCTTGTCCATCGAGCTCCAACGTATTTTTCGGACCGTATTTCGGATCGCCCGCCAGTGGATAGCCAATGTACTTCATGTGTACGCGAATTTGATGGGTACGTCCTGTTTCTAGTTTCAATTCCACCAACGTGTACTCCTTGAAACGCTCCAGCACGATAAAATGCGTAACAGCCGGCTTGCTGTTTTCGAAGACGACCGCCATTTGCTGGCGATTTTTCGGATCGCGCCCGATCGGTGCTTCAATTGTTCCCATTTCATGCGGGATGACACCATGAACAATCGCGACATACTTCCGGTTGACCGTATGTGCTTTCAATTGTTCAGCCAAACCCATGTGTGCCTTGTCGTTTTTGGCTACCATCAAGAGGCCGGATGTATCCTTGTCAATGCGATGGACAATTCCCGGACGCAAAACGCCATTGATTCCGGACAAATCCTTGCAATGAGCCAAAAGTCCATTAACGAGTGTCCCGCTGTAATGACCAGGAGCAGGATGCACGACGAGGCCACGTGGTTTATTCACGACCACGACATCGCTATCCTCGTATACAATATCAAGCGACATCTCTTCTGGCTGGATCGCCATTTCTTTTGGCGGCGGAACACGGAGGGTCACTTCGTCCTCTGCCTGTAGCTTGTAGTTGTTTTTGATCGGTTCACCATTTACAGTGACACGGCCTTCCTTCACCCAAGCCTGCACCTGTGAACGGGACCAATCTTCATTTTGCAGCGTGATAAACTTGTCGATGCGCTCGCTCGTATCCGCTGGCTCTACCGTCCAATCGTAACGTTCAAATAATTGCGTGTCATTCATGTATGTTCTCCACCTATCCGAGCTTTCCCACTATTATTCTCATGACTATCTGTTTTTCTTCCCATCCAGAAAAACATCGAGAAGCAAAATCCCCACACCAATCGTGATGGCCATATCAGCCACGTTAAAGATCGGGAAGTTAATCAACGTAAAATCGAGAAAATCTACAACTTGACCGGTCATCGCACGATCAATGAAATTCCCTACGGCCCCACCCAAGACCAGTGACAGCGCCAAGGATGCACGAGGTTGTTTTTTCCCCAAGCGAATTAAGGAAATGACAATCCCAATCACAACGATAGTGGTAATGACAATAAAAAACCAACGTCGATTTTGCAGGATGCCAAACGCCGCTCCCATGTTTCGATGGGAAGTTAGATGAAATACGTCCGCGATCAAAGGAATGGATTCTCCCAATTCCATATACTTCACGACTAAATACTTTGTAAACTGATCAAGCGCAATAATTACTGCCGCAATGAGATAGTACAACAATGGAATGTCCTCCTTATTCTGCTTCGACCAGCAACTGTACAAACACAATGTCAAATGAACATTTTACCAGAGACAGCCTAGGTGAACAAGCGCTTTCCTTTTTTGTACAGTCGATAGCCTTTGCGTACGCCTTCCAGCATCCACAATGGGATTTTCCATCCACGATCCTTGATAAATGGCAGATACACCTTGTAATACGCCTTGCGTAAATCACGCCATTTCGTGTCTGTATCATTGACATAGTAATCCGATACGTCAATCAGATAACCTCGTCCCTGATCCATTAACACATTTTTCCCATGGACATCGTGGGGAAACAATCCCTTCCTGCGCGCCTCTTCTAGCGCTTCCTCCACGTCTTCAATCACCTGCGGAGGAATCGGAATACCAAAGCGAACACAGTCAAACAGGGGGATACCGTTCATCCGCGTAATGACCAAGTATCCTTCCCCATAATCATAACAGATGGGGAAGGAACGAGTCTCCCCAAGCTTGCGATAGACTTCGATTTCCTGTTCGGCTCCTGGTCTTCCAGGTGCGTACAGCTTGATCACTACCTTCGGATAGTCCGGGTGGGCAAATACGGCAGCATAATTGCCGGTACCGACCAGTTCCCACGGGTACGGCGTGTGGTGCACGACGACTGGATCATCCGGTGACAGACTCTCCACTTGAACTTCCTGTAAAAAAGCTTGCAATATATGCTGATCGATCCGCATCGTTTCTCATCATCTCTCATCAGTTACCGACTTCGAACTACGTTAAAACAAAATTAATGAAGGTTCATCTACTACGATCATTCAGACACTTCCTATAAGGGGCAAAAAATCCTTTACACTGGTGAGGCCAGGAAGTCCTGTCCGATTCCAATGAAAGGATTGCATATGGACAAGAATACCTCATTTTTTTGATTTGGTAAATGGGTAGTGAATGTCCACCAATAGTACCTGTTTTATGTAGTGTATAACGAATGATTCTATCTGATTCATTTAGAAATAAGTCGTTGGTACGTTTGTTGTGGTGGGGAGGAAACAGGAGAAAACGCTCCGATTCTAGGTCCACCCTCTGTGGGATTGACTGCCCTGCTCCATGAAAAAAAGGGAAACCCGCGTCCAAAGTCGTCCATTCTAGGGGTATCTCAGAGGTGGACGCTAAAAGCTTGTTTCCTTTTTTTCATTGCGCATCGGTCGGTGTCCCTAAGATCTTCGCTTTTTTCTCCTGTTTCCTCTACGAACTTTCTGTGTTAAACGGGTTTTAAAATCCTTAAAAGATTGAAGAATGTAATCAGTTACGACAGAGAAGAATATTTCCAGACGTAGCGACTTGTGGAGTCCCACCCAGCGCAGAAGGGATTCGCGGGGAACAGAAACGCAACGTGCCCACGCGACGAAGCGGCTACCACTTTTGCGTTTCCCCGCGAATCCCTTCGGAGCGGACAGTCTCAACCCCCAGCAGGACGGAGCCTGGAGCCTAGACTGGAAATATTCTTCTCTTCACCGCAGCCACATAACGACCGCCTTTAGTTGTTGTCAAAAAAAGAAGAACCTGGCACATCCATGCAGGCTCTCCCCTTTTAGAATCTACACATTAATTTCCAAAAACCATTCATGAATCGCATCTTGAAGCTTCTGCAAAGCCGTCGCATTCGTTGCTTCACAATAAATGCGTACCAACGGTTCTGTGCCAGACGGACGGATCAAGACCCAATGTCCTTCCTCGAGCAACAGCTTGACCCCGTCCACTCGTTGAATCTCCAAAACCTGATAAGGGCCAATGAGTGCAGGTGGCTTGGCGATCATTTGCTGTACCCATTGATCTTTTTCCGGCAATTTCATATCAAGCCGCGTATGGAACAGCTCGCCGAACTGCTCGTATACATCTCGCAATATTTGATCGATTCCTTTGTTTTCATACGCACACATCTCGGCGAGCAACAAATTGATGAGTACGCCGTCCTTCTCCGGGATATGACCGAGAATACTGGCCCCGCCACTTTCTTCTCCGCCGATGAGCACGTCACCTTTGCGCATTTCCTCCCCTACGTACTTGAAGCCGACCGGCGTCTCCACCAGTTCAAGACCATAATGCTCAGCCATCCGATCCAATAGATGCGTGGTTGCTACTGTCCTGACAATCCGTCCGGTCAAGCCACGATTTTTTCGCAAGTGATAGGTTAGGAGCACGAGTGCTTCGTTTGGCGTGATGTACTGTCCGAAGCGGTCGACGACTCCGAAGCGATCCGCATCCCCGTCATTGGCAAGACCAAGAGAGGCTTGGCGGTCTACGACTTCTTTTTTTAGCAAATGCAAATGCTTATCGTTTGGCTCGGGCAAATCTCCTCCAAAAGCCGCATCCGGGACTTCTCGGATTCCGACGTTTTTCACCCCCACCTCTGATAAAAAACCGCTCACATAACCCATGCCTGCACCATGCATCGCATCGACAACGACCGACAAGGAAGCGTTTCGCAAAACATCCATGTTTATCATCCGTCTAAGATGCGCCTCGTAATGAGGACGCAGCACAATGACTTGCAGCAGCTTGCGGGACTTTGCTTCCGCGAGGGAAATCGTGCGTACCGATTTCGTCTGGCAGGTTTCGGTGATCCACTCTTCCAATCTTTGCGTGATCGCAGGCGTTGCAGGTCCAGCATACTCTGGAATGTATTTGATGCCGTTATATTCGGGTGGATTGTGACTGGCCGTGATCATGATTGCGCCACTCGCTGCAAAATGCTTCACGCCAAAGGCTACGGCAGGCGTTGGTGCAGCTTCATTCACCAAATAGGTTCGAATATCATTCGCGGTCAGGACTGCTGCAACCTCCTCCGCGAAGCGTCTCCCCAAAAACCGCGTGTCGTGCCCGACCAAAACAGGCTGCTCCTGTTGTCCGATTTCTTTGGTATAGCTGGCGATGGCTTGTGCGACAATACGGACATTCTCGACAGTAAAGCCATCTGCGATTATGTCACGCCAACCGTCCGTACCGAAACGGATCGTTGTCATCTCCTCATCTCTCCCCTCGTTACCGCAACTCATTCACCTTTTCCAAATAACGCAAAACAGTGGCAACATAAGTAGCATGCGACCATGTCAGCGGTGCAACGGATACGGGAGCACCTGTATACGGATCGAGCTGTTCGGATAGCACGCCACTTTGTAGAGCATGGCGTACGACCCAGGCCAGTCTGTTCTTTGGCTCTTGGAGTTCATCGAGTGATTTTGCCTTGGCAATTTCCCAATCAGCCACCCATAAGGTGCAAATGATCCATGGATTTCCCGGCACCTTCGCCGTGTCATGTGATTTTTTGAAATAGTAGTCCCCTTGATAGCGAGCAATTCCACCGATCGTGGTATCTACCCGCAAACTCTTTTTGACAGCTTCCATGGTCCGCTCCACTCTCGGATCGTCTACAGAAAACACATCAAGCGCAAACAAGGCGAACAAGCTGCTCTCCACCGTGAAATCTTTTTCGATACTTCCATCTGCTCTTACATAAATCCCACGCAAAAAACGCCCGATTTCAGGGTCGTACAGATGTTTTTCCATTGCCTCACGAATGCGCTCTGCCCCTTCTGCGTAGCGTTTGTACCGCCGATCATCCCCGAACAACTGGGCGAAACGAGCCGCAGCCATTAAGCCTGCGAAAACCGTAGCACTGGTAAACGTAAAAATTCCCCGTCGCTCTTCCCATAAGTCGTAGCTTGGTTTTGGGAGCTGCAGCTCTGGATGGACATACGCCAGCAAAAAGCGAGCTGCCGGACGAACCAGCGTGGGATAGAGCGCCTGGCAGTCTTCAATTTGCTTGCCGCTCTTGTATTGCTCCCAGAGCGCGTACAGCACGAGCGCCGTCTCATCTTCCTGAATCGGGAGCTGAACCTCTCCATCAACAATATACGGATGCCAACTGGAGCCGACAGAACCATCTGGATTGTACTTGTGTAGCAAATACCCGTCCTTATTCAATGCGTCGGCGCAAAATCGGAAAAATGGTGCGACCACTCCCGTATAGCCCGCTTTCGCCATCGCACTCGCAATTAAAGCCCCATCTCTTGGCCACATGTAGCTGTAATGGTCGCGATTGAATTGGAGAATATCCGAGTCATTCGCAGCGAGAATAGCTCCGTTCTGATCAATTTGCGTGCGCACGAGAAGCAAGCTGGTCTTGTACAGATTGACAACCTCTGCCGGAAGATCAGCAAAGTCCCGCTCTTCTTTATTGACCCAACGCTGCCAATACACCGCGACCCGACTGAGCAAACGTTCCGGATCACTTTCAAGTACATACTGGTTCAATACTTTAACATCCTCATACGATTCACCAATGCACATCCAGTAAAAGAGTGCCTTCTCTTCTTGGGGTTGCAGGATGAGGGAAAAAGCGATCGTACTATCTATGGAGCCTTGTGCAATCGGATTTCCGGACAAAAGACCATCCTCCGCGTCCCTCCAGGTCCCCTCCGCATAGTTGAACCGCTTGATCCCGACGCTATATTGATCGATCCCACCTGTATCCGTTTTTCCATTCGCCATAATGTACACATTGCGCTTGTAGTGATAAATGGTGCGCAGGATGGGATCAAAAACAGCGGTATCCCCTACCTCCGTCTCATTCAAGCTGAAATCGTGATTAAAAAACAGCCTGACCTCCCGCACCTCGCTCGTTAAATTCCGAACGCACACCTTTTTCAAATAAATCGGGTCACGCTGATGCACCCCATCTGCAATTTGCAAAGAGATGCCCAGATGTTCATGATGCGCATGAACATCTGTCACCAAAGACTCCTGTCCGTATCCGAGCTTCCGTGTCCAGCCGTCTTCATCCAGCCAGGAAAAACGACCTTGCACCCATATCCCCAGCTTGCTAAAGTGTCCCCCGACATGATTTAGCTGACCGACATACGGAAAATAGAGATCTCGCATGTGCAGCTTGTCATCAAAATTAATCAGCAGTTTTCCGTTCCCGACGACGAGCGGTCTCGGCATGCCTTCACGTCCTTTTCGTTATAGGCTGTCGATCTCTCTCTTTTCGTGATACTGATATTCGGCAATTCGCCTCGCGTAGGAAGAAGCAAGCGTAGCTGCGGTCTCTGCCGTCGCCCCTTGCGAAATCACTTTTACGTGCGAATCCTCTGAATCAGGTAAAATCAGCACCCAGCCGTTCGAATCGTATACCTTGATTCCATCGACGAGCTCCAGCAGCTTGCCTTTGTTTTCTTCCATCACTCTTCGCATGACCTTCCCTTTTGCTGCCCATGGGCAAAAGACAGTCTTTTTCTCCATATGGCAAGCTGGCAACAGATCAAGCAAAACGCTGAGCGGTTTTTCTTCAGAAGCGAGATACGAAAGAATTCTCATGAGGCTGTACACAGCATCAAACATCGGATGAAAGCGCTGCTCGCTCGATACCTCCATCATGGAACGCGGAGAGACCTTGGTGCGTACAACCTCCATTTGCAATAGCTGGGCCATATGCTCCAATTCAATCGGTGCACTCACAGGAAGACCGATACGCCGGTGCTGACCACTGCAAGCCAGCAGTTGCAGAGCCGTGATCTGTTCGTTTGCGAGCTTCTCTCCCTGCTCGGTAAACAAGGTAAATTGCTCGCCATTTTTATCGAGTCGAACCCCTAAATCCGCTCCCTTTTTACGAATACCTTCTTGTATGGAGCTGTAATGGGCGCTGACTCCCAGTGCATGCATGAGTGGCGCAAGAAAAGTCGGAAAAAAACGCTGTTCACAATCGATCAGCAGATGGAAACGCTGACGCTGGATGGACGATACATTCAACTGCTGGACTAAAGCGTGAAGATAAGCTTCTTGTACGTGATGCTCGACTTGCAATGCTCCCAATCGATTCAGGTTGCGAACATACGTCTCTTGCCAGTAAGCATTCTCAATTTTGCGTTCCCTATCTCGAGAAATCGGCAAGCCCGCATGATCGATGAATTGGATGACAATCTCTTTATCATCGACTGGCTCTGCCATATAAATATGAATGCCGCCTTGGCAATCCAAGGAGCGCACGCCGTATCGAGTCAAGGGGGAATTGCCAATCCCGAGATCGACTGTATCAATTCCGGAGGAGCACAAACTCGTCATGATGCTATGCTTCAATAGTTGAGCAAATGGGTGTGCGCATGCCGAGAGCGCAATTTTATCCCCCGCTTGTAATAAGTACGCGTAGGCAGCAGCAAGTCTTGTAACGAATTCGGGCGTGATGTCAACGTTGCCAATGCCCTTGATTCCATGCGTCCCAAACAAATTTTTGGTTTGCTTCGCACCGTAGATGAGCGAGGTGGTGACAGTCGCATTTTCCCCGACTTCCTTATCTGGCCAAATTTTGACCCCTGCCTTTACCACCGACTTCGCTCCAATAAGGCACTGATCTCCAATGACCGCCCCTTCCCCGAGTTGTACGCAATCTGCTATTCGGGTGTTGCGGCAGAGGGTCGTTCCTGTGATCTCTGTTTTTTTCCCAATGACACTATTTTCCCAAATGATCGTCCTAGACAGCTTCGTACCAGAAGAAATCACGGTATTTTTCCCCAGAATGGAATAAGCACCAACCGCAACTCCAGCCTGCAAGTGTACATTTTCACTGATGTAGACAGGGCCTTCCAAACGAACCGATGAATCGATGCGAACATCATTCTCCAAGAAAATGCGCGGTGCGATTTCCTGTGCTTTTATTTCGAGATGCACGCGTCCATCCAGCAAATCAAACTGGGCTTGCTGATAAACCTCCAAAGAGCCAATATCAGACCAATAACCGCTTGCCTCATATCCGAATAGAGGCTTTGCTGCTTGTAAAAAGGACGGAAAAATTTCCTTGCTGAAATCTACTTCCCGCTCTTCTTCTATATAAGACAAGACCTCGGGCTCGCAGACGTATATCCCGGTATTCACCGTATCGCTAAAAACCTCTGCCCAGCTCGGCTTTTCTAAAAAGCGGGTAATGCGTCCGCCCTCATCTGTCATGACAACTCCGAATTCCAGCGGTGTTTCTACACGAGTCAAAATGAGCGTAGCCAATGCGTTATTTTGCTCATGAAAACGTATGGCTGCTGATAAATCGATGTCTGTCAACGTATCCCCACTGATCACGACGAAGCGCTCATCGAGAAAATCTGCGCAGTTTTTCACGCTGCCTGCCGTGCCCAAAGGAATTGTTTCTTCAAAATAGACGAGCGAAACACCATAGCGAGATCCATCACCAAACGTATCGCGGATGACATCAGGCAGATACTGGAGTGTCACTGCTATCTCTGTAATCCCATGCTTTTTCAATAGATCAATCGTGTACTCCATGCAAGGCCGGTTTAAGAGTGGCACCATTGGTTTTGGCGTGTGGCATGTTAACGGACGTAGTCGTGTACCTTTTCCTCCAGCCATGATTACTGCCTTCATCTTCTTTTCTTCCTCCTTCATCGTTGCAATCTATGTTGTCATGCCGATTTCCGCGGGTACGCCAAGTGAACGGTATAGATCCATGGTTTGACCAGCCAAAAGAGTCCAGTTATAAAACTGTTGAACATCTCGCATAGCCGTCTGGGCCAGTTGATGCCGCTGATCAGGGTCGCGTAATAGCCAGCGGAGTTGATTCGTTAGTGATTCCGGGTCGCCTGTGTACATCATGGCGCCGTTTTCGCCATGGCGAACGATCTCCCTCAGCCCTCCCGTATCCGCAACAAGAACTGGCGTACCCAAAGCCATCGCTTCCAGTGCAACAATTCCAAAAGGCTCATACAAGCTCGGGAATACCGCCACATCAGCCAAGGCGAACAGCTCATTTCGCCTTTCGTCGTCTACAAAACCCAAGAAGTGGACTTGCCGAGAAAGTCCCATCTGATGAACCAACTGCTTCCACTCGTCTTGCATCGGTCCTCTGCCAGCTACAAGCAACATCACATGCGGAAACTCATTGCGCAGCCTTGCCATGGCTTCCACCAATAGGTGAACACCTTTTTCCTGAACCAAGCGCCCTATAAAAAAGAGGACCGGTCCACCACCTATCGCCAACTCCTGCCGAAGCTGTTCCCGATTTACATCCGGTAGGGGCATCAGATCGACACCATTGTGAATGACCCGCAATTGGGAGGGTGGTGTTCCAAACAGCCGCATGACTTCCGACTCCATATACTTGCTGCAAACGATCATCGAGTCAGAGCTTTGTGTTAGCGCGCGTTCACACTCATGAATCCTTTGCTGCAACGGTGTATGAATGCCTTGATGCCGACCATGTTCCAAAGCATGAATCGTACTGACGAGCGGAAGAGAGTACCTCTGTTTCAGTTCGATCGCAGCCCAGCCGACAAGCCAATCGTGAGCGTGGATGACATCTGGTCGCACCCCGAGTGCCCAGAGCTGGGAGGTAGCATCGACCATCGCCAAATTTAGTTGAAACACCCATGCCAGAAAGTCAGCTTGTTCGGAGGGTATGTACGTAGGCAAACGGTGTACGTGAACCCCTTCCATCGTCTCATCTATGGAGCATGAATCTGTCGCACGCGTCAGCACATGCACCGCTATTCCTTGCTGGACAAGATGCCTAGCGAGATCGTAGACAGCCCGACCAAGCCCCCCTACCACATGAGGGGGAAATTCCCATGCAAGCATCAACACTGTTTTTGTCGAAGATTGATCTTGCGTAGCCGCTACCAATTGATGCGATACGTTCACTCTATGCGTTTGTTTAGGCAAATAGAACGTGATATCCAAGTCAGGAAAGACCGGAAAGGCAGCTTCTGCTTGTGTAATTGCTTCTTCATCCAGTTGATGCTCTTGATACATTGCCAAGAGAGCCCGCATGCGAACCAAATGGTCATGAACGCGTTGCACTGCATACCGGGTGACCGTTTGACCGTCTAAAATAAACGCCCAATCACTGCTTTGGGCCAGCATCAATTCGCGTGCAGCCTGCTTGAGGCACCGTAAAGAAAGCTGATCTTCTTTTTGCTCAGAAAAGGTCGTAATCGCTCCGATCAGTTCCCGCTCTGCTTGATGCAGATGCCTGTATATCCAGCCATTGTTCTCGTTCAGCCAGACTTCTCCGTAGCCATTTCTTCCCCATGTAGACATAGGCAAGTGACCGCGATCCTGCTCTGGATACTTCTCCAAATATTCTGATGGTGTCATTAATTTCACTTCTTTTGAATCACAAACCGTTTTCCGTATGAGGTCATCCAAAAACTGCGGACCCTCGAACCACCAATGCCCAAACAGCTCCGCATCATAAGTGGCGACGACCAACGGCATACGATCCATCCAGTGACTGGCTTCTACCACTTGACGCTCTCGGTGATACAGGAAGTGTCCCGCATGTGACGCTGCTTTTTCCCGCGCCCAGCTTGGCTCATACCAGTCTTTATCCCCTTCTTTGCCGGTGATCCGATAGTATTTCAAACCAGTACGCACCCGAATGCCATCAGGATGGATGTACGGCTCGATGTAGCTCATCTCCCTTTCAAATCCGATATCCCGGTAGTATTCACGATAGTCATAGTCCCCTGGATATCCATCGCTCGAGCTCCATACCTGGCGAGAAGCTTCTTCATCTCGGGCAAAGGCAACTACATCATGCGGCGTGAACAAGGGAGCGAACCCCCCTCTGCGAGGTAAAGGCGTCGCATGCTCTATCGTGTGACTGTCTACAAAGAAATACCGAAGCCCCACCTCTTTCAGCAAGCGATCCAATCCAGGTGTATACCCGCACTCTGGCAGCCAAATTCCCTTCGGACGCCTTCCTAGAATCCGCTCGTGTGTATTGATACCCACCTGAAGCTGTGCTCGAATCGCCTCTTCTGTTTCCACATAGGGCAAAAAGGAGTGTGTGGCTGCGCAAGTGATGAGTTCGAGGCATCCACTATCCGCGATATGCCTAAAGGCCTTGATTAGTTGAAAATCCCACTTGCGGCAATAGGCAATGATGCTTCGAAAACGATCCACGTACATTTTGGCGATACGGTGTTCTTGGGGTTGACCTGCGGTTCGTTTGACTTCCTTCCCGGCCAATTCAACGGTCTTCGCTAGATGTGTGCGAAAGCGTGTCACGATCAGATCATCATCTAGCATGGAAAGTAATGTCGGAGAAAGAGCAAGGGTCATACGGAAAGCGATGCCGTCTGAGAGGAGCTTGTCGAAAACCATGAGCAAGGGAAGATAGCATTCCAGCATGGCTTCATACACCCAGCTCTCTTCCAGGCGATCGTCCCGATCCCCGTGTCGGACATAAGGCTGATGGGCATGCAACACGAGGGAGAGATAACCTTTGTGCACAAATGACACCTCACTTATTGGATGTTTTGGTATACAACGAGTAGGAGGAAAAGTTCTCAAACCAGGAGGGTGTAGCTGGATCGTGGACAGGCTCAACTAACGGCTCCCCCCAGCTAGCTTTTGAATTTTGCGGGGTAACTACCGTTTCCGAGCGTAAAATCGGACAAAACCGATTGTGTTCATATAAACCAAAATCAACAATGTATGTACGTCCTGGCTCTACATCTTTCACGTACCAGGAATGAGCCTCTTCATGTACAAGCACATCTCGGACGGAATGCGCATTTTTCCCATCAAATAACCGTTCCGTTACATCATACAAACGCAAGCCCTTCTGGATGTGACGATAATCGGCTTGCAGGTACGATGCGACCATTCTCATGCGCGGCCAAGTGATCTCCCAATAGATAAATAACACAGTCGGTCCTTGTGTCATGACTTTGACAATGTCCCGACCATAAAACGCAGGCAATTGCCATTCTAATTCTGTTCTAGCGGGAGGTGGTGTCACTGGCTTCGCACGGTCTTTTTGCAGGAGATACTTCACTTGACCGATCGTTAAACCACACTCTTTGGCAATTTGTGTAATGGACATGGATCGTGAACGCAGTTCGAGAATTTTTTCCAGCATCTTCTAGCACTCCCCTCCGCCAATTTCACCTATCTGTGCTTTCCCAATGTCAATCATAGCCAATGCTGCTAACAAAGACTGTCGAATGCTGGATGCACATCCCTTCTTCTTTTGTCGATCAACAATCAGGTTTTCGTCATAGGCAAACAAAAGTCGCTCTCCTTTCATTCTTACAAAGCTACTTCTCTAGACATTCTTTTCTTTTTGTTAAATAGGAAAAAAGAGCCATATTCCCTCATCTTTTGTTTTATTTGTAAGGATTTTCATGTTGGATACCGATACTATAAAATATTCACTTCTACTGCCAAAAAGACTGAAAAGGAGTCATACAAGAAATGAATCATTCATGGATTAGCATGGTAACAGCAGGATCAATTGCAATTTCAACGGTAGCGGCAGGCTTGCCACTAGCAGCTCAAGCCAAAAGCACGCTGCCAAGCCCCTCTCAAGAGCCCAATGATTCGCAGCTTGGTCATACACCGGTTCAGGAAAACATGTCGAAGAGTCAGTTGCGCCAAGCAGCCAAACAGGAGAAGTACAGCATCTCGCATCTGAAAACATTGGACAATTCAGAGCTTGTTGAATTGTTGAAGGAAATCAGTTGGACGCAAATCCCTGAGCTGTTTACTTACAACGACGACACCCAGGAATTTTATGAGGATCGGGAGCGTGTTCAGGCCATCATCGATGCCTTGCAAGAAAGTGGTAAGAACTTTACCAAGAATGACGAGCAAGGCATACATACATATGTAGAGGTTTTGCGTTCGGGTTATTACTTGGGGTATTACAATGATGAATTAAACTATTTGATGGAGCCAAAGTATAAGCAAAAGATTATTCCAGCACTTCAAGCAATAACTACCAATCCCAATTTCACCATAGGTACAAAGACTCAAAATGAAATCATCAGTTCTACGGGAAAATTAATCAGCAACACGACTGTTGATTCTGAGACAATCGGCCTTCTGTCAAAAGTAATGGAGGACTTTAACGACAATCGGGATAAATGGTCAGATGATCGCGAAGCAAGCGAGGCCTTTTACAGCGTCCTCCAAGGTGTTGGCTATGTTCTGATTTGGGGAGTCGCTGATTCAGAAAAAGATGAGCTGGAAAGCAACATCGATGCATTTCTCGACCCTATTTTTGACATGGCGGAAAATGGTGAGACTTCCGCTGATCACGTATGGTTAACGAACAATGCCTTGTATTACACAGGGAAATTGGGAAGCTACTACAGTGATCCAGACAAAGCCAATGACATATTGACGAAAGCGATGAAAACTTATAAAAAGTGGAGCGAGCCATACTTCACTGCCGCGCAACAAATCGCGGAAACATATGGTAAGGATGCCAATGGTAAAAAAATCGACCTCGAGGAAATGAAAAAAGAAGGGAAAAAGCATTATCTTCCACAGCAATTTACTTTTGATGACGGAGCGGTTGTGTTCAAAACGGGAGATAAGCTAACAGAAGAACAGGTTGAGCGCTTGTATTGGGCATCTAAGGAAGTGAAGGCACAATTTCATCGGGTAATCGGTAATGACAAGGAGCTTGAGAGCGGTAATCCGGATGATGTACTGACCATTGTCATTTACAATACGCCTGATGAATATAAAATGAATCGCTTCTTGTACGGATACGACACAGATAATGGTGGTATCTACATTGAAGGTACAGGTACTTTTTTCACCTACGATCGGACAAAAGAACAAAGCATCTACAGTCTGGAAGAGCTGTTCCGTCATGAATTCGTCCACTATTTGCAAGGCAGATATGAAGTGCCGGGCATGTGGGGACAGGGAGAGATTTATGAAAACAGCCGCTTGCCTTGGTATGAAGAAGGCGGAGCTGAGTTTTTCGCAGGTGCTACCCGAACAGAAGGAATCAAGCCTCGCCAATCAGTTGTAGGCAATATCCGAAATGCATCGCCTTATCTCGATTACACAGCAGCCGATATGATGCGTGCCAAATACGGAACCCTGGCATTCTACGACTATTCATTCGCGCTTCAGTACCATCTGTTCAAGAATGATTTTGCTCGTCTGGATAAAATCAATGATACGATCCGTTCCAATGATGTATCTGCTTATGATGACTTGATCGAAGATTTCAGCCGTGATCGTGCTCTTGAACGTGGCTATCAAGAAACTTTAGAAGAATTGATCGACCAATATGAAGAGTTGGATGTCCCTCTCGTTTCAGATCATTACTTACAAAAAGTGGCCGTGACGAACAAAGAAGAGGTTTATCGTCAAATCGCAGAGGTTGCTGCTCTGACCGATGTAAAAACAGATGAAAAAGACTCTGGAGAATTCCGCAGCTTCACGTTGCGTGGGGTCTATACGGGAGGAGCTTCCCAGGGGGAATATCAGGATTGGCAAGAAATGAACCGCCTCACAGATGGATTCCTCAAGGAGCTATCGGATCTTTCCTGGAATGGCTATGACACGGTTACGAGCTACTTCACCAATTATCGTACGACAAAAGATGGACGCTTTGCCTATGATGTCGTGTTCCACGGGAAGCTGGCTCAAGAAGATGGCTCCGAAACGGAACAGCCAAATCCAAATCCTGAGGAATCGTCTATTTCATTAGGTAAGCCGATCACCGGTATCATCCATCCACAAAAACCGAATCAGGAGTTCCGTCTCGATGTGAAATCAGCCCAACAGCTTCAAGTAGAGATGGAAACGAAGCAAGAGGATGGCGTGGCGTGGCTTGTATTCCATGAGTCCGATAGAGAGAACTACATCTCCTATCCCACCAAGCGTGAAGGTAACAAGCTGATCGGATCATTTGATGCGAAACCGGGGACTTACTATGTGACTGCTTATACGTATCGTACAGAGCAAGAGGACCAACCGTTTACGTTATTGGTCACGGGTGAAGATCGCCCGCAAAAGCAACTCTATCAAGAAAACGAGAGCAATGATTCTCCTGAGCAAGCAAATGGTCCATTGCCGATAGGTACGACTGTTTCAGGTGACATGAAAGGAAACGACTGGCAAGATATCTTTGCCTTCCAAGTAGATAAGCCAGAAGAAATACGTATTTCTCTGAACCCTCAGCAGGGACAAGGTGTGACTTGGATGCTATTCCACGAGGGAAATCAAGATCAGCCTGTAGCGTACCCGCAAGAGATAGAGGGAAATCTGCAAAGTGCCCATTATCAAGTAATGCCTGGCCGTTACTACTTGTATGTGTACAAATACCAAAATGAAGACGTGGTGTATACGGTAGAGACCAAGCAGCGCTAATTTGTAAAACAAAACCACCCCCAAACGAGCTGCAAAAATCGTTTGGGGGTGGTTCGTTTCTCTCCTGTTTTTTACAGTTATCTGCGCTTTGTAATTCGCCCAGAGCCCCCTACCTTCGTTCGTGGAGGCGATTTACTTTTCGGCGGGGAAAAGCTCGAGCGTTTGGATGAGACAGATCCACTCGACTTCGACGATTGTCCGCTGGAGGAACGAATAATTTTACCTGAACTACCGCTGGAAGATGACTCCGCCTGCTTCTTGAAAAGGCTGCCGTCAGAGCCTACCGTACCATCCGTGTTCTTCGCATTACTCCGTTTGAAAATACTACCCGTACCCTCTTTGGTGATCGGCGGAGCAACTTTTTTGTCCTCGATTGTGGGCACGCGATACGTTCCGGAAGGCTTGTAAATGTCCTTGCTAGAGTAGCCACGATAGCTGCCCTTTGTACTTTTCTTGAGCCCGTCGAACAAATCATCCAGTACGCTGGCTACAATGTATCCCTGCAAAAACGAAGAATCGTAGTTTTGCCGGACGTACTCTTTGCTGTCGACCTCGATCAACGTATCCGTCGGCTTGGCAGCGTCTTGCTGCAAATGGTAGATCTCGTCCGGATAAATGAGGAACATATGCTGCGGATCTTCTTTGGAGATTTCATCTGGCGTATTCTGCTCCGCCAGCTCCAAGGCTACTTCCGGTACCGTCTTGTCTTCCGCACGATAGATGCGTGAAGACTGTCCATTGTCCTTGGTTGAGACAGATTCAAGCGGATATGTCTCGCCAACCGCAGGGCTGCCACAACCCGCTAGCGTAAGGAGGAACAACGCCGGAATCAGCAGGAGCTTGATTGATTTCATCCATGGATTTGGCATGTACTTGTCCCTCCTCTCTATGTGCCGCGCAGTACCTGCACATCCGCTGGCAGAACACTTTCTCCCTCATAGAGCATGAAACGGCCATCCTGCCACTCGATTCGCAGCAATTGGCGCTGATCCGATTGGAATTGCCAGATGTACTGCTCCCCTGAAGTGTGAAACGGCGCTTTCCCCACAGTATGGACGGAGCCATTATATTGCTCCTCCAAATGGTAGGTGACGTCGTCCATCTCAATTGTGGTCGGTACTTCGTCTATTGAATCCAGTCGTCCATCAATCACGCTATACAGATGATAGACAATCTTCTCCCGTTCCTCGATGTACAGGTAGCGAATAGTCGTTCCATCCTGCAACGTGAGCATCGTGGCTTTGCGACTCGCATTACTCGCCTTCCCGATTACTTGATAGGTAACAAGCGATACATCGACCACATCACCCGGTCCCACCGTCAGGATGCTCTTCTCCGGTGCAGGAGGCTCATGCTTGGCAAAAATGTTTTGGATTCGCTTCATCAAACTCATGCTGTACTCCCTTCCCTTTCACGTCTTACAGACATGCAGCCAAAATCAAGGCACCCACGAGATGGAATGAACCAGCCATCATGGCATGTGCCACTTTTCCTTCCTGCGTCCCTTTTTCCAGGTCCAGTCCGGCCACTTGCTTTAACAGCCATTCCACGATTCTCTCCAAAAGGAACAGGATGATAAATGAGAGCACAGAAACGAGCAGCGCTGTCCACAATAGGTTGGAGGTAATGATAGATTGCGATAAGATATATCCTTGCGCAAACAGCTTCATGACAAAACGCGTCGTGACCGCGATGTTTCCATTTTTGATTTCGGTGATGTCCTTGTATTTCGTAAACAATGAATCGATCCACATCAAAACAAAAAGCAAAACGCCGCCGGCTCCTGTCCAAACCAGCATCCCTAGTATTTCTGTCCACGTCAAAGCGAATCACTCCACTTTCGTCAAGGTGTGTAAGGTCTGAAAAAAAGGGAAACCGCTTGAAGCGGTTTACCCCTCATATTTTTTCATCAGAGCAGCCAGTTCGTCCTCAACGGCTTGATCCTTATTCAGCTTCGCAATCTCATCATCTAAAGAGCTCTGTTTTTTGTAAATCTCGCCGCTGGCTTCTGCTTCTGCTTCCATTTGCAGTGCTTTTTCTTCCATGCGTTTCAAGCCAGACATAGCCGAGTTCGTGTCGAAGCCACCCATCGCCTGATTGATCGTCTTTTGTGCTTTGGCTGCATTGACGCGGGCAACTAATGTTTCACGCTTGTTTTTCAGCTCGGTAATCTGTTTTTTCATTTCAGCCAGCTTCTCGCGCAATCCGTCGGCTGCCAGCTTGTTTTTCTCGTAGCTGTCCTTGTATTCGTTCATTTTCTGCTCGGCGGATTTCTTTTCTTCCAGAGCTCGGCGAGCCAGATCGATATTCTGAGCTTGTGCTGCAATATGAGCTTGCTCATCACGCTTTTTCACCAAGGCTTCCTGTTCTTCGTACAGCACTTTAAATTTCTTTTCCAAAGCAATTTGGGCGGCAACCGCTTTTTCTGCTTCATTCAAGTCTTCTTGCATATCACGCAAATACTGGTCTGTCATTTTGATTGGGTCTTCTGCTTTCTCAATCAAAGCGTACAAATTGGACATGGTCAAATCACGCAGTCTTTTAAAAATGGACATGGATTATTCCTCCTTAGGTACGTGCTAGGTAGTTCGGCCTAAATGTGCCGCCTCCGTTATACCTGTATTTACGATGGTTACGCAAGTAAGTTTCATAAATTTATTTTTTTTATTAGCTACATTCCTACTCGAAAGTAAGTTCGCCCGATTCTACACTTTTCAAGATAAGCTTTGCTTGAAATGGTGTCCCGTCCTGACGTTCAAGCTTCATTTTGCCCGTTTTGCCTTTTTCAATGAGTGCTTTAATCTGTGTATCCGTCAGCATACGTCCATAATTCTCTTTCCATATGACGAATTTACAGCCCACGTTGTAATTCGAACAACCGTAACCTTTGCGTCCCATGAAAATGGAGCCTCCGCAACCCGGTCGTGGACATTTGGTGATGATACTCGAAGTTGTACTCGCGGTTTTTGCTACCGTTCGAGTTGAAGCCTTTGTTGTGGCATTCCTGCCACCTGATCTGCCTGTACTTCGCTCGCCAGCTCGTCCTTTTGTTTTCGAAGCTCCTTTTCGAGTCGTACCCTCACTCTCAAACAAGGTCTTCTCAGCACGAGATTGTACGCGAACCTTTTCCACGATCATCGTAGCGAATTTCTTCACATTCTCCATAAATTGCCCGTCAGAGGCGGTCCCTCGGGAGATCTCATTCAAGCGTCGCTCCCAATGCCCCGTCATTTCAGGAGAGGTCAATAGTTCGATACCTGCTCCCCTAATCAATTCGATAACGGTACGCCCTTTTTGGGTAAGTTGAACCCTTTTCCCCTGCATTTCAACGTATCCGACCTTTTTCAGTCGTTCGATGGTAGCGGCACGAGTTGCCGGGGTTCCCAGACCCGATTCTTTCATCGCATCACGCAGTTCCTCGTCCTCGATTTGCTTGCCTGCGCTTTCCATGGCCTTTAGAAGCGTCCCTTCCGTAAAATGCTTGGGAGGCTGGGTTTCTTTCTCCTTTACCATCGCATCCGAGCATACTACGCTGGCATCAGGTTGAATGATAAAAGGCTCGTTCACTTCAATCTCTTCTTTATCCTCTTCTTCTTTAGCCGCACCTTTCCCATTCTTGGGCTTTTCCTTTTGCTGATCGGCATAAATAATCTTCCAACCAAGACTTTTCCGTTCTTTCACCGACGTTTTGAACTTTTCATTTTCCACATCGGTTATGACCGTATGCATCTTATATTCAGCCGGCGGATAAAACTGTGACAGAAAGCGGCGAACGATCAAATCGTATAACTTCTGCTCATCTGGCGTAAGCCCTGAAGCCTTACGATTTGTCGGCAGGATGGCATGGTGGTCGTCTACTTTTGCTGGATTGCATATAAATTTGTTGCCTTTATGAACCAAACTACGGTTTGCACCCTTTACCAAATCGTCATATCCAGTACCTTGCAAGGACGACAGGGTGTTGTGCATTTCGGGAATATTTTGCTCTGTCACATAGTTGGAATTCGTCCGCGGATAAGAAATCACTTTGTGTTTTTCATAGAGTGCCTGTGCTATATCCAAGGTTTTCTTGGCGGAAAAACCGTACTTGCCATTGGCCTCACGTTGCAGCAATGTCAGGTCATACAACTTGAAAGGATACTCCTTCGTATCCTTTACTTCGTAGGATGCGATCCGCCCTTGTTTTCCTTTCACTTTACGAGCCAACATTTCTGCTTTGGATGAATCGGTTAAGCGATCCCCTTGCCAAAGACCCTTGTACGTCCTCTCCCCCTGTGAAAAATGCCCTTCCACTTGAAAAAACGTAACCGAGGAGAAAGCCTCAATCTGTTTCTGTCGATCATAAATGAGAGCAAGAACAGGGGTCTGTACTCGTCCGACAGAAAGGAGCACGTTATGTTTGGTCGTAAAGGCACGTGAGCCATTCATCCCGATTAGCCAATCAGCTTCACTACGAGCTTTTGCTGCTCTTGTTAAGTTTTCATAGGCTGCGGCATCCTTCATCTCCGCAAATCCTTTCCTGATCGTTTCAGGTGTCAAGTCCGAGATCCACAGTCTTTTAACGGGGTGGCTCAATTTTAGATGTCGCTGAATGAGCGAAAAGATGTGTTGACCTTCCCGCCCGGCATCGCATGCATTAATCAGCAGATTACTTCGTTTGGCCAACTGCCCGATCATTTTTAGCTGATCGAATGTTTTCCGATTGGGCACCAGCTTAAATGGATCGGGAATGATAGGAAGATCATTGATGTTCCACTTTTTATATTTTTGGTCGTACGCCTCCGGTTCCGCCAGTTCAATTAAGTGCCCGATTGCCCACGTAATAATGTATTTTTCACCTTCTAAATAGGTGCGGTGATTTTTCGCTTTAGGATCTATTGCGGCGGCAATATTTCGTCCCATGTCAGGTTTCTCCGCAATAATGAGTGTCTTCACCTGGTTATCGCTCCTTTAAAAAAACTCTCAAAGCAAATGTATCGAATACATGCTTCTTTGAAAACCCTATCAAAATATTAATTAGTACTCGACAAATATATTTTTTATCTGTGAAAATATTATTATATCCTATAAAAATAAAGACTGACTGCAAGTTTATTTAGCTAGTTAACAGGATAATGCTTTAACAATTCTTCCATCGAAGTAATAAGATATTGATGAAGCTTTTCGGGCCGTTTCGTGTTGATATGGCCCATTTATTTTATCGTGCGGATTTGACAATAAAAAGGTGAAAAATGGCAATCAAAAGAGGAAATTTAATAGCTTGTACTAGAAACGGCAGACGTTGCATGATCAATAAGGGAGACGAATAATAAACCGACTTCCTTGATTCAGATTACTTTGTACTTCAAGGATTCCATTGTGAGAAAGTACATATTGTTTTGCAATGGCAAGACCTAACCCTGTCCCACCGCTGACCCTGGAACGCGCTTCATCGACGCGGTAAAAACGGTCAAACAAGTGTGGCAGGTGCTCAGGGGAAATACCGATACCGGTATCCTGCACAATGACTGTCAAATATTGATCATTCTCATTAAGAAGCCGGAGATAGATGGCTCCTGGGCTCGGCGTAAATCGGATTGCATTGGTAAGCAAATTCACCAAAACCTGTTTGATTCGATTAGCATCCGCGGATATGGTTGTCTGATTGGTCAATACATCTAGTTGAATAGAAATACCTTTTTCTTCCGCGATTTGCTCCATAGCTGCGAGGAGTTTTTGTGCTAGGTCTGCCATATTAGTAGGCTCTTTTTTTAATGGCAATTCTCCTGCTTCTGCTAATGACAACGTTCGCAGATCTTCTACTAATTGGTTTAGCCGAATGAGCTCGTCCTGTAGCGGCAACAATGTTTCGGGCGGTATCATTTTCCCCTGCTGTTGCAGTGAATCCAGCTTCCCTCCAATAATGGTAAGGGGAGTCCTAAGTTCATGTGCGACGTCCGCGGTTAGATTTTGACGTGCCTTTTCAGCTTGCTCTAATTTTGTTGACATCACATTGATTGCATTCGCAATTTTGCCGTATTCATCGTGCGTGTTTACATTGGTTTGAACGCCAAATTCTCCTCTTCCTAACTGCTCAATCACGGGGAGTAGCGCTCGCAGCGGAGAGGCCAACCAGCGTGATAATTGGTAGGTGATAATAAGAGAGATGAGTATGAGCAACGCACCGCTTACAGTTAAGATGATCACGACGGATATTGGTATGCCTATCATGATTTTATTTAAGTTTGCAACTTCTGGATCATAATAAAAAAATTGACCGACGATTTGCTCATTGATCATGATTTCTTTATGAATACCCAGGTGAGTTATTAACGTTTCAGGTGAGTCACCCAGATAACAAATGACGTTTTGATTACTGTCCATGACAATGATGCTCGGATTTTCCTGGTGAATATCTTGTAAAAGATCGAACTGTTGAAGCTTATCCCATGAATACTTGTTGTCTAGATAATAGTTCGATAATTTGTTTGTAAGTAATCCAACTTCTTTTCCCCTTGTTTCATTTATGCCCGCGTCAATCGCGTTCTTCACAATAAGATGAGTAAGGGTAATAAATATGATGCTAATCCCCACGATCGTAGAAGTCATTGTCAGGAAAATTTTCCAGTGAAACTTCATGGCTGGTCCCCAAATCGATATCCGAATCCGTATACGGTTTGAATGTATCCTGGATTCGAAATATCGTCCTCTATTTTTTTTCGCAATCGGCTAATATGGGCATCCACTGTTCGCTCCTCGTTAAATAGATCGTCCTCCAATGCAGCTTTTAAAAGCTGAAGACGGCTATAGACAATACCAGGCTTGTCGGCCAGCGTCAATAAGAGCTTGAATTCCGTAGGCGTCAAACTGATTTCAACTCCACGCTTCCAAACCTGATACTGCGAACGGGAAATGGTTAAGTCGCCTCTTACCAAATGTTCTTCGAACGAGGGGCTGCCATCTATCCTGCGCGTCACCGAACGAATGCGCGCCAATAATTCTCGCAATGAAAAGGGTTTTGTCAGGTAATCATCGGCACCGACCTCGAGGCCGACTACCTTATCCATCTCGTCTGCCTTTGCGGTCACCATAATAATGCCGACCCGGCTCTTCTTCCTCAGTTCACGACAGACATCCAGCCCGCTCATACCGGGCATCATCCAATCAAGCACGACCACAACCGGATTTGTTTCTTTCGCTTTAGTCAATGCCTCCGTTCCTGTTCGGGCCGTAACAACCTTGAATCCTTCACTCTGGAGAAATGAACGCATAAACTCAAGGACCTTTTCCTCATCATCCACCAGTAGAATGGTTGGGTCCATCAATCTCCCTGCCTTTCCAAAGCCTCTCTTTCGTTAGTATATCCTATAGAATTTAACGCGTCATAAATGTCATGAAAGCCGCAACGGATCGTCATAAGTTCACAACATTTTTTTGTTACGGTTAACGAGAGCTAAGCTGCTCGCTCAAGAGCATTTGGCACTTTTATTTGATAGAGGGTGATTACGATGGCATATAGGCTTAGTCAAAAGAAAAAAAGCTTTCTAGTGGCAATACACGTTATTGCAGTGGCTTCCTGGATCGGCGGAACAATGGGGATGATGCTGTTTGGTTTTTATTTACAAAATGCCGCTAATGGTGAACAGCTTGCTTATACTTTGGTGAACATGGAGGTAATTGATGAAAATTTGCTTAAGTATCCTGCATTGTTGAGCTTGCTTACCGGCATCATGTTATCTGTGTGGACCCAATGGGGGCTTGTCAAGCACTACTGGGTCATGATGAAACTGATCTTAACAATTATGACGATATTGATCGGCATTTTCTTTCTAAACGATTGGACAGCATCACTTGCCGAAATGGTAGAAAAGATGGGCTTTTCAACATTGCAAAATCCGGATTTTCAAAATACATGGTTGTCTATCATCATCACGGCAAGCTTCAACTTGTTATGTTTAGTGCTGATGGTCTTTCTTACTTATTTCAAACCGTTCGGAAAAGTAAAAAAGAAATAGCTGCTCGCATCCAACGGAAAGGAATTGATTTTATATGACATTATCGAAAGTTCTAAAAGACAACTTTCTTCTCATTCTTGGTCTAGGTGCTTTGGCGCTTATTCGTCCACTCATGAAAATGATCGGGTTCATGGACATAATCGGGCAGCAATTTGGCGCTATTTTGATGACGATCCTTATTTCATTGGCTTGGCTTGTCATCGTCGTAAAGAGAAAAGTCCCCAATCCAATCACCGTTCTTGTTTTTTCTGGTATGAGTTATGCCTTATTCGTTATTATTTTAAGCGGTATCTTATCGCCCATTCTCCTGGGGAATTTGCAAGGCCCTTTGACTAATCCACTTGCAATTGTCAGTGTCTTCATCACCAATGCGATTTGGGGCTTTGTTATAGGAGGAATTGCTAAAGCCATAGGCCGTGTACAGAGGTGGTAGATTTGGATGATAAAACGGGCTTATGTTTGTAAATTGATGTTGAAAGGGAGGGAGCAACAAACTTCAAACGAATTTAATACGTATTAATCCCTCCCAAACATAGTGACGCTAATAGAAATTAGCCTTGGGAGGTTCTTTTATTCAAAAAAATGAAATCGATGGAAGAAAAGTGATAAGAGCCTTTTTGAAAAAACGAAAGGGCTGGATAAAGCTGGGCTAAAGGCCTTTAGCCCAGTATTTGGGCATGCCGGAACCGAGGAATTGCTTCAGTTATTCCGTTCTGCCATACTCTACTGCATGCAAGCTCCACAAGTGCACTGGTGTTTACCATCCCAAGGCTCATTGGGGCTAGGCCTTTACATGCTATCATCATATTTAACCAAGGCGTGGTGACCGTAAATATTTATAGGCCATCCCTCACAGGGTGGCCTATAAATTTGCTTGAAAATCATGTTTACTTGATTAACAAACGCTGTCTCCGCTCATCTATTCTTTCGTTTTCGTCATTTCCCTCATAATCAACATCGAGTTCCAGAACAAGCCTAACGAGATGACGGGATGTGCCGCTGCCGCTAATCCGACTTTTTCCGAGAAGACAGCCGTCGCGAAGATCAAAAGGGTTAGGCCGATCAGTACCAAACTCTTCATTTTTATGCCTTTGGGCAGTATGGCCGGAAAAGACAATATAAACAACAATACGGGGATAGGCGCGAAGTACATGGCGAAATTACCGTGCATCCCCCATTGAGTCGAATCTACGAACAGCGCGAGTCCAGCCAAGAACACCTGTACCGCGACGCAGATCGAAAAAAGCACGTTCAATATCCTAAAACCTAGCCGCGCGTATTGAGCGGTTGCCGGCAGCGAAGAGCTGGTTGCGGTCATTTTGCTTACTTCCATCGTTTCATTCCTCCCTTAGACTGGCCTTTCGGAAACAGCGCGAATGAAGTAGGGGTACGGATCCAATTGAAACTCCCCTTCTTTTGGATCGAGAATCGTCATTCGAATAGGGTGAACTTCCGGAATCTTCATCGAAGGATACCACCCGCTGGCCATATCCCCAAGGATGAACATTCCTTGCTCGTCACCGAGCATCTGAAACGTCTTTCCGTCCCCGTTATAAGGCGTGACGTCAAATCGAGAATCTAGGCGCTGAATTGCCTCCGATACGCTGCCGCGAAGCGGAAAGCCGATCTCGCTGACATTTAGGATGGATTTGTGATCAAAAGGCTCTGTTGAGGCATTGTCCATTCGATGCCGAGCGATGAGCTCCACCAGATTCCCCGAAGGATCTTCGAAATAGAAGGCATGCGCATCCGTTCCTTCGAAATAAGCGATATCTTCGTTTGCCTGGATTCCTGCGAAGGGAAGGGGCGCAGCGGAAAGCACCTGACAGCCTTTGGCCAGAAGCCAACTTTTCGCTTCGCGAATTTGGTTCTCGGGGATGTTCATTGCCAAATGGTAGGACGGCGGTAAGCTTCCCTCCTCCTTGTGAACGAAAGTCAATCGCGTTCCCCCGGCAACGATCGTGATTGAATGTTCCGTTATATCTGCTAAAACAAATCCAAGTCTTTCTGTGTAGAACACCTTCATTTCAGCTAACCGGGTAGTTTTCAGTTCCAATTCGATGATTCTCATCTTACAGCCTCCTCCAGATACTTGAGTTTGTCAGGATTTGCAACTGCATAGATGGAATGAATCCTATTGTCCGAAGCCTCGAACGAGTAAACGTAAGCAATACGTCCGCCGATCATCATTACAATTCCCGGGCTTCCGTTCACCGTCGTGATTCTATAGGAATAGTGGCTGTCAGGACGCCCGAACCAATCCATCCATTGCATATAAAACGGAATGACTCGCGACACTCCGACGACGGGCCGCTGTGCAGCCGGCGCCTTGCCACCTCCATCTGTATAATGGACGGCGTCAGGAGACAGCAACTGCAACAGGCTGTTTGCATCGCCCGCAATCACGCTTTGGATGAATTGCCGCACTTGTGTCTCCGTAACGGTGCTCGCTCTTATGTCCGGCGGTTCATGGCGGATACCTTTCTTGGCCCGATGGAAAATTTGCCTGCAATTGAAGCTGCTTTTTCCCACCATGTTGGCAATTTCATCGTACGGATATTGAAACATTTCCCGCAGGAGAAACACTGCCCGCTCGACCGCGCTTAGCTGTTGCAAAAGCATCAAATAGGCCGTTGAGATCGTTTCCCTTTGTTGATAAATTTCAGAAGGGTCCAAGCTTACGCCTTCAAGATGCACGAGTGGCTCCGGCAACCAGGTCCCCACGTAAACCTCCCGTTGTTTCGCGGACGATTGCAACAGGTTCAGGCAACGGTTCGTTACGATTTTGCACAAGTATGCCTTTTCGTTCCGGATATTTGCGTCCATAGGCAATTGACTCAACGCCAGGAAAGCATCCTGTACGATGTCTTCCGCATCCATGACGCTTCCTAACATTCGATACGCCAGTGAGAACAATAACATCCGATAGGTTTGATATAGTTTTTCCGTGTCCATACAGACCTCCTTTCCGAAATCGTCCGATTAGTGAGCGAGAATATGGAGGGAAACTCGCTTCGCGCTTGCTGCCGCCCCGCCTGCCAAATATTCACCGTGTGACACCCAATCTCCAGCCACGTACAAGCCCTTGATCTGAGGGACGGCAGGACCCGGATTCTCGACCCGCTTCATATGTGGAAAGTCATGAACGACCGTCATCTTGGGCAAATACTGCTCCGCCACCACTTCTCGTCTCCAACCGGGATGAACGAGATCCATTGCTTGCTCAAGTTGTCTGCGGTCTCCTTGCGCATCGCTTCCTTGCACTTGGAACTTGATCAATTGAAATACTTGAACGTCATCGTTCTCGCTGAGCTCTAGCCCTTTGATTCGTGATTGGTTGATCATAAGGACCGGTTGATCGATGCCGTAGACGAATTGATGCTGCGGTGCGGGAAGACGACGGAGCCCAATATCCAAACAAGCGGCCGTGATCGGAATGGCCTGCTGCTCCCACGTCTGCAACGAAGTCCGTTCGACAGATGGAACCAGACAGCTCGCTATCTGCGGCGATGTCGTTAGGATCACGTAGGGAACCTCAATCGTTTCGCCATTCTCGCAGCGAACTCGTTGCACCCGTCCGTCATCATACTCAACGGATTTGACTTTCCTACCTGTAATCACTTCTACGCCGAGCCGACGTGCTTCCGAACACATTTCCTCTATCAGAGATCCCCAGCCTTTCTTCAAATAATACACTCCCGTGATGGAACGTTGCATCTGTCTGAACAAGGGTCCCGCCACTTGTAAATCCGGAGCTTGCACGTATGTTCCTCCTCGGGCCAGTACGTACAGAAGATGACGTACCATCGGGCTTCCCACGTGCTCCTCCATCCAGTCGCGCAGACTCATGTGTGGAATCGTGGCCGTGTCAAGCTTGAGGATCTTCAAGAGGATGGCTCCGAACCTGTATTTGTCCGCCGCCGATAACAAGGGAGTCTTAAGCAGCGAACTGACCGCAGCAGGAAAAGGGTGCACCTGCTCTTTCCAGATTCCGTACGGGGTGAACTCGTCGACTTTTCGAAAAATATCCGGATTTATGTTTAATTCCCGGAAAATGTCGTACGCATCCCCGGCATACAGTGCATGCGAACCCAAATTGAAGTGTATTCCGTCCTTCTTGTTCGTGATTGCCCTTCCCCCCATCTGATTCTGACTTTCCAAAACTACGACGCGTTTTCTTCCTCTTGCTAAATAAAGAGCTGCGGTCAGTCCGGCAATACCTCCACCAACAACGGCCACATCATACTTTGCAACCATTCGAAGAAACCTCCTTCATGTGCTGTCATTAAACAAGACAGGTAGGAGGTCGAAGATGTGACAAAGTGGGAAGATGGAGAACCGTATTACAAATAGTGGTAAGGTGGAAAGTGGAGATAACTATTGACAGGTCAACAGTCGGAAACTAACATTTTTTGCAAAAAAGTACTGTCATCACAGAGCATGAGAAGACAGGATTTGGGTTCCTAGAGTCAGTATCATTTAACTTGGGAGTTGAACCTTATGGCATTGGTCGAATCATTGCAGAAGGCAATCGATTACATGGAAGAACATTTGCTAGAGCAACTGACGATTGAAGTGATTTCCAAACAGGCGAATCTATCTCCTTTTCATTTTCAACGCACCTTTATGATATTGACAGATTTAACTGTCGGTGATTACCTCCGGCGACGCCGTTTAACGTTAGCGGCACAAGAGTTAACCAGCACGGTATGTAAGATTATCGACCTTGCCTATAAGTACGGCTATGAAACTCCCGAAGCTTTTTCAAAAGCTTTCCGTAAACAGCATGGCATTACTCCAAGTGAAGCTCGAAAAGGGATCGGAAAGCTGCAATCTTATAATCGCCTGACGATTCAGGTGAGTTTGAAAGGAGCAGAACCCATGAACTACCGCATTGTTGAAAGAGAGGCTTTCCAGGTAGTAGGCGTAAAACGGATATTTCCTTGCGGCGAGAAGGCGGAAGGTCCGGGTATTCCAGAATTTTGGGCTGAAGTGAATACAAACGGAACGGCCAACCAGTTGATTCAAATGCTCAACGGTGAGATAAAAGGTTTATTGGGGATGAGCATCTATAAAGAAGAGATAAGCACGACTGATTACTGGATTGCTGCTGAACATGTTGGAGATGTGCCGGAAGGTTTAGCGTATTTTAATTTCCCTCCATCGAAATGGGTAGTTTTTGAGGTGCAAGGGGAATTTCCGACCGCAATTGTAAATACCTGGAAACAAATCTATTTGGAATGGATCCCTTCTAACGGATATATGCTTGCTGAACTTCCGGCTATAGAGGCTTATATTAGTCCCGATCTCAATAGTCCGAATTCCACGAATGAAATCTGGCTTGCCGTTAAATAATTGAAGCAGAGACAAAAATCCAAACATAAAGGCAGCCTTAACGATGGGCTGCCTTTTCTACGCTAACGGGTAGAATAGCATAATGATATTTAAGGTTTATAACACGGTATGAGAATCTACAAAAGAATACTAATTAGCTAGTCGACCCCCAAATCATCTAGACTCGCTGTATGCTCACCGGTTTTATCGAGTTCAATCAAACTCACGTTAACTTTTTTAATCTTTAGGATCTATTGCGGCGGCAATATTTCGTCCCATGTCAGGTTTCTCCGTAATAATGAGTGTCTACAAATGATAATCGTTCCTTCTAAAACTCTCTAAGCAAATCTACCTATCATCTTCTGCCATGATCATAACGTTTTAAGTATTCTCGTTCTGGCTGCGACAGCCCACTCGATTTTTGTCAACGCCTGGCAATACGCTTCACTCATCTCTGCTACATTTGCTGTCTCCTCTGCTTGAGTCAGCACACGCCATACGTCACTCTTGCTTTTATACCAATCTAACTCCTTTGGCGGCTCATGGTGCACAGGTCTCCAAACTTGACGCAGCGTTGGGGAAAACAGCCGCTTTGCCTCTGATCGCAACTGACAGTTCATTAGCTTTACCTGATAAGGCTTGCCAGGAGCTGTATTATTCACATCGTGAAAGAGATGGGGCCAATAATCTTTTCGCGAACCTGTGTGTGGCTGTTCCAATGCCCAAGAGTACGCTGCCTCCTGCCTTTTCTGGCCCCCGAAAAGCAGACTGTACAGCCTTTTTCCCAAGCTGATTCTCTCTAATAAGGAGGCAAAATGAAACACTCGCTCACCCGCGAGCTGCAAGGAGCTTCCCTGTTCATCCGCCACTTTCCGATGGGGAAGCAAGATCATATTCAATTGCAAAAGCTCCTGTAGGGCAAACGGGATTGTGCGGACAACTGAATTTTGATAAGCCGGTTCTTTCATGACCTGTTCTTCCAAGTAGTTTTGTTCATTGATAATCAAGCCAATGGTGAGCAGCTCTTTGTCAGTGGTCTTCCAGAAATGATTCCAGATCGCCTGCATGAAAGTAGAGACGCCCAGATGAGGCAGTATATAAAAAAGGTTGGTCTGTCGCCTGACACTCTCTTCATACAGTAACAATTGAGGGTACGCATCGTGAAAAATCAGCCAATTTCCCCGCTCCAAAAACGAAAAATAATCCTGCTGCTCTTTTGTTCGTAGCAAGCGAGGCAATAATTCTCCCCGCAAATCGGTCATACTCCATCCCGCATTACGCGATACGAGATGGGCCAAAAGCGCCCAATGAATTTGTGGATGCTTTTGATAAAACGACAAATAGGCGCGCGTTCTGTCTATGTTGTCACGGTTGTGGGCGAGCGTCTCCTGCCTAATCCGCTCTACCGTCTTTTGATCTTGTGCGGGTAATGGTGCTGCTGTCGCCGTACGGACTTTCCCCAGATTTTTGGCAAGCGGCAAGCGAGATGCGTATTGGTACCACGTGAAACCCACCGATGCTCTTCCCCCTCTCTTCCTCAGGCGACGTATTTTATCGGGAGGTGAATGAGTTGCGTGAAGTCCAGCAAGAAATTAACCGCATGCAAGCCTTTTTGTTACAGCACCAACAAGAGGATGGCACTTGGCGCTTTTGTCTGGAAAGCTCACCAATGACAGATTCTCACATGATCATCCTATTGCGCACGCTGGGTATTCATGATGAGCGTTTGATGGAGAAGCTCACTGCTCACATCACGTCTCTCCAACACGATAATGGGGCATGGAAGCTGTACCCTGACGAGCATGAAGGACATCTATCTACGACGATTGATTCGTATTACGCCCTTCTGCTATCAGGCAAATACACGAAGGACGAACCGAGAATGGCTCTGGCTCGCTCGTTTATTTTGGAAAAGGGTGGACTGACACAAGCGAACATGCTGACCAAATTCTCTACAGCCTTGACCGGCCAATACCAGTGGCCACCGCATTTTCTCGTTCCCGTCGAGATTGCTCTATTGCCCCCGAGCTTCCCTGTCAGCTTTTATGATTTTGTCGGGTACGCACGAGTCCATCTTGCCCCCATGATGATTGTGGCTGATCGCAAATATGTAAAAAAGCCTGACGATGCGCCAGACTTGTCCGATCTGTATGCAGATACACCTATCACTCGCGGGCTATATCCACATCGATTCTTAGAGAATTTCCTCAAAGAGGGGCAAGCGTTCCTCGCTACCATTCAAGATTCCTTGCAGCGTCTCCCCTTTTTACCCGGACAACTGCACAAGCTCGCCCTACGGCGTCTGGAACAATACATCCTCGCGCGAATCGAGCCGGACGGTACCCTGTACAATTATTCGACCTCCACCTTTTTCATGATTTTTGCGTTACTTGCTCGCGGTTATTCTCCGAAAGACCCTCTCATCCAAAAAGCGATGCAGGGCCTTACGAATAGTGTCTACGATTATGAAAACGGCGCACATTTGCAGCTAGCTACCTCAGCCGTCTGGGACACGGCACTCTTGGCTTCTTCTCTGCAAAAAAGCGGACTTTCTACCACACATCCCGCCATTCAAAAAGCAAATCGTTACCTTCTCCACAAGCAGCAGCATACGTACGGTGATTGGAAAATTCGCAATCCAAAAGGAAAGCCTGGCGGTTGGGGCTTTTCTGACTATAACACCATGAACCCGGATATTGATGATACGACGGCTGCTCTGCGCTCTCTGCGCCATTTTGCCCGTACAGATATCACAACAGCAGCCGCTTGGAATCGCGGTCTCGAATGGCTATTATCCATGCAAAACGAGGATGGGGGCTGGCCTGCTTTTGAACGAAATACAGATGCTGATTTCATTCGCCACCTGCCGATCGAAGGAGCCGATACCGTCAGTACAGATCCCTCCTCTGCCGATTTGACAGGGAGGACTTTGGAGTTCCTTGGAAACTATGCCGGCCGAACATTGACTGACCCCCATGTAGAAAAAGGAGTCCGCTGGCTTCTCAAACATCAAGAGTCCGACGGCTCCTGGTATGGACGTTGGGGAATTGCTTACCTATACGGTACATGGGCTGCGATTACCGGACTGATGGCAATTGGCTTTTCCCCTACTGATCCCGCCATTCAAAAAGCGGTTGCGTGGCTGGTTGCCAACCAAAATCCCGACGGCGGCTGGGGAGAATCTTGCCAAAGCGATCAGAAAAAAACGTACGTCCCCCTCGGAGCAAGTACTCCCTCGCAGACGGCATGGGCAACCGATGCATTAATAGCTGTATCATCAAAGCCGACACCAGAGCTTCAACGAGGGATTCGCTATTTGCTCACTCACAATCAAACAAATGACTGGACGACTCGCTACCCGACTGGCGGGGGACGTCCTGGCGGCACTTACTTTGCTTATCACAGCTATCGTTGGATTTGGCCGTTGCTGGCTCTCAGCCACTACCAGACCAAATACGCAAACATGTAAAAACCACCTCTACCCTCTTCGCAAACCAAGGTCTAACGGCTGGAGAGGAACCTGGGGGGAATAAATCACGGCGTGTGGCGGCGTATCAAATATAGAGTAGCAGGACAGGACATCGGTGTCCCCAATCAGCACAATCGACGACTTATTTACGCCACCAAAGCTGAAATCACCGACGTCTATTTTTTTATTTGTCACCTTCATATTCATGGAACTTTTTCTCCTTTTCCTAAAACTCGTGCCTATCTATACATCGTATGCTGCTCACATGAGTTCGGTTGCAAAAACAGGTATGAACACCCACTGGCCTACGACATACAATACAGAGAGGATCTCTCCCAAAAGGATGTGCCGAACATGCCAGCATTCGTTGGAGTCATCAATGTAAACAACGTGGGCGGCGTTTTCAATGTCGGAGACGTCCGTAAAATCGCACCTACCACTTATGCCAAAACCTTCGCGGGTGGAGGATCATTCAATTCTGGTACCAATCTGTCCTTTAAAATTCCACGTAGCGTCGTCTACGTCAATGAACAATCCGATAATGATATCCCGCTTTTTGTAGAAGAAACGAACGATTTCAGGGCAAAGGGACGAGATTTCGCATGAATTTTTTTGTGACGCAACATATCGTAATCAATTCGCTCAAGATCGAAGGCATAAGCAACTCTTCGGTGTGCCAAATAGGAAGCGCAGGAATTATCAAGCCCGTTTCCAAGCTGTACAACACCGGCGGATTCACAGAGCCTGCACCACAGGTGGGGCCTCTGCCCTCAACCGGTGCGGAAGAATTCGTGCCCCTCATTCCATTGGTTCAGCCTTCACCTGTTCGCTCTGGCACTCTTAGATGAAGAAGGATGGTCGTCATGTACATGGATCCCGAAATGATGCAGTATATTCAACAGTTACATGACTATATACAATTGCAAAACGATAAGATCGAGAAATTGAAGCAAATGATTGAACAGCTACAGCAAGATGTAAATGATCTCAAGGAAAAACAGATTCCTTCCGTCATCAAAAACGAGTACAAATTCGATCTGCTAAAAGTTGAGCGACTGGAAGGGACTCTCAATATCGGTTTAAACCCGAAAGGAAATGATGCAGGAATCGGTGATTTTTCCATCAATCAATCGATGGATGTCCCTAATCCGTACCAAAGCAATGCCCCACTTTTTGACCGTGTCCAGAAAGAAATTTATCAATACTTAGAGCAAGATGCCTACCTCGTTCTTGAAAGAATCGAAACAGAGTGCAACTATCCACTGGATAACAATTATCGTGCCTTTATCTTGGATGACATTAAAAAGCAGATCGATCAACGGATTAAGTATTACTTGAGCGAGCTCCCTACCGATGAACTAGAACCAGAGCAGCTCGATGCTTTCGTGCAAAATACGGTCCAAAAAGTGAAACGGGATATTAACAAGACCTGCGAAACATTCGTGAAAAATTTGCCTCGTGAGGTGAACGAACCATGATGAGGTATCAAGTGATAAACGAAGCCATTTGTGTAAAGAAGGTCTCTGTCAGAGCTCTCACTTCTGCCGCTTCCTTGTTTATTGGGGACACACAGACAGTAGACCTCAGAGCGATTTATGAAACGCCACCCGAAAAAATGATTGTCGGAGCCACGATCCCGATTGATACTGCGCTGCCTGCTTCATAAGGAGGATTGTCACCATGTACCGAAGGACCAGTCATGTCCGTAAGCTGGATGTTCTCTCGGTCGATACCTCATCTGTTCTGCAAATAGGTGATTCCCGGCAGATTGATGCTGTCGCAAACATATTAGCCGTCCAACGCGAGCAGGCCATCTTCTATGAAAATGAATTTATGTTTGAGAATTACTCGGCCTTTTCCGTTCCTTTAACTCCCCCTAGTCTCTCAGATCCGATTTGCATCGATACGTTCCACGACTGCCCGTACATTTTCATTCGAAAAGTGGAAGTCCCTTTCTTAGCAGGATCCTCCGTTGTCCATGTTGGTTCGAACGAATCCATAAAACTCGAAACACGAGTCGTAAATATTCGTCATATTTTCCGAGAAGAGCCAAAAACTGGAGGGAGGGGGTAAGCTGTGCCTTCTGTCATTGGAGCTGTCAATATCAATAATAATTCGGGTACAGTTAACTTCGGAGATACGCTCAACATATCGCCAAAAACAGCCGCCAAGACATTCTCCGGTTCAGGAGGCGGCAACACAGGTAACGTCGTCAACACACTCAATGGTGTCAACGCAACGAATACACTGGACCCGAATGTCGTCGATCAACCGATGTTTGGGAACATCTAATCCCGGCAGTGTTAATGTCTTTCCATTGACACTGTTTTTATTTTGGCTGAAAACGAAACAAAAAAGGAGGCACGAGGCCCCCTGACTACAATATTTCAATATACCCCTCTGTTCCATGCACGCGAATTCGTTGCCCGTCTTTTATCAGAGTGGTCGCATTTTCCACACCGACAACTGCTGGCAAGCCATATTCACGCGCGATAACTGCCCCATGGGTCATCAGTCCACCCACTTCGGTGACCAGACCTTTTATGGATACAAACAACGGTGTCCAGCCAGGGTCCGTAAAGGAGGTGACTAATATATCTCCTTCTTCAAGATCAGCATCTTCCATGTTTAAGATGACTCGTGCTCGCCCCTCTATAACTCCAGAAGAAACAGGTAGACCTACAATCGCATTGGCAGGCAGATTTTCTCGTTTGTACTCACCTGCAATGATTTCACCATCAGAGGTGATTACACGTGGGGGAGTCAATTTTTCAAAAAACTTGTAATCGTCTTTTCGTTTGCTGATGATCTCATCATCCAATTTGTTTGTGCGTACGACCTCGTGAAGTTCTTCAAAAGTGAGATAGTATATATCTTCTTTGTCATGAATAACGCGATCTTGTACGAGTTGTTCGGCTTCTTTTAGTAAAGCCTGCTTATAAGCGAAGTAGCGATTCACCATGCCGTATTTTGGATATTCCCTAAACCCACTGAAATTCCGGATGAGGTCGATCATTTGTTTTGTTTCTTTTGCTTTTTGTTCACCATCCGGTAATTGCTTCAATCGCTCTACTAACTCTTGTTCTTTTTCCAAGGCTTCCTGTCGCCCATGCTCAAATTTCCGATTGCCAGCATTCGGCTCAAAGTTTTTGATGTTACCTAGAATCATGGGGACAAGTGTCATTGGCTTTTCACTCCAACGCGTTTTCGTTATATCGATTTCTCCGGCACATCTCATACCGTATTTCGTTAGATAAGCATAGATTGCGTCTTGTGTTTCCTGTCCACCTTCAAGCTGAACCAGTTCATCCAAAAAGTTATCTTCTTTTACATGCTGTAAAAAATCAATTACTTCTGGATAAGGACGAATGACATCTGCAACATCCATTAGCGCCAGCCCCATTTCCGAAGTAATATTGTTTGGCACAGATTGAGAAAGCGTGTCTGCTACGTTTTTTTCCCCCAACCACTCATTCATTCTTTCATTGATCCATTTTGAAGCATTCATAGCAGCCGTTATTACACCGATGTTTTGTGGATCAAATAAAATCTTCTTTAATTGCTGGATGTCTTCTCGAATAAAATCAAACAAATCCGGGCCTGATTTCGTTTGGATGTTATGCTTCAACTCTTCGATCGATATTTGCATACGTTTAATCAAATCAGAAACAATTGTCGGATCGTTTTCGAATTGTTCTTGAAAACCCAAAGCTGACATACCTGGCTTGCTTTGACCGGGACTCTGTTCTTTTTTATCGTTTGGTAACAATTGTATAAAATCTCCTCGCTCTATTACGGTCATAAGTGCGTCTTTTATAAGCGGATCGGATTGTCCCAAAGTATCTAATATGAGTTGTCTGCTGTCAGGTGAAGCGAGCATATTTGTAACATCAACAAACAACCTTCCACCCGCTTTGTGCATAGGTGCAGGAGTCGTTAACAGGAAAAAAGACAGTCCCAATGGTTTCATGGGGTCAGTCATCATTTGTTGATGGCCAACAGATACATAGACGTGATTATCTGGATCATTCGCTTCAGGGATGGGGTATAAAGTCGTGATTGGACGACTCTGGACAATATAAAAAGTGTCATCAACCAAACACCATTCGATATCTTGTGGGCAACCAAAATAAGCTTCGATCTGTCTTCCAATGCGTTCCAGTTGTAAAATTTGTTGATCAGTAAGTGTTTGGGTCTTTTGCTGATCAGGATCGATCTGCTGTGTCTTCGTTCCGCCTTCTTTTCGTCCATAGATAGCCAAACTTTTGGTTGCTATCCTCTTATCGACGATTTCCCCATCCTGCACTTTATAACAATCAGCAGATACCAGGCCAGAAACCAGTGCCTCTCCAAGTCCATAACTGGCGTTGATGGATAGCAACTTCCGATTAGATGTAATGGGATCAGCGGTAAATAAAATCCCGGAAGCCTGTGAGAAAACCATTTTTTGAACGATAACCGATAAATAAACGTGACTGTGGTCAAATCCATTTTGCATCCGGTAGATTACCGCGCGATCCGTAAATAGGGAAGCCCAACATTGGCTGATGTGCTGCAAAATTGCTTCTTTGCCGATGATATTTAAATAGGTGTCTTGTTGACCTGCGAAAGAGGCATGTGGTAAATCTTCAGCAGTGGCACTAGAACGCACTGCATAAGCATGCTCCTCTCCGAATTGGGAGAGATAATGCGTAACGGCTTTCACAACATCGGATGGAATTTCTACTTCCATAATGATTTGTCGAATCTTCCTGCTGATTTCACCAATTTGATCTCGATCTTGTACGTTTAGCATGGTTAGTTGCGCCAACAAAGCATGATACGCTTCGTTTTGTTCGATGGCTTTTTGATAACCTACTGTTGTCACACAAAATCCTTCCGGCACTTGTATTCCTTGAATTTTTGACAATTCCCCCAAATGTAACCCTTTTCCTCCAACGAGCAAAAGCTGCGTTCTATCCATTTCCTGAAAACCGAGAACCAATGAACTCATTCAATATCTCTCCTAACCATTAAATTGAGAAAAAACATTTGACAAGAGTTCGTCAGCATGATACGATTAAAGTGTAAGATGCGATATTTATGACTACATATATAAAACAGTCGTGATTTGATTATATCATCGCGTCTGTTTATGTGCAATAAAAAAGAACCTGGTAGAAATACTCAGGTTCTTTTTTGATTTTTCCAGTATCACCCTGCTTTTACAAGCTTGCTTTAAATGTTGTTTTTCGTTCGTTCGCAGCTCCATCACGCATCAAATAAATTTCTAACACCCCATCCTGATACTGGGCCCTCATCCCTTTTGAACGAACGGAAACCGGTAGAGCCAGCTTGCGATAAAAGGGGCCGTAGCTTCGTTCCCCTTGCGTACGAAGCCCCTGGTGCTCACTTTCTTTGATGATCCCTTTGATCTCCAGCAACCGTTGGTCGGAGAGGGTAATCTCCAAACTATCGCGATCGAAGCCCGGCAGTTCACAGGAAACAATGACCATTTGCTCTGATTGGAAGATATCCGAGACGGGGGAAAAATGCGAATCGTCTACCTGCACGAAACTCATCGGTTTTTCCTTCGTCTTCTTTTTCCCCTTTTTCACGGGTGGTACAGTTGGCGCGGCGGCGGCGGCCGTCTTTTGTGCTGCTTGCTTGTTTAGCGTCGCGATATTCTCCCAAAAATTTGTATCCAGCATTTGTCCCATCTGGCTCAATGCTTTCCATGGATGATCTGGGTCAAAGCCGAGCTTGGACAAACTTTCGGATGCTTTTTGCAACTGCTTCATGGTCTCTTGCAGGTTTTTCATCACTTCCGCACTCCCTTCCCAGCAAAGGCAAGACTGTCTATGTACAATAGAATATGTGCTTTTGCCTGGGGGGTGTGCTCAATGATCATCCAGTTTGCCCTACATCAGCACTATCTGTCGCTGGTGCAGGCGGAGCCAAAATATCTGGTGGTGGCATGTTGCTGTCCGTTGGCTCTGGATGGGATTCGCCTCCATCTGGTACAGTCGGCGATGTTACAGGCGCCTGTGTTGGTTCTGGAGCCGGATTTTGTGATGGTGTGGCTGGTTTTTGTGTTTTTGGCTGCTCTTTTGTACCTGTCGTGGGCTTGGGATTCGGAGCTGGCGTTCTCTTCTCCGCTTTCATTTCGACCTTGGCTACTTCCGCTACGGCTGCATCGCTGAGCTGTTCGCTCGATCCAGCTACACCCACTTCTGTTTGCAGGGCAGTTCGAACAGCTTGCATGTTCTCCCTCGGCCACAAGGAATAAGGAGAGCTCCAGATCGCCCCATTGTCCAAAGTAACCATGTTACTTGACGAAAAGCTGGCAAAATCGAGGGCCAATCCTTTTATTTGGTCTTTCGACAGATCGGTTTTGATATGCTGCCCAACGGTATCCAGTACGGCTGTCAAACTCGATAATCCATCCATGGACATGCTCTTTTCTGCTACAGCACGAATCACCTGCTGCTGTCTGCGATTGCGATCGAAGTCGCTCGAGTTGTAAGCGTCTCCACGTCTGTCGATGCGATGACGGACGAAGCCGAGTGCCTGCTCTCCGTTCAATACTTGTTTCCCTTTTTTCAAATTACGGTATACACCTTGCTTCGGCAGTTCATATACGAGATCGCGATCTACGTCAACCGTAATCCCGCCCAGCTTGTCAATGACCGCTGTGAAGCCCTCAAAGTCAAGCTGCACGTAATGCTCAACCGAGATTCCCAGCATGTGATTCAATGTTTTCTTGAGCATCGTCATGCCATTTTCTGTGACAGGCTTCCCTTTGATTTCCGCATCTTTCCTGATATTTTCCCCTAATGCAAATACTTCATTGACCTTGTGATAGCCAGGATAGCCAGGGATTTGAACCCGGGTATCACGGGGCAACGATACCATGCTCAGCTTTTGCGTAACCGGATTGGCGACTGCGACGACCAGAACATCCGTGTTTAACATGCCGATGTTTTTGCGCGTGTCCACCCCGACGATGACAAAGGCGATTGATTTCTTTTGTTCGTACGGCTTCTCCACCACGGGTTGATCCGGTAGCTTGTAAGGGTCTACCGTTACAACGTCGAGTGTCTTGTCTAACTGGTTGAGGGCTAAGCCTGCTCCTACGGCCAACAAACAGAGGAATAAGCACCCCGCCAAGAGCAGATACATCCGCTTGCTTCGCTGGCCACGCTTCATCCGTTTACGCGGCTGTTTTGCAGGAGCTTGAGGCTTGTCATTCTTGGCTTGCACGTTCGGTTCACTCCTTTTTTAAATCACAGGGTCCATAGTGCTTTGGGCTTTTCATTTTCAATATATTCTGGAAAACTTTCGTCCCATTTTACCACAAAATGCCGTCAAAATGTAGAATCCTGCCGATTCAACTCGATCGGTTTTCCCTCTGAGTTCTTGCACTTGCGAATCGAAACAGGTAGTCTAAAAATGAGGAAAATCAGATAGATGAATAAGGGAATCGGAGGGACTTGAGAGTGGAACACATACAGGTGCTGATCGTAGGTGGCGGCATCGCAGGGTTGTCCGCAGCAATATGGTGCCAACGATTAGGTCTTTCTTGTCTTCTTATCGAAAAAACGGATCGACTCGGCGGCCAACTGCATCACATTTACAACGAGATTACCGACTTTCCGCCCCTTGTATATGACCAGGGAGCTGCACTTGTAAAGGTACTGATCGCACATCCTTTCATCCAGCAGCCAAACATACGATTGAACGAAGCCATTCTTTCCATTGATCGGGAAACGAAACAGGTAATCACTTCGAAATCCGTTTATCGTGTCGACTATCTACTCATCGCCACAGGAGTCGGCTGGAATGAAATACCAGCCCTCGCTGATTGTCCGAGCGTCCTGTCGCCTTGGTTTTCTACAACTGCCCAAGCGCACACCATCGCCGGACAAGACATCGCCGTGATTGGCGGAGGAGATCGTGCATTAGAGAGTGCAGCAAATTTGAGCTTTCATGCCCGACAAGTCTATCTGTTGGTTCGGAGCAATGAGTGGCGTGCTCGTCGCGAATGGCAAAAGAAAATAACAGGACTCCCCAACATCCAAGTCCTGTGGGAAACACAAGTAAGTGACTATCAGGACGAAGAGGCACGGACGGTTCTGACACTCACCTCTACGCGCCCAGGTAATCCAGAGACGATCGTAGTCGATTGGATTCTGCCGCGAATTGGTGTTCATGGAAACACAGCGGGTCTCGAGGGCTTGGACACGTTTGGCGATGACTATTTGCAAACGGATTCGTATCAACGCGTCAACTCTCCATGGATTTACGCAGTCGGAGATGTGAGCAACGGAGCCGCTTATGCGAGTTTGTCACTGGCAACTGGTCAAGCGATGAAGGCGGTCAAGCATATTTCCTTGCAAATTCAAAACAACAGATCAATGAGCCTGTAGAAGGAGAGCTTTGCATGTACGCTTTTTACGACGATTTTGGCTTACCTGTCAAGCTAACCTTTTCCCCCGAAGAGTATCGTAACCACCAAGCAGGTCACGTGCTGATCTTCGCTTTTTATCAAGGAAAGCTGTTATTTACTCGCCATCGTACACGCGGCGTGGAGCTACCAGGGGGAAAAGTAGAAGCGGGTGAAAACAGCCTGGCGGCAGCAGTTCGTGAGGTCTATGAAGAAACCGGCGCCATTCTGGAAGGGATTGAGCGCATCGGACAGTACACCATCGACGATTCGATGCGAAAAGATATTTATATCGCGAAGGTAGCGCATTATACAAACCAGCCAAACGGCTCAGACGTGCTTGCCACCATTGTGTTTGCGGATATTCCGCGAAACGTAAAAGGCAATCAGGAATTTAGCCGTATTCTCCAAGATGATGTGTACCCGCTCGCACTTGAACGAGCTTTACGTCATCCCTTTGCGGAGTCCTAACCATCATAAACAGGCTCGTCCCTGTCGCTCCCCGATATTGTATTCGGTGAGAATGACCGACAGAGACAGCCTGTTTATTATTTTTCCTTTTCCTTCTTTCCCGATAACACACGCTTGACCAGCTCATTTGGATCAAAGCCGTACTTTTCGATGGCGCTCTCCCGTTGTACCTCGTGTACCGTTTCTGGTTCAATTCCCAGTACCTCTGATATTTGCCGCCAACCTTTCGTCTCGCTGTCTTTTGCCCCTTGCCCTTGCTGCTCGACCTGCTTGGGCTTCAAGAAAAAGATCGCAAGCACAGCGAAAACGAGCGATAAACCTGCGATTGATAGAAACATGACTGTCCGAGAAATTCCGAGCAGCCAGGTAAATATAGGTGGGCCAATCGCAACACCGATAAAACGGACACCGCTATACAAAGAAGTAATCATACCCCGCTCTGTTTTTTGTACGGCCCCAACAATCATGGAGTTCAAGCATGGTAAAATCATCCCCGTCCCTACGCTACCGATGACCAAAATTCCTATCAGGATATAAGCCCCTTTGACAAAGCTGGCCAGAATGTAAGACGTAGCCAGCAAAAACATGCCGATTATCACAAACAGACGCATCAGCTTCAGCTTCTTTTTGATAATGATTCCTGTCACATAGGCCGCTATACTCATCACGAGCAAGGGAATCGCCAAAAAGAAGCCTTTGATGACACCATCGATCTTGTATTTTTCCTCCAGTAAATCAGACAGGTAAAACAGTACACCAAACAACGTGAACAAGCAGATGCTCCCAATAAAAAACGCGGGGACAAGCCATTTTCCATGCTGTTTAAATACCTGCGCGATCGAATGCATGTACTGCTTGACGGGGAGCGGCTTCTTATCCTGTTTCTTTTCCTTGGTCAGAAATAAAAACATCAGGAGGACGACACCGCAAATAATTGGAAAAGCTAAAAAGACCATGTACCAAGAAATGAGAGCAAGCAAGGAGCCAAAAATCGGGCTTAATACTTTTCCCATCCCGTTGGATGTCTCCAAGAGTCCCAATGCCCTACTCTCCGAAGCGCCATCGAACAGATCCCCTACCAATGCCATTGCGATGGGCGCTGTCCCGGCGGCCCCGATCCCCTGCAAAACACGCCCTCCCATGATGGCCATATAAGGTTGATCTATCCACAACGCGGCAAGCCCTGCGACCAACCCCCCCAGACCATACAGGGCGAGGGAGATGATAATGACGATTTTTCTCCCAAATCGATCCGACAAATAGCCGGCAAAAGGGATCACAATACCTGCTGCAATCGAAAAAGCGGTGATCAACAAGCTCGACTGTAAGGCGGTGAGCTTCATTTCTGTTTTCATTGTAGGCAGTACAGGGATCAGCATCGAGTTGCCCAGCACCATAACGAGTGGAACCCCGACGAGCCCAATCAGGTTTTTCGCATTTTGTGCCATACGAAACTCCTTGTCTTACGCATAAGCGCTACCGTCCCAGCGCGACGCGTTAATAATCTCCCAGTCAGGTTCAATGCCTATTCCCACGCCAGTAGGAAGCGTCACTTCGCCATTTATGGGTCGCAGCGGAAACAATTGTGTAAACGGGTTCTCCATAACGTCCCATTCGACAGGCTCAATCGGATGACTATCCATCTTGGTCCATGCCAGCAAGCACGCCTGTGCAAATAACGTATACAATCGTGCCAGTGATCCGTCAAAGGAATGTGGAGATACGCGATAGCCAAACTGACGGGCCATTTGCAGATGCGTTCGATAATCTTCAATGCTCCCCGTATGCATCAGGTCAGGCTGAGCAATATCGATGGCGCCCCCCTCATACAAAGGCAAAAACTGTGCGCAGCGAATCATGTTTTCTCCTCCAGCAAGCGGAATAGATATAGCTGCACGAAGCTTGACATATTCGTTTGTGCGATCCATGGGCATCGGCTCCTCCAGCCAAAGCCAATTGCCATAACGGGAAAAAAGCCCTTCCCACTTCCTTGCAGTCGCGCAGTCGTAGCTTTGATTGGCATCTACCGCTACGTGAACTTGTTCCGGAAGCAAATTCATCAGTTTCTCGATATGCGTTTGATCCTCTTGAACAGAGCGCCCGCCAATCTTTACTTTCACCATCTTGAATCCATCGTCGACTTGCTGGCTGACTTGCTTCCATGACTGCTGCATCCAGTCTTCTGTTTCACGGTAAGATTGGAGGGAGGCATATACCGGGATGCCAGAATGAATCTGGCCTCCCCACAGTTGACACACAGATAGCCCCGCTGCTTTCGCCAAAATTTCCGTAAGTGCCATACTGACGCCTGAAGCTGATCGCTGATGCCACTTTCCTATGACATCGACTATGGCTACTCTGTTATCCACCTGCTTACCCAACAAGTACGGGATGATGCGCTCACAAAAGCCCTTATGGAGCGTCGGCAGCCAATCGATAATTTCTCCCCAGCCATCTATTCCAGCCCTCGTGATTATCCGAATGAGATAACTGGTTCGATAACGCTTATACCCATTTGCATCGCCATAAGCTTGCGATAGACGTTGTAGAAGCGGATACGTTTCCACGCGCTCAATTTGCAGGTCAAAGACCGCTACCTGATCATGAGTAGTCATCCATGCCCTCTCGTTCTGCTTGCTCTCCCTCGTAATCGTCATACGAGAGGAAATTTCCTTTCCCTTCCCCTTTTCTCATGTACTCCTCATACGTCCCGCTTCTCATAAAATGCACACTGTCCGGTCCGTGATAGCCCTCAATATCGGTATAACCGATTTCCTCTACAGCTTCTACAAAGCCATCCGGCTCATTGCTCTCGATATACATTTCGTCGTAATCCGTTTTATCGGGTTCCTGGTACGAAAAAGGCGTGCTGGATGTCCCCCATGACTCGACAATTTGCCAAGCATCCTCACCATCGAATCCGTTCTGTCCTTCTTTTTCATCCAGAGATGTACGTCCGAACGGCGGTTGCAAAAACTGTTCCTCGATCGGACGTGACTCGTTGATTGACGGCGCTGGTGCATGCTCCTTGCACGTTTGTGCCTGAGGCAGTGCTTCCAGTCGCTCCACCGGTATTTGCTCTCCACAGACCGTACAGAGGCCGTAGGTGCCTTCCTCCATACGCAGTAGCGCCTGATCAATCTCTTTTAATGTCTCACGATCGAGACTGTCTAGGGCCAAATCTTTTTCCCGTTCAAACATCTCACTGCCGATATCTGCCGGATGATTATCGTACATGGCAAACTCTTGCAAAGAGGTTGTCATCGGTTCTCTCATGCCATAATGGTCCTGTACGCGGTCTTCCAGTTCTTTTTTCTGTTCCAGCAGCTTTTCCCGGAAGCTGGCCACCATCTTTTGGTCCACGCTGTACACCACCTTTGTTTGGTTTCCTCAACAGGTAGTATGTCTTGGTCCCGTAGGAAATATGACCACGAAACGGTCATGGCCGTTTTGGTGGTTCGCATCTGGCCTATCACAGCAAAAAACCCGCCACCCCCAAAGGGAATGACAGGTTAATCAACCGATTTTTATTCTGTTACATGTGCGTAGTGTTGTTCTACGACATCTGCGCAACGCACGCAGAGCGACGGGTGCGACTCGCGAGTGCCAACATCCGGTTTCACTACACGGCAACGCTCACATTTACCACCGTCTGCGGCCGAAACCACAGTAGCAATTCCTTCGAGTTGTACCGCTTCTGCCGGAGCAGAACCGCTGTGTACATCCACGTGAGCCACGATGAACAGGTCAGCGAGATCGTCCATTGCTGCCAATGTTTTCGCAACCTCGTCCGTTTGTGGGTACAGAGCCAGCTTCGCATCAACGGAGTTACCGAACACCTTGTTGCGGCGCGCTTCTTCCATGGCTTTGAGAACCTCGTCACGAATCGCCAGGAACGCATCCCATTTGCTCTCTGCTTCTGATGCAAAGCTGAGATGTTGTTCATCGCCTTCTGGCATGTCCGTCAACTGCACACTCTTCTCTTCCACGCCTGGAATGAACGCCCACACCTCATCGGCTGTGTGCGGCAACAGTGGAGCAACCAGCTTGACCAGATTGAGCAAGCAATCGTACATCACTGTCTGTGCAGCGCGTCGTTTCAGACTATCTGGCGCTTCTACATACAGGCGGTCCTTGCAAATGTCCAGATAGAACGCGGACAAATCAATGACGCAGAAGTTGTGAACAGCATGGAAAACAGTATGGAACTGATATTCATCGTACGCTTTGCGTGTACGCTTCGCGACTTTTGCCGCTTTCGCCAGAACATAACGGTCCAGCTCTCCCAGCTCTTCGTACGCTACGCGGTCTGTTGCTGGATTAAATCCATCCAGGTTACCCAACAGGAAGCGGAACGTATTGCGGATTTTGCGGTACACCTCAGCGATCTGGTTCAGAATCGCATCGGAAATGCGCACATCAGCCTGATAATCAACAGAAGCTACCCACAGACGCAAGATGTCTGCGCCCATCTTGTCAATAACTTGTTGAGGTACGATGACGTTACCGAGGGATTTGGACATTTTCCGTCCTTCTCCGTCCAATGCAAAGCCGTGGCTCAGGACGGATTTGTAAGGAGCTGTGCCATACACGGCAACACCCGTCGAGAGAGAAGAGTTAAACCAGCCACGATACTGGTCAGAGCCTTCCAGATACATGTCGGCTGGCCAAGCAATGCCTCTTTCGCGCAAAACAGCCTGGTGGCTGGAACCGGAGTCGAACCAAACGTCCATAATATCCGTTTCTTTACGGAAATCCTTGCAATCGCATTTGGTGCAAGAAAGCCCTTCTGGAACCAGTTCATTTGCTTCACGGGAGAACCATACTTTCGATCCTTCTTTGCGGAACAGATCAGCAACATGGTTGATCGTCGTGTCGTTAATGATCGGTTCGTTACACGATTTGCAATAGAAGATTGGAATCGGAACACCCCATACACGTTGACGGGAAATGCACCAGTCGCCACGATCCGCAATCATGTTTGCCAGACGAGTTTCTCCCCAATGCGGAATCCATTTTACATTTTTAATCGCTTCGAGCATTTGTGCACGGAATCCGTCGATAGACGCGAACCATTGCTCTGTTGCGCGATAGATAACCGGTTTTTTCGTACGCCAGTCATGTGGGTAGGAGTGCGTGAAGAAATTGAGCTTCAGGAGTGCTCCGTTTTCTTTCAGCTTTTCTGTAATCACTTTGTTGGCATCTTCGTAGAACAGACCTTCAAAGCCTGGTGCCTCGTTGGTCATTTTACCTTCGTGATCTACTGGGCAAAGGACGCCCAAATTGTATTTTTGACCAACGTTAAAGTCATCTTCCCCATGTCCTGGAGCAGTATGAACGCAACCAGTACCAGCATCCAAGGTTACATGCTCACCCAGGATGAGTGGAGACTTCCGATCGTAGAACGGATGCTGCGTTTCTACACCTTCCAGATCTTGACCTTTAAAGGTCGCGAGAATCTCTACGCCTTCCCAGCCAATTTCTTTGCTCGCGGCTTCAATCAGACCGTTGGCTACCACGAATTTGCGGCCATCTACCTTCACTACGTTGTACTCGAGTTCAGGGTTCAGGCTGATTGCAAGGTTTGCTGGCAATGTCCACGGAGTCGTTGTCCAGATAACAACGCCTGTTTCTGTATCCAGCTTGCCTTTTCCATCTGCTACCTGGAAGCTGACGTAAATAGAAGGAGAGCGCTTGTCTTTGTATTCGATTTCTGCGTCAGCCAGAGCCGTCTCAGAGGACGGAGACCAGTACACACAACGCAAACCTTTGTAAATATAACCCTTTTTCGCCATTTCGCCGAATACGCGAATTTGGTTGGCTTCATACTCAGGCAGGAGAGTTACATAAGGGTTTTCCCAATCTCCACGAACGCCCAGACGCTTGAATTGGTCGCGTTGCTTGTCGATGTAGGACCAAGCATACTCTTCACAGCGCTGGCGGAAATCGTTCACTTCGATGCTGCGACGATCCAGCCCTTGTGCATTGATAATCGCTTGCTCAATCGGCAAACCATGTGTATCCCAGCCTGGGATGTACGGCGCATAAAAGCCTGCCATGGATTTGTAGCGAACGATGAAGTCCTTGAGGATTTTGTTTAGTGCGTGACCGATATGGATGTCTCCATTCGCATACGGAGGGCCATCATGCAAGACAAAAGACGGGCGGTCTTTCGTACGATCTAACACTTGTTGATAAATATTTTGCTCTTCCCATACCGCTTGCATCTGTGGCTCGCGGCTTGGCAAATTTCCGCGCATGGGGAAATCTGTTTTTGGTAGCGCTAAGGTTTTGCTGTAATCCATGGCCTGATTCACTCCTTAAATAAATAAAAGCCTTCACTCATCCCATAAAAGGGACGAGAGAAAGCTCCCGTGGTACCACCCTGCTTGAACAAACCCGTACGACAAAAAGCCTTCATCGGATTTGTTCCACTTCACTCATTCGTAACGGGAATGACGCGCTCACTTACTCACCTGTTTCACCATCAAGGTTTTCTGGGCTTTCGGATATTGAACTCCCGGGTGATTTTCTGCGAAAGCAACTGGCCGGGTTCTCACCTTTTCCCGGCTCTCTAGGCAGTGCTGGCTCACGTACTCTTCCCGTTCATCGTCTATGATTTGGATAAGCCTGTTTAACTACGATAAGTGCTTTGTTTCGAAAAAGTTGTCTTTCATTATAATACCATCATTGCTCGAACGTCAATGATTTATTCAACTGTTACAGGCGAATCAACTTGTGGCTGTTCAATGCTATCCCAATCGCCATTCTCCAGCATTTCCAACTGTGCTTCCAAAAGTGTCCGAAAGCGCATACGGTAAACCGAAGCACGTTTTTTTAATTCTTCGATTTCGATTGCGATTTTGCGCGACTTCGCCAGTGCTTCATTGACAATTCGGTCTGCATTTTTCTCGGCTTCTTTTAAGATGAGCTGCGCTTCTTTGCGGGCATTCGACTTCACGTCTTCCGCTGTCTCCTGCGCCACCAGAATCGACTTGCTCAAATTTTCTTCCAAGCTCTTATAGTAATCTACGCGCTCATTCAAAATGGCTACGCGTTCTTCCTGTTCTTTTTTCTCTTTTATCAAGAGCTCAAAATCTTTGATCACCTGATCGAGAAATTCATTCACTTCGTCAATGTTATACCCACGAAAGCCTGTGCTGAATTCCTTATTGTGTATATCCAACGGCGTTAATGGCACATGAACCCCCCACTTTTCCCGATAATTCGTACTCAATCATTTCGACAGGATTAGCAGTGTTTCCTGCCGTATTTTACAATTTTTTGCGCCATGGTCCATCTTATGTAACCAGTCCGACAATCATGCGAAGTCTTCCACTGCGTGTTGGACCTGCTACCTCAAGAATTTTGAACCGACCATAGCCCGCTAGAGACACCATATCACCCATCTGAAGTTGATAAGATGGGTCTTCGATTACTTTCCAGTTGATTTTTACTTTTCCCGCTCGAATTGGCACCAATGCTTTTGCGCGAGACATATTGTGTACTTCTCCGATGATCGCGTCAATTCGCGGTGAAGGCACGGTGATCGTTTTCTCTACAAACTTGGGTGCAGGTGGTGTGAACGCCTCCCATGCTACCCGCTCAAACTGAACAGATGTCCGATGAATTTGGGTCACCTGCGCACAGACAAAATCAGCGACTTCCTCTGCTACAATCGCGTAGCTCCCAGTTGAATCTGTCAGCATATCTCCGAATTTCTCCCGCTTCATCCCGACACCCAGCATTGCCCCCATCACATCTCGATGCTCAAGCACATGAAAGCGCTGATCAGCCTTGATTGCCAATAAGGTAAGGCGATAATCCTCAGGCTCGACAGGAAGGTACTCCGGATGGACGATAATCCGAACACGCTCGGCACCCTCGTAGCCGCCATAAGGAGAAACCTTCACATCGCTTACTTGGGAAGATAGACTCTGAAAAATCATCAACTGCCTCGGGTCTACAAAATCAGTAAGGCGCATGGCCTGCTTCCGCTCTACTTGCGTCAGCATTTCCAGCGCCCGTTCAACAAAGGGACGTTCTTCTTTTGAAAAATGGTCAAATATGCTCATCGTTTCACTCGCCTACATGATTTGTTGCAAAATGGCGAACAGGCCAGATTGGGCAAAGCGCAGTGCAATCAATGCGACAATGGGGGAGATATCGATGAAGCCGAGCGGTGGGATAAACCGGCGAAATGGAGCCAAATAAGGCTCAACCAGTTTTTCCAGTAACTGTCCGATACCTGTACCTCTCATTTGAGGAACCCATGACATCAAAATGTAAGCAATAATCATGTATTGATATACCGTAAAAACAAAGTTTAAAACCGAAAAGACAGCAAACATTTGCTCACCCTTTTAAATTCGTCTTAATTGGCTACTCTTCCAATACGCTGGAGATCGTACCCTGAATATCTACATGGTCAGGCGTGCACACGAAGATCGTGTCTCCGACCTTTTGGATATCTCCGTTTAGTGCGTAGACCGTCCCGCTCAAAAAGTCGATAATTCTTTTAGCTTGGTCTTTTTCCACGCGATGGAGGTTGACCACAACCGGTCTACGATGACGCAGGTTGTCAGCGATATCCTGTGCATCGCTGTAATGACGGGGTTCACAGAGAATCAAACGGATTCCCTCCTTTTCCCGTGCTTGAAACGGTACCACGTTGTTAGATCGGCCGATCGCTGGCTGGCGTTTTTGCGAGGACTCTTGCTCTTCTCTTTCCTCTTCCACCGTTGTTGTCTCTTCGATGTATTCCTCGTTCTCTAACCCCAAAAACCCCATCAATTTATTCATAACACCCATACTCTTCCTCCTCTCTTACTCCGTGGTTTGGTCTGTTTTCCTTTACTCTGGCTTGACCAATACCGATCCCAAACGAATATATGTAGCTCCCTCTTCAATGGCCACTTCAAAATCACTAGACATGCCCATGGACAGCTCTTCCACCTGTGCGTGCGGGAATGCCATTTCGTTAATCCGTTGCTTCCACTCATTGAGGCCACGGAACACCTGTCTGGCTTCCTCTTGGTTTTCGACAACAGGCGCCATCGTCATTAATCCGACGATACTTATATGTTTCATATTACTGGTTTCGCGCAAAAAAGCCAATACGTCATTGGGACTAAGCCCAAATTTTGTCTCTTCGCCGGATATATTGATCTGCAAAAAGCATTTTACGACATGATCCAACGCTTCACCGCGTCGATTCAGCTCTTGTGCCAAAGAAAGTCGGTCCAGAGAATGGATGTACGGGAATCGTCCTACGACTTCTTTTGCCTTGTTCGTCTGGAGGTGCCCGATAAAATGCCAGATCCCTTTATCGCCGTGTAGCTGGTGCTTGGGCAAGGCATCCTGTACGCGATTTTCCCCGATATTCTCTACGCCTACAGCGAGCAAGTCCCCAATGGCATCAGCATCGACATACTTGGTCACGGCAATAATTTTTACTTCCTCACGTTTGCGGTTCGCCCGATCGCAAGCAGCCTGAATTCTTGCTTCGATGGATTGCAGTCGTTCTTTTAACAATTCTTGTTCCTTGGTCATAACGAACCCTTCCCTTTCTTCTACAGGTTTTCCTTCCAGCCGATATAGGAAGCCATGCGTCCAGTCGTCCCTTGTATTCCGGCTTCCTTGCGATGAGAGAAAAACAAGTCTGTTCTGCAGCTTGTACACCAATCTGTGGATAAAATATTCCCTGATGAAATTCCTGCTTCGAGCATTATCGCTGTGTTTAGCTGACGAAGATCCAGCATATACCGCTCCCCTGTGGAGGAGATGACTGCTTTTTTCCATTCGCCTGCACAAGTGCGTACCTGCGTCATGATTCGCTCATCGACTTCATAGCAACAGCCGCCAATGGACGGGCCAATTGCGACGCGGATATCTTCTGGCTTTGCTTGATAGTGCTTCGTCATGGCCTTCACCATTTCCTCGGCAATACGGCCTACTGTCCCTTTCCAGCCTGCGTGCGCAAGTCCGATTGCTCCCGATTGGGGATCTAGAAAATAGAGGGGAACACAATCTGCATAAAACGAGGTTAGCATGACTCCTTTTTCAAGGGTAAACAAACCATCCGTTGCAGATATGACATCCTCCAGACTTTCTTTTCCCGCACCGCCTGCTGTGACCTGACAAACCCGATTCCCGTGCACTTGATCGGCGCATGTCCACGCCGTAAAAGACATCCCGACTTGTTCTGCCAGCTTGCGTCTATTGGCTACTACGTTCGCAGATTCATCACCCACGTGCAGTCCCATATTAAAAGACCCGTACGGTTGTTCACTTTCCCCGCCTGAGCGAATCGTAAACCCCGCCACTAATCCAGGAAATTGTTGCTCCCACTCTGTTAACGATAAGATTGACTTATCCTCTACCCTGACAAATGGTTCTCTCATGTTGTCACCTTCCTCATATGGCTAATCATACCATAGCCGAAAAGAAAAGAAAGGCTATCCGTGCCTTTCTCCCTTTACGCGTTAGTATTCATCTCCACCAGAAGTTTTCGATTCAACTTTAAGTGCTTCTTCCATCCGAACAAGCACCACATCTTTCCCGATCTTCACAATATTACGCCAGGGTATAACGTAATCGTTCCCGGCAGAAAAGAAGCCGAGAAACTTGCCTGGTCCCGGTACGACGATTGCCTCTACACGACCGTGACGCAGATCGATCTCCAAATCTGAAACTTGCCCAAGACGTTTCCCATCGAGAATATTTACCACTTCTTTGGTCTGGAAGTCAGAGATTTTTACCATTCTTCCTCACCTTCTTTTCTCCGTTACTTTCAGTATATGAGTCCAAAGAGGAATATGTCCGCTTCTTTGCCAAAAAGTAAAGGCGAAGGAAAACTAACTTTTCTACTCGTACAAAAAACCCGAACGGTACAAGACCGCCGGGTCGCCTATGTGGTTTCTCCTTACGATTGAACGTGCTTTTGCATATGGGCAATTGCCGCTTTTTCTAATCGAGAGACCTGTGCCTGTGAGATACCGATTTCCTCTGCTACTTCCATCTGCGTTTTTCCTTCATAAAAGCGCATGGATAATATCATTTTTTCTCGGTCACCTAGCCGCTGCATTCCCTCACGAAGCGCAATTTCCTCTACCCATGTGACATCTTTGTTCTTCTCGTCACTAATCTGATCCATGACGTAAATCGGATCGCCGCCATCCTGATAAATCGGTTCAAATAATGAAACGGGATCTTGGATCGCATCGAGTGCAAACACGACGTCTTCTTTGGCTACGTTCAATTCCTGAGAAATCTCGATAATGGTAGGCTCTCGCGAATGTTTGTTGGTCAGATTGTCACGCACCTGCAAGGCCTTGTACGCGATGTCTCGCAAAGAGCGGGAAACGCGAATCGGATTGTTGTCCCGTAAATAGCGTCGAATTTCTCCGATGATCATCGGTACGGCATACGTAGAAAACTTCACATTTTGTCCGAGATCAAAGTTGTCGATCGCTTTCATCAATCCGATGCAGCCCACTTGAAACAAGTCATCCACGAACTCTCCGCGATTGTTGAACCGTTGGATTACGCTAAGCACCAGTCGCAAGTTGCCGTTGACCAGCTTCTCGCGAGCAGCCAGCTCCCCACTTTGCAGGCGCTCAAACAATTCCCGCATCTCTTTGTTTGTCAACACCGGAAGCTTGGAGGTATCTACCCCGCATATCTCTACCTTATTGCGCGTCACGTCTTTCCCTCCTCGAAGCAAGAAAAAAGTCCCTAACCCGGTTGTCTTGAAAGGCCGCGTAACTGACGCGTAGCCGACCAAGAAGGTGGCAAAAACCACCATCTGTTTCGGTTTAGGAACAGTATCCCCCCAAGCTGGGAAAATATGCGTTAGACCATCTTGTTGAATTCTTTTCGCAACCGTTTTATAATTCGCTTTTCCAAACGCGATATATACGACTGCGAGATACCCAACAAATCCGCTACATCCTTCTGTGTCTTCTCCTCTTCTCCCGCTAAGCCGAAGCGCAGCTCCATGATAATTCTCTCCCGGTCAGACAGCTTATCCAGTGCTTTTTTCAGCAGCTTTCGATCCACTTGGTCCTCGATATTTTTATAGATCGTGTCATTCTCCGTACCCAAAACATCTGACAGCAACAGCTCATTGCCATCCCAATCAATGTTAAGCGGTTCATCAAAAGATACCTCTGAACGAATTTTATTATTGCGACGAAGGTACATGAGGATTTCGTTTTCGATACAACGAGAAGCATACGTTGCCAGCTTGATGTTCTTGTCTGGATCAAAGGTGTTCACTGCCTTGATCAAACCGATGGTGCCAATGCTGACCAAGTCCTCAATGTTAATTCCCGTATTCTCAAACTTGCGGGCGATGTATACGACCAGACGGAGATTGCGTTCAATTAGCATTCCGCGGACAGCCGGATCACCAGACGGCAGTCGTCCGAGCAGCAGCTCCTCTTCTTCTCTGGTCAACGGTGGAGGTAATGCTTCACTCCCGCCAATATAATAGACTTCTTCGGCGCGTACACCAAGCCAGAGCAAGATTCGGTACCAGGTCAATTGGAGTTGTAGGCGAAGTTTTACATACATGATTAGCCCTCCTGTTTGAGAATAAAGGTTGTTTCATTTGTATCATTTTCCATCATCGCTGGGTGCACGATGGCCTGATACTTGCCGTCAGCGGCCAATGGGATTGGGTTAAGCCCGATTAACACCCGTTCTGTTTCAAAACGAATCCCGTCTTGCACGACCATGACATGGTCTGGTTTGATTGCGAGCAAAAAATCCATACCTCTTGACACACTGCGATACGGGATCAAGCGTACCCGAGACTGCCATTCCAGCGGCAGATGGTCCCAAGATCCGTCCAGCTTCTCCCACACTCCACCGTTTTCATCGGCTTGTCGGAGAAGCGACGGCGGAAGCAAATGTGCGAACATGCGATTCTCCATAATCATGACGGGTATGCGTGTAATCGGTTCGTGGAGCTGGTTTCCTGTATCCACAAGTCCACGGCAAATGACTTTTTCCCCTGCCAATGTAACGACGACATCGACGAGAAAGGTTTCGATTCTTCGCGGCTCCTGGATTGCGCGGTAGCTCTTTTTCCCGAGGAAAAAGATCAGGATAAAACCAATCAGGACAATCCCCAAAGTAGGCTTGAACCCAACGCCAAACCCATCATTATGCGTGACAACCAGTCCATTGACAATCTCACTCTGCGGTGCCAAAAAATACTGTAGCCCAAGCACTCCCCCTCCGAACACAAATGCGACGAAGTAAAAAATGATCACGTTTTGCGCAAAGGACAACAACCTCCTGTTCCCAAAAGCAATCCACAGCATGATGACAGAAAAGAGCAGTTTGACCCACCATTGATACATGGAAGAAAATACAGGAAAAAAGAAAAAAACCAGATACACGGAGCCAAACAGAGAGGCAAGTATCATTCTCCACCACACCATGCGCTCTTTGCGAAAATAAGCAGTAAACCAGAGTAACAAGGTATCAATAGCCACATTCAGGAGTAGAATGATATCAAGATACACAACCACTTGCTTTCCTCCTCATCTTTTAACCGACTTGGCAGCAAGCATGTGTCCTAGCAAAAATGGTAAATAGTAGGACGACTTCTTTCAGTAAAAGCAGTATATATCAATGTGTATGTAAAGTCTGTCAATTCTTGACGGTGTTTTTTTGGTTTTTTTGTCTAACATTTTTCATCCAATCAACGAAAAAAAGCCTTGTCCCCACTGACGGGAACAAGGCTTTTGACAGTCGTTTTTTCGCTTTAGTTTTTGTTGCGGCGGCGATTGCGCAGGAATGCTGGAATATCCAGATTATCCAGGTTGCCCATGGAGAAGAAAGACTTGTCTTCCTCTTCTTCCTTCGGACGGCTGTTATTCGTATTGGAAACTGGTGTCGGACGATTGCCAGGCGTATTGATCGGCTGTTGTTGACGGCGTGGAGCTTCCGCCGCGCGTTGACTATGCTCGAAGCCTGTAGCAATTACGGTCACTACCAATTCATTTTTCAGATCCTCGTTAATTACCGCACCGAAAATCATGTTTACATCTGGGTCCGATGCAGAAGATACGATATCGGCTGCTTCGTTGACTTCGTACAAGCTCAGGTTGGTACCGCCTGTGATGTTCATGAGAACACCGCGTGCACCATCAATCGCAGTCTCGAGCAGTGGGCTGGAAATAGCGCGACGAGCTGCTTCAGCTGCACGATTTTCGCCGCTGCTTACACCGATCCCCATGAGAGCAGAACCGCGCTCAGTCATGATTGTCTTCACGTCAGCGAAGTCCAAGTTGATCAGTCCAGGTACCGCAATCAGGTCGGAAATACCTTGAACACCTTGACGCAGTACGTTGTCAACTTCGCGGAACGCTTCGAGCATTGGCGTATTTTTATCAACGATTTCCAAAAGACGGTCGTTAGGAATCACGATCAGTGTATCTACTTTTTCTTTCAGAGCAGCGATACCGATCTCACCGTGCTGAGAACGTCTACGACCCTCGAAAGAGAATGGACGGGTTACTACACCAACTGTAAGAGCACCCATTTCCTTCGCGATCTCTGCAACAACAGGCGCTGCACCTGTACCCGTACCACCACCCATACCGGCAGTTACGAATACCATGTCAGCTCCACGCAGAGCGTTTTCAATCAAATCACGGCTTTCTTCCGCCGCTTTTTTACCGATCTCGGGATTCGCACCTGCTCCAAGTCCACGTGTCAGCTTTTCCCCGATTTGCAGCTTGATATCTGCACTAGAGAGCTGAAGTGCTTGAGCGTCGGTGTTCAAGGTGATGAATTCTACACCCTTTACTCCACCTGCGATCATGCGGTTTACTGCATTACTACCTCCGCCCCCGCAACCAATGACTTTAATTCGTGCAAAGGATTCCAAGTCCATATCAAATTCCAGCATATTGCTAGTCCTCCCCAATTCAACATAAGAAAACTTCGTGGCTACAGAAGCCTGTCAACTAAACACAATGGAACGAATCGACCTCATCTTCGTCATTGTAGTTAAGCTCGGTAAAGCGAACTCCATTAAATAAATTCGCTAAACCAGTTTTTTACTTTTTCCATCAAACCGCCGCCTTCTTTTGGCTTAGACGAGACGGTTTGCTTCTGAGTGCCCTTGAATGAGGGGGTCACGCGAATGCTGCGGCGCTCCATCAACTGCAAGGCATATTGAATCAAACCTACCCCAGTGGTGTAGGCAGGATCTCGCACTCCGATGTAATCAGGAATCGCAATTCGAACAGGTGCGTCCAATTCTTCTTTTGCCAATTCCAACATGCCCGGCATGGCTACGGTACCACCCGTAAGAACATAGCCCCCTGCAATTTCGTCGCGGTAGCCCAATTTGTATACAGCATCCTCGACTAATTGGAATATTTCCGCAGCGCGCGGCTCGATAATATTGGCCAAATCCACTTGCGTAAATTGCTTCTCGACTTCACTGCCAATCCGGTTCACCTTGAACTTCACATCTTCAGATGCTTCGTCAATAAGGGCACAGCCGTTCTTGGTTTTCACACGATCTGCCACATCTGTATGCGTACGCAGTCCCAGTGAGATATCGCTCGTAATGTGGTCGCCACCGATGCCGATCACGGTGGTCGCTGCCAGTTTCCCCTGTTCGAATACACCGATCGTGGTAGAACCCGCACCGATGTCGACAAGAACGACACCCATATTTTTGTCATCTTTGGAAAGTGCAACAGTGCTAGCCGCAAGCGGTTGCAAGAATATTCCAGCTACACGCAGATTGGTTCGTTGAGCACAGCGAACGATGTTATGTACGACCGTTTTCAACCCGGTCACAATGGTCCCTTCCATTTCCAGTCGGACACCAATCATCCCACGCGGGTCCTTAATGCTCCCTTGTCCATCAACGATGTACTCCTTCGGGACTACCTCGATGATTTCACGGTCTGGAGGAATAGCCACGACCTTCGCTGCCTGAATTACGCGTTGAATATCTTCTTCTCGTATCTCACGGTCTTCGCTGGATACAGCGACAACCCCTTGGGTTTCATGCAGATCGATATGGTTTCCAGTGATCCCCACATACACTTCTTCGATTGAAACGCCAACCATGCGCTCCGCATGATCAACCGCTTCTCGGATGGCATGCACGGTTTGGTCGATGTCTACAATCACGCCCTTCTTGATGCCTTCTGAGTGTGATTGTCCGACGCCGATGATGTTGATGGAACCGTTGTTGATCTCGCCGATCATGACGCGTACTTTGGATGTTCCAATGTCTAGGCTGACGATGAATTCATTGCTTACCAAACCTGTGACACCTCCCCTGCTACGTCTTTTTTCTTGCTAAAGTGAGAACACCTGCATAAATTATTCCACACAGGACAACCATTCCCTTTTTTTCTTATTGATTTTTTGTAAAAAAATGACCATCTTCCCATTTTTCTTCGCGTTATTCTTGCTGATTGATCCATTTGGATAGAACAATTCTCCTAATGACAGCGAGATTGTTGAACAAGCGAACCCCGAAAGCCACGATCGCAGCCAAATACAGATCAATCCCCAAGAACCCTCCGATGAAAGCCAAGCCTGCTGCAAAAAGTGTGTTGAAAAAGAATCCAGACATGAAAATACGAACGTTAAAAGTACGTTCTAAAAACGAACGAATCCCCCCAAAGATCGTATCCAATCCAGCCAGGAGGGCTATTGACAGATAGCTGCTATACTCCTGGGGCACACGCCAATCCAGCAGGAAGCCGACAACAAGACCGACAATCAGTCCGATAAGCGGGAGCCACATGGTTACGAATCTCCTTTTTCTTTCACAGGTTTCATAAATTGAATGACACGCGTTTCGTTATTCGCTGAGATCATCAGCTTGTCCCGTTTTTCGGCCAGCACCTTCTTATTCGCCAGCTGAAAGTTCTCCTCTACGCCCTCCAGCTTCAATGCGGACAACAATACTTCAGGTTCCCCCAATGCTTTTATCTCATACGGAGCCCTGATCGTCCTGGTATCGATTTGGATGACGTCTCCCACATTGCGAATCGCAGTGGTAGCAATCAGTCGATGACCATTAATGGAAACAGCTTGTGCTCCGTTTGCAAACAGGATATTTACCAACCAGCGCAAATCTTCATCGTCAATCGTATAGTCTCCTACAACTGGCACAGGCATATGTTCATCCATAGCTGGTTCTGCAGGCGTATGGGCATCGACAACATCAATAACGATGCCTTCTCCCTCCATCCCTACCATACCAGCCATTCGGCGAGTCCGTGCCAACTCCTCTTTCATAACGGAGATACTTTCATCTTCACTGAGTGAGGTTTCGTATTGGTAGTACAGTTGATTATACTTTGAAATGTCTGCGAGCAGGTTTTTGTGTTTCTCCAGTTCTTTTTGCAACGTGGTCCGAAGTTCCGCGATGCTGCGAGACTCTTTATGAACAGGATGAAGACTGCTTCGTAATTGCACAGTCAACATCACACCTATGATAGCACTAATAATGGCAAGAATAAATGTGATTTTACGGCTTTTTTGTAACATAGGTAAACGCATCCTTTTATTTAGGAGTGTTTCGTTTTCGCATCACCGACAAAGGCAGGCAGCTCGACCCGCTCTTTTTTGGCTACGCTGATTTGGACAAAGTCTTGCAAGGAGTGCAAAACACCTCCCGGCAAGTTCAACGCACTGTCTAGTGTGTCGGGATTTCCGATCGCTGTTACAACGAATGGAGCTGCCGACTTGATGCCGTTTACGATGATCGTGGGTCCAATGCAACGGATCTCGGAATTACTCACCACTCGCTGTCCGTTAATGCTGATCGCCTCTGCTCCTGCTGCACGCAGTTCATTGACGACCAGGCGCACATCCTGCTCATGTACGATGTAGTTCGCGATGTCTGCGCTGTTCGCTGCATTCTGGCTATCCTGCATCGTTATGACGATACCCGGCCCTTGGACAGCGACTACCCCTGCCAGCATCCGCGCTGCATCCAGTTGACTGAGTGTCTCTGCAGCCTCCGATTTACGCTCCGCCATCGCTTCTTCCACTTTTCCCACCTGACGCTGCAAATCGAGCAGTTGATTTTCCAGATGCCGATTTTGCTCCTTCTCAGCCAAAATTCGGTCATTCAATTGCGTTTCCTGTTGGAACAGCTGATCATTCATCCGCTCTTTGCGCGTAAGCTTGTTCGTTTCGAAGGAAGTGGCCACTAGAAAGCCGGTAGAAAACGTCACGATGGTTAAATACAAATGAAATTTGCGACGACGACTCATTGTCTACTTTCCCCTTTTTCATTTACTGCTGTGGTTGCTCTTGCCCTTCCTGAATAGGAATAGCCCCTTGAGCCCCGTACGGAATAAACCATGGCTGCTCAAACAAAGAGAGCACCCCTTTCGTATCTGGCGGCAATTCTTTCACGATCGTCGGATACCAGTTCATCATCTTGTCCAGCTTGTAGATAACGCTTCGTACTTCATTCCCGTCTCGCATGTACAGCGTGACGCGTTGCTTGTCGTAAACCGTTGGCGTCAGTGTAATATCCGAAATCTCCGCGAGTACATCTGGCGATAATTTCGATAGCGACTTGGCGAGATGGGGAAGGAGCTCAGGTGAGGCCCACGAGCTAATCAATGGCCTGTCCACTACGCGCTTGGCAAAATTAACCTGTTTGAGCACATAGCCATTGTCCAGTAAAGCATAGCGGCTTCCGTCCTGCCCACTCCAAAAAGCGACGCGCTTTTGTTCAGTTATATGTAGCGTGATCAATCCGGGGAAAGACCGGCTCACCGTCACATCTTTAATGGCCTCTAATGGTTTCAAGTTATTTTGTACACTGTTCTCCCATACGTTTAGAAACTGCATGTCCTTTGTTAAGCCGGATTGTGCAATGATTTGCTCCGTCGTATAAATATCATTACCAATCACTCGAATCTCTTGCACCTTACTGTAAGGGGAACGGATAAAAACGATGATGAGAATGGTAAGAAAAAACAACACTAGCAGAATGACCAGCTTGCGGTTGCCCCTTCTTCTGGGGCGTTGTTGCTTGACTTGCGGAATGCGTTCCTCGTATACCGCCATGGCCGTACCCTTCCTCATGTTTTTTAGGCTCATTGCCCAGAGCAAAAAAGTAAATTACTGGATGTCTTTCGAATAAATGTCATTCAACAAAACAGGGAAAGCGGCATAACATTATGCCGCCCACTCTCCCCCGGTTAAATCGATACGCGTGATATATCGGCCCCTAATTGGCGCAACTGCTCTTCCAGCCGATCGTATCCGCGATCGATATGATGGATCTGGTTCACCGTGGTAATACCTTCTGCAGCAAGCCCTGCGAGGACTAAGGCAGCACCTGCTCGAAGATCAGTAGCTTCGACATTCGTAGCGGTCAATTTGTTGACACCCCGAATGATTGCGGAGCCAAGATCTACGTATATAGAGGCGCCCATTCGCGCCAATTCATTCACATGTTTGAATCTTCCTTCAAAAATGGTCTCTTTGATGACACTTGTTCCCCTAGCCTGTGACAGAAACACCATTAGCTGCGCCTGCAAATCGGTTGGAAACCCGGGATATGGCGAGGTGATGATCCGGTCGTAGGCACGTGGACGGGAGGTGCTCTTGATTTCCATTATATCATGGCGGGTCTTGATTTCAACACCGCAGCTACGGGCGACCTCAATCAATGCTGTCAATTGCTCAGGCAGAGTATTGGTCAGTTCAATGTGTCCCTGTGAAATACCGACAGCCAGCAGATAGGTTCCTGTTACAATTCTGTCCGGTATGATCCGGTAACTAACGGAACGCAAGCGAGGTACACCACTGATCTCAATCGTATCGGTGCCTGCCCCTCTGATCCGCGCCCCCATTGCATTCAGGAAATTTTGGAGGTCGATGATTTCCGGTTCTCGTGCTGCATTACAAATTCGGGTCGTGCCTTTTGCCAGCACAGCCGCCATCATGATATTTTCCGTCGCGCCCACACTAGGGAAGGAAAGAAAGATATTGGACCCACGTAATTGTTTGGCCCGAAATGTAATGTAGCCTTCCGTTTCTTCGATTTTGGCTCCTAGCGCAGTCAATCCAGCCAAGTGCAAGTCAATCCTGCGCTCTCCAATGTCACATCCACCTGGCCTAGAAATTGTGACCTCACCCAGACGTGCCAGGAGTGGTCCCGCCAAAAAAATCGAAGAACGCATTTGGCTCATTAAATCATCCGGCACCTGCGGGACACAGACAGACGTTGTATCCAGATCGACACATCCGTCCTCATGCTTCGTATTCGCCCCAAGCAACGTCAAGATTTCGAGCATGACTTTAATGTCTTTTAGATGGGGGACGTCATAGATATAGAATTGCCCTTCCGCGAGCACAGCAGCGGCAAGAATGGGAAGAGCAGCGTTCTTAGCACCTTGGATCCGAAGCGAACCGGACAGAGGTCTTCCTCCTTCGATCGCAAAAGTCTCCAAACTTTCACCTCCGTGTTACCCCTCGCCCACCACCAGGACTTCCGGATGCAGGTCAATCCCATTTTTCTCGAGAATGGTGCTCCGAACGTGATCAATCAAGGTGAGGACGTCGGCAGCCGTTGCTCCTCCACAATTCACGATGAAGTTGGAGTGTTTTTCTGAAACCTGAGCTCCTCCGATCCGATAGCCCTTCAGCCCAGCCGCCTCAATCAGGCGACCTGCGTGGTCATTTGGCGGATTTCGGAACACGCTGCCGGCACACGGCATCTGCAGTGGCTGCGTATTGCGCCGTCGTTCCTTATTGGCAGCGAGCGTGCCCGCAATCTCCTTGCGATCTCCCGTCCTCAATTGAAAACGGGCCTCTAGCACGATCCCTTTTTGCTTTTGCAAAAGAGAAGTCCGATAACTAAAGCTCAGTTCCTCGTTACTCAACACTTTACTTTCGCCGTTTTCGAAAAGGATCTCGGCATCAATAAGAATACGTGAAAGATCAGATCCGTGTGCCCCCGCATTCATATAGACGGCGCCGCCTACCGTACCAGGAATCCCTCCTGCAAACTCCATACCTGTTAATCCCATCTTGCCTGTCTCCACCGCCAGGCGGATCATGGAATATCCGGCACCCACACACACCTCTTCGCCCTTGAACTCACAGTGGCTCAAGCCCTCGGCCACTTTAAGCACGGCTCCACGTATCCCTCTGTCCCTCACCAGAAGGTTTGAACCGCGCCCGATTACACTCCAAGGAATTTCATGACGATGGATGATCTGCAAGGCTTTTTGCAAGGATGCTTTATCCTTGGGTTGGATTAACAAATCAGCAGGACCCCCGATCCGCCACGTTGTATGATTAGCAAGGGGTTCATCGGTCCACACTTTTTCGATTCCTGCTTGCATGAGTTCATCTGCGATCTTTTTCATTTGTGAACCTCCTGATACGTTTGCTAGGTCGGACCTAGTCTTCTCACGTGTTTGCTCCATACTATGCGTTCGCCCAGATCGGCGTGACAATCGCCCATCTGATCATTTTTTTCGTGTAATCGCCTCTAATTGACGGACAATTTCCGTCGCAGCCTGCGGCATCCCCAAGGAGAGAGAACTGTTTTTCATTTCTTCCCATTTCGCTGGATTGGCAAGGATATTTTCCAAGGAAAGGAGCAAGCTCTCTCCGGTAAGCTCCCGCTCTACAATGACATGAGCTGCCCCTGCGCGTTCCAGTCCCCTTGCATTTTTCTCTTGATGGTTGTTCGTGACATACGGGGACGGAATCAAGATCGAAGGCACACCTAGTGCTGTTATTTCTGCCAAGGTCGATGCCCCTGCACGACCAACCAATACATGCGTTGCCGCCAAAACATCCGGCATATTATGGACGAAAGGAAGCACAGAAATGTTACTTGGAAGTGTTCCCAGTTCACGAAGCTGTGCCGAAATCGTTTCAAAATGAACGTCGCCCGTCACATATACAAAATGAATATCGGTATAATTGCCCAGCTGCGTAACAACCGAAAGCACGGCCTCATTGATTGCCCGCGCTCCTCTACTCCCCCCAAAGATCAGCACGATTTTTTTGCTGTTGTCCAAGCCCAAAAATTTACGTCCCGCCTCTGCATTACCGTGCATGACTTCCGTTGCACGAGGGTTGCCGGTCAGTACTGTTTTAGAAGGGGGGAAATGGGCAAGCGATTCTTTGAACGAGACGGCCACCCGAGTAGCGGAACGAGAAAGAAACTTGTTGGTCAAGCCCGGCACTACGTTTTGCTCATGGATGAGAGTCGGAATCCCCAATTGCGAAGCTGCATATACGACTGGACCACAAACGTAGCCACCCGTCCCAATTACGACATCCGGTTTGAACTCCCGCAGCATTTTCTTGGCATCGCCAACTGCCCGGACGAATTTCCACAAAGTCTTCAGGTTGTCCAACGACAGCTTGCGCTTCAACCCGCTAATTTCCACGGATTGGAAAGGAATATTTGATTTTGGAACCAAACCTGCTTCCAAGCCTTTTTTACTGCCAATATACAAAAAGGCAGCCTGCGGATTTTGGCGGGAAACTTCCCTCGCCACCGCAAGCGCCGGATAAATATGTCCACCTGTGCCACCGCCTGTTAAGACGACACGCATACGTTCACACCCTTTTTTTGAGAAGGAGTAGCAATAGGCCGATTTTCTTGCTTATTGCGTACTCCTTGTTGAGGTTTCTATTTATCGAGAAAAACGAGAGATGTTCAACAAGACACCTACACCAGTGAGCATCAGTGTCAATGATGAACCACCGTAGCTTAAGAACGGCAACGTGATCCCTGTCACCGGAAACATCCCTGTCACCACGCCAATATTGATGACCACCTGGATGGCAATCATGCCGATGATCCCTAGAGCAAGCATGCTTCCGAATAAATCTGGAGCCGTAATCGCCGTCCGCATTCCCCTCCACAACAAGAGGAGGAAAAGCAGGAGTATGAGCGTACCTCCGATAAAGCCAAGCTCCTCCGCGACAATCGAGAATATAAAATCATTGTATGGCTCAGGAAGATACAAGTGTTTCTGTCTGCTTTGCCCCAGACCAAGACCCAACAAACCGCCGGGACCTATTGCGTAAAGGGATTGGATGATTTGATAGCCGGTATTGAGAGGGTCAGACCACGGATCGAGGAAGGACGTAATCCTTTTGATTCGGTAAGGTGCTGACAAAACCAAGCCGATGAAGCCAACAACTCCGATCATTCCTAATCCAACAAAATGACTGATCCGTGCACCTGAAGCAAAAATCATGACAACTGCTGTTCCCATCAAAACCGTTCCTGTGCCCAAATCCGGTTGTAGCATGATCAAGCCAAAACAAAGAACTGGGATTCCCAAGGCAGGCATAAGACCTTTTCGGAACAAGACAATTTGCTTCTGATTATCTGCGAGCCACCTCGCCAAGAATGCAACGACGCCAAGCTTCGCAAATTCACCCGGTTGAATTCCAAAAGCTCCAAAACCAAGCCAGCTTTTCGAGCCATTTACTTCAATCCCGATGATCAAAACCAGAATCAACAAACCGATGCTCATCAAATACCCTGGCTTGGCCCATTGCTTCCACACCCAGTAGTCGATATTCATCGTAATGTACATGGATGTAATCCCTAACAGAGCGAAGATCAGTTGCCGCTTGGCAAAAAAATACGGATCAGAAAATGGCGGCTTTTGCGCCACGATCGCGCTGGCGCTGTACACCATCACGATGCCAATTCCCAATAAAAAAAGTGTTGCAAAAATAATTACGAAGTCGGGGGCAGAGCGTACCTTGCTCATTGTGCCAGGTCATCCTTTCTCATGCCGTCCCGCTTTTGTCATATTCTTGATGGTACAGTGGGACGTTATGCTAGGCTTGTTTTAAGTCTATGCACGCCGTCCTTAAACATGCTCCCCCTTGTCTCAAACGAAGGAAACATGTCCCAACTCGCACAAGCAGGGCTCAGTAAGACCACATCGCCTGATTCGGCCAACCGGGAAGCAGCAAGAACGGCTTTTTCCACAGTATCGACATGGATACGCTCATTAATCCCTGCTTCCTGAGCACGTTCCAGTAAAATCGGAGCCGTTTGCCCGAGAGCGATGACTGCTTTTACCCGACCTTGGATCACAGGTAGCAGTTCCCGAAAATCAACACCACGATCGAGCCCGCCGCAAATCCATACAACCGGCTCCTTGCATGCTTGCAAGGCGCGCGATGCCGCTTCCGGGTTGGTCGCTTTTGAATCATTGAAGTATTTGACACCGCGAATCGAATCTACGAACTCCATCCGGTGCTCTACCCCTGGGAAGGTAGTAAGAACTTGTATAATCGATTGCTTGTCCGCGCCCGCGAGCTTCGCAACTAGAATCGCCGCCAGAGCGTTGTCCAGATGAGGAACGGAAATGTCCGCTATCGCTACGATTGGCTCTGTATTCCCATTCCCATCCGCAAGCAGGATCAAACCATCCTTGACAAAAGCTCCCTTTGGTACCTCTTGACTCTTGCTAAAGTAGTAGATATCTGCCGGGAGGTCTTTACATTTTTCTACGATCTCGGGTTGGTCATATGGCAAGATAGCTGCGTCATCTGAGGTTTGGTTCGCAAACATTTTCAGTTTGGCTGCCAAGTACTCTTCCATTGTGTGATGGTAATCCAGATGTGCAGGATACAGATTGAGCAAAACACCGATATGCGGGCGGAATTCCCTTGTCCCCATCAGTTGGAAGCTACTCAATTCAGCAACGAGCCATTCGTCGGGACCAGCTTCCTCCGCCAGGCCGCACAACACGGTACCAATGTTGCCTCCTACCTTCGCATCCAGACCCGCTTCTTTAAAAATCAGTCCGACGAGCGTAGTGGTCGTGGTCTTGCCATTGGAGCCTGTAATGCCGATAATCGGTGCCTTGGCAATCTGGGAGGCCAGCTCCACTTCCGTCACCACAGGAATACCAAGTGCCTGCGCCTGCTTGACGGGTGCCGCTTCATACGGAATCCCCGGATTTTTAACCACAAGCGCTACGCCTTCATGAATCAGATCATCTGGGTGATAGCCGCAAATGACCGGAATCCCCAACGATTCCAGCTCTTCTATCCCCACCGCTTCTTCACGTGGCTTTTTATCATTTACGACGACATGAGCACCAAAGCGGTGTAGCAGTTTTGCCACTGCGACACCGCTCTTTGCCATACCAATAACGACGACATGCTTATCTTGAAAACGCATCATCTGATTGTCACCACCTCAAGGTATACACCCAATCCAGCAAAGAACATACCGACGAGCCAGAACGTGACAACCACGCGCCACTCTGACCAGCCTGTTAATTCAAAATGATGATGCAGGGGACTCATACGGAAAATGCGCTTTCCACGTGTCTTAAAGGAGACTACCTGCATAATAACAGAGAGCGTCTCGACAACAAATACCCCACCAATAATAGCCAAGAGCAATTCCGTCTTGGTCATGATTGCAATTCCCGCCAGCGCTCCACCAAGTCCAAGTGAACCAGTATCACCCATGAACACGCGTGCCGGATGTGCATTGAAGACGAGGAAGCCAAGTAGCGCACCTACAACAGCCGCACTAAAAATTGCGGTGTCATAATCTTGACCAAACCATGCGATGATCGCATAAGCACCAAAAGCAATCGCTCCCGTCCCTGCTAAAAGCCCATCCACGCCATCTGTGATGTTAACGGCATTCGTTGTACCTACCAAGAGGAACAAGAGGAATGGGAAGTAGAAATAGCCGAGCTCCAGCTTCCACGGTGTACCTGGCAGATGGATAGACGTGTCATGCCCCATCATGAGCAGCAAAATATAAGCGCCGATTGCCAAGACAATCTGACCAGCAAACTTCTGTTTAGCGGTCAACCCGAGGTTGCGTTTTTTCTTGATTTTGATGAAATCATCCAGAAACCCGATTAAACCGTATCCGAGAGTAACCAATAACAGGAAGTAAATTTCCATTTTCGCATTGGCAAACTTCAACACGGTAAATATGAGTGCCAAAAGAATGATGGTGCCTCCCATGGTGGGAGTTCCAGCCTTCTTATAATGGGATTGCGGTCCTTCCTCACGAATTGCCTGCCCAAATTTCAGGCGGCGAAGGAATGGAATAAACAATGGGCCAATGAGTACGGCGATGAGAAACGCAGCGACGATCGTGACGATTAGGACGTTGTCAACGAACATGCCCGAGCCTCCTTTCTTTCGATGCAGTGTGTGGCATCTGTTTTATTCTTGGTTGTACCGGGCAATCGCTTCGCGCGCAACTTCACGGTCATCGAAGGGCAATACCTGGTCTTTTATAATTTGATACGTTTCGTGTCCTTTTCCGGCGATCAAGATCACATCGTCCGGCTTTGCAAGCGAAACTGCATGCGCAATTGCTTCGCGTCGGTCTGCCAGTGCCGTATAACGATCAGGTGCCACTTCTGATAAGCCAGCCAGCATGTCATCGAGAATCGCCTGCGGCTCCTCTGAGCGCGGATTATCTGATGTTAAGACGGTCAGATCAGCATATTTCGTTGCAATTTGCGCCATGATTGGGCGTTTGGTTCGATCCCTGTCGCCTCCGCAGCCAACGATGCAAAATACGTTGCCACGCGCAAATTCTTTGACTGTCATCAACGCATTTTCCAAGCTGTCTGGCGTGTGGGAATAGTCGACGAGTACGGCAAACGGCTGACCGGCATCTACTGCTTCAAATCGCCCATTTACGCCCGCTACTGCTTCCAGGCTCGCTTTGATTTCTTCTAGTGGAATACCTTCTGCGAGTGTAACCGCGATGGCTGCCAAAGCGTTATACACATTGAACTTTCCCATCAGCTTCAAGTTCAGACGCGCACTGCCAGCGAAGCTTTCGACTGTAAAAGAAGTTCCTTTACTGGTGATTTCGATTTGCTTTGCCCTTACATCTGCTGGTTGATCAATGCCGTATGTAATGACTCGCGCCGGTGTTACGGTAGCATATAATTCGGACGCCTCATCATCCGCATTCAGTACAGCCGTTTTTAAACGGTCTGTGTCATAGCTGTTGCCCAGCTGGGAAAACAACAATGATTTGGCGTAGCGATAGTTTTCCATCGTTTTATGATAGTCGAGGTGATCCTGCGTCAGGTTGGTGAAAACTGCTGTATGGATTTCGCAACCGCGGACTCTTCCCAGCTCCAATGCATGAGAGGAAACCTCAATAATCGCATAGTCTGTGTTTACATCGCACATGCGACGAAAGCTTCTTTGCAAATCTATGGCATCCGGAGTCGTATTTTTGACTTCCTCCGTTACGTCTCCAATTCTCATATGGATCGTTCCGATTAAGCCTGTTTGCTTGCTTTGATCGCTCAAAATTTTGTCGATCAGATGCGTAGTGGTCGTCTTGCCATTTGTCCCCGTTACGCCAATGACTTTTACTTCTTTCGTAGGAGATCCGAAAATACGATCAGCCAGCATAGCCATTGCCCGCCGGGTATCCGGTACTTTGACAATAGTCGCTGGCACGTCCAGATCTTGTTCGGATAACACGGCAACGGCACCATCCTTCACCGCCTGGGCCGCGAACGTATGTCCATCCACGGTATATCCAGACAGACAGACAAACAAGTAGCCGGGCTTTACCTGGCGCGAGTCTGCTGTCAAACCCGTAATCTCCATGCTGTCATCCCCCGAAACCGTTACTGGCAACAAAGGCATGAGCAGATCCCGTAGAAACATGAAACAGGCACCCCATTCTCCAACTAGTATAGACAGAAATTTGAACATTTGTACTTGGCTACGCCGATCATTTAGGCGCAGTCTTGACGAACAAAGGCAGAGCGAACGTAGACAAGCCTACTCCCCTCCGCCTTCGAAATCTCATTTTATAGCTAATTGGTCAATTTGTCACCAAGGTATATGCGAATTTTTCCGCCCTCATCAATTTTTACTCCGGGTGCAGGGGACTGCTGGATGACGTACTGACCTTTACCCGAAACGACTAGCGGCAGAGTATCATACGTTGTCACTACGTCTCTCATGGATTGTCCGACCATGTTTGGTACTTCGATTGGCGCCCTTTCTCCAAGTGCTTTGTTAATTTCCTTGGGGATGCCATCTTTTCGTTTCGATACATTCAAATGTTGAAGGGAGGATTCCATGATACTTTTCACACTCGGAGCGGCAATCAATCCACCAAACGCCAGTGCTTTCGGATTGTCTACGGCGAAATATACGACGATCTGCGGATCATCAGCTGGCGCAAAGCCGATAAAGGACACGATGTATTCCCCATCGACGTAACGGCCATTTTTTACTTTTTGCGCGGTTCCCGTCTTTCCTCCTACCCGATATCCTTCAATATATGCCTTATTACCCGTTCCTTGAGCGACTACACTTTCCAAGGCATGCCGAACTTTGGCGGAGGTCTCCTCCGTAATCACCTGTCGAACTTCCGTTGGCAATGTCCTGGCTACGACATCGTGTGTCACACTATCCCGCCATTCTTTGGCGACAAACGGCTTCATAAGTTTGCCCCCATTGATAGCAGCCGAGACCGCAGCCATTTGTTGAATCGGCGTTACTGATACCCCTTGACCGAAAGAAGTCGTACCCAGCTCTACCGGTCCCACTTTATTCAAGTTGAATAACAGCCCGTTTTCTTCGCCGATCAAATCGATCCCTGTCTTTTGTCCGAAGCCAAATTTTTTGATGTAGTCAAAAAGTCGTTCTTTTTGCAGTCGCTGGCCCATCGTAACGAAGCCAGGGTTACAAGAATTCTCTACCACTTCCAGCATCGTTTCCTGTCCATGCCCCTGCCGCTTCCAGCAACGCAATCGCTTCCCGGCCACGTTTATGAATCCCGGATCGTAAAAGCCCTCGTTCAAATTGATGACACCTTCGTTTAAAGCAGCTGCCAATGTCACAATCTTGAATGTGGAACCAGGCTCGTATGTTTTCCAGATAGGGAGATTTCTATTGTACACCTCGGAAGGATAGTCTCTGTACGCATCCGGTTGAAAAGTCGGGCGACTTCCCATCCCCAATATTTCTCCTGTCTTTGGATTCATAGCGATCGCCAGAACATCATCTGGCTGATACGCGACGACCGCCTGATCCAGCTCGCGTTCGATAAACGATTGGATGGTACTGTCGAGTGTTAAATACATGTCCATGCCGTTCACGGGTGCTACGTAGTCTTCGGTTCCACCTGGCAGTACGCGCCCTTTGGCATCTGACGGAAATGAGATATGCCCCTCAGTCCCCATCAAAAAGGGATCGTAAATTTTTTCAAGCCCTGTCAGCCCTTGATTGTCAATGCCTGTGAAACCAAGAATATGGGCTGCCATATTACCGTTCGGGTAAAAACGCTTCGTATCCCCTGCCAAGTATATACCTGGCAAATTGAGTTCTTGTATTTTTCTCGCCTTTTCAACAGACAGTTTTCTTCCACCTGGAATCTGGTTGTTACTCATTTCTTTTTTCGTAATGGCGCGAAATACATCTTCTTCTTTTTGCTCCAAAATGACGGCGAGCTGTCTCGCTGTTTCTCTAGGGTCTTTGATTTGCGCCCCTACCGATACCAAAGTGGGGACGGTCATGTTCGTCACGAGCTCATTGCCGCTTCTGTCTAGAATGCGACCGCGATTGGGTTGAAATTTAATTTCCCGCTTGAGCAGTTCATCTGACATTTGCGAGAGTTTCGGTCCTTCTATCAATTGGACATAACCCAAACGGGTGACAAGTGCCGAATACAAAACGACTCCTACAATCAAGATGATAAAAATGCGACGGCGTACAGTAGCATTGGATACCCGCAAAGCGAGTCCCCCCTCAAATAGGTTGTCTCTTCTTAACCTTATTCGCAGGGGGGACTAGTTAGAACTATGGAGTTGTCGGTGTTTGCGTTGCCTGGTCTCCTGGTTTGTCTGGAGGAGGTGCCTGTCCAGATGCTGGCGGCTGTGCTGCTCCACCTTGCCCAGTTTGTTGACCAGAACCAGTTTGCTGACCGGAAGATGGTGGAGCCGGATTATTTCCACCTGTTGGATTTGTAGTAGCATTCTGGCCTGGATTGTTTGGTGTTGTTGTAGCAGGCACTGTGCTGCCCTCCTGACCTGAAGGAGGCGTGGTCGGCACAGGTGGTTCCGACACGGATTGCAGCGTCACCTGAAGCAGCTCTGTGCCCTGGAGTACCGTTCCCGGAGGAATACTTTGTTGGGTGACGAAGCCAGTTCCAGTCGATTTCATTTCGAGATTGATCAAAGAGCTGAACTCCATGACGTCCCGTAATGATTTTCCTTTGAAATCAGGCATCTTCGTTCCTTTTACCCTGTCAGTTACGAGGATGATCTGTTCACCTGGAACGACCTGATCATAGGCTTCCGGATACTGTTTGACGATTTTCGTACCTGTCCCGGCTACTGTTACCGTCAAATTGTCCTGCTTCGCTCGCAATTGCGCAGCTGTCGTGGACATCCCTTCAAACTTAGGCAATGTCTTCGGTGTAGCAGGCGAGGATGCCAGTGCTGCCTGCGCTTCTTTTTTCGGCTTCGCCTTATCAATCTGTTTATTCTTGACTAAGGACAGATCAGGCTGCTGCTGCAAATATTGAAGGCTGCGTTCCATAATGGATGTAAACATGGGAGCGAGCATCATCTGCCCCCACAACGCGTACCATGCATCTGTTTGCGGATCGTCAATGACGACATAAACCAACAGCTTCGGGTTGTCTTTTGGCGCAAAACCGATGAAAGAACCAACGTAACGGCCATCCATAATTTTCCCGGTGTTGGGATCATATTTTTGTGCAGTTCCCGTCTTTCCTGCTACTTGGTACCCTTCGATCTGATATAGTGTACCTGTCCCAGGTTTCTCTGAAACAACTTTACCCAATATGTCTCGTGTCTGTTTCGCAGTCGCTTCACTTACAACCCGCTCCACAACCTCGCGTTGTGTGCGATTGACAACTGCTCCCGTGTGAGGGTCGCGCATTTCTTTTACAATATGAGGCTTTAGAAGCTCTCCTCCATTCGCGATCGCCCCTACAGCGGCAACCTGCTGGATCGCCGTGACCGTCGCTGCTTGTCCATACGTTGTTGCGGCCCAGTCACGTGGTGACCGAGGTTTTTCCAGGTTGATCAAACTTCCTTCTTTCTCGTAGGGAAGCTCAATTCCGGTTTTTTCACCCATCCCGAATTTTTTGAAGTATTTCTTCAGACCTTCCAGCTTCAACCGTTCATAACCCAACTTAGCGAACAATACGTTACTGGATCGCTGAACCCCTTCCAAAAAGGTGATGGTTCCCCAACCGGCACCATTGTTGTGGTCACGGATCGGAATCTGCCCCTTGATGGTATAAGCACCTGATTGATAGGTTTCATTCTGATTAAACATTTTTTCTTCAATCGCTGCCGCAAGCGTAATAATCTTAAACGTAGATCCCGGCTCAAACATCGTGGTGACAGCATGGTTATTGTAATTAGCAATCCCGTTGTAGTACGTATTCGGATTAAACTGCGAGCGGTTGCCCATCGCCAAAACCTCACCCGTTTGCGGGTCGGCTACAATAACCGTCATGCCCTGTGGCTTGTACTGCTGCTCCACCTTGTCAAGCGCTTGTTCAACATAATCCTGTATTTGGCGATCAATGGTGAGATAAACATCTAAGCCATCTTTTGCAGGAATGTACTCCCCTTCTCCGTCTGGGAGCTGATAGCCTGCACGATCCCTCTGGTAGGAAATATGTCCCTTTTCGCCAGCTAATTGTGGGTTCAATTGCAGCTCGATCCCCATTTTCGGTTCATCATACAAATCAAGATAACCGATCACATGGGAAGCGAAGGCGTTATTCGGATAAATTCGGCGAGTCGTTTCAGTCAAATAGATGCCTGGGAGCTGGTTCTTTTTGACTTGCTCTCCACTAGGAAGCTTCGGATATTGCAATTCCAGAATGCGATTCTTTTGCTCTTCACTGATCTTTTGACCGTAGCGCCCCAATTCCACTACTTTGTTCTGCTTGGTCAAATTCTTCACCAATTCTTGAACAGGCGCATTCAAAATCGGAGCCAGCATATTCGCTGTGTAGTAAGGGTCTTTCACCACATCTTCATCTCTCGCATCAAGTGGCTTCAGCCTCGCATTTACCGTATATGCCTTACCCTCATACGCCAAAATCTCTCCGTTTCGATCATAGATCGCTCCGCGCTTTGGCTTCAAAACATGTTCTCTGTCCCACTGCTTTTGTGCAGTTTCCATAATTCTGGCAGCCTCTGCCGTTTGGATCCAATAAATTCGAAAGCTCAACGTCGAAAAGGTCAAGATCAGGCATAAGGCTACCACGAGAATTCGCCAATTTACTTTTCGTTTCCATTCCATCTCCATTCAACTCCGTCGCATCAAAGATCGTCCGGCTCCCAAGAAAGGCTGATAGGGGAGACGAACGCAACCTAGCCGAGTCAGGAGTAGACTCGGGTTCATCTAAGAAAAAATGTTACCGCACGTAAGAGCAGTAACATTTAAGGTTTTTTGGGTTGTGTTTGAGGCAGAGAACTCGCTTGTACTCCTGGTTTCCCAATCGTATGTACAGCTGCTGGATTGTATACCATCCCCTGCTTCTCTGCTTCTTTTTGCAGGCGATCTCGGTTGGTCATTTGTTCAATTTGCAATTTCAAGGTTGAATTTTTTTCTGCCGTCACACGATTTTCATGTTTGGTGCTTTGGATTTCGTAATTCAACTGAGAAATTTGCGAGTAGCGGACACCCACTAGACCCAAGCCGACAACGGTTAACGAGATAAATAAGAGATACAGCAATTTTTCTCCGGTCGGAATCGTTGGCTTGATTCGAACCGTGCGCTTTGTTGTTTTCGTTACAGAGCGGGATTTTTGTTCCAACTCCATAGCTAGATTTCCTCGGTAGTAATAACTCATCGCTTCTCCCTCCCCTTCTCGTCGATCCCGGTCTACAGCTTCTCCGCTACCCGTAGTTTAGCTGATCGTGCACGCTTGTTTGCTTCTAATTCTTCTTCTGATGGCAAAATCGGCTTCTTTGTAATGACTTTGACTACCGCTTTATTTCCGCATGTGCAAATCGGAAAAGCTGGCGGGCACGTGCACCCTTTTGAAAAGTCTTGATAAATTTGTTTGCAGATTCTGTCCTCTAATGAATGAAACGTGATGACACTTACGCGACCTTCTGGATTCAAAACCTCAATAGCATCGACGACGGCCTCTTTGAATGCATCCAGTTCATCATTAACTGCGATCCGAATTGCCTGAAAGGTACGTTTCGCCGGATGGGGTCCGGTGCGACGCGCAGCAGCAGGAATTCCTTCCTTGATCAACTCAACGAGTTCACCTGTTGTTTGGATCGGCTGCTTCTTGCGTTGTTGTACGATTTGCCGGGCAATTCTCCGGGAAAATTTCTCTTCTCCGTACAGCCAAATGATCTTGGCAATCTCTTCTTCATCCCACTCATTGATAATGTCATAGGCGGACAATGGCGCTTGTTGGTCCATTCTCATATCCAAGGGCGCATCTGCATTGTAGCTGAACCCCCGCTCTCCCTCGTCCAATTGCGGAGAGGATACCCCAAGGTCAAACAACACCCCGTCTACACCAGCCAAGCCTAAATCTCTCACAATGTCTTTGATATGGCGGAAGTTGCTCTTTACCAGCGTGACTCGATCCATATAGGAAGCGAGTCTTTCGCGGGCATTATCCAGTGCCCAGTCGTCCTGATCGATGGCGATAAGTCGACCGCCCTCCGTCAGCTTGGAAGCAATCAAGCTGCTATGCCCAGCTCCACCGAGTGTACAGTCTACATAAATGCCGCCAGGACGAATGTTTAGCCCTGCGACAGCCTCATCCATCAAAACCGTTACGTGATGAAACGACAATGTCGTCACTCCTGTTCTTCTCGCTGCTACAAATTAAAATCAACCAGTTTTTCGGCAATTTCTCCAAAAGAGCCTTCTGACTGGGCAAAATAATCTTCCCAGCGTTCCTTGCTCCATACCTCTACACGGTTTGACACCCCGATGATCACACATTCTTTTTGCATGCCTGCATGCTCACGTAAATTGGGTGGTATGTTTACCCTTCCCTGCCTGTCCCACTCGCATTCGGTGGCACCTGAAAAGAAAAATCGTGTAAATGCGCGAGCATCTGCTTTTGTAAATGGGAGAGACTTGAGTCTTTCCTCTAGTTGTTTCCACTCATCTTGCGGATAAGCAAACAAACATTGGTCCAGCCCGCGGGTAATTACAAAGGAAGTGCCTAGCCCTTCGCGGAATTTGGCTGGGATCGTCAGGCGGCCTTTTTCGTCGATGCTGTGCTGATATTCCCCCATGAACACGCCCTGGTCCCCCACTTTCCTGTCGCTTGGCTCCACTTTCCCCCACTTTTCCCCACCTGGTACCTATTTGTTATTATAAAAAAAAATCCTGCGTTTGTAAGCAGGATTTTTTCGCTTATTTTTTTGCCGGGAAAAGACGGGATTCGAGGGACTATTCGACCCAGCTTTCCAGGTAGGATTTTTGCTCATCTGTCAATTTGTCGATTCCGATGTTCAGAGCTTCCAACTTGTACTGAGCCACCATTTGATCCAACTCGAATGGTACGTTCAGCACTTGTTTGCCAATGTTTTTGTACTGTTCATTGACATAAGCCAAGGATACCGCTTGCAGAGCAAAGGTCATATCCATGATTTCAGCCGGATGTCCATCGCCAGCAGCCAGGTTCACGAGGCGGCCTTCTGCGAGCAGATACACTTTTCGACCATCAGCCAAGACAAATTCTTCAATATCTTTACGCACAATACGGGAAGATGTCGACATTGCAGTCAGATCGACCTTGTTTACTTCGACATCGAAGTGACCCGCGTTGGACAAGATTGCGCCATCTTTCATCACTGCAAAATGCTCTTTGCTGATGATATCGCGGTTACCTGTCACTGTTACGAAGTAGTCACCATGCTTCGCAGCTTCGAGCATTGGCATTACTTCAAATCCATCCATGTAAGCTTCTACCGCTTTGATTGGGTCGATTTCGGTTACGATTACTTTTGCGCCCAAACCTTTTGCACGCATCGCTACACCTTTACCGCACCAGCCATAGCCAGCTACCACAACCGTTTTACCAGCTACTACGAGGTTTGTTGTACGGTTGATACCATCCCATACGGATTGACCCGTACCATAGCGGTTATCGAACAAGTATTTGCAGAATGCATCGTTTACGGCAACCATCGGGAATTCCAGCTTGCCTTCTTTCTCCAACGCTTTCAGACGCAGAATACCTGTTGTCGTTTCTTCTGCACCACCACGTACTTGAGACAACAGATCACGGCGCTCGCTGTGCAAAATCGTGATCAGGTCTCCACCGTCGTCAATGATCAGGTCAGGACGAGTTTCCAGTGTTTTGATCAGATGCTCTTTGTATTCAGCAGGATCTGGGTTGTATTTCGCAAATACGCGAATACCGTCTTCCACCAATGCTGCGCAAATGTCATCTTGCGTGGACAGCGGGTTGGAACCAGTAATGGTTACTTCAGCGCCACCAGCTTGAACTACTTTTGCCAGATAAGCCGTTTTCGCTTCCAAGTGCAAGGAGATCGCAACTTTCAGGCCTGCAAACGGCTGCTCTTTTTCAAAGCGCTCACGAATGCGGTTAAGGACAGGCATGTGTTCTTTTACCCAATCAATTTTCAGGTGGCCGTTGTGTGCCAACGACATATCTTTTACGATGCTTTCAGACACTGTGTTCATGTATGGATGGACCTCCTTTTATCTCATAAAGCAACCTTATCTATCATATCATACGCAAGTTCAACCATCACCTGTTTTTCCTATTATCGGCAGTTTACGGCACTGCGGTTTCTACCGTAAGCAGCTCCAAAAAGCGCAGCAAAGCCTGTGGCATCCACTTCTTTTTATGGTAGACCAACTGTCGGAAAACACGGATATCCGGATGGAAAAAGGGGAGTATCGCAAGTGTACCATTTTTCACTTCTTCTTGTACGGCAATTTTCGGAAGTAATGCAATTCCTAAATCATAAGCAACACACTGTTTAATCGCTTCCAGACTGCCGAATTCAAAAGAAGACTCTACAGTGGCCCCTGTTTCCCGCAGCACCGATTCCATCATCCCTCGGTAACTGCATCCCTTTTCTGTAAAAATCCAGGTTTCTCCTGTGAAGTCGTGAGTTTCTACCTTCTCTTTTTTCGCCAGCGGATGGGTAGGTGCAGCAACAACAACTAGTTTTTCCTCACCTAAAACGACATTTGTCAGCTCAGATTGATCTTGGAGCCAATCGAGGACAAAGGCGAAATCGAACTTCCCTTCCTTTACCCCTTGTCTCAAGTCTTGGCAGATGCCCGGCGCAAGTATGATCCGCATACGTGGCTGCTCCAGACGAAATTTCTGCAAATAAGGGGGTAAATAAAAGGCTGCCAATGACTCCACTGTTCCGATACTCAATGTTCCCGCCAGATGTGCTTGCTCTGACAGATTCGCTTTTGCCTCATCTAATACGGCTTGTAGCTGTTCACTGTAGCCGAGCAACACTTCACCTGCGTGGGTAAGCCTGATTTTTTTGCCCCAACGCTCGAATAGGCTGACACCGAACTCCGATTCCAGATTTTGAATTTGGGCTGTTACACTCGACTGCGCGTAGCCTAACATTTCTGCTGCTCGTGTAAAGCTCTGGCATTTTGCTACTTCACGGAATGTTTGCAAATAACGAGTATCCAGATTTCCCCCTCTTTTCATCGAAAAAATCGATTCGAATTATCTAATATTATAGATAACTCCGATGATTAAGTCTATGCTACACTTCAGTTACCAACGACATGATAAGTAAAAAAAGTGAGGGATCTACCCATGGGGAAATTATCCACGCCAGCCCCCGGTCTAGCCAAAACACTGCGACTTCCACAGATCGTCGCCTTATACATCGGGGCGGTGATCGGTTCCGGCGTACTGCTCATCCCCGGACTCGCAGCCGAGAAGGCTGGTCCTGCTTCCATTTTAGCTTGGATCGTCATGTCTATTCTCGTCCTGCCCATGGCCATTACGATGGGGCTGTTATCTGCTCGTTATCCGAGCTCAGGTGGCGTCTCCACATTTGTACGGACAGCGTACGGAGATCAATTCGGAAACATGGTTGGCTGGTTCTTTCTCTTGTCTGTCCCGATTGGCGCACCGATCCTGAGTGTGACAGGGGCCAACTACATTGCGATCCTGCTGAACTGGAGTGAGTCGCAAGTATATGTGGCGGCTGCACTGCTTCTTCTCGCTGTCCTTATGATGAATGTTGTAGGTTTGCATGTAGCTGCACGTGTCCAAACGATTGTTGTCTCGCTGATTATCACGATTTTGATTTTGGCTGTCGTCGCAAGCATTCCGCATGCATCTGTCACTCACTTTACCCCTTTTATGCCAAACGGTTGGTTGAGTGTCGTGCAAGCAGCAGGTTTGATGTTCTGGTGCTTCATTGGGTGGGAAGCCGTGACGCATCTCTCAGAGGAATTCGTCGATCCTGCGAAAAACGCGATTCGCGGGGTTTTGTGGAGTGCAGGAATCGTCGCTCTCTTGTATTTTGCCGTTGCCTTTATGACAGTCGCTACGCATAGCTACGGGGTCGGCATCTCCGCTGCCTCGCTCAGTGTTATGGTTCAATTCTCCCTGGGTCCGATCGGTGGATGGATTGTAGCCGTAACTGCCTTGTTCATTTGTATCGCAACAGCCAACGCTTACATTGGTGCTGCTTCCCGCATCGCCTATTCGTTAGCGCAAGAAAAGATCGCTCCTCGCTGGTTTGGTACTCTTCACGCCAAATACCGGACACCAACCGGAGGGCTTCTGTTTCTCTCTCTTTGTTTTGTCGTCGTTCTTGGCGTACTCTATTTCAACGTAATCAACTTGTCGAGACTCATCGAACTGCCCAATGCTACCTTTTTTGCGACTTACATCGGCGGGTGTCTGGCTGGGGTCCGACTCTTGCGCAATAGTCGCGTAGGACGTATCGCTTCCTGGACTTCTCTCGTTTGTACAGTAGGACTCTATCCTTTTTTGGGGTGGTCCGCTCTCTATCCGCTCGTGATTGCACTCGTCCTTTTTATCTGGCAAAAACGTCATGCCTGACACGAAAAAAGGCTGGGGATATGTCCCAGCCTCTTTTCTTATTCATCTTTTCCAATCAGTCGAAACGTTTTGCCATCGCTCGAGGAAAGGTAAAACGTGCGATCGACACTTCCTCCCAAATCTCCAGCGTAATATTGTACAGTCATTCTGTATTTATTCATTCCGATTTTTGCAAAGTACATCAGCTCATTAAATTGCGGAAACCGGACATAATCATACACTTCATACTGCATAAACGAGAAATGCTCACGTAAAAACGATTCGCTGACAGGCAGATTGTTTTTCTTTACATACGCGACCAAGTCATCAAAACGACGAATCTTCTGCTGATCCATCACGTCTCCTACAAATGACGAGACCGCTTGTGTCATTGCCTTTTTCTCGCTTTCCGATACATTGCCAGGGTACAGCTCATCAATTTTTGTTTCCAAACGATTTAACAGGACGACTGCCTGTGCTCTGTTGATTTTGTCATCAGGACGGAAGCTTCCATCTGGAAAGCCAGCCAAAATCCCCATTTTATAGGCAGGGTAGACCGTCATTACCTGTATTTCATTTTCGACCGAAAGATCCGTGAAAAACTTCGCTGTCGTTCCCCGATATTTTTCCCCTTCTGATTGATGCCCGATAGCTGCCAGCAAGGTCCTTGCTGCTTCCAACCGCGTCATGCTTTCCGTCGGTTTCCCAGATGGCATGATACCCGCTGAAGCCAAATGATGATAGGTTTTTTCCGACCAACGTCCCGCAGCAGCCTGCAAGTAGGTCTCTTTGATAAAGCTATCAGGCTCATGACCTGTAAAGGGAGGAATGACGCGTTCAATCAGGGATAAAAACTGCTCTTGCGTCACTGTTTGTTCTGGCTTAAAGGTTCCGTCGGGAAAGCCTTTAATCAATCCTTTTTTGGTCGCAATCCCTATTTCTTTTGCTGCCCAATGTCCATTTGTGTCGATAAATGCAGAGGAATTGGCTACGTATTCTTCCCGTGCGTCGGCCGTTTTCAATCCTGCAGTTGCAATGCCCGTCAATAAAACCGACAAGCTAACAACTAATAGAGTGGCTTTTTTCCCGATTTGTTGTAATGTAATCTGCATCCCGAGTACCACCTTTCCCCTAAAACAATCCATTACTACTAAGACGCAGAATTTGTCGGAAAAGTTTCGGCATAATTGGAAGAAAAGTTTTCCATCAGCTTAAACAACAAAAAAATAGCCGGGTCCTCTTCTAGGACGATCCGACTATTTTGCGCTGCATTTTACAGGTAATAAAGTTGATGAGTACCATCATGCGCGAATGGCGCATCTACCAATCGGTCAACCAAGCCAAGACCATACTTATTTGCAAACGGGAAAAACGAATGCTTTCTTTCTTGCAACCCACCTTCAGGCAACAAAGCAGTCTCAATTCGCTGGACGCGCACATGCTCTACGTCGTCTTTTTGCTGTAGCGAACGAATCAGACGCTCTTCCAAAAAGGATACTTGCTCTAGCAGCAGCTTACTATTTTTCTCAGCCAGGCCACGCAATCCGCTATCCAGAGAAACGACCTCCTCAACCAGCGGACGATAAATCGACATGATCGACTCCCTTGCCGAAGCGAATTGCTGTTCCAACGGATGTGGCCCCTGGTTTTTGGACCACTCGGTTTTCCAAGCCGTGAAATCAGTCAAGACTTGCTCAATAGAAAGCCCCAAGCTATCCAGCAGTCTCTGTTGAGCACCTTCTACAAGGGTAATGGACATACGAGGCAATACGATCGGCATCTGCATCCCGAATAGCTCGAATACCTCCCGATAAAATGCCCAATAAGCAATCTCGCCCGGACCTCCAATGAAGGCAAGCGTAGGAAACAGATGCTCCTGCATCAACCCACGGGTAACGACATTTGTGCTAAAACGCTCCGGGGAATCCGCAACCTGCTTGAGCAATTCATCGCGACTGTAAGAACGTCTCCGATTGATAAAGCGCTCCCCGTGACGTTCTAGCAGCAATCGATCATCGCCCTCATAGACGAAAAGATTGGCTTGATGCTCTTCCACCTGCAATTGAAGCGGATAGCCAGCCGTTGAAATTCGATCCGCTGCCCGTAGCAACACCTTTGCTATTTGCTCATTGTTTTCAATGATCTGGGAAAAGATGGGTTGCTGTAGTTCACGAACAAACGGCAACGAGGATTCAACCAGAACAAGACCGTGCTTGCCAAACAGTTTTGCTATCAAGCGGGCAAACCACTCTGCGACTGTACGCGAATCTGCCGCAGTCTGCGTCAGCAACTCACGAATCTGTTTGGTTTCGGCAGTCTCTGTCTGTCCCTGGAAAAACTTTTCCAGGAACTGCATACACAGCTCAGGGTCCAAGGGGAGCGTACTTGCCGATTGGCGGCCCTTTTTGTTCAGAGCCAGTCGCTCTTTTTGCAGGCGCTTCCCATCGTCCGCTGCCCAGTACACATGATCGATCTCATCGATGTCATGGTCTTCACCAGCAATCCAAAACACCGGAATGACGTTCGCCTGAAGCTCGGCAGACAGCCTCTTCGCTGCCTGAATCAGATGAACAGCTTTGTTGATCGTATAGAGTGGTCCACCCAGAACTCCTGCTTGCTGACCGCCGATAACCACATAGGTGTCTGGCTGTTTGAGCAACTCGATATTATTCAGTGCTTCAGGGTGAGTACCCATCTCTTTATTAAAATGATATAAGCCTTCCACGAGCTGGTTCCGGTGAGGATAGGATTGACTTTGAAGCCATTCCACGCGTTCTCGGTAGGACTGTTCACGGTAGGGATTATGTGCAAAAAACTGTAATGCAGAGGCATTTTGCTGCTGGTACTCCTGTGCCAGCGGATTCGCCAATGGAAGCGCGAGACATTCAACATTCATGCTAGCTCACCTTTCTTAGGGCCATGGTCAACCAAAATTATAACATGCTCCACAGCCACAAAAAACAAGACAACCCACTTTAATGGGTTGTCAAAGTGTAATACAGGCTTGTTCGCGCTTGCATTAAAATTGCGGAGGGGTGACGGACCAGATTAACAAAGCTTCCGTTTCTCCTGTATTTTCGATTGAGTGTGTTTTGCTGCTGTCAAATGAAATACTGTCTCCTGCTTCCAATACATGCTCTTCATCGTTGAAGCGCGCTGTCACACTACCAGTAATGACCGTGAAGCACTCTTCTCCCTCTGACTGCACGAACTTGTCGACAGCCATTTCTCCAGGCATCAGTCGCACTTCTAGCATCCCCAGCTTGGCACTACCTCCCATCGAGAGTAGCGAATAAGTGCCCGTCGATTCAGGAAAGACCAGTTGTCTGCGTTTTTGCAAGCGAGTCACATGCACCTGCTTTTGATCAATATCTTCGAAAAAATGAATAATCGGTGACTCCAGAGCTTTGGTGATTTTCCACAGCGAATCCAGCGACGGCTGCGAAATTCCACGCTCTACCTGGCTCAGCAGACCTTTGCTTAACCCTGTCTTGCCTGCCATAATTTCCAAGGTAAAGCCACGTTCTTTCCGAATCATTCGAATCTTATGACCGATGGTCTCGATGGGAAGTCGCATAGTTCCAACCTTCTTTCTTATCGGAATAAATACGATATGTATCAACAGTGCTTTACACGACACCCATCGTTTTGATAATTCCGGTCGTAAACAGCACTATGTAGACGATTCCAAACCAGAGAAACGACAACCGCCAAGCCGAAAATCCTACCTTTTTGAGGGAGAGCCGTCCCTTCCACTTCATCTGTACCCACCCAAGGAGCACGATTACCACCAGGTAAAAGCAGAATACCCACCACCAAGCGGAAAAAGCCTCTGGCCAGATCAGTTCGTAAGCGGAAACGGCAGAACGAATCACCAAAAGATTCGTGATATTTATCGCGAAGCGGCCTGCCAATTTCTTGTTCCGCGTCATTCCATACAAGATGAAATAAACGATCGGAAATCCGAGAAACGGCACAACCGTCAGCGTCCCCCACAAATAGGCCCAGACATTCGCCAAAAAGGTCATCTACTGTCGCCTCCCTCCTTCCGTATTCCCATGTCTGACTTAAGAAGGATAACGCGAAGCAAGGTTTCGTGCAGCGGAGTGGGGATCCCGGCCATTTGTCCTACTTGGACGAGATAGCCGTTGATAGACTGCACTTCCGTCGGTCTGCGCTTCTTTATATCCTGCAGCATGGAGGAAAGATTACGGGAAGTATTTCGGCAAATGGAGACAATTTCCTGCAAGTCTGCATCCTCGATTTTTTGTCCGGCATACGCAGCCACTGTAGCTGCTTCCACAAATAAAGCACGCATGAGCTGTTGCGTATGTGAATTTTCGAGGAGAGCACCATTTGGGATTTCAAAAAGCGCGGTTAACGGATTGATCAGCGCATTTGCGATGAGCTTGCGCCAAGCGAAGGGCTGTATTGTCTTTTCATAGACAGCCTCCATGCCTGTTGATAACGCCCACTCGACAAATGAGCGAATCAGTGGATCACTGCAATCAGAAGTCTCCCAAGAACCTACGCGCAAAGTACCTGTACCGGTATGCACGACTTCTGTAGGCGACAATCTCCTTGCTCCTTCCGTATTAATCGCAAAGAAGCACTGTGTCTCCGTTAAAACGGTTCGAAGCAATTCGTAATGACCCATGCCATTTTGCAAAGCGATCACTCTTGCCCCAAGGTCTACCCTTTGTAAGGCTGGGAGCAAGCTGTGCAAATCTGGCTGCTTTACAGTTAACAGATACAGATTCCCTTCAGGCAATCCTTCTTCAATGGAGCTGGCGGTGACGGGAACAGTGACTGTTTCGCCATTCAGCTTTTGAAAGCTGAGCCCGCGTTCATTTAGCTGATTCGCCTGGAGTGAACTGCGTGTAACAATCGTAACAGGTTGTCCAGCAAGTGCGAGCCTTGCTGCATACAGCAGCCCGACAGACCCTCCACCTATGACTACCACCTGACACGTCCTTTGTTCTAGCAGCATTTGTTCACCCACATTAATCAATGCTTATTTTTCAAGAATAACAGAGTTTTCGGGATTGTTCAATTGATTGCCACAAAAAAAGATCGAAATTATCGAAATATTCCTTGGTTCTTACACATTTTCTGTAAAAAAAATCAGGCTATCGCCTTTTGACGACAGCCTGAACCCTGATTTATACGGGATAAACTGCATGCTTTCTGTCTGAAAAAACGTGACGCTTTTCCTTGTAAACCTCGTAGCGCTGGATTAATTCTCTTCTCAGCTCACTTGGAGGCACAACAGCATCAACAATCAAGTTGGATGCCAGTAAGTACAGATCGATATCTTCCTGATACTCTCTGCGTTTTTCCTGAATAAACGCTTGACGCTCTGCCGGGTCCTCAATCGCCTGAATTTTGTTGCTGTAGACGGCGTTGACCGCTGCTTCTGGACCCATTACGGCGATTTGGGCACCAGGCAGTGCGAGGCAAGCATCTGGTTCAAACGCAGCGCTGGCCATTGCATATAAGCCGGCCCCATACGCTTTGCGGACGATTACAGATATTTTCGGTACCGTGGCTTCCGCCATGGCGGAGATCATTTTGGCCCCGTGTCTGATGATACCTGCCCGCTCTACTGCTGTCCCGATCATAAAGCCAGGAACATCAGCAAGGAACAGAAGTGGGATCGAAAACGCATCGCACAACGTGATGAATCGAGCCGCCTTGTCAGCCGAATCGACAAACAGGACTCCTCCCTTCACACGCGGTTGGTTGGCAATGATACCGACAGGCTTGCCATCTAGTCTCGCCAAGCCTGTAATCAGCTCTTGGGCAAATAATTTTTTGATTTCAAAGAACGAATCCTCGTCGACCAATGCTGCAATCACATCATGCATATTGAAAGCCGCATTTTGGTTCTCTGGCACGATGCTCGTGATTTCCTTTGCTGTAGGCACAGGGGCCTTCGCCAGTGTAGTCGGCGGCGTCAACGTATAGTTCGCCGGGAAGAAACGCAGATAGCTACGAGCTGCTTGAATCGCTTCTTCTTCATTGGCAGCCAGCACGTCGCCGCATCCGCTGACGGAGCAATGCATGCGTGCGCCGCCCAACTCTTCCAGGCTCACTTTTTCTCCAATCACCATTTCCGCCATACGCGGAGAGCCCAAGTACATGCTCGCGTTCTTGTCGACCATGATGACAATGTCACAAAAAGCCGGGATATAAGCGCCACCAGCAGCAGATGGTCCAAACAAAATGCACACTTGTGGAATTTTGCCGGAAAGCTTCACTTGATTGTAAAAGATTCGCCCAGCCCCCCGTCGGCCTGGGAACATCTCCAATTGATCAGTGATACGGGCTCCTGCTGAATCGACAAGATAGAGAAGAGGAACACGCATTTTTTCAGCCGTCTCTTGAATGCGAATGATTTTTTCGACGGTTCGCGATCCCCAAGACCCTGCTTTCACTGTCGAATCATTGGCCATCACGCAGACAGTTTGACCATTTACCTTGCCGATTGCGGTCACGACTCCATCCGCTGGCAGATCACCTGCCATGACATTCGCGAACAAACCATCCTCAACCATGAACTCGTCATCGAACAATAGCTTGAGGCGATCGCGGACGAATAGCTTGCTTTGCTCCTTGAGCTTGTCATGATACTTGGCATCGCCCCCTTGCACTACTTGGGCAATTTTTTCGTGCAATGTGTCTTCCAAATGTTTGGTCATCAGCGTAATCCCCCTCGTCACTCTCCGCGGTATATCGGTTTTCGTTTTTCTTGAAAGGCTGCGAGTCCTTCTAGGCGGTCTTTCGTCGGGATGAGCAGTTTGTACGCGTTGCTCTCAATTTGAAGTCCACTAGCTAGCTCGACTTCCACTCCACAATCGATGGCAAACTTGGCTTGGGCTAGGGCAAGTGGAGCATTCGCTGAAATTTGCTCGGCCATAGAAATGGCTGTCGCCATGAGCTGATCAGCGGGAACAATCCGATTGATCAACCCAATAGACAGTGCCTCTTCCGGAAATACACGCCTTGCCGTAAAAATCAGTTCCTTGGCGACGCCTTTTCCAACCAGTCGAGGCAAACGCTGTGTTCCGCCAGCACCCGGAATAATCCCGAGCGATGTCTCCGTTAAACCCATCTGGGCGTGTTCACTCATGATCCTCAGATCGCATGCCAACGCCAATTCTGTACCGCCCCCCAGTGCCAGCCCGTTAATCGCCGCGATGACTGGTTTTGGTAACTTTTCCAGCTCTGTGAACGTATCCCGAATCGTTTGGATATAGACATCAACCTGTTGTGGTGACATGGAGCGCCGCTCTCTTAAATCCGCCCCAGAGCAAAACGCCTTGTCACCAGCACCTGTAACAATAACCGTCCTAAGGTCACGATCATGGCTGATTTCACTGATCAAGCCCCGCAGTGTCACGAGCGTTTCAAGATTGAGGCAGTTAAAAACTTCTGGCCGTTGCAGCGTTAGTACGCCAATTGCACCCTCTCTTTGCAGGGAAACCGTCATCTTCTACCCCCTCTTTGCGAATGTGTGGGACATACAGATCATCCATCTGGTTTGCTTGCGAGTGATGCCCGCAGCACTTTTGAGGGGAGCTCTTTGCCCAACTGCTGCCCAATATACGCACCAGCCTCAATCAACTTCTCGAGATCGACGCCCGTTTCATAGTCCATTCCATGCAACATGTAGACCAAATCTTCAGTCGAAATGTTGCCTGCAGCTCCTGGGGCATACGGGCATCCGCCAAGGCCGCCGATTGAGCTGTCAAAGATCCGGATTCCTTCATCTAGCGCTGCTGCTACGTTCGCCAATCCAGTTCCTCTCGTATCGTGGAAATGGGCGGCTAAGCGCTCGTTCGTAACATCTTTCACAAGCTCTCTAAAAACCTCATGAACCTGCTTCGGCGTTGCAACCCCTATCGTATCCCCGAGAGAAATCTCGTACACTCCCATTTCCAAAAGAGCCTCTGTCACCCTGCGGCTATTGTCCAGCGGTACGTTTCCCTCGTACGGACAACCGAACACAGCTGAGATATATCCGCGAACTTTCATCCCGAGAGCCAGCGCTTCCTGGGCAACCTCCCGCAGGATTGGAAATGTGTCTTCTATCCGTTTATTGATGTTTTTTTGATTATGCGTTTCAGAGGCAGACATGAACAGGGCAATCTCTGTCAGTCCGCATTGGCGCGCCCGCTCCAGACCGCGAATATTTGGAACCAATGCGCTAAGCGTTACCTCTTGACTGCGATTGATCCCCTGCAAGACCTCATCTGCATCCGCCAATTGCGGTATCCATTTCGGATTCACAAACGAACTTGCTTCTATTCGCTTCAAGCCTGCTGCCATCAGCTTATGAATCAACGCGATTTTTGCTGCTGCCGGAACGATCGCGCTCTCATTTTGCAGCCCGTCACGAGGACCGACCTCCACGATTTGCACACGCACAACAAGTCACCTCCTCACCTAGCGGTCGCTCAGTTTAGAAGTATTCTAATCCTATTCCAAAACGACAATGATATCGCCATCGTTGACAAAATCGCCAATGTTCGCCTTTACTTCCACAACTTTTCCTGAGGCTTGAGCCTGTACAGGAACTTCCATTTTCATCGATTCCAGTACAAGGACGTCTTGTCCTTCCGTGATCTCGTCACCTGGCTGCACCAGGACATTAATAACAGTTCCTGCCATATTGGCTACTACTTGTTTCATGGATGGTCTCTCCCTTACATATCATTTTTTTCGCTTAGCGTTTTTCCGTGCTTGACGCAGCTCCGCGCTCAGTAACGAACCATGTCGTATAGTTACCTGCTCGGAATTGTTCGTCCTGCAATACTTCTTGCAAAAACGGAATGTTTGTTTTAATGCCAGTAATCAGAAAATGATGCATAGCGTTCTGCGCCTGCTGTACAGCCTCTTCTCTTGTCGCCCCAGATACAATCACCTTTGCAATCATCGGGTCGTAAAAAGGAGTCACCTGTGTACCTGTCTCTACCCCATCATCAATTCGTACATGTTCGAATGCAGGTGGCTGGTACAACGTAATCGTCCCTGGAGATGGCAGGAAGGTGACAGGGTCTTCCGCATAGACACGCAGTTCAATCGCGTGGCGCAGAGCCTTGACGTCCTCTTGCTTGATCGACAGCGGGTGACCATCGGCAATGTCCAGTTGGAGCAATACGAGGTCAATACCCGTCATTTCTTCCGTCACGGGATGCTCTACTTGCAAGCGTGTATTCATTTCCAAGAAGTAAAAGTTTTTTTGCTCATCTACGATAAACTCAACCGTTCCAACTCCCGAGTAGCCCACTGCTTTCGCTGCTGTAACCGCTGCATTGCACAGAAGCTCTCTCGTTGCTGTGTCCAAAAAGGGCGAAGGGCTTTCTTCGAGCACCTTTTGATGTCTGCGCTGTATGGAGCATTCCCGTTCTAATAAGTGGATGACGTTTCCATGCTGATCGGCAACGACCTGCACTTCGATGTGGCGAGGACGTTCTACGTATTTCTCCATGTACATCGCATCGTTACCAAAATACGCTTTTGCGCGACCTTTCGCCGATTGGTAGGCTTGGCGCAACTCGGCCTCGTCCCGACAAATGTGCATCCCGATTCCTCCGCCGCCAGCACTGGCCTTGAGCATTACGGGATATCCGATGGACATCGCGATGACCGCTGCTTCATCTGGAGAATCGATTGCCTGTTCGCACCCTGGAACGACTGGTACTCCGGCAGCCTCCATAATATGGCGGGCAGTCAGCTTGTCACCCATTTGACCGATGACCTCAGGGGTCGGACCAATGAATAGAATACCTTCCTCCAGAACGCGGCGGGCAAAAGATTCGTTTTCTGACAAAAGACCGTAGCCTGGATGAATGGCATCGGCACCGGTGCTTTTCGCTGCTGCAAGAATGGCCTCTACGTTCAGGTAGCTGTGTGGCACAGGTGGTGGACCAATATGGACGGACTCATCTGCTTCACGAACAAACGGCAGATCCTTGTCTGCATCCGAATAGACAGCAACCGTAGCCACTCCTCTTGCCTTGCATGTACGGATAATTCGTCTGGCAATTTCACCACGGTTTGCGATTAATACCTTATTCATGGCAACGCTCCCCTCTTTAGACAAACCGACCACAACCGTAAGCGCTTCCAAATTGTTTGCCTGGTTTGTATCATGTGATGCTACTTTCTATTTTGCCACGAGAATGATCATAGTTCTAGGATGAAATTTTAAATTTTTCCAAGGAAGCGAAATCATTTCCTGACAAACCCTCCAAGAAAAAAAGAAAAACACTTCGGAAAAGCCAATCATCGTGTATAATAAAGGGGCGGGGCCAAAAGGTGGCCAAGGCAAAGAGCTGTGAGAGGAGTGGCTAACCATGTTTGAAGTAAGACGTTTGCAAATCAACTATAAGACACTGGAGGAATTCCAGAAGTTTCGCGAATTTGGCCTGGAGGAGCTTTCTATGAAGGAAGACCTGGAGGCGAACATCGTGGAAAACGATTCGGAATCTCCATTTTACGGTATTTATGATAACGATCTTCTGGTAGCACGTATGAGCCTCTACAAAATTGACGGGAAATACGACCGTTACTTCCAACCTGCGCAAGACTATTATGAGCTGTGGAAGCTCGAAGTCCTGCCCGACTACCGTCACAAAGATTACGGAACTGCTTTGGTCAACCACGCGAAGAGCTTTGGAGCTCCTATTAAAACCAACTCCCGCTGTCGCGCAGACGATTTTTGGTTGAAAATGGGCTTCACGCCTGTGAAATACAACCTCATGCGTGACCGTGGTGAAAACCCGTACGTATGGTTGCCAGAGAGCGTAGAGCTGCAAGACTAGCTCTCCCTTTCTCAACACGAATGACAAATGAATGCGTAAACAAAAAGAAGCGGATTATTGTCCGCTTCTTTTTTCATGCTTTCTGCTTATTTTTCTACGCGCTCCAAGTTTCCGTTTTCATCCATTTTGAAGATCGCTTTGTTGGAATCCTCTTCCTGTAAAAAAGCAAGCTTGCGTGCACGTTCCATGATCTGTACCAAGGCACGGTAGTCATCATTGACACCCTGAACCTGATCCAGCTCTTTTCTAGCGCGTTCATGGGCTTCTTTCAATTCTTTTAACTCCAATTCTTTTCCTTCCAACTCTTGTTCCAATTGTCGCAAACGACGAGTCATTTCTTTTTGATTGACGAGCATGCGAATGACTGCTTCAATCTGCTGCTCCTCTACATCCGCGTACTTTTGCACCTCTGCTACCGGTGGCTCAGAGCGTTTGGTGTGCAACGTGACGACCTCGACCTCAGCCACCACAGGAGGCGGTGCTTGAATCCTCCCGAGCTTTTTCAACTGCTGCCTTTGGCTTTTCGCAATCGAAATGGCCGCATCGTACCGTTTGCGCACGCAACTGTTCCAGCGGAAGCCGCACGCAGCTGCTGTCCTTCCTAACCTTTGACCCACTTCTTCAAATGCAGCAAGCTGTGTGCCGCCTTCGCGTATGTGGCGCAAGGTGACTTCCGCCAACACTAGATCGTCATCTTCGGTCCATGCGTCTTGTCTGGAAGCTACCATATTATGAGTCCCTCCCGTTACCTTTAAAAAGGATGATGTAATTCATCCTATGCTTTTCCCTACTCTTGTAGAATCGCTTTCTACTAGAAAAAGTATGTCCAAGCAAATAAATGTTTAAACGAAAAGGACTACATCGATCACGATGTGGAGCGCTTTGTCAGGAAGCTTTCCACTACGGCGACATGTTCAGGGCTACCCCAAAGATGCGCACATTGACTCACTTCGCGCCGAATTCGTTCTTCTTGCGGAAGGCCCATACGCTTCCATTGCAAGACCTTCATGTACGCCTCAATGCCAGCTAGTGGCTGGGCAGCGATTTTTCGAGCGAAACGATCTACTTCCTCATGCAACTCCTCTTCTGTGTATATTTCGTCAACAAAACCGTAGGACTTGGCTTCCTCTGCACGCAATCTGTCACCTGTCAAAAGGAGTGCGAGTGCTTTTGACTCTGGCAGCAAGTCCAACAGCCGACTTCCTCCACCCCAGCCTGTCGTAATATGCATGCTAATTTGTACAAACCCGAAAGTCGCCCGGTCAGTGGCAAAACGAAAATGACACGCGCCCGCAAACTCACAGCCACCTCCGACCGCTGCACCGTTAATCATGGCAATCACCGGTTTGGAATACTGATCAATGGCGGACAAAAGCCCCGTTACTTTACTAAGCAAAGGATGCGCCTGTTCAAAGCCGCGCGCTGCAATAAACTGATTCAGATCGCCTCCGGAAACAAAGCTTCTCCCTGTCCCCGTGACAATCAGAACCTTGACCTCAGGATCGGCTTGGCAATCTTGCAAGACCTGATGCAGTTCATCAACCAGCTCCACGCTGATCGCATTATGTACATGCGGTCGATTTAATGTGATCGTGGCGATACCGTCCTGTTTTTGCAAAAGCAAGGTCTCCATAAGAACTCCCACCTTTTTATCAGCTTGTGGCTTTATTTTACCTTTCGATGGACAAACAAAAAAGAGGAGGTCTTTTCCCCCCTCTTCATTAGGACAGTAGATTTTTCATGGCGGAAGAATTGAATCCGACGATCAGGTTTTCACCGTCAGTCAGAATCGGACGCTTCAAAAGCTGTGGCTCTTCGCTAAGCATTTCGAGCAGTTCCTTCACCGACATATCATTAATATCGACATCCAGGTTTTTAAAACGCTGACTTCTCGTCGACAGGATCTCATCCAGGCCATTTGAAGTCATTTTAATAATATCAAGCAGTTCTTCTGCTGTCGGTGGATTTTTGAACAAGTGACGCTCTTCGTAATTCACTCCGTTTTCTGCCAGCCATGCCTTCGCTTTGCGACAGGATGTGCAGCTAGGATAAGTGAAAAACGTCAATTTTTGTGTTTGTGTACGTTCAGCAACGGCCATTGGTTACCCCTCCATCTCATCTATCACGAATGATTTCATCTATAAAAGTCTTACCATTTGCAGTTCTTGATGTTTGGTTCAAGCTCTTACAAAAAGTTAGTCAATAAAATTTCCTTCCTTACTTTGGATTTTAATGCTTCATTAACACTATGTCAATAGTAGTTAATTTAAAAACTAGATGAAAATTCGTGTGATCTGCTGTTGTAGCACACTGCTACCTTAACAAGTAACACAAAATGGGATACACTTATGAAGATTGTTCAAAAAGTCGTCTTTTGATCACGAACGAGTCCTGAAAGCTTGGGCAACATCGAAAGAGGCGTTCACCTTCAAAGTCGGGTGCTCATGTAGGTCCCCTACACTCCGCTCCTCCTTTTTCAGGTTCTCACCACTTTCTCGGTGCTGAAAAGACGACTTTTTGAATTTGATCTTATGGAGATTGTTTTGAGAAAGGGGTATCGGCATGGACCACGATGCGCAAAAGTTAACCAGTGCTTTAGCTGACCCCACCCGTTTTTCCATTTACCAATTTGTCGCCTACAGTAAAGATCCCATCACGGTTCAGGATATAGCTGATCATTTCTCTATCCACCCTAATGTGGCACGCTTGCATTTGACGAAGTTAGAGGACGTGAATTTACTCACTGCTGTTACAGACAAAAGTGGTAAGGGAGGACGTCCCAGTCGGTTGTACTCACTGTCTGAACAGGTTGTGAGTCTGCAATTCCCTCCTCGTGACTATCAGCTGTTGGCAGATATCGCGATTGAAAGCCTGCTCTCGCTCGGCGAAGCTGGCGAAGCCGCTCTAATTAAAATGGGATATCGCATTGGAACAGAGATGGCAAAACGGGCGGTTGTCCAAAGCGGAATCAATTTAGAAATAGCCTCTATGGAAGAAAAATTGGACCAAGTCCATCGGATTGTCGTGGCTCAGGGATTGAAACCAGACATCGAAGCAATGGATGAAGGAAAGCTGCGTTTTCGGGTGAATAACTGCACCTTCTCTGATAGCGCAAAAAAATATCCGAATGCCGTATGCCAGATGCATAACGCTCTGTTGATGGGAATATTCGAAACGTACTTGGGGAACATTGAATTACGTGAGGATGATTCCAAAATTCGCGGATGCCAATCCTGCAACTATACGGTGATTCAGTATTAGCACCGCAAGTCCAGTCTCTCCTCCCCGGGTGACAACAATCCGTCATACCTTTATCGTTTACACGTGTTCACCTGTCCTATATAATGGGGGAGGAATCTTGTAAATCTTACCGGTCGAGGCAAAAAGGGGGGACAAAAATGGATCGTATGTATCGCGTTCTTGGTTTCTGGACCATCGTGATCGCGTTGATGGCGTTTTGGGCAGAATTGTACCCGATGGCGCTCATCTTCTTCAGTTTAACTGCTTTCTTCGTAGCGCTGAGCTACATGAACCTGACTGAACGAGTATACCTAAACATTTTCTTCGGCTTCATGTTCCTGTCTTTTGTTGGATTCACGTATTACACATTCTTCGTGATGCCTGTTGGTCCACAAGAACACGCTTTGCTACAATTGATCATGTAAGAAAAAAGATGCTCGCCTTGAGCATCTTTTTTGTATTCTCCTCTTTTTTACTCCCGGGTGTTTTTCTCTTGGACCATGACCCAGAAACGTCCACCCAAGCCAGCAGGATCAATCAACTGTTGAATTGCCCGATTCCGTTTCATCGCAACGCTCGTGAAAGGGTCTGTATCCATATGCGCGACCGCTTTATGAAGCAAGCCATTCCGCATCAAAAACCGATCCTGTCTCATATAGTCTATTTCCCGTAAACCCGCCTTTTCTCCATACTGCTTCCACGCAGAAAAATTCACATGTGTTGTCAAGTCTTGTTCGCCTATGTTGATATACGGATTTGTATGAGCCTGATGACGATGGTAGCACATCAGTGTTCCGTTTTTTCGACTGGGATGGTAAAGCTCTTCTTGCAGGTCGCCGTAATCAATCGTGATGACAAACCCTTTTTTCAATAGGCTGGAAACTTCTTGTGCAGCTTGCTCCATCGCCATATTTATCTCCATCCGCATACCGATTGGCAGCTTCAAGTTCAGCCCGCGCAAATATTCCCCTAGCGCTGGTGACATCTCCCCCAGATACTCTTCTAACCCGTCCTCGCCAACACGCACCCACACTTCCTGCCAGCCCGATCTAGTTTTCTCCACAATATGTACGGGAAATGCGTCCAGCCATTCATTCGAAAAAATAACTCCTTCTATTTTCTCATGCTTGATAGCTTCATTCACGGAAGAATACCAACGCTTCGGACCCTCGTGCCACTGGAGCGCCTCCTGCTGCATTTTCCGGTGATACGGACTCGCCTCTATTAATATGACCGTCAACTCTTTGTATACCTCTGGTTTGCTCTCACGGATGCGCTCCAGCATGTGACGGCAAATGGCCCCGGTTCCACCACCGATCTCAACGAGCACAGGTGAAGTGATATTCGCCTTCTCCCATAATGCCAAGACTGCATCTGCGATTGTTTCCGCAAAGACAGGATGCACCGATGCACTCGTATAAAAATCTCCCGCTTTGCCTACTTTGGGTTGTTCGACCATATAATATCCATAAGTGTCATGATAGAGAGCCAACTCCATAAAGCGCGCGAACGTAATTGCTTTCCCTGGTTGACTTGCTATTTCCTCGTGAATCAGTTCGATCATCGTCATAAGCTCTTCTCCTGCTATCCAAATTCAACTAGATAAGGCTATAATACGAAAAGAAGCATACAATATGGAAAGGCAAAAGCAAAAGGTGAAATCATGCGCAAAATTCTTCTCGTCTTGTTCCTGCTTGTATGTCCACTGACGGTATTCGCCCAGGAAGAGCCTTCTACTCCTTTGGAGCAGCTCATCCTGCAGCAGCATTTTACACAAAAAGAGCTGGAGCGAACCCTCACCTTACTCAAGGAAGAAGAGACGCGGACATACGGAGAAATCGCTCAAATGGATCTCGATTTGCAACGGCAAAAGCTGGTGATGGAAGCGACACAACGCCGGGCCGGTGAGGTAGCGCGGGCCTATTACATGGGCGAGCGTACTAATCTTCTGACGTTACTATTAAATGCGGAAAATTTCAATCAGTTCTTATTGATGTACGACTTCTACGAGATCTTGTACGAGCGTGACATGTCTCGACTAGAGTCCTATCATACTGAGCGCACCAAGCTCACCGCGATGCAAACCGACAAAAAAAATCGATTGGACCAACTTCAAACACTGCGAAAAAAATACGAGCTTCAATTGTCGGAGATGCTCGCCGTTGCCGCTGAAAAAGAAAAAAACGTACAAAAGCTGGACGACCCGACGGTTGTGGAATCCATGATGAATCATTTGATTTTAGATTGGGAAAAACGTGGTTTGCCCGCTTTCCAGACCTTCTTCGGAATGCTCGCGCAGGTCATGGTTCAAGTTCCCGAGTTGGCGACGCCGGATCGAATTCAGTCGGAAGGTCTCCTCAAGCATACGCTGACCATCAACCAGACTGACTTCAACAATTTTTTGATAGAGAAAGATGCCTTGTTTAAACAATCCCATTTCTCCTTTAAGGATAACAAGCTGACCGTGGAAGGCACGTATGATCAGATGGAACTAAAGCTCGTTGGTAACTATGAGCTCGTCTCTCCTACCCATCTCAAATTCCACATTACCGAGTTGTACTTTGACGGCTTTGCCTTGCCTCAATCGACCGTGGAGGAAATGGAAGAAGCGTACGATCTCGGATTTTATCCGGAGTTGATCTCCCCCAATATCCAAGTACAGGGCATCACGCTGATGGACGAAGAATTAAAACTCCAATTACAATTCAATCTTCCATTTGGATTCGGAAAGAAGTAAAGCCAGCTATTCGTTAGCTGGCTTTTTTCTTGGAGACAACCTTATTGACATGAGCCGGCATTTCCTTCTGCAATTGTGTCATGTATTGGATCGCTTCTTTCGTCAGCGTAGGATATTTCTGCCCCTGCTTCAGCTTCTCCAATGTTTCTGACACCGGATAAATAACATAGTTGCGCTTGTTATTTTTCCGATAAAAATGAACGTAGGTCGGAATCATTTCAGCACTTTCAATGCTAGCCTCTCCTGACTCATTCTTGTACAGCACTAGCTTCAGGATTGCGCCAACATCCTTGTAGTCCCATCGCTGCGCAGAGATGAAATTGCCTAAAGAGTAAGTAATTAGTCCTTTGTGTTGCCGTCCATCTTCGAGGGTAACCGTCTTCCATTCATAAGGTTGTACCACATGTGGATGCGCACCCAAAATCAAATCCGCTCCAAATGTTAGAGCTTGCTCGGCGGTCTTGATTTGTTCAGGACTGGGCATTCGCTGATACTCATTTCCGAAATGAAGCGCCACTGCAACCAGATCGGCTCCTTTTTCTCTTGCCCGTGCGATGTCTTTTTTCATCAGTTCAGGCGAAATCAGATTGACCAGATACGGCTTGCCCTCTGGAATTGCGATGCCATTCGTCCCGTACGTATACGCTAGCAAGGCGAGTGTGAATCCGTCCTTGGTCAACAGCAAGGGCTCATCTCGTTCCTCGGGACTCGCAAACGTTCCCGTGTGCGGTAGACCAGCTTCATCGAGATATTTGATCGTTTGCAGAACCCCTTGCTCTTTGCGGTCCATCGAATGGTTATTCGCTGTCGATACCGCAGTGAATCCAATTTCCTTCAACGTATGTGCTAGCGACTCTGGCGAATTAAACATCGGATAGCCTGAGTATTTGGCCTCGCTGCCGCTCATCGTTGTCTCAAGATTGCCGATGACCCAGTCTGCCTCGCGGAACATCGGAATGACATTCGGGAAGAAACGTTTAAAATCATAGCTTTTCGTCGCTGGGTCCCAGACGGCATCCAACTGCTCCTGATGCATCATGATATCCCCAACAGCGAGAAGGGAGATACGCTGTTCCGGAAATCTTGATGGCAAAGTCGGAGGTTGTGTCTCCTGTTGATCGGGCGCTGTCTGCGGTGGTGTTTCGGGATCAGGCACTTTCACGTTGGGAGCTTGATTTGTCTTGTCTGCTTGGGCGACGGGTGCCGTACACCCAACCAGACTCGTGCAGGCGATAACGAGAAGGAGTGCCCATTTCCATGTTCGCTTCATAATGAATAGCTCCTTTAGTAAATGGTGACCCCTTCCTTTTCTCCACCACCTGACAAAATCCTCTCCCAACCTTTATAAAGAATGATGAAGTAACTAGCGAAGCATGCCTGTTACAAACGGATTGTACGTTTTCTCGTAGTCGATCGTCGTCTTCGGACCATGCCCTGGATAAACAATGGTTTCATCATCGAGCTCAAACAGCTTGTCTTGGATGCTGATCATCAGTGTCTCGTAATCTCCTCCGAAGAGATCCGTACGCCCGATGCTCTGGTTAAACAGAACGTCGCCACCGAAGCAATGCTGGCCAATTACAAATGAACAACTGCCGGGTGAATGACCTGGCGTATGAAGCACCTGAATGTGAAAACCTGCCAGTTCCAGAGTCTGACCATCCTCTAGTTCGTGCTCCGCTCGCTCACATACGATGAGTTCAGGTAGATTCCAGCGTCGAGATCCGTTGAGATCCGGGTTTGTGAGCCATTCCTGCTCCAGCGGATGAATGTAAACCGGTGCTTTTGTCAATTCTCTTACTTGGTTGAGACCACCGATATGATCCAAGTGGGCATGCGTCAAAAGAATGGCAACGACGTTTTTATTCGCAAGGGCGTGGAGCAACTGATCTGGCTCCATGCCCGGATCAATCACAATGGTTTGATTGGTATCGGTATTAGTCAGCACATACGCATTGGTTTGAAATGCTCCCAATGCATAAGATTCAATGGCAAGATTTTGATTCGTCATAGGAAACCTCCTTGATTTTTTGATACGATAGAAAAAACACGCTTGCAAACATGGGGGTATGACATGCGTCATATGTACGGAATTGAACTGAATGTACCAGCCGGGAAGCTCCCTGGCTTCTATGCTCAAGTCATACATAAAATCGGAGATCATGTCAATGTCTTTGATCGGGACAAACTGCTTTTTATTGTAGAGAATCAAGCTGAACAGGAGAAGCTGGCAACCATTTTGGAGAAGTCCAACATGTTAGGTGATGCCTTCCCTCTATTGCTGCTCCCGTCAGCAACCACAATCGAAAAACTCGATGATATCGGTTTTGTCTCCCAAAATGAACATTTGTATGTATATGCAGATCAAGTTGCCATCGTAACGCTCGGAGCTCCATTCCAATCTGAAGATCAGTGGGCAGCCATGGAGCAACTCCGCGAGCATGTTCTAGGCGTGATACCCGAAAATACACAACAACCCGAAGCCTACCTGATCGATCAAAGCTTGATACCACTGGCAGAGGGAATCGCGAAGGCTTATCAAGTGAAGCTCGTTTGGCTCCATCCGACTACATAAATCCATGACATGCAAAAAGGGAGTTCCTGATAAGCGAACTCCCTTCTCCTTTTTACGATGATTTACGATCGAATCGGAACCATGCAACTTGATTGTCCACAAGACCAAAATTGGCGGTGTATGTGCTGCCTTCATATACCACTTCTTGTTCGCCTTTTCCTTTGCCGTACAGCTTCTCTAACTGCTCCGCACTGTCAAACATGGCGAGTCCTCGATATGTTTTGAATTTTTGCGCGTCCTCACGGGGTACTCCTCCCAGCATGATCGATGTCAATTCACCTTTGTGGACTTTGAGCATCATCTGGGTCTGATCCACCAGCAGCATCCCCATCACGGCATCTCCCGCACCCTGCGCCATCTGTTCTACTGTGTAGCTTTGCCTTGTCACCATATCCATAAAATCAGCTTTTGTCGGTTTCAAAATATCCATCGCTTCTTTTATGTTCTGCCCGAGATAGACGCCGTTTACTCCGTATTCCTTTTGATTTTCGGGGTCAAATGCAGCAGTTGGTTCCGACTGGATCGAACACGCCGCCAAAACAACTATTGATACTACCCAAAACGCAGTCATTCGCAAGCATTTCCACATCATTCACCTGTGCCCACCTTTACTACCGCTCTTTTGGTTATCTTAGCGTATCCGGCAAGCATCGGGCAACCTTAGGGAGACGAGCTTATTCTCGTGTTCCGCTGACTTTGCGGCGAGGTCGATTTGGTGGCAGATTGCTGTCCACCGATTGTTTGAAGCTCTCTAGTATTTTGAGGAGTGATGCGAAAAAAGGCGAGCCAAACACCGCAACAATTCCCCACATCCAGGTTCCTAGCTGCCACGAATTTTTTACATAAGCTGATTGGGCACCAGTTAAAATAAGAGCCGGGTCCAGTCCGAGCATACCAAAAATGACACCCGCAGCCAATACGGAAATAAGTAGATTGAAAAAACGCTTGTAGTGCATCAATCGAGCTGCGTGATACTGATCCTCCCAGCAATTTTCTTTCGCCTCATAGTCCGTCGCCAAAAAGGGAATGACTGATTTAAATGCTTCCGTAACGCCTGCTGCCGCGCTGGACACCGCTGTTATATAAATCAAAAAAGAAATAGATGAATCCAACGTAACCATCATTCTTCCCCCCTTTGTACATATGTATGGAGTTAGAGGGACAACTTGCAAATTTTTTTGCAGTTTGTATATTTCCCCTTTTCTGTTTATGCGGTAACATGTTGGTGCATGTAAATATGAGGAAGGGCAGGGATTGCTATGCAGGACTTTTCTTTTGTATGGAATCAGTACGACTTGATTCGCGGAATGTTTTTGAAGAAATTAACGGAAATAACCGAGGAAGAAGCAGACGTGGTTCCAGATGGCTTTAAAAACAACATTCGCTGGAATATTGGTCATCTTCTCCTGACACAAGATTACTTGCTCTTCGGACCAGAAGGAATGAAATGTCCTCCGTATTACGCAGCCATGTTCTCTCCAGGAACCAAGCCTGCTGATTGGCAAAAAGAAGGACCTTCCCTCGAGACTTTAGCTGCCGAGCTAAAAGAACAGCATGTGCGTATCAAAGAAGAATTGCACTCCCGCTTGAATGATCCATTGCCAAAACCGTTTGAACTAGGAGACAGAGGTACTATGCATACTTATGGGGAAATGATGGTCTTCACTCTTTTCCATGAAGGTATGCACATCGGATGTATTTCGTCTTTGCGAAATGCGATTGCAGCTACTAAATAAGGAAATTTGGACAAAAACGCGGGAATTTTTTATCCGCGTTTTTCTTTTTGCCTCCGAATCTCAAAAAAATGAAAACCGCTCCAATGAGGAGCGGTCCTTGTCGAGCCCGAATTGCTTATGGGGTTCTACCGGTTATTCTCTTTGGCTCTTCAACCTCCATTGTAGAGAAAAGTAGCTAAAGGAATCGGTTTATCTCCATACGACTTTCGTCGATTGCTTGATCATGATTATCCACGGATCTTCGCCTCCTGCAAGGCATTTCGCCGTTTACTTACATGAATCATCGGGCTCGACAAAAATAGTATGACCTCCTCGCAGTTTTTCATACATCCATCTTTACAATAAATCTGCGGCCAACTGTGCGAGCACACTCCGTTCGCCTTTTTCCAAGCGGATATGTCCAGCCAGCTTTTGGTCTTTAAATACTTCTACCACGTAGGTTAAACCGTTGTTGCTCTCATCCAGATACGGATGATCGATCTGCTCAGGATCACCCATTAGCACGATTTTCGAGCCGTCCCCGACCCTCGTCAGGATCGTCTTCACTTCATGCTTTGTCAAGTTTTGGGCTTCATCAATGATAATAAATTGTTCGGGGATAGACCGCCCCCGTATATACGTCAAAGCTTCCACCTGCAAACTACCCATGCCTGCCAAAATTTTATCCAGATCTCCTGGCCGTTTTGTGTTAAACAAATATTCCAAATTATCATAAATCGGTTGCATCCACGGTCGAAGCTTTTCTTCTTTTTCGCCGGGCAAATAACCGATGTCTTTTCCAAGCGGAACGATAGGTCTTGCCACTAACAGTTTTTTGTATTTTTGCTGGTCCTCGATTTGCAGCAGGCCCGCTGCTAATGCCAGCAAGGTTTTTCCTGTACCGGCCTTACCGGTCATGGTTACTAAAGGAATATCATCACGTAACAGCAATTCGGTTGCCATCCGTTGCTGCACGTTACGGGCTCGGATGCCCCAAATCGGATCATCATCTGAAATAAGCATTTCTAACACTTTTCCGTCCGGGTCGACTTTTCCAATCGCAGAAATTGATGGGTTGCATTCGTCCTTCAGCACTAAAAATTGATGAGGGTAAAAGCGATAGCGTGGAAAACAGGAGGCCAGTTGCAGCTTTCTTGTTGCGTAGTAAGTCTTGATGATGTCGGACGCTACCATCATCTTCTGATACCCCGGGTAAATACTGGAGAACTCTCCCACAACTCGATCCGAAAGAAAATCCTCTGCGGAAATATTCAATGCATCAGCCTTGACTCTCATGAGAGCATCCTTACTTACCAAAATGACTGGTCTTGGCTGTGGCTTTCCGTTTTCCTCCTCCTGTAAGTTTAGTGCGACCGCCAAAATGCGGTTGTCATTACTCATTTCCGTAAATTGTTTCTGAAGGCGGTGGAAAGAGGAATGATTCAGTTCTACCCGAAACAACCCGCCTGTTTCTAGGGTAATGCCTGTGTGCAATTGCCCCAGCTCACGAAAACTGTCAAAGAGCCGAGATACGTACCGAGCATTGCGGCCAATTTCATCCATGTACCGCTTTTTGGAATCGATTTCTTCTAATACGACGGCTGGTATGACAATTTCATTGTCAGCGAAAGAAAACATCGCCCTTGGATCTTGCAGGAGTACGTTGGTGTCCAGTACGTAGATTTTCTTCAAAATCTCGCCTCCTATTACCCTTCTTATATACCCTATGCAATTTTTGGAGGGATGCTCAAGTGCGGCGACGTGATGTACTACAGTCTATGTTCAGGTAGACAGAGATAGACGACCCATTGGCAGAATGAAAATGGACAGCCCAGAACAAAATACTTGTAACCCTGCCCTCCTCACGAAGGACGGCAATACTGGGAAAGGGAGAATGCCTGTGAAACGGATCATGATCTGCTGCCTCGGTTTTAGCTTGTTGCTTACAGCATGCATGTCGGGAAATAAACCACCGGCGAATCAGGCTGCACAGCCGAAGCATGCCACTCATACGCAACGCGTTCAGCAAACGACTCCTGAGCCTGCTTATAATCAATCTTCTCAAGCCACCGCTGACCGTCTGGTCCAATTGGCAACACGTGTGAAAAGGGTACACAGCGCGACTGCTGTGGTCTTGGGCAAATATGCCGTAGTCGGTATCACTGTGGACCCGAATCTGGATCGCCCAGAAGTCGGCGTCATTAAGTATACGGTTGCGGAAGCACTGAAAGAAGACCCTCAAGGAGCGAACGCTGTCGTAACGGCAGACCCTGCTATCGTACAGCGGTTACGTGAAATGAGAGATGATATTCGTCGCGGCCATCCTGTTGCTGGAATCACGGAAGAGTTGGCAGATATCGTAGGTCGGATCATTCCCCAACTGCCGCGCAGTGTGCAGCCTCGCGAAGAAACCCCTTCTCAAGTAAAAGAAAAACGCATGCACAAAGAGCCGCAAGGACAAAACAAGATCAACGCAAATCGTACAGGAACACCTTAACAGAAAAGAGGTATCCCCCCGGATTTAAGCCCGGGAGAATACCTCTTTTTCTTTATAGACTGGTGTTTCAGATGGTAAATGATCCAAAGCTTGCTTCAAATCTGCCACTAAATCATCGAAATCCTCTAAACCGGCTGACAACCTGATCAAACCATCTGTGATTCCCCTTGCTGCTCTTTCCTCAGCAGGCATCGCTGCATGTGACATCGTAGCTGGGTACGAGAGAATCGTTTCGACTGCCCCGAGGCTGACAGCCACAATCGGCAATTTTACGCGATCAAACAACGCTTTTGCTCGCTCGCGGTTCCCTACATCAAAAGAAAGAACAGCCCCATGACCCGTCGCTTGTTGTGTTTGAATCAAATGACCGGGATGATCCGCCAGTCCTGTATAGTAGACTCCGCTTACTTGTGGATGCGAAGATAACCAGTCAGCCAAGCTTGCGGCTGTTTTCGTGCTCACATCCAATCGGGCTTTCAATGTTTTGAGCCCACGCATCACGAGCCAGCAATCCTGCACACCCAGAATCGCTCCCATGCCATTCTGGATAAAGTAGAGCTGCTCCCCCAACGCAGCCTCTCTGGTTACAGCCAGACCTGCCACGACGTCGCTATGCCCTCCGATAAACTTCGTTGCACTATGAATGACCACATCCGCGCCAAGCTCTAATGGCCGCTGGTAATACGGGGTAAGAAACGTATTATCGACTATGACGAGCAAGTTGTGCTCCTTTGCGATACGAGAAACTGCTGCAATGTCTGTCACCTTTAAGGTGGGATTGGAGGGACTCTCCAGGTATACCCCTTTCGTCGCCGGTGTAATGGCCGCACGAACGGCTTCTGTATCTGTTGCATCCACGAACGTAACGGAGATGCCCATTCTCGACAATACCTTTGTCAAAAACCGAAACGTGCCACCGTATACATCTTCCGCCACTACAACATGGTCTCCAGCTGAAAACAACATGAACACGCTGGAAATGGCAGCCATGCCAGATGAGAACGCGAAACCGCGTGCGCCTCCCTCCAGAGACGCAATGGCTTCCTCCAAAGCCTGCCTGGTCGGATTGCCTGATCTGGCATAATCAAATGTACCTGGCTGATCGATATCAGCCTGATGAAACGTGGAAGCCTGATAAATCGGAACCGACGACGCACCTGTGAACGGGTCAATGCAAGTTGAACCGTGGAGGAGCTTGGTTGCAAAATTCATCGTACACTCCCCCCTACGACCAAACTAGCATTCAATGCCTGAAACAAATCGGCTACGACATCATCTGGATGCTCGATGCCAACCGACAGTCGCAACAATCGATCACAAACACCGACATGCTCTCGTACTTCTTGCGGGATATCGGCGTGAGTCTGCGTCGCCGGATACGTACACAATGACTCGACGCCACCCAGACTTTCGGCAAAGGACACAATTTGCAGATTTTGCAAAAACAATCCCACCTGCTCTGCATCACGTACACGGAACGATACCATCCCACTATGCCCAGTCGCTTGATTCACCTGGATCTCATGCCCCGGATGCTCGGGCAGACCTGGATAAAACACCTCCGCAACTGCTGGATGCTCACGCAGCTTTTCCGCTACAATCAAGGCATTGGATTGATGGCGCTCCATCCGCAATGCCAATGTTTTCATCCCGCGAACGAGCAGCCAACAATCTTGTGGTCCGAGCACTGCACCGATTGAATTGTGCAAAAACCGGATTTTTTCCGACAACTCTCCCCCCTTTGTGACGATGAGTCCAGCCAGCACATCATTATGTCCTGCCAAATACTTGGTCGCACTATGTAAGACGATATCTGCACCAAGCTCTAGTGGGCGTTGACAATACGGGGTTAAGAATGTGTTGTCTACAATCGTGAGGAGCCCGTGCTGCTTCGCCAATTGCGTTACTGCTCGAATATCGGTAATCTGCATGAGCGGATTGGTTGGTGTCTCAACGAAGATGGCCTTTGTATTTGGAAGAATCGCATTTTTGAGTGCACCTATGTCACGCAAATCCACGTATGAAAACGTCAGACCGTAGCGAGAGAGCACTTGCTCGAACAATCGATAGGTTCCCCCGTACAGATCGAGTGAAACGATCAGATGATCCCCTTGGGAAAACAAGCCCATGACAGTATGAACAGCAGCCATTCCTGAGGCGCAAGCGAATCCTGCATCCCCTGATTCCGCTTCAGCGATGGTCTCCTCCAATATGGTGCGAGTAGGATTAGCTGTGCGTGTATAATCATATCCAGTGCTCTGGCCCAAGGCAGGATGGCGATAAGCCGTTGCATAGTAAACAGGAAAGCTCACCGCCCCTGTTTTTTCGTCTCTGCCTACTCCCGCCTGAATCAACTTTGTTTCCAATTTCATGTCTGTTTCTCTCCCTCCAATAGTGTACGAGGGCATCAAAAAAGCCCTCTTTCCTCTGAAAGAAGGCTTTGTTTACGTCGCCGTAAGCAAATCCTTCTCATCTTTCAGAGTTTGATAACTCTGCAGGAATTAGCACCATTATCTCCCTGTTAATATACAGGTGATTGGTTGCCGGGCATCATCGGGCCAGTCCCTCCGCCGCTCTGGATAAGAAGATTGCTATTCAATTCGATTGAACCTAATACTAAAGGATCGGCAGGATTCTTGTCAACAATTTATTTCCACCCGTTAATTTGCATCTTTCAAGGCGGTCATAACTTGATTGTCCAGCTTCGCTGCCGCGTTTTTGTCATACGTCTTTTCATATTGTGGTTCTACGGAAATACGGGAACCATAAAACATAATATCACGAACGGCCTCAATTTTGATTTCTGCCATGGCCAGCTTGAGCGGAACACCTTCCAGTCGGTCTGTTTTGACGGTGGCACGACCATTAATGGCAAAAGATGAGCCGGCACCGATCAAATGCAGGACAACTTGCGGTTCCTTCGCAATATTAGCCAAAATACGTGAGCGATTATCCACGGCAAAACGAATCGTATCGGCGCTGACAGCATACGTCCAGGACAAGGAGCTGAGCGATGGTGCCCCTGACTCATGATCTACTGTGCCCAAGGTAACAAAACGCTCCTTTTGCAAGAGCTGGAATAAATCTTCGGAAAGAGATTGGGAAACAGTTTCAGCCATTTCAAAGCCTCCTAACAAACGTTTTGTACGTTCATTTTACCCTTCGCATAGCGGATAGGCAAACGTTTCCTCTCCACCTTGATTCTGGTTGTCTTTTTCCCTAGACTGGTAGGTAACGATACCGAATGATGGAAGGGGATGGACAGCTTGTCGCCTACAGACCGCCTCATGCAGCAAATTGACCAAGTTCTTGAAGAGCTTCAGGAAGTTCGGAAGGTAAATGAGCGGATGCATAAAATTGCAATGTTCCTGGAAGATATTCGACTAGCAGACGTGATCCAAAATTACACAGCCCCGCGCAAGCTGCTCTGGATCAATTTCCTCGCAGGTCTTGCCCGGGGTCTGGGATTGACGATTGGTACTGCTATCGTTTTGGCTTTCCTCGGCTCCCTCTTGACGCAATTTCTTTCAATCCCCATTCTCGGGGATTACATCAGACAATTGGTGGAGTACGTCGAGACTTACAAGCAGCGACCTTAACGCTAGAGACTAGTCTCTGTCGTCGTCATGATCTTCGTCGTCGTCATCGTCCTGATCATTATCGTCATCATGATGTTTGTCGTGCTTTTTCCAATAGCCATACGCGTTGCCGTTGGGATGCTTATCTTTCTGCTTCCCTTTTTCTTTTTTCTTTTTGTCATCATCGTCGTCTTCATCCTCGTCTGTTGGCTTCACAGGCTCGACAATGACTTTTGTGCTTAATGCAACGTCAGCTTTCTTAACCAGCTTATCGTCTTCATACAATGCGAATTGAATCGATTTGGCGCTAAAGGAACGATTCTTGTAAGATAACGTCAAAGAAAACTCACCTTTGTCATTCGGTTCAATTTCTTTTTTCTGACCGTCTGGAGCGATCACAAACAATTCAGTATCGTCCTTTTTATTCCAGCCGCTTACTGTCCCCTTCACCTGAATGGACTTGGCGGCAGGATTGTTTACAGCAGTCGCCTTGATGGTATATTCGGTTGCTTGATCCTTGTCAGGAGCGTTAACAATTTCTACCTGAACGGATTCGGAATCAACCTTCTTGCCATCCTCGTAAACCTCGATCAAGGCTTTTTGATCTTTTGCTGCTTGTACATCCTTTACTGAAACCGTAAAGCTGCCTACGCCATCCCACAGCTTCTTCACGCTTGCGTCTTTTTTCACGCCATTATAGGTGACAGTTACTTTGTCTGCCCCCTGCTTGACAATTCCTTTTACTTTTAATTCCTTTTTCTTCGCATCCAATACAGACATCGTATGGATGATCATTTCCTTATCTTCTTCTGCTTTTGGAACAATCTTTACCTTTTCGCTATCGACCAGCTTGCTGCCTTCATAGGCACTCACGGTTACATACGGCTCATAGGATGCATCAGGAGCTTCAAAGCTGACTGTGAAAGAGTTCTCGTCGGTTGGAACGACTTCAATGATATCGGAATTCGGCTTTTTCACAACCACCTTGGTCACATCCGAAGTCACAATCCCCTTTATGTACACCTTGTTATTTTCAGTCTTGGCATTTACGCTCACGATTTCTTCATCGTTGTCTGTCAAGCGCACTTCCAGCCAAATATCGCTGTAGTACTCGTTGTAGATACGCTCCCATTCCGCTTTGTTTTCTTCCATAAACGTTTGGAGCTTCGTATTCAAGTTGATTTCTTCTACAATGATGTACAAGTGATCCGCTTGATTTTTCAAGAGCATGTTCAGTGTGGTTGGATCATTTTGGGCAAGTTCTTTCAGATTGTAGCGTGTAACTTGCTTACCCTCGTCGTTCATGACTACCTTTGTGGCACTTGGACTTGCAATCGAGCTTGCATCGGCAAAAATTGGCGTCAAACAGCCAAGAATACCTGCCGCTGTCACCACTGCTAATACGGGCTTGGTCATATACTTTTTCAATGGTAGTTCCCCCTTCTAGTCTGCCAAAATCCCCCTGCATGCTTGGGGCATGAATATTGACGGGAAATCATTTTCAAAAGTTGCATCTTCCAAGAAACCGCGTCTTATTACCTATAAAAAACGCTTGATACAAAAAAACTCCACCCAACTTCCGAATCATTTCGGCAAGTAGAGGGGGAGTCTTTGTCCCGTTAGTTGCAGTTGTACTTGGGTTCACTTTCAATCGCGACTAATAAAGCTTCGACTGATTCAGCAGGGTATCGCACTTCCATGGACTGAGAGTCAACGTTCCCAAATAGCACGTACCAACTGCCTTCCTGACGATAGCCAATATCACTCATTTGATGATCCTCTTGCAGCAATTGCAAGAAAAAAGCAGCTGTATCCAAAGCAGAGCGGTCTTCTGGTCGCGCATCGGCAACCACTTGAATTTGCAGCCAATTAAAAAGTGCATCTTCACGCTTCACGCGGTTCTCCTCACTTTCGCCCAGTTTGCTCCGGCTTGATCCGTACCTTTACAATCACGAGAATCGCGATCGCCACCATCATTGCACTTTTCACAGGAAGCTGCACATCCAGAATAGCGAAAATGAGAGCTCCGGCAAATAAAAGGATGTACAAGAGCACGTTTTTCAAAATAGGCATACGAATACGGGTAGCAAAGCCAAGATAATAGACAATAATTAATTCCACAAACAAAATCCAAGCCCGATATTTATCAGCCCACATGCGAAAGCTGTCATATGCTGTGAGCTGATCTGGATTCGTTGGCACATAGGTTGATGCGATTTGTATCCAGTCCATCACTTATCTCTCCTGTCTTCAAGCGGTGAAACTCCTACCGCTTCACATACCACCTCATAGGCGGAATGAAACGAATAGTCACTCCTTTTTTCTTAGGAAAACGCTATCTTTCTTACTTTATCAGGTGGTGGATTCTGTGTCAAAAAACGGTAGGCTCTTCCATGTAGCTAGCATGAATTTCGCGGTACATGCTATGATGAGGATATGTCAGTAGAAAAAGGTGGGAATAAGATGAGCTTGTATGATATTGCCGTCAAAACGATTTCCGGTGATGAAAAGACATTAGCCGCCTTCAAAGGGCATGTCCTGCTAATCGTAAACGTCGCCAGCCAATGCGGCCTTACTCCTCAATACAAAGGGCTACAGGAGCTGTACACGCGTTATCAGGATAAGGGTCTCGTCGTTCTCGGCTTCCCTTGCAACCAGTTCGCTGGGCAAGAGCCAGGAACAGAAGAAGAAATCGCAACGTTCTGCGATCGAAATTATGGCGTGACCTTCCCGCTTTTTGCAAAGATCGATGTCAATGGTCCTGGTACTCACCCGTTGTATCAGTACTTGAAGGAGCATGCCCTGAGCGAGGAACATTCCGATATCGAATGGAACTTCGCCAAATTCCTCGTGGATAAAGACGGTCATGTCGTAAAACGCATCAGTGCTCGTACTCAACCGGAAGAACTCATCCCTGATATTGAGAGTCTGTTGTAAGGACAAAGACAAGCCCAAATAAAAACGCCACTTCATCCCCAACAGGATCAAGTGGCGTTCTTTTCTTTCTATCTTACGCTTGCGGTTGTGCTTCATAGCGTCTTTGCTTCTCATAGCGCTCACGATCTGATTTGTTCAGATATTTTTTGCGCAGACGAACGGATTGAGGTGTTACTTCGCACAGCTCATCGTCGTTCAGATATTCCAGTGCCTCTTCCAAGGACAACATGCGAGGAGCCTTCATTTTGACAGTCTCATCCTTGGTCGCAGAACGTACGTTGGTCGCATGCTTTTCTTTACATACGTTAACAACAAGATCGTTGTCACGGTTGTGCTCGCCCACGATCATGCCTTCGTATACTTCTGTACCTGGGTGAATGAACATGGTTCCGCGATCTTCTACGGACATCAAGCCATACGTGGTAGCTGTTCCTGTCTCATGGGAAATAAGTACCCCTGCATGACGTCCTCCTACCGCTCCTGGTACAAGTGGACGATAGCTGTCGAAGGAGTGGTTGAGAATACCGTAACCACGTGTAATCGTCAAGAACTCTGTACGATATCCGATCAAACCGCGGGATGGAATAATGAATTCCAGACGAACTTGTCCGAAGCCGTTGTTGATCATGTTAACCATCTCGGCTTTACGTTGACCCAATGTCTCCATTACTGCCCCTGTGTATTCCTCAGGCACATCAATGATCAACAGCTCAGCCGGTTCCATTTTTTGTCCATCGATCATACGAATGATAACCTCAGGCTTGGACACACCCAGCTCAAAGCCTTCACGACGCATGTTCTCTACCAAGATGGACAAGTGCAATTCACCGCGTCCAGAAACCACATACGCATCTGGCGAATCTGTTTCATCTACACGCAGAGATACATCTGTCTCCAGCTCAGCCATCAGACGATCACGCAGCTTGCGGGAAGTCACGTGCTTACCTTCGCGACCAGCAAACGGGCTGTTATTCACAAGGAACGTCATTTGCAGGGTAGGCTCGTCAATTTTCAAGAGTGGCAATGCCTCTGGATGGTCAACGTGGCAAACGGTTTCCCCTACGTTGATATCGTCAATACCAGAAATCGCTACAATATCTCCTGCTCGTGCTGTTTTTTGCTCAACACGTTGCAATCCGGAGAAACCGAACAGCTTTTGAATCCGTGCTTTTTTCACTTCACCTTCGCGTGTAGTGACAGATACCATTTCATTCAGGTTCATGGTTCCGCGATAGATGCGGCCAATCCCGATACGACCCAAAAAGTCGTTGTAATCCAGCATGGTTACTTGCATTTGGAGCGGAGCAGATTCGTCTGCGTCAGGAGCAGGCATATGCTCTACGATGGTGTCAAACAGTGGGCGAAGGTCGCCTTCCAGCTTGTCTGGCTCAAGTCCTGCAATCCCTTGCAGACCGGAAGCATAAACGATTGGGAATTCCAACTGGTCTTCCGTCGCATCCAGATCGATGAACAGGTCATACACTTCGTTGATAACTTCTTGAGGACGTGCATTGTCGCGGTCAACTTTGTTCACGACAACGATAGGGGTAACTTTTGCTTCCAGCGCTTTTTTCAATACAAAGCGCGTTTGTGGCATACAGCCTTCGAAGGCGTCGACGATCAACAGAACGCCATCCACCATGCTCATAATACGCTCAACCTCGCCACCGAAGTCAGCATGGCCTGGTGTATCCAAGATGTTAATTGTGAAATCCTTGTATTTAACAGAAGTGGTTTTCGCCAGGATCGTAATTCCACGCTCGCGCTCCAGGTCGTTAGAGTCCATCATTCTCTCTTCTACCTGTTGATTCGAGCGGAATGTGCCCGATTGGATCAAAAGTTTGTCAACCAGCGTTGTTTTTCCGTGGTCAACGTGGGCAATAATTGCAATGTTGCGTATGTCAAGACGCTTCATGTGAACCTCCTCTATTATGCATACCTTCCATATTAACAGGTAGTGAAACGCGGCACAATGGGCAGTTTTTTACGGGAGCCACTTCCTGAGTAAGAGACTTTAATTTCGTCATACTAAGGAAAATGGAGGTGGCAAACGTATGGAACGGTACGGCCCGAAATGTTTGGTTGGCTTGCTTATGATTGCAACCATGATGACCGGATGCGTAAGCTCGAGCAGCCATCCAAAAAATCAAGCGCACACACAAAGTACCACCTATCAGCAGGCCCCAGGTGCTAGGACAAGCCTCGCTCATGATTATCATGCCTACACTGGCGGAATCAATGCCCGCAATTATCGAAACGGATATACGGTTAACGGTTTTAATCAGGATTTGGCTGAACAGCTCACCATGGTCGCAGATGACGTTCCTGGTGTGGAACGTGCTACTGTTCTCGTGAGTGGCACCGATGCTGTCATCGGAATTCGTGTTCGGAAAAATTTTGGCCCTGAGCAAACGCGCATAATCGAACAGCAAGTCCACTCCGCCGTTCGTTCACGCGTTCCCAACTTCTCGATCCAAGTAGCATCCGACACAGCCACATTTGACCGGATTCGTGCCATCCATGCAGATATTTATGAAGAAGCGACGCATCGGACCAATCAAGTTGATGTGAGACCCGACATGAAAAGCCAGATCACCAATACATCCACGGAATTTCGTTCTCTGCTCCACGATATTGGCCGCAGAATTCCTACTGTCACTCCATAATGACAAATATGAATCGAAGTTCCATATAAAAGAGGTGCGGAATCAGCCCGCACCTCTTGAAAACTTTTCCATTTGATACTTACTTTGTCGCTTCAACCAGTTTCATTTCTGGCTCAACAACTTGCAGTTCACCCAAACCACGAACTAATTTCTTCGCGTAAGTTTTTTCCGGCTTCAGCACGGATACCAAGTAGTCGATGGCGATTTGCGGATCAACGGTTTCCCCACACGTGTAGCAATCCAGAGCAGCAAAGCCGCGCTCAGGATACGTATGAATGGACAGGTGGCTTTCCGAGAGAAGAACCAGTACGGTAGCACCCTGAGGAGAAAACTGCTTCGCTTGCACACTCAGTACCGTAGCACCGCATGCCTCAGCAGCCTCAATCATTTCCTTTTTCAAAAATTCTGCGTCGTTCAACAAATCAAACTGAACTCCCCATGTGTCAACAGCAACGTGTCTTCCGAAAGTCGAATATTCCATCTTTCGGTTCCCCCTTCCTAACGAGTGTAATGTTAAACATCGCTAGGACCTGCGTCATTCACTAACGGGGGCGGTTTCCGTTGTTATCCACCCTTTAAAGTGAATCCTGGTTCCTAATCCTGTTTCCAACGAAAACAACAATACCATGCATCGGCCTAGTTTGACAATACCCTTTTTCAATAATCTATTAAGAACACTATAAATAGGCTGACGGCTATTCTACAGGATGGAGAGCAACCACTTGCTACAAGTGGGCTTTCACATGCTGTGAGTTATGGTACACTTTCAGAAATGAACCAGAATGGAGAGGATGGCAAAGGAAATGATTACTATCCGTAATGCCACAGCAGAAGATTTGCCGGCACTGATCGCCATCGAGCACCTTTGCTTCTCACCAGATGAGGCTGCGACCCAGGAAGCATTTGAGAAGCGTATTCGATTGATTCCTGACAGCTTTTTTGTAGCGGAAGCGGATGGGGTCATTGCGGGTTTGGTCAATGGACCCGTCGTCGAATCCACCTTCATTACCGATGATCTTTTTCAAACGATCAAAGAAAACCCGGCATCTGGCGGCCATCAAACCATTTTAGGATTAGCGGTTTCTCCCGCTTTTCAAAATCGCGGCATTGCCTCCAAGCTCCTCGCACACCTGGAAGCATCAGCAAGAGAGTCCGGTCGTGAGACGATCACGCTTACTTGTAAGGAAAATTTGATTAGCTACTATGAAAGTCATGGATACCTCAACAACGGTGTTTCCAGTTCAGATCACGCTGGTGCAATTTGGTACAATATGAGCAAACCATTACAATTACGCTAAAATGAACCAAGAAACAACAAAAGCGGGAACCTCTTGTTAGGAGGAAACCCGCTTTTTGTTATTTACATAAAAAAGGGCGCCCAGAGCACCCTTTTTTCACTAAACTTCTAATTCATATAACCGCCGCGATAACGTTGCTAATCGAACATCAATTGCTGGAAGTTTTTCCGGGGCAGTTCTCTTTGCCCAATTACGCAAATCCAGCCATCGGTCCGTTTCTTGGCGTATGGACTCAATCTCCTGCTCGCTGCCATCCTGCTGGAACAACGCCTCCAGCTCATTGGTCATGTGCAGAGAGTTATTTTCAAAGATGGACACTTCCTCGTCTCCGGTTAGCTCCTGAATGCTCACAACCGATCCTTGATCGTAGTGATACACCATTGTGAAGCCGTCATAAATCCGGTGGACGATTCCATAGCCTCGGAACGCTTTCATTGCTTTTCTCATTGCATTTGCCAGTTGCCGATCTTGGATCAGATACGAGCTGTCGCATGAGTAGCGGCTGCCAACCCGACAAAAACTCAATTGAATTTCGCCGTTCTTGTCATTCAAGATTACGTCACGATCGCCATTGTCACACACTTTGACTTGGACTGAAATGTGTTCATTGGTGAAAAGCGAAACGAACTGGTTCAGCTCTTCTTCATTCACCGTAAAATAGGCCTTGGCGTAATTAGTTGCTAAACGCTGTGCCATAAATATCTCCTCAATTCTTTTGGTTTGCATGGGCCGAGTACGACCGAACAGTTATCCAAATCAGAGGAGATACGCTAAGTGTCAACAAAAGAACGCTGTAGAACCTGGCCTTGCCCCGCGAATCGAAAATCGATTTGGGTAATGAAGGCGGATCACCTACTTTTTGTTTTTCGCAAAAAAGCCATTTTTGACATCTTTATTATACCTCAGATGCCATCAAAAGTCTTGAGGAAAATGGCGATGAATTTTAGCAAAAAACCGGAATATCCGCAATCAGACGCAGGGAAATGAAAAGAACTCCCTGATTCATTCATATGCTTGCTGTTTCATTGAAATTCAGAGGGACTTATATCCCTGCGGTTGAGGTCATCGCTTTTTTGATCGCAGCCTGTTCTTCTTCAGACAAATGGTAGCTCGATGTCCCTTGCTCAAGCGGCTTGGCGTACACACGAGATTCTTCTCGTCCAAAAATGCTGGTGATCACGACGCCGTTCCCAGCGTCATCTGTTACCGCCAACGAAAAGCTAAGATCACTGCCGACATCCCCGAAAGCATTGTAACGGATAATCGCTATTTTGCCGCATTGCGCTGCCATTCGTTGTGACAGACGATTGATGGCAAACTGCTGATCACTGTGCTGCTTTTTCATTTCCTCTACCTGATCCAGCAGTCTGTGCAAGCCTTCCTCGAGATTGGCTCCTCCCGTCCCTGTCATAATCCGGTTGATTGATTTCCTCAATCGACTAATCCGGACAGACTGCATAATCACGATCCATAACAGGATCAGTGTCAATGCGATGACGGCTAAAAGCAGGATCGCTACATTGGGGATTTGTGATAGGAATGCTTCCAAAACTTTTCTTCCTTTCCGGCGTGTGCGTAAATATGCTGTTAAAAACCTTCTTTATTGTACAACCGCCAGGCCTCCCATTCAAACAAGTCTTTTATAAAAACAACAATTACTAATAAGCGACTTGCAACCAAAAAAAGCGACACCCTCATTTGTTTGAGATGTCGCTTTTTCATTCCGTATTGGTTTGTGTCAAACTCATCGTCCTTTGGCTATCCTCCAGTCTGCCTACGCTTCCAAAAGCAACATTTCCCGACGGAGCTGCTTTAATCGCTCTGTGGACTGCTTCATTTGACTTTGGTCTTTGGCTTGCATTGCGTCATACAACGTCGCCAGTTCATAATCCAACTCCAGACGGAGCACCGGGATGCGTTCTTCCGAGTCACGTCGTTTCATCGCGGCAATTACCTGATCCATCGTTACATTGCAAAATTTTTCATAGATCACTTTTTTCTCAGCTCCTTTTAATTCCACTATTCTGATAACTTCTCCGTACTGGATTTGCTTCAGCAAGACGCACTCTTCAAAAGTGACCTTGATCATGGCATGCCCTTTTGCCCGCTCTACGAAGTGGTACAGTACGAGTGCCACCCGAGAATCATTGACAGGAATGCCTGCAATGTGCAGCTTATAGGACCCGTTTAAACGCTGCATTTTCCAGTCGGATCGGCCATCTGTGGTGTTCACGAGGAGGTGAAACTGCTCGGGAGATTCTTTCCACGTGACGCTCACCCCTGCTTCCACCAGGGCCTGCACCATCGCGTGCAATGTTTTGCGGTCAAACCAAACTGCCAAATGAAAATACTCCAACTCCATGCCGAGATTCATCTTCTACAGGCCCCTCCCGTTGACAGAATACTCAGATATCACTTTTGCCGCAAGGGAGTGAGTGGTATATCATATTATTCAGGCTTTGGTTTTGCTATTCATAAAACTCGGCATGTATTTTTTTCCTGGATGGTATGATATCATATGGAGGATTCCAAGCTCCCTTGACGGGGACGATCGCCCTTTTCTTTCCAGTGGGGTTCGATGATGCTTAAAAGAGGTGTTTGTTACATGCCAACGTTTCCAGGCTTTCGTCAAGAAGATTTTGATGTTTTTGCCATTGATGGACTGGATGCTCGGATGGACGCGATCAAAACCAATATCCGTCCCAAATTCGAAGTACTCAGCCAGCACTTTGCGCCTTTTCTCTCCGTAGCAACCGGGGATGAAATGTTTACGCACATAGCAAAACATGCACGCCGTACGGTGAACCCACCAGCTGATACGTGGGTTGCCTGGGCTAATGATAAACGCGGTTACAAAAAACACCCGCACTTTCAAATCGGCTTGTGGGGAACACATTTGTTCGTTTGGTACGCAGTAATCTACGAGTCTCCTTCCAAAGAGCTGATCAGTCATGCGTTTAACAAGCGTTTAGATGAGGTCATCGCGATGATTCCGGAGCATTTTCACTGGTCTTACGATCATATGCAACCAGCAAGCACGTCTCAAAAAGAGCTGGGCACGGCTGGCGTGAAAAAGTTGGTGGACAGGCTGGCACAGGTAAAAAAAGCGGAATTGCTCTGTGGAATTACTATTGACCGTCATGATCCAATCCTTGCAGACGGAGAAGCATTGGTGGGTCGTCTCGAAGAAACATTTGGCGTGTTGAGCAAGCTCTATTCATTAGGAAACTCTCGTGGATAGACCGCCTCCCGCTTTCTTTAGTTAAGTTATATGCAAAAGAACAGGTCCGCTTTCATTTGAAAAACGCAGGCCTGTTCTTTTGTTTTAAGAAAAAGACCGCAATCGATCCAACGACTTGTTCACATCGCCAAACATGCGGTCAAACAATTGTTGGACACTTGGCACATCATCAATCAATCCAATAACCTGACCAGCCCAACCAAAGCCGCGCTGGCTGTCGCCCTCATAAATAAATGTGCAATTGTTCGCTCCACTGATAAGGCTCTTTAACTGCTCGTAGCCTGCTCCTTCTTTTTCCAATTGAAGAATGTGATCAGACCCTGGTGTGCGAACGACCCTCGCAGGTGTTCCCAGTGTGCGCTTGATAACTGCGGTATCGTGCTCCGTTCCAGCAACCAACGCCTCTTTGTAGGCCGAATGCGCATGAACACATTCTTGCGTCGCAATAAATCGCGTCCCCATCTCTACACCTTCTGCACCAAGTGCAAGCGCTGCCAAAATTCCCCGACCATCACCGATGCCACCGCTAGCCAATACCGGAATTTTCACGGAATCTACCACACGCGGAATCAAAACAAACGTCCCGATATCATCTCGTCCCAGGTGCCCCCCGCCTTCTTGACCGACAGCCATCACAGCATCCGCACCAATCGATTCTGCTTTTTGTGCTTGGCGGGCAGACGCAACCAAGACAAGCTTTTTGATGGGATGACCATCGAGTCTGCGCAGCAGCGGCTCTGGATTGCCTCCTGTTACCGAAACTGCTGTTACTCCTTCTTCAATCGCCACATCCAGCATTTCTTCATACGGCCGACCATGTTGACCAATTGCATAATTCACACCAAATGGTTTATCCGTCAATGCACGGACCTTGCGAATCTCCTCCCGCAGTGCATCAGCCGATGGCAAGGACATAGCCGTAATTTGTCCGAGTCCCCCGGCAGTTGACACGGCCGCAGCCAAGTCTGCGTAAGCCAAATAAGCCAAGCCACCTTGAACTACCGGATATGTAATTTGAAGTAGCTCCGTTACTCTCGTTTTCATCCTGATTATCACCTCGTGTAAATGACCTTCTCGGCTTACAGGCCAAACTCCTGCCACCACTCGCGGACATGAATAAAAATTCGCTTGCTTTCCCCCCCTATTTTGCTATACTCAATTTGTTTGTTTTTCCCCTTATTATTCTTGATTAGTAAAGTGAGGCGATCGTAGTGAGACAAATGAAAACTCCTTTGTTCAGCGGGTTGTTGGAGCACGCCAACCGGAACCCGATTCAATTTCACATTCCGGGCCATAAGAAGGGTATGGGTATGCATCCGGCATTTCGCGAGTTCATCGGGGACAACGCTCTTTCGATAGACCTCATCAACATTGCGCCATTGGATGACTTGCATCACCCGAAGGCAATGATCAAAGAAGCACAAGATTTGGCAGCCGAGGCATTCGGCGCTGACCATACATTTTTTTCCGTGCAAGGTACAAGCGGTGCCATCATGGCAATGATTATGGCGACATGCAGTCCTGGTGACAAAATTATCGTACCGCGTAACGTACACAAATCGATTATGTCGGCGATTATTTTCGCTGGCGCAATCCCAATCTTTATTCACCCTGCCATGGACGAGCGTCTGGGTATTTCTCATGGGATCACAGTGAAGGCCGTACAAAAAGCATTGGAAGCTCATCCTGATGCTGCTGCCCTGTTGGTGATTAACCCAACGTACTTCGGTATTGCAGGGGACCTGCGCGAGATCGTGCGGGCTGCGCATAACTATGAAATTCCTGTATTGGTAGACGAAGCTCATGGTGTGCATATTCATTTTCATGAGGAACTGCCGATTTCGGCCATGCAAGCCGGTGCCGACATGGCAGCAACCAGCGTACACAAGCTGGGTGGCTCTTTGACCCAAACGTCGATCTTGAATGTACGGGAAGGGCTCGTCGATGTCGATCGGGTGAAAACGGTCATGAGTATGCTCACGACGACTTCGACTTCCTACATCTTCCTCGCGTCTTTGGACATGGCGCGTCAGCATCTGGCCCTTAACGGGAAAACGCTCGCGGATCAAGCGATGGAACTGGCAGCAAAAGCACGTGATATGATTAACGAAATTCCGCGCATCTACTGCGTTGGCAAGGAGATTCTTGGAAAGCCTGCGACTTTTGCGATGGACCCAACTAAGCTCCTCATCCACGTACGCGATCTCGGAATCACTGGATGGGAAGTCGAGAACTGGCTGCGTGACAAGTACAACATTGAAGTAGAGATGAGCGATTTGTACAACATCCTCTGCTTTGTTACTGCGGGAGATACGGAAGAATCCATCCGTACGCTGGTAAATGGCTTGCGTGATCTGTCTGTTGAATTTTCGCACGTACAAGCAGAAGATAAGCCTACCATCTCATTGCCGAATATCCCTGTGCTGTCCACAACCCCTCGAGATGCATTCTATGCAGAAACAGAGACGATTCCGTTGGTGGAAGCAGCAGGTCGAGTCATCACTGAGTTTATCATGGTGTATCCTCCAGGCATCCCGATTTTCCTTCCTGGAGAGGTCATCACTGAGGAAAATATCGCGTACATTCAAGAAAACATCCGAGTCGGATTACCTGTACAAGGCCCCGAAGATGAGACACTAAAAACGATTAAAGTCGTAAAAAGACAAACCGCCATTTCTGGCTAACCGATCTGAACCGAAAAACGGCTGCCTCTTTCACGAGAGAGCAGCTTTTTTTATTTTTTATACAAACATTTTGAGATAAGATGGAAATGGGAAAAATCAGGAAAGGTGGGCGATGCTGCCATGCCAGACTGGTCGTATCAAACGATGTTTCGGCCACTTCTCTTTCTCATGCCACCCGAACGGGCCCGGTCTATTACCTTGCAGTCAATCGGTACTTTGGCAAAAATTCCGGGGGGTTCGCTCATCATCGAATGGATGGGACATATGGAGCCTCCCTCCCAGCTCTCCCAAACAATTGGTCCAGTCACGTTTCCTACTCCAGTCGGGCTGGGTGCCGGATTAGACCTGGATTGCATCGCCATTAAAGCGCTGTCCAAATTCGGCTTCGGGTTTCTAGAGCTGGGACCTGTGTCCAAAGAACCGATTGATTCTCTCGGCACCGTTCAACGTGACATTGCCGCGATGAATATCCACTATTCGAGTCCTCTGGTAAATAATGGTATATATACCCTTCAGAGGCGCCTGGAGGGGGCTTCTGGCATCAAAATTCCTCTCGGAGTCAGATTGGCCTGCCAACCAAAAGTCAGCCTGAGAGAAGCCACAGAAGATCTTCAGGAGCTAATCGACAGTTTGGAGCGTTTTTGTTCGTTTTTCACTATTGATTCGCGGGCAAATATGGGACAGCCCGAATGGAGCCATACAGCGTGGAAGGAACATTTTTCCTGTTTGCGTAACCATACGGATATGCCACTCTTGCTGGCGATCCCCCCGAGCTTGACCGATGCGGAAGCACTCCCGATTCTTACCGCGGCAAAAGAAGCAGGACTAAACGGCCTAGTTGTCGCTGGAGGCACGATTCAGGAAGATTCATCATGCGCGAATAACTCTGTTTACATCACGGGGAGGAGTTCACACGAGCAAGCTGTCAAATTTGTCTCCTGGGCACGGGAACAGTGGTCAGATGCCCTTATCATTGGATCAGGCGGCATTCTGGAGCCACACGATGCTCTAACCCTTCTTGCCGCAGGTGCCAATTTTGTGCAATTGCACAGTGGCTTGGTCTATTCTGGCCCTGGCTTGCCAAAACGAATTAACGAAGTTATTTTACAAACACAACCAGACACTGACCCTCCTCAAGAAAAACGATCTGCTTTTTTATTTCCTTCTTGGATATGGGGAATCTTGTTGGGCGTGGGCATGATGATCGGTGGGGCACTTGCTTGGATGATCGCCGCAACAACCGTCGTCCTCCCCTACGACGAACGCTTCCTCGGGATGTCTGCCGACCAGCTTGCGCTCTTAAATGCGCAAATCCTCTCTTTTATGTCACACGATCGGATTAGTCTGGCAGGAACGATGATATCCATAGGAATTTTGTACAGCCAACTGTCTTATCATGGCCTACGTAAAGATATTCACTGGACGCGGACCATCTTGCTTATCTCCGGTACTGTTGGATTTTCCAGCTTCTTTTTATTTATTGGATACGGGTACTTCGATTACTTGCACGCGATTTTAGCGCTCGTGTTGTTCCCCATGTTTTTGCTCGCATTACGAACACCTGCAAAGGTTCATTTGACTCGCCTACCGCCTCAGCTTCACAACGATCGGGATTGGCGAATGGCTCTATGGGGACAATTGCTCTTTGTCATCATCGGATTTGGTTTGACAGGGGCTGGTATCGTCATTTCGATCATCGGCGTCACAGGTGTCTTCGTTCCTTCTGACCTCGTTTTTCTCTGTGTGTCTGCTGATACCTTGCAGTCTTACAATGAGCGATTAATTCCGGTCATTGCTCATGACCGCGCTGGCTTTGGAGGGGCACTAGTTTCGAATGGCCTGGCTGTCTTGCTGATCAGTCTTTGGGGTATCAGGAGAGGAGAAGCGTGGATTTGGTGGACATTGTTTTTAGCGGGTATTCCAGGCTTTGTTTCCGGCATAGGCATACATTTTACTGTTGGGTATGTCGATTTTATTCATCTTTTGCCTGCTTATGTCGCAGTCATTTTCTTTCTCGTAGCACTCGTACTTTTGAAGCCGTATTTATGCCGGACATAAAAGAAAACAGACGAAAAAATTCCTTTCGTCTGTTTTTCTTTTATAAAAGCCTGACGACTATTAGGCAGAATCAGTCTTCGTCTTCTTCATCTTCGTCATCATCATCGCCCGGAGCGAAGGCTACCGTGTATACATATGGATCTTTATCACGCTTATCGACCCAGACAACGCGATTTCCACCGATGCGGACATTTTGCATCTCCGCATCATCATCCCACTCAATATCGCTATAGGAATCCTCTTCGAAATCATACAGCTCATAGTAAAATTCCTTGCCTTTTGTGGACAGACGATTTTCTTCATACAAAATCATATTGCGTGAAGCCTGTGGATTTTTCTGGTCACCATCCGTATAACGAAGCAACGGATTGACTCTTTGACGGTCGATGTTGTAATAGTACAAATCCCAACCGGTTTTGGAATCGCCTGTATCTTCGCTCCAAACAACGAAGCCATCGCCGACTTCTGCTTTCTCTACTTTTACGTTATCGCGGATTTCAGTCTCATCATCTTCTTCGATATCGTAGAGAACGATACTTGCGCTCTTTGATCCTTCTTCCACTACCCAGGAAGCGTAGTTTTTGTAAATATCAACACTTAATGGTTCTTTTCTTAACGTCGTAACTTCCGTATGCTTTCCAGTCGATAGATCTGTGATAATCACTTCTGATCTGCCAGCAGTATTCACCCATAACAGACGCTCTCCGTCAATCTCATACAGCTTCTCACTCGGTTCTTGATCATCATCTTCATGTGTGATCTGCTTCTGCGTATCCTTACGAATATCGTAGGAGAAGAGTGCATCTTCATGCTCGTCATACCAGACAACATAACGCGAGCTTACAACAGGGCGAACAGAATCATGCTCTGGATTACTGACGACTTTCCCTTTTTTATTTTCGACATCGTAGAATACGACCGTATTATTTTTTTTAGACTCGGTGACGTACGCTACATATCGATCATGAGCACTTGGCTCCTTTGGTTCCCCGCCTGCATTACCTATCGGAACTAATTCCTTTTCGTCCAGGTCATACAAGTGGAGTTGGAGCTTTTTGTTACTGTCTTTTTTCGCGAAAAGGACGAAATCGCCATAAATTTTCGGTCCGGTCTCCCCGTACAGATTGCTCGCGATCTTTTTACCAGACTTTTTGCCAAGCTCACGATATTTCAAGTCATTATTGTCTGCGTAGACATAATCCTCTTGATACAAATGTACGTTTTGCTGTTCGTTGCTGTCATCGGTCAATTGCTTAATTCGACCGTTGCTGATGGAATAGGAATAAAGGTCTCCAGCCGATTGGTGCTCATACACGATTTGATCGGAGAAAATGCTAGGACGGCCTTGATCCCCTTTAGCAATGACGGCAGCCTTTTCCTCTTTTGCTTTGATGTCATAGTAATAAATGTCATCATTGCCATTACGATCATCTTCCCAAGCAACATAACCGCTGCTTACCACCGGGTTGCTTGCTTTTCCACTCGCTGATACGATCTCTGTATCTCCAGTAGAAATTTTATGTAGATAAACATCGCCGTTGTCAGTCCAAACAACATTTTTATCAGCAATCTCCAGTCCATCGACCGAAGCAGAACCACTTGTCAAACGGATTTCTTTCTCTTTCACTATGTCATACAAATAGACATCTGAGCCGCCATCACGGGAATCCATCCATACGACGTAATCTCCATCAACCTTTGGATTTGTCTTCTCAGATTCCTTGTCACCTATTTCGTTCTGGTTACCTTTAGCGAGGTTGTAGAGTGTTACTCTTTGCCCCCCCTCAACAATCCATACCGCATATTTTTTTGCTATATCATATCCATCTGAGGATATTGATGGCTGACTACCGTCTATTTTTTCTTCATCACCAATACTGTAAGCAAGCGCTGGTGTCCCGCTCCACAGAGATGTGACCAAAAGTGCAGCAGCCAGCATTCCCTGTATCGGTTGTCGCTTCATGACACAATTCCTCCTTTTGCAACGATTCTCACACTTCTCCATTATCCTCCATACGAAAAAGGTTGTCAAAAAAACAGGCCTCAACATAGGCCTGTTGACTATATCTTTATTCTTTTTCCTGTCTTTCACCAGGTCGGCAGTCACAGTTGCACACGGCATAAAGCGTTTTCACTGAATTACATTCAAAATGCTCGATGATGGTTCCGCAAGTCTGACATACGATAGTTCCCATCTATGTCCCCTCCGCATTCAATTGATTCACATATCCCTGTAAATGTTATGTTACATTCATCTTAATATGCTACACCATTCGGAGTCAAGATGCATTCGTTGATAATTAGTATGTCACATTAATGCGGAATATTCTCATTCAGCCAGTTCACGATTTTTTGCAAGACTTCTTCCTTTTCAGGCTCATTCAAAATTTCATGCCGCAAGCCCGCGAATCGTTCAAACGTTTGTCTGTCTGGAAGGCCCACGGTAAACTGCTCCACTGCATCCGCATCTACCAATGTATCAGCACCAGCCTGTAAAACAAGGACAGGATGCTTGATTCGATTTCTTTCCTCCCACGCCTTTTCCATAGAACGGTTCAATTCTGTGAACCATCTGACACTTACCTTGGAATAATTGAGCGGATCGTTCTTGTAAGCAGCCTGAACAGCTTCGTCACGCGAAACCATGTCGGGAGTGATTCCATTAGGCATGACAAGTGTTGGCCAGACCCGATCGAGAAATTGTGCCAATTGCTCCTTCCACGCCGGTACAGTCAGTTTCAGTTTCAAGCATGGTGATGTGAGAATTAACCCCGCCAGCTCTTTGCTCCGTTCATCCGTCTGAATAAAACGAGTCGCGATGAGCCCCCCCAGACTATGCCCCATTAACAATACAGGCTTCTCTCCTAACGTATCGGCAAACGCGGTACTCGTCCACTCACGTACACGGGACAAATAGTCTTCGAATGATTGAATATGCCCCCGTCTCCCTGGAGAGCGCCCCCATCCTGGCAAATCTTCCGCATATACGTCCCAGCCCGCCTGATTAAAATAAGCCGCTACATGCTTATAGCGCCCATGATGCTCTCCCGTTCCATGGACGAGAACAATCGCTCCCCGAGAATTTTTGGCCGACCATTTATGTACACCCATTCTCCCTGTTCCCCCTACTGCCTGATTTCTTTCGATTATACTAAAAAACGGAAGGCCGTATTTTACGAAAAAAACCAAAACGAGCAGAAGATAAACTTCTGCTCGTTACCTAATACTGATTTTCTTCAAATGGAATGGATGGTAAATGTTCCTGGAAAAACTCAGCAAGCGCGACTGCCTCGTTCTCTGAATCCAGCCTGAAAATTTTTTGCAGGTATCCTGGATTCACCGCATCTTCCGAACTGAGAAGAGTCGATTGCCCTGTCTGCATACAGATCACCAACGGCTTCCCATAAAACTTGTGTGTAAAAACCATGCCAAAGTCGTAGCGTGTTCCCTCTGAAATAAATCCAAGGAAACGTACATTAGCATTCTCCGAAACGTCGTATAAGTGGTCGTAGTGCTCCATCAGCAATCCCTCCTCAACAGTATTTTGGCCTCCGAATTTCGTGAAATATTCGGATTATTCACTAGTATAAGCGAAAAATCACGTTTTTGCCACCCAAACAGCATCATTTACCAGACGCGTTGGGTTAATGACCCTGTCTTCCCCTTCTTGAATCCATCTCACTTTTTCTGCACCATGCAACGATTGCGCGACAAAGGAGAGACATTCAAAGAACAGTTCAACTACTGCTGTACTGTATCGTTCCTCCATTTTCTCCAATGCATACGTCAATCTAAAAATATCTGGTACACTTCTTCGACTGGCTTCCAATACTTCTTTTCCTTTTTCAGTCGGGTATACGTGAACCACACGCCCATCCAACTCCGACTTTTCGATCGTCACCATGCCTTTCTCCATTAATTTCTTGATATGAATGACAATCGATGAGGGATGCCAGAAGGTCCAATCTGCAATTTGCGTGACGCGTACACCTTCATAACAGTAGATGATCCAGAGAATGTTTAACTGTACAGAGGAATCCAATTCGGCTTCCTTCGCTGCCCGCTCCCAGTCTTCTTTGTTCACCACATCGATGGCGCGCATGGTGTTTAAAGCTTCGAATACGTGTCTAATTGAGGCCTCCTGCATGCGTATATTCCTCCATGATTCTTTATCGTTCATCTAACGGCATATAAATATGATATATATTTTACACTTTTCAGAAAAAACACGCAATTGTTTTCGGTCGCCAACTGCCTCATTGCCAAAGAGTGGAAGACAATGCTACACTTAACGCACAGAATACCGGTACTAGGAGTGAGTGCAGTCGTGAAACTTCAATCCGCCTACATCTATTTCGTTGATGGTTCTACCGCAGCATCTGTAAGTATTGACGACGTGAAAGCCAAGTTTACGCGATACGTTGACATGACCTCAAAAACAGGAAAGCAATTGGGCTGGACCTATGCTGACGCAGCTTTCCCTTACACCCTAGAAGAACGCCCTGAAGGAGTCAACTCGTGGTTCCTTCTCAAAGGAAAAGATCCAAACATGTACAAAGCTATCGTTGTTGGCGTCGGGAGCAAAAATGAAAACGGTTCCGAGAAGCACTACATACAAGTGTCCCTCCCTGAATCGGCGACACACGGCGATAAAAACAAGGCAAATGAATACTGTCGATACTTGGCACGTGATTATAAAGCAGAGCTCCACCTCTTCAACAAGCGCATTCAATACTTCCAACCTCGAAAGCCATAAACAAAAAACGGAAAAACAGTCGAGAAATATCGACTGTTTTTTCATGTTCAGGCCTATTCCCCCTGACCTCTTTTTTTCATACGAATAACAAAAAGAGGAAAGGGGGGTACTTATGGATGCGCAAGGATTTATTCAGTTGGTTGCTGACCACGCCAGAAAGTCTTATCAGAGCCATCGTATATTCCCCTCCATTATCATAGCGCAAGCCATACTCGAGTCAGGTTGGGGTAAAAAAGTACCTGTTGACCCTGCCACTGGGACATTCTCGTACAACCTCTTTGGAATGAAGGGAACGGGACCTGCCGGCTCTGTCACCATCGAAAGCAAAGAGGTAGAAAACGGAAAGACAGTCACACGTACCTCCCAGTTCCGCGCTTACGAAAATTACCAGCAATCCATGGAAGACCATGCCCAGTTTTTACGTAAGCCCGCATACAAAAACGTGCTGGCAGCAGCTACTCCCGCACAAGCCGCACAGGCTTTAGAAGAAGCCGGCTACGCTACCGATCCTGCGTACGCAGAAAAGCTGACGCGCCTCATTCAAACGTACAACTTGTCTCAGTACGATCCATTCGCCCCAGAAGAGCCACAATCGTTTCCTCCCTGGAAATTGGAGCTGGGCAATCGTGCGTTACAAGAGGGCTTGCTGACCTCACCCGAATGGCTAAAGAAGTTAGACGAACCAATGCCAGTATGGGCTGTTTTAGCGGTTGCCCTGCGACTGTTGGACAAACAGCGAGAGAACCCATAAGTGTACGAATATAAATCAAAAGCCCCATTGCCACAAGCAAATCTCGCGGATAATGGGGCTGTTTCGTATAAAAATGCAGTTGCCTCAGTCGTACGTTGCTTGAGCACGTTGATCAAATCATTTGAGACCTGGACAGCGAATAAAACCTTCCGTCCACCATCCGAATTCCCAGATCGACGCAATATTCCAATCCTTGCGTCACTCCGTACAAAATCCATTCGGAAGAACGGTGGTTGATATCAAAATCAGTATAAAGGTCAGTGCCATCATTTCGGATCTCTTTGCGGTACGTCACATCAAAAAGGCGTAGGACAAAAGGCAGTTCAGCAAACGGAATAGCAAACTTTCGCTCTATTTCTTGCTCGAACTCCTTCGTCATGCTCCACTCTGCCTGAATGGATTGCTCATCTTTCCAGGCAATGCGTATACTCGGGCCTTCTACATCTGTGGACGATCGCGGGGGATTTGTCTCCATTCGCTCCCATCGTTCCTTTCTTTCATGTACTTGCTATCACCAATCATATTGGCTTTTCCCTATATTATAGCACGGGGACATGCGAAGTGGAAACGCATCCAAGCCATAATTTTTAACGCCCAACTGTAAATGTATTTTCACCCACGGTTACATAAGAAGTAAATTTCTCGGATTTCATTTGAACTTGTACTTTATAAGTGCCGTATGCTTCGAGTTTTGTAGATACAAAAGGCTCAGAAAAATAGAAGCTGTTTGCATTTTGAGTGGAGTATTTCCATTCTTTCCCTTTAGACACTTCTTTGCCGTCCGGTCCGACCAACACGAGTTGCATGCGCAAGTCTTTGGCTACAGGCGCGTCATCAACCTCTACGAACACGTTAAACGTACGAGGCACATTTTTGTCGCTGTATCCTTTGACAGGGTTGCTAAAAACGACATTTTTATTGCGGGTCTGCTGAATTCCTTCGACCACAATAATATTTACGTTTGGCTTAATCACTTGCAATTTGCCAGATTGCTGATCGTAATCAGCAAAACCACCAAGCTTGTTCACTATTGATTCTACCGATTCGGCCTTGGATGCTGGCATTTCACTCGCTACGGTTTCCGCGCCGAAAAATACGCGCATCGCACCCTCTCCCAGCGCAGTAGTGCTCCCCACCCCTGCTGCTACAGTCAACGCCAACAAGGCCGATAACCATGCTTTTTTCATGTCAATAATCCTCCTGTATGTGTGCGCGGCAGCGCTTGTTTTTCCGGAATTTCTTCTCCCTAGTTTATACGTTTGGAAAAGGAAATAGTTGTGCTGCCCTGATAAGTTTTTTCAACAATATCCACATTATCCACAAGCACAAAAATCTTAGGAAGAAAGACTTATGCACAGAGATGTTAGTAACTACTCCTTACTCTTGACGAGAATACGGTTGGGAATGACACAGAAAAAAGAGCGGCTTTCCAGCCACTCTTTTTTTGCTCCTGACACCTGCTACTCCTGTTGCGAAAGCCATGTAAAATACCGAGAGACCAGTCGAACGGCAACCTCGATCGCATCTTCGTTCGGCTCCAATTTGGAATGGTGCAAGCCATATGGCGTTTGCACTCCCAGCCAGAACAAAAAGCCGGGAATTTCTTTCAAAAAGTAACCGAAGTCTTCTCCAGTCATGGCTTCTTTGCAGGTGATGAGAGTTACATCTTCACATTGTTCCTGTACCCATTGCATGAAGTCTGTCGTTAGCTGCTCCTCGTTGTAAACCTGGCAGTAGCCAACCCCGTAGTCAATCGTTGCCTGGCAATCAAAGCCTATTTCCACTCCCTTTACGAGAGATTCAATGCGGCTCTTGACGATTGCCATCGATTCCATTGAAAAGGTTCGGATGGTCCCTTCTAGCCTGGACTTCTCTGCGATGATGTTCTGCTTCGTCCCGCTCTCCAGCTTTCCAATCGTAACGACGGCAGAATCCAATGGGTCCATATTACGCGAAATAATCGATTGAAGCTGTGTCACAAGATGGCTTCCTGCAACCACCATGTCGTTCGCCTTGTGCGGGAAGGCCGCATGCCCCCCTTTGCCTACCAAGTCAATGTACAACTCAGACGTGTTGGCAAACAAGATTCCTGGCTTCGTCGCAATATGACCAACTGGATATTCTGGCGCAATATGCAGGGCAAAAATGCAGTCCGGTCGCCATCCTGCAAACTCTTCACTTTCCATCATCGGCTCAGCACCGCCAGGACCTTCTTCTGCCGGCTGGAAGAGGAACAGCAAATCATCTGCTATCGGATGCTCGGTAAAATGCGTCAGGAGGCCAAGTGCAATTGCCATATGCATATCATGCCCGCAAGCATGCATGTACCCTTCATGAAGCGAGCGAAACGGATAGGACGTTTCCTCTATAATCGGTAGGCCATCCATATCCGTCCGCCAGGCAATGAATCGTTTTGGCTTTGTTCCCGCCAGCTTGACCAATATGCCTGTCCGCCACGTTTTGATCTCGATTCGCTCTTGGGGCAGCTTTTTCAAATAGTCGAGCAAGTATTGTTGCGTCTTCACTTCAGCGAAGCCTGGCTCCGGTATTTGGTGCAGGTCTCGGCGAATTTGTGTAAACAAGGAAGTCGTCATGGCCTACGCCTCCTTTTTCGTGCCTGTTCTTGCTGTTAATTGTTCCTCAAACACAGCAAGGAAACGGTCCACATCAGCTTTTGTCAACGTCAGAGGTGGAAGCAGACGAACAATGGTTTTCTGTGTCACGTCAACGAGAATTCCTTTGTCAAGCAATGCTTGCTGCAAGTGACTTACCTCCTCCGGGGTGGAAGAGAGCGGAATTCCAACCATTAAGCCTTTTCCGCGAAGGGATTGCAGCTGATCTGGAAGACGCGTTCGCAACGCTTCCAAGCCCGACCACAGGTACGCAATCACTTCTTCTACGTGAGCGATGAAGGCTGGATTAAGCAATTCGTCCAACACGACATTCCCCAGGGCAGCAGACAGTGGTGATGGTGCAAACGTCGTTCCGTGATCCCCCGGTTTGAACTGGTTCATCAGCTTTGGACCAGCGATGACACCGCCGAGTGGAAGCCCTCCCCCTATGCCTTTGGCGAAAAGGATCAGGTCTGGCGTTACGCCTGCATGCTCATAAGCAAACAGCTTTCCTGTTCTGCCCATTCCAGTCTGGATCTCGTCCATGACAAAGAGCATACCTTCTTGTTCACAGATCGCAGCTACCTCTCGCAAGAACGCTTCCGTTAATGGCACGACACCGCCGGAACCCAAGACTGGCTCCATAAGGACCGCAGCGGGCTTTGCTTCCTGGCAAATCGCTCGCAATCCTTCCGTATCCTCCACATCCAGTTCATACACTGGAAAAGCCGGTTGAGGAAAGTCTTGATAGACGTGAGCCTGCCTCGTCAAACGCACTGCTCCGAGTGTTCGCCCGTGAAAGCTGTTGCGTAAGACAACGATGCCTTCACGGCCTGCCCCCTCGTTTTTCGTCCATTTGTGAATCAGCTTGATCGCAGACTCTGTAGCCTCTGCACCAGAGTTGGTGAAAAACACTTTTCCACTAATGCTGTTCCCAACCAAACGCTCAGCCAAACGAATAGCCGGCTTGTTTAGAAATACATTGGAAATATGCAAGAAGCGCTCTCCCTGCTCACGCAGAGCCTGTACAATTCGCGGATGAGAATGCCCCAGAACGTTTACCGCGAGTCCGGTAAACAAGTCGAGATAGCTCTTCCCGTTCGTATCGTACAAGTAATTTCCTTCGCCTTTTTCTATGGCAATCGGAAGTCTTTTGTAAGAGGAGACGATATATTGTTTATCGAGCGAACGCCAGTCCATGTGCACTCTCTCCCTTACAGTTGACGTAGCTCCTGCTTGATCTCTGTCTTGGAACGAGTTTTTTCATCGATTTGCTTGATCACGCGTGCAGGCGTTCCCGCAACTACTACGTATGGAGGTACATCTTCAATCACGACAGCACCCGCTGCAACCACAGCACCTTTTCCTACGCGTACACCTTCCAGAATGACAGCATTTGCTCCGATGACAACATCATCCTCGACAACAACTGGCTGTGCAGATGGCGGCTCGATAACGCCCGCAATAACCGATCCCGCGCCGATGTGGCAGTTTTTCCCGATGGTTCCACGTCCACCTACTACAACATTCATGTCGATCATCGTACCTTCACCGATCACTGCACCGATGTTAATGGAAGCACCCATCATGATGACCGCATTGTTACCGATTGTCACTTGGTCACGAATAATTGCGCCTGGCTCAATACGCGCTTGAATCCCTTTGGTATCCAGCAATGGAATAGCGGAGTTGCGGCGGTCGCTTTCTACTACATAATCTTCAATTTTGTCTGCGTTAGCAGCAAGCACTGGCTCAATCTCTTTCCACTCACCAAAAACAACACCAGTAGGACCAGTAATGAAGGCTTTGGAGCTCGCACCGAAGTCGATTCCCTCCAGGTTCCCTTTCACATATACCTTCACCGGTGTTTTCTTTTCGCTTTTTTGAATAAACGCGATAATTTCGTTAGCATCCATCATGTTCATAGTTACATCCTCCTCAAAATAACAGCATGGTAAATCAAAAAAAGCAATGAGTGCATTCGCTATCTCATTGCTCTTGATACTACATAAGCAAATCATAAATAGCGCTCCACAAAAAGACTTGAGGTCCCTTGTGACAGGATGTTCATTTTTCATGAGACACCCCAGCCTGTGCTACGTAGGGGCATAGCATAAGCTTCGGCGCTTTAGCCTTTCTTCCTTCTCCTGCCCCCTGGCAGATTGCGAAAAGACTTACTCTTCTTCGGCGCACCTCTATTTAGAGTACATTATTATAATTTTATTTAACTCTACCAAAATCAATGAAACGTGGCAATAAGAAAAAAGTTATTGACAACGATTCTCATTTTCATTATTTTATTACTGAGAATGATACTCATTATCTAAATGGAGGTTTTACGTTTTATGAGCATTTTGATGGTATACGCGAGCATGACAGGGAATACTCAGGAAATTGCTGAAGCAATTGCAGAAGGTATTCGTTCAACTGGTGCTGAGCTGGAGATAAAAGAAGTAATGGATGCGAACGCAAAAGAACTAGAAGCTTACGACGGAATCTTGCTTGGTGCCTACACATGGGGCGATGGCGAATTGCCAGACGAATGCCTGGATTTTTATGAGGAAATGGACGATATTGACCTCAGCGGGAAAAAGGTCGTTGCTTTTGGCTCTTGCGACTCCGCTTACGAGCATGTCGGTGCAGCTGTTGATATTTTGCTGAAAAAGGCGAGCGAGCGTGGTGCGGAAACTCCTCTGGAAGGTTTGAAAATCGAGCTTTCTCCTACTGCAAAAGAAGTGGAAGCTTGCAAAGCATTTGGGGTATCGTTTGCTGAATTGCTCGGCTAATTGATGTTTCCCAAATACTCTGGCACATGCTATACTATCAATCCAACTTTTTAAGGAGGATTGATCTCATGACACTACATACGGACGAGATTCTCTTACGGCCTCTCCAACAACAAGACGCAGCCGAGCTCCTAGAGCTTCGGCTGCGTAATCATGACTTTCTCCAACCATTTGAACCGATCCGCCCCTCTTCCTTTCTGACCCTCCCAGGACAGCAAGAACAGATTTCACAAGCACAGAATGATTTTGAACGTGGCACAGCCTATGCTTTCGGCGTATTCAGCCGAGAAGCCAAAAAGATGATAGGACGTGTAGCGTTATCGAATGTCGCGCGGGGCGCGTGGCAAAATGCAACGATTGGCTACTTTATGGATCAGTCATGCAATGGCAAAGGTTATACGACATCCGCAGTAAATCTCGCCCTTCATTTTGCATTTTCTGATGCTAAACTACACAGGGTACAAGCTGCTGTCATGCCTCGCAACCAAGCTTCCATTCGCGTCCTGGAAAAAAACCGTTTTCGCCAGGAAGGACTTTCGTTACGCTATTTGCAAATTAACGGTGAATGGGAGGATCATCTCCTCTACGCTCTTACTGTTGAGGAGTGGTCTCCGTAATTTCCTCGCTCTTTTCGCTCTCACGCAGCCGCTCCAGGATGCGCCGTTTGCGGTACAGCATCATCCCCGCTTCGGCGACATCCTGTACGGTTGAGCGGTTCAAATACGCCCCGAACAAAATACCAGCAATGGGCACCATTTGAAATAACTTTTTCCACCCAAAGTTTTCTGTGTACGTTACCACGACTTCACGCCATCCCTGCAATTGCGCCATTACCTCTCTCTGTGCATTTGGATCATCAAAGCGAGAGAGCTCAGCGAGTATCGCTTTTTTCCCTACGATGTCGGAGGAAGCAAACTGCAAGCATTTGACGACGAACAACCGCTCCCTCTTCTCTTCAGGTCGATAGCCATAGGCAAGAGCCATCTCTTGTAATACTTTTAGGGATGTCCCCATTAATAACGGGATATCGATCGCGAGGGTAAAAATCCCTCCGAAGCCAGTCGTCGCACCTTGTACCGTGGCAAAATTCGCTCGTGAATCCTTTAGCTCCATGGCGACATCATTCATCATCGTAAGCGGTACAGCGGCAATCTCCTCCTTGCCAATAACAGATGTGCCTTGTCCCTCTAACCGTTTACCAAACCGCTTGTAAATCGGTTCATCCTGCACCAAATAAGTTCCACCTGTCTCAAGAAAAGCTGCCATTTCATCTACGGCTTTTCCCAGCTTCTCTTGAACGAATGCAGGCGTAATCCGATCCAACAGAACAAAAGGAAGTCTGCCAAGCTTTTCCCAGAACCACAAGTCGTTCTGATCCTTCTCCCAAGCCTCCACTTCACGTAATGCCGTAACTAATGTCTCCCTGGACTCCCTCAAACCCAATAACCTCCCTGGCTGCTCACTCAGATTCTCCTCGCCTCCACTGACATTGGTTGCGCAAGATGGACTTAATGTAGTCCTGCAACGCTTCCGATGAGGCGTGACAGACGAATTCTTTTTTATTTCTTACGATTCCCAGCTTCAAATGTTTCACTTCCTCTCCTTCGATCCGAAACCCGAACTTTTCCAGGATCGCCTTCTGTTCATTTGTCACAGGACTTCCTCCCCTTGTAGTCGAAAACCCCCATGCCAAAATGCAAGGGGGTCAATCGTTATTTCACTTCGACTGTAAATGTGATCGTTTCTTTTCGCTCATCAACGTCTGTTTTTTTGACTGATCTTTTTTGTCTTGTAACGAGTTTGCAAGCCTTGTTGCTAAGGATGTTGGTTATTTTGATCTCGTATTTACCGGGCTGCTGCCGATCAATATACTTGCTGATATCAAGTGATTCCAGTCCGTTACCAGTGTCACCATCTCGATTGGAAGGCTTAATGGCAGTGATTTCTTTTCCTTCGTAGTAAATCTCGATCCGATTTTCTGAGGATATCGTAGCACTGCTATGCTCTTGTCTAGCACCGATGGCGTTCTCTCCATATTTCCACTCATACTTGGGCATATGGTAAGCGGAAGCCTTCCTGCTCTCTCTAACTTTCTTCGTCCCAGTCCGCTCTGCATACGTCGAGATGAGTTGTAGGTTTTCCAATTCAGCAAGATCGCTATCAGATTCCACAGTTACAAGATCTCCATCTCGAAATTCCTTGCCCTCTTTTCCTCTCATGAACATCGGCGCCTGTGGTGGAGCCATACCTGAATCACCTGGATCACAACTTTGGGACGCTGGGATTGGTGGCGTATCCTCAATGACCTGTATGTAACCACACCATGTCTTGGCAGGGTCTCTTTTGCTGTAATAGTTTACCTTGTAACGCCCTGGCTTATAGCCAGACAGTAACAAGCCTGTATGATCCCAATTCAATTTATCACTATCGACCACGACGTTATCGACTGCCCATACTCCTGGTCCTTCCTCGTCATCAGCTTCACTACCGAATTCGATATGCTCTGCTGCTGTAGTCAGCCATATCACATGAACCGGGTTTTGATAGAGCTTTACTGTATTGTCTGATGAATACACGTTTGCTTTCTCGACCATGAGTGTCGATTTTTCGTTTGGCTGCATCAACACATCCATCGTGACGTCTCCGCTTGTGGGACCACAAGCATTGGGTGCACCTGGAATTTGTATGTGAATCGTAGTCGACGTAGAACCTCCCCATAAGGAATCCGTTTTGTTTTCCTTGGAATCTGGCTCAAAAGTGACAGAAATCGTCATACCCGCCAGCATCATCGGGATATCCACTTCAAAATGTTGCGCATTCGTCAACGTTTGTCCAGTTCCGTTCACCGACCATCGACCTGGGTATGCCGAATACAAGGAAATCTTACCTGATGACTCCGGGGCAGTAATAGTCTGATCCGGTGCCAGTTTTTGACCACTCGCATCTGTACCCATATAAAGCTCCGCCATGCCAATCTGAACCGTCGTAGTCCAAGGCGACATGGAGGTATCATCAGGTAGAAAAAGGAGTTGGTATTGACCAGTCAACAAGGTACCTGTTGAAAACACAGTAGCAGGAACAGATCTCATTTCTTGGTTCGTAGACTTGTTTGTTAGCTTCCACGTACCAGGTACAGAACTGTTAAAATCAGTTGACCCCATATTTCCGAAAATGGTCATCTGCCCGCCTGTCGCCAAAGGCTCTCCCTCTGCTTTTTCTCCCTTATAAATACGTGGATAATTTTGTGCTTCTACCTGAAAATTCACGTGTAACGTACTGCTCTTTGCATTGGCATCAGTCACTACAAAGGTCAACGTATGAGAGCCAGCAGACAATTTCGTTGAGGGAATTGTGAAGCGCGGTACCTGCCATTTGAACACTGCTTGATTTGAGCTTTGCTCCATTTGAAACTCCGTTAATTCTACACCATCCAAATATACTTGCTTTCGACTTAGGTTTGTTCCATTTCCATATGTAGTCTGTATCACGTCAATATCGAGTGGTGTCTCCGGAGGTAGAATAAACTCATCATTCTTCACCCAGTTCCAACCTTTTGAATCCAGTCCCGCAACCTGATAATCGTTAAAGATAACCATATCGTGAACAGGCTGCTTCCGGATTGGCTTAGATACTTGGCTGTTTTTTTTCATTGATGCTGTTGCCCCGGCTCCCATGGCTGGCGGTACTGACACACCTGACAAAAAGGTACCAGTTGCCAAACACACAAGTAGTGCTTTTACAACCCATTTTTTCACGAACTGCCCTCCTACTTTTTCGTCTTACGTATTTGCATGGAAACAACTGATTTTATTCGACAATAACCGTGTTATATCCTTTATGTTCGCACGCTTTTTCCTAAACTGGATATAGTTAAAAACTATCCATTTAATAATTTATATAGATTTGACTTATGTCTTTTAAGTCGGTAAAAAGGAAGAAAGGGAGGGATACAGATGATTCGAACCAATCAATGGAATGCCGGGCTATACGACGCCAAAATGAATTTCGTTTCTGAATACGGCAAAGAGTTAGTGGACTGGCTACAGCCGGCTCCTGGAGAAAGCATTCTTGACTTAGGCTGTGGAACAGGCGACCTGTGTGCTCAACTATCACTTGCAGGAGCAAATGTGACAGGAATCGATTTTTCTGCCGCCATGATTGAGGCTGCTCGCCAAAAATATCCACAGTTTGCCTTTGAAGTAGCCGATGCGCATACGTATCGTACACATGTCCGTTACGACGCTGTCTTTTCCAATGCCGCACTCCACTGGATGAAACGTCCTGCCGAAGTCGTTGAAACCATTTGGTTGGCTCTTGCTCCCGGCGGACGCTTTGTTGCCGAATTTGGAGGACACGGCAATTGCGGACAAATCACAAAGGCATTACGAACTGTATTGGCGCGAAAAGGAATATCTGCTGATGAGTGCTCACCTTGGTATTTTCCCAGCATTGGAGAGTACACGACTCTTTTGGAGAAGCAAGGCTTCCACGTCGTACTTGCCTCCCATTTTGACCGTCCGACAGTCATGTCTGATGGGGACCTGGGGCTTTCGCATTGGCTGAATTCTTTTTGCAGTCCTTTTTTTGCGGGACTGTCGGCAGATGAAATCCAGCAAGTCTGTAGGGAAGTCACTGACTTCCTGCGTCCTGCGCTGTTTCAAGAGGGTCACTGGGTGCTCGATTACAAGCGTATTCGCGTCCTTGCCCATAAGAAATCAGAGAGTGATACACTACACGGGGGTGCTGCACGATGACTCGTATTGCCTGTCTCCATGGACATTATTCGAATATTTCGCTCTTATCAGATGCGTTCGCAGCCTTTGACGTAGAGCTCATTCATTTTGTTGATCCAGCTTTACTCCTGCAAAACGCGGGAACCCCTATCCATACCAAGGAACAATCGCATGCCAAATTACGTGAGCAACTAAGCTGGATGCAGAGCTGCGCGGTCGATGCAATTGTAATCACTTGTACGCAGTATGCCGCACTAGTAACACCAGAGGATGAGGCAACTGCCACTGTCCCCATCTTCACAATCGATGGCCCATTTTTTCATGAGCTTGCACGATATACGGAGCCACAAATTCTGCTGTTCTCCAATCCCGCTACTGTTCGACCTACGATGGAGCGTCTCGCGCAACACGCCCATTCCCACAACCTACATCCGGAGGTACAAGTAACCATCGTCGAAAATGCTTTTGCCCTGCTCATGGAAAACAAGCAGGAAGCGTACAGAGAAGCGATTAAAGACGCTCTGTATCAGCTCCACCATACGCTTCCAGACCGAGCTATTGCAGTGGCACAGCTCTCCATGGCACCTGTTGCTGATCAGTTTGCAAAGGAAAACGGCTGTACAATCTCCCATCCTTTACATAGTTTGACGTCGCAAATGTCCGCAACGTTACGATTACGTTCAAATCGTTGAAAGGCGTATGCGTGTAAAAAAACAGCCCCGTTTGCTTAGGGCTTTGGCCAGTGGCAACGGGGCTGTCGCTATATTGGCTTTTACATGCCTTCGGAGTTGGTCACCAGAACCTCTTCTCCCTCATTCAAGCCGCCTTTGATTTCAATAAAATCATATCCTTCAATACCGATTTCTACGTCTTTCGGCATTGGATCTCCGGTGCTCGGATCTTTCACCATAACCGTTCCTTGACCTGGCCCCAGAATTTCAACCGCATTGCTTGGCAAGCGCAGGACATTTTGTGCTTGGGCAACGATAATATCGTTATCTCCCGTCATCCCATGCTTAAAATCAGCCTTGTCTAGCAGTTCCACTTTTACCGCGAACCGAACTTCCTTGTCTTCTTTTTTTCCTTCTTTTGGAAGCTCTATGACTTTGCCTTTAAACGGCTCCGTACCAAACGCATACACGTAAACATCGACATTTTGTCCGATTTTAATCTCGGGAATATCGAGCTCTCCAACGGCTGCCACAAAGTAAACAGAAGTCGTGTCCATAATAATGGCGGCAGGCTCTGATCCAGGCGTTTCACCTTCTTTTACACCCAGCTTGGTGATGACACCGCTAATTGGCGCTGTTACCTGGTTCTTCGCAATTTCACGCTTTTTCTGCTCCATGTTCAATAAGGACGATTTTAGTGCGAGCTCTTTTTCCAGCAGTTCCATACCTGACGCTTCCATATCCATCTTGAACAGTTGTTGCCCTACTTTGACTACATCGTCCTTTTTCACGTCTACCTTGCCAATTTTTCCGTGAGTACCCGCCAAAATTTCTATTTCATCTGGCAATTGGAATTCTTTCTGATTTCGGCTTACATATAAGAGGCCCTTATCATCCGTATACTGTACCTCACCCTTGTCCCCAACGTAGATGGCGCCAGGCTTCTTGACCAAAACCTCGACATTATGAATACCGCCCGCTCCTTCTACCTTTTCGCCAATTCTGTCCACTTCCGTTACGACACCATCCACAAAGTACATGGAAGTCGGAATGAATACCTTCACTTTTTGACCTACACTGAATCTTTCAGACTCATAGGGGGTAAATTGCCCAATAATTTTCAGATAGTCGGTATTAGCCAGCTTGACTACTACCTGCTCCGGTCTTACATCTTGCCCTTCTTCCACAAGGACCTCAACCACTTTTCCTTCTTTAGTAGCCGTGATCTTGTCTTTCTTTTGTTTAATTTCACTTAGCTCTTTTTTCGCCTTTAAAATGTCCAGCTCCAGCTTTTGGATTTCCAACTGTGCATCCGAGCTGTCTATCGTGAACAAGACATCGCCTTTTTTCACGGATTGCCCTTCCTTGACTAGCACACGTTGCACCTTGCCGCTGAGCTCTGGCTTGACTTCCTCACGCGCCTTCGCTTCCACTGTACCTGCTGAGTTGATCGTTTTCTTAACGTCACCACGTTCCACGAGCGCTGTCGGGAAGTTCGGTTTTTCTTCTGGCTTTTCTTCTGTAACCTCTTCGCCCTTGAAGTACGAATAGCCGTAATAGCTTCCCCCTCCAAGAACGGCCACGACCGTGGCGATAATGATCCATTTTTTCTTGTTCATATTACGTTCCTCACATTTCATCACTTATTCAGATCGAATCGCTTGCAGCGCACTTAAACGAGACGCACGGATCGCCGGGAAGATTCCCGCCAACACCCCAATAATAAAGGAGAAGCCGATCGCAAAGAGTGCCAGCCAGCTCGGAATGACCGCCAATTTTGTTGGCTCAGCCTCTGGATCACCACCGCCGTAGCCCATGTTCAGACTATCTAAGAGACCGCCAGACGCACCGAAGTAATTCACGAGCTCAACCGCTCCCCACGCCATGCCAAGACCAGCTAGTCCACCAATTAATCCAATAAAGCCTGATTCCATTAAGAACAGCCAGCGAATATTCAACACAGTGGCTCCGATTACTTTCATGATCCCAATCTCTTTGGTTCGCTCTAATATCGACATGATCATCGTATTGACGATTCCAATGGTTGCAACGAGCAAGGAGATTGCTGCAATTCCTCCGAGGACCATCTGAATCACGAAGAAGAAGTTATTGATGGTTTCCAGCTCACGTGCAGGCGACCATACTTCAAAGCCATTTTCCTTCAACGCTTTGACTACACCCTCGACTTTTTCACGAGATTCTACCTTGACTGTAATTCTGTCAAATTCAAAGGTATCCTTTTTGGCTTTATCGCGTGAACGGCGCGATGCTCCCTCTTCGACTTCGTCACCTCGACTGCGCGTGACCCACTCGTTCAGCTCTTTCACAACGTTAATCGGTACATAAACCGCGGCTGACGAGTTACGTTCTTCAGACTTCTTTAATTGACCGACAACCTTCACACGCAGTTCTTTTTTCTCGTATTTCGGTTCATCGTCGATGCGATATTCGCGTGACAAGATGAGAGTCCCTGCTCTGTCTACGAGATTGAAGGACAGTGCTTCTCCGCCCCCTATATCAGGAGGTGGCATCTGAGACATTTCATGCCGTCCAGCTCCGGCCTTTCTTCGCCGTTCCTCGCGCTTTTCCTTTTCTACGTCGCGCAATTCTCTGGATACATCGAAAGCAACCACGATCTCTTGTGGGGCCCCTGTCAGATAGCTTCCTTTTTCAATGTCATTTTTGCGATAGGCAGCCGACTCATTCACATCCACCCCAATAAGCTGTACGTAACCTTCTCGCCTACCTACCTTAAGCTTCGCTTGCTCTCGTAATTCTTTTATCGGCATAACGGCCTGAATGCCAGGAATCTTTTTTAATTCCTGCACCGCTTGCATATTCAGCTTCTTGACCTTATCCTCTGGAACATCAATCCATTCGCCATTTTCCTCGTACCAACGCAATGGCTCGACGTCCATCTCTGTCAAGTTCCCGAAGTTCTCCAAGCTTTTTACCGCACTTTCCTTAAGCCCTAAACTTAGTGCCATCATCGCGACGATTGCAGCCGTCCCGATCATGACACCAACCGACGTAAGGGCTGTCCGTAGCTTCATTCGCCACAGATTCCTCCAGACGATGCGAAAAGAATCCATTACCTTCACTGTTTGTTCACCTCATAACCTCGCCTACGCTGGTCTTGTCCTTTTTTGTACAACCCGTCCGTCCTGGAGATAAATGACGCGGTCGGACTGTTCCGCTACTTCCTGCTCATGGGTAACGATGATGAACGTAGTCCCATTTTCCTTGTTCATTTCTCTCATTAATAGGAGAATCTCTTGTTCTGTCTTCGAGTCCAGGTTCCCCGTTGGCTCATCCGCCAAGATAATGCCAGGCTGATTGACGAGCGCTCTCGCGATACTGACACGCTGCTGCTGTCCACCACTGAGCTCATTGGGTCTGTGGTCGATACGACCTTCCAGCCCTACGCGGTGGAGGATTTCCGTTGCTTTTGCCCGACGTTTTTTCTTGCTTTCGCCTGCAAAAATCAAGGGAAGTTCTACGTTTTCCAACGCTGTCAGATTTGGGAGCAGATTGTATGACTGGAAGATAAATCCCATATTTTTACGGCGAAACATGCATAGTTCGTTTTCGCTGTAGCTGGAAATCTGTGCTCCGCTAACCATGACACTCCCTTCCTCCGGCTTGGTCAAACCTGCAAGCAAGTTCAAGAGCGTAGACTTGCCTGACCCCGACGAGCCACACAAAGCCACGAATTCTCCCTTGTTGATATGAAGGTTGATATCAAACAGCACGGGCACTTTGATTTTCCCCGTTCCGTAGCTGTGATTGACCCCTGTCACCGTCAGCTCTCCTGTTGAATTGACCATAAGTTTGTCGCACCTCATTCGTTCTTTCAAAATGGAAGTTTTCGTAAACACCACATACTAAAGACGTAACATTTCGCAAAACGTAACGCTTCTTTCGGAAACATTTTACGATTTACAGAATAACCATCTTTTCTTCAAAAATATGTAACAGCCATGTAACCTTTTCCGGCCCAAATCGTATTACAATGTAGATGTCAACAAACCATGGAGGGTCGAAGAAGATGACTATCTATCGCTTTTTATTTGAAACAGCAACACGCAGATGGGTTGAAATCATCAAGGCACCCAGTATGTTTGAGGCAGCAAAGCAAGCCAAACAGCTTGCAACCAAACGTTCCAAGTCCATGTCCACTACCATCAGCTTCTCTTTTCACCACGCTGCTTCTCAAGCATAAATGCACACATACATAAACCGCTTACCCGTTATGGGAGGCGGTTTTTATATTTTGGGGATATTATTGACAGCACCGATTTCTTCCTCTTTAATATAGAGAGAGGCATTACAGTGCATGACAGTATAGATCCGCTTCGATTGTGCAGCGGTATACAAAGGGAGATAATCACAATGACCATGAAGAAAGCACTCACCATTGCAGGTTCCGACACCAGCGGCGGAGCTGGTCAGCAAGCAGACCTCAAAACGTTTCAGGAGCTTGGTGTTTTCGGGATGACCGCCCTCACCGTTATCGTCGCCCAAGATCCACACAACGAATGGTTTCACGAAGTGTTTCCGATCGATGTTGCGATCCTGGAAAAACAAATCGAAACCGTACTCGCAGGAATTGGCGTAGATGCTGTAAAAACAGGGATGCTCGGAACCACTGAACTGGTTGACCTCGCTACCCGTAAAATAAAACAATACGATTTGAAAAATGTTGTCGTTGACCCTGTGATGATCTGTAAGGGTGCAGATGAAGCACTCCATCCAGAAATTGCAGTCAGCCTGCGTGAAGTCTTGCTCCCGCATGCAACAGTTGCGACTCCTAACCTGTTCGAAGCTGGTATTCTCAGCCAAATGGGCGCCCTGAAAAGTGTCGATGACATGAAGGAAGCGGCAAAACGCATTCACGACTTCGGCACCTCTTATGTCGTTGTAAAAGGCGGCAGCAAGCTTCAAAGCGGCAATGCCGTAGATGTTTTCTATGACGGAAAAACGATCGAGGTATTGGAATCAGAACGCTTTGAAACGAGCTTTACTCATGGTGCTGGTTGCACGTTCTCGGCTGCAATCTGTGCCGAATTGGCAAAAGGAAGCTCTGTACACAACGCAGTAGCGGTTGCCAAAGAATTTATTACCGAAGCGATTCGCCACTCGTTTGCTCTCAATAAATATGTAGGACCTACTAATCACGGTGCGTACCGCATGAAAAAGCACGGCGAAGCGATTTGCTAATTACGTCCTTGTAAACAAAAACTCCTGACCGTATCCGAGTCTTCCTCGGCAGGTCAGGAGTTTTCTTATGATCACGCTTGTTTTTTGAGAGCGACTTCGGGATTGATTGGAGTAGCTTTTCGTTTCATGCGAACGGAAGACACCGTAAATACGATGAGCGCAGACCAGATGAATCCAAAGCTGATGAGATGTGTTTGGGTGAAAGGCTCTCCAAACAAGAAAACAGCTGATAGGAGCGATATCGTAGGCGCCACGTATTGAATGAAGCCCACAACGGAAAGTGGGAGTCTAGTCGTTGCTTGGGCGAACCAGTAGAGCGGCATGGCAGTAGCTACCCCCGCCAACGTCAGCAATAGAAGTTGCCACCATGCCAAGGATGTCATCGTATCCGTCCCATTGACCTGTAGCATCAGCAGATAGCCGAAAGCAATAGGGGCCACAAACAGCGTCTCCCACGCTAGTCCGATCATCGCCTCCATCCGGACGAGCTTTTTCGCCAAGCTGTAAAAAGCAAAGGTCAGGGCAAGTGATAGAGAGACCCATGGAATCTCACCGTACTGGAAGGTGATGAACATGACTCCGAAAGCCGCAAGTATAAGCGCGAGCCATTGCCCAGCATGCATTTTTTCTTTTAAGAAAATGACTCCGAGCAGTACGGTGATGAGAGGATTCATGTAATAGCCAAGACTCGTTTGCATGACTTGATCGTTATTTACTGCCCATATAAAAATGAGCCAGTTTGCGCTGATTAGCAGTGAACATATCGCTAATGCTCCGAACATTTTAAAGCCAGTAACCGCTCGCCACATACTGCGCCAGCGTTTCGTTACCTGAATAATGATTGCGACAAAAATAATCGACCAGACGATTCGATGAGCGAGTATCTCCCATGCCCCCATTGCCTGAAACAGCTTCCAATAGAGCGGGAGTAACCCCCAAGCCAAATACGCCACAATTGCGTAAAGTATCCCCTGTCTCATCCTTGCTCCTCCATGTGTTTCGCCTTCTCTTTCTCTATAGACAACTTTTTGAACTTCTTCTCTATGGAGTAGTGTAACGGAAATACAAAAAAACAGCTATGTATTCTCACGAAGAATAAGGTGTTCCCTACACTTTCATCCGTTACCATATTACCAATGCATGCAGCTAGCTAATTTCCTTAGTAGCACATTAAAGAGTGGACAAAAATTTTATTGTACCACTTTTATACCTGTAGTACAATAGTCATTATTCTTCCGAGTTTAGTCATACGAAAGGAACTTTTACTTATGACATGCTGGCGATCTATCTTTTTAGTTTTACTCGGTGCGTGCAGCTACGGTGTACTCTCAATCTTCATGAAGCATGCTTTTCAACTCGGCTTTACTCCATTTGAAATGAGCGGAAGCCAATTGATTTTTGGCGGCTTGATCATGACGATCATGGCTATCTTTTTCTCCAAGCAACGGTTTTCGTTCAAGTATTTGTTACTTTTGGCACCAGCCAGCCTCATGATGGCCTCAACCAGTCTTTTTTACCATCAGGCTGTTAGCCGGGTCTCTGCATCGCTCGCCATCGTTCTCCTCTTTCAGTTTACCTGGATCGGCGTCTTACTGGAGGCAATTGTGGATCGCAAATGGCCGACCGCTGAAAAATGGGTGTCTCTCGTTATGCTTGGGATCGGGACGGTTCTTGCAAGCGGACTGGGTGAAAGCGGCATTCAGAGTGTAGACATGGTCGGACTGATCTTTGGTCTGATGTCGGGCGCGACCTTTGCCTTGGTTATTTTCTTCAGCGGACGAATTCTCCCTGGAATGGATCCATACTTGCGAAGCGCGATTTCGATTAGTATGGCTGCCCTGATGCTCTCGATCGTTTATCCACCGACTTTCCTGGTAAATGGTCAGCTTCTCCAAGGTTTGCTGCCGCTCGGTCTTTTGGTTGCAATCTTCGGTTCGGTCATCCCGATCTTCTGTTTGGCTGTTGGTGTGCCGCGGATCGGAAATGGACTGGCTACCATTTTAAGTGCAGTCGAGCTACCTACAGTTGTGCTCTTGTCGAGTTTCGTGCTTCAAGAGACTGTCTCTCTCCCTCAATGGGGTGGCGTATTCATGATCCTCGCTGCCATTTGTGTACCGCAAGTAAAATGGCGGAAACTATTCTCTCCTTCTCACGCCCTCGAGCAGGAAAGAATGTAGCGCCGTTTCCCATACACAGCATACAAAAAAGCGTGCAGATGAGCTGGTTCTGCACGCTTTTTTTGTTGGTACACCCCTTCTTACTAGAAGGAAGTAGCTTATCTGACTCGAATCTATTTCCTAAGACTGCCACTCAAAAGGGGGAAAATGTATGGAAAAGCGGCACAGGGTGCTCTTCCAGCAGCTAGAGGATTATCGACAGGAGACGTTAAAAGCAATCGCTGGTTTGACGGATGAAGATGCGAACATCATTCCCGATGGTTTCTCCAACAATATCTTGTGGAATCTGGGGCACATCTATCTCGATCAATATTTATGGATCGCTCACCTTACAAAAGAAACGATCCCAATCCCCCTTGGCTTTAACGAATGGTTCAACTTCGGGACAAAACCTGCTGACTGGGATACACCGCCACCGAATCTTGAAGTGCTCGTCACGTTATTACAAGAACAACCTCAGAAGATACAAGCTGCTTACAAGGATCGATTAGAAGAAGAATTTCCCGCAACGGAATCCGGCATGCATACGATTGCACAAGTGCTTGTCCGAACGATTTTTCACGAAGGGGTGCACCTCGCCTCCCTCAATACAATCAGGAGGTTTCTTGGCAAATGAATCAGATCATAACACCTATTTTTCGCATGTTTGACGTTGAGAAGGCAAGAGAGTTTTATGTGGAGTTTCTAGGGTTTCAAATTGATTGGGAGCATCGTTACGAGGATCACTTTCCTTTGTACATGCAAATTTCCTCACCATCATGCACGCTTCATCTGTCTGACATCATGGGGATGCTTGTCCTGGCTCAGCGATTCGAGTACAGGTAGAGAACATTGAGCTTTTTCATCAGTCACTGTTGCGTCAAGAATACATGTACGCTCGTCCCGGTCTAGAAGAGACGCCGTGGGGAACGCTTGAAGTGAGCGTGACCGATCCTTTTGGCAATCGCCTTCATTTTTATCAGCCTATTGATCATACGTAGACGGAAACTAAGAAAGCCCAGCCGGAGTTCCTGTACAGGAGCCACCGCTGGGCTATTTCATTTTACATTTGAACATATATGGGGCGATCGATGGGACTTGAACCCACGAGTGCCGGAGCCACAATCCGGTGCGTTAACCCCTTCGCCACGACCGCCATATATAAGGTTTGCTTGGTGCGGTCGAGAGGACTTGAACCTCCACGGTGTTGCCACCACTAGAACCTGAATCTAGCGCGTCTGCCAATTCCGCCACGACCGCATATAAAAATGGTGGAGGCTGACGGGATCGAACCGCCGACCCTCTGC